>JAJRPN010000022.1 GCA_024280755.1 Planctomycetota bacterium
AGACCTCATTCATCGCTTGGATACCGCCCACCAGCACCGGAAACTCGGATTACCCGGGTCGTCAATCACCCATCAGAGGCCTGCTCCGCTACGCTCCGCAGCCCTCTGATGGGACAAAGGAACGCCGCTGCCCTAACATAGGCAGTGGTACAGAATATGGGGGCAGGCCAAGATCTACAAGCCCCTGGTTAGGGGTTTTTTTCGTGAATACGCCAATGTTTGGTACATGGCATTAGAATGAATATTGAGTTTGGTATTGACATGGGCTTGTGAGTTCGATTACGATGGAGACAGAGGGTTTGCGGGTTGTGTGCCGGGCGAATCTATGCTGAGAGTCATATATACGAAAGAGGAGATGAGAGATGAAAAAGACTATTACACTTATCGCATTCGCAGGCATCGCAGCTGCTGCCCAGGCGCAGTCGGGATCGCTCACGATTGTGCCTTCGGTGAGCACCCTTGGAACGACCGGGACATCGGGGACGATGACTCTTTCGATCTATGGCGATGCTGACTTTGGTACCGCGATTTCGGGGGGTGGTTTTGGGATTTCGGCGACGAACGGGGCTTCGATCGTGGATATGAACGCTTCGACAACATTATGGGGTGCGCTTGGTTTCCAAGATTTGGGGCATGCTGGAGATGGCAATCATAATGGGTTGATCTTTGGTCAGTTGATCTTCCCGCCATTCATCCCAGCAGCAGCAGAGTCACTGCTCGGCAATGGGCCTGTATTGTTGGGTTGGTTCCAGATCACCTTTGAAGCGAATACATGGCAGACCATCGATTTTACAACTACCGGCGGCATTGGAGATTTCACGCTTGAGATCTTCGATGAGGCAACCGGCGGTTTTACTCAACTCACGGGTGATATATCACACGGATCAGCGTCTGTCGTGGTTGTCCCCGCACCATCTTCACTCGCACTACTTGGTTTAGGCGGATTGGCAGCGGGGCGCCGCCGTCGATGAATGGATCGGGCGATTAAAATGCAGTTTGAATCCCTCGGTTGAGAATCAATCGGGGGATTTTTTCATGGGGAACCCACCAAAGAGTGGGTTGGGTTGGGGGCGTAATGTGGTACCATGATCTATGAAGACGGGTTTTGGTTGAGGAGACCATTGACTATGGCACACATACACACTGTTCGCGCATTGGGCGTTCTGGCTGGTCTTGGGTTTGGGATGCAGGCGATGGCGGAGCATACTTATATTCTTCGGATTGAAGGCGGGCCGACCCAAGTTGATACTTCGACAGGGGCGGTGATTTTTACGCTCGATGTGATTGGTGATATGGTGTTGGGTAGGGATGCCGAGTTCATGATGCGGGGGGCGTTCGGGCTCGAGACCTTCGGCTCGGCGGTTGTTGAGAATATCACATGGAACCATGCCGATTGGTCAGAGTTTAATTATGATGGCGGGTATACCCATGATGGGAACTATGCCCAGGTTGAATATGGCCAATGGGAAGGGCTGGATTGGACGCCTCGGGATGGCTCAGGGATCGGGAACCGGATTGGGAGTTTTCAGATTACGCTGGCGCAGAATGCAGATTTGAGTGGTGATTTTCGCGTGAGCCTTGTTCATGGCGTGCGGTATTCGCTCAGCACGCTCAATATTGAGACGGGCGAGTCGTATTACTCAACACCTGAATCGCTTGCGCTCGAAGGATTTACAACGAACATTGTTCCTGCGCCGGGATCGATTGCGATGGTGATGGGGGCGGGGTTGGTGTGTACGCGAAGAAGACGCGCAAAGGCCTGATATCGATTGGATGAAGAAGATTTGGTTTGTTCTGTTATGGGGATTCTTCGCCTTCGAGGGTCATGAAGGAGAGGACGATGGCGCCGTCGGCGAGCAGGTTGAGTTTGTTAGGTTCGGCGTGGTAGGCATCAACTCGTTTGAGCAGATGGAAGAAGCGAGATTCTTGTTGCATGATGCCTTGGGGTTGGTCGCAGAACATTCTTGTGGTGAGTATCTCGGTGACTTTGAGCCCGGCGTCTGCTTTTCGGTTATAGCTTGCGGTGTAGTTGTTGCACCCGGCGTTGCCGTCGAGCCAGGTGTGTTGTTTGAAGTTGAGCCGAATGGTTGTTCCAGCGATGGAGGCTTTGCCTTCGAGGGTGATGAGGTACCATTGTTCGTTTGAGATCCAGACCCAATCTTGTTCTGCTTGTTGGATGGCATTGACCATCGGGCGGGTGTCTGGGCGAGGTTCGAGTTCTTTCTTTTTATCCGCGCAGCCTGAGGCTGACATCAGCATTGAAATGGCTGTGATGCAAGCAGCATGAGCGAGCCGGGTTGATCGAGATTTATTGCTGATAGATGGTTTCATTGCGGATGCTCCTGTTGGGGCTTTGGATAGAGAAGATCATACGGCTCGGAAAGCGGTGTGGTTCTGATGGGTTTATTGCTCTGGTTGTATGTTGTCAGATTCTTGATTGAGTGCGCCCATTGATGCGTTGTAGAGTTCGTGCATTTGCTTCTGGGCGATTTTTTGTCCGATGAGTGATGCCCAATAGAGCAAGGCTGCGATCGCAATAAACACTGGGATGAGCATGAGGGTCGATGGGGGCTTGTTCATCATCCACTGGGCGACCGCGAACATCGAGGCGAAGAAGATGAGGGTGGTCAGTGAGATATAGGCAAGCATGAACCCTGTCCATACGCTTGGATTCGGGCTAAATCGGCCATGGATTGATGAGCCTTGATCGTGCTCGTGTACTTCAATGTTGAGCCAGGGGGACCAGAAATGGCGATCGGCGGGGGGGATGACCAGCATGAGGTGTGTGCCTGCGATTCGTCCATCGATTGGGTAGTCGGCATCGTCGACGAGTTGGGCGAGCCGATCGATTGCTGCATCTGGTTTGAGCGGAAACTCGATTGTAAAGGTTGGCCTCATCGGCGGAATGTGCATCGGGTGTCCTCATCTGGGTCTCAAATCATCAATTCTTCTGCCTCAGAGCATACCAGATTTGAGCAGTTGAGTTCTCTGAAGAACCAGAAACTTCGCGTATGAACTTGTGATTGGGACGGATATGATCTGAGTATGCAAACGCCCGATGCCATTCGCAAACTTTCTTCACTGATTCACGATGTGCCCGATTTTCCGAAGCCTGGCGTTGTGTATAAGGATTTCACGCCTTTGCTTGCTGATCCGGGATCGTTGGCATTGTCGGTGGAGTTGATGGCGAATCCGTATCGTGGTCAGGGGATTGATTTGGTGGTGGGGGCGGAGAGCCGAGGGTTTATCTTTGGGATCGCGATCGCTCAATCACTTTCTGCCGGGTTCGCTCCGGTGCGCAAGCCCGGCAAGCTGCCTCGGGCGGTACATGGGATTGATTACGATTTGGAGTATGGGTCTGATCGGCTTGAACTTCATCAAGATGCAATACGCAAGGGGCAGCGGGTGTTGCTTGTCGATGATCTGCTGGCGACTGGCGGGACGATGCAGGCGAGTTGCCAGCTCGTCGAGATGACCGGGGCGGAGATTGCGGGGATTACGGTATTGATCGAGCTTGATTTTCTCAATGGGCGAGATCTGCTTGATGGGTATAGCGAGGTGCATTCGGTGCTTCGATATGGCTCTGAGGACTGATACTCAAAGCATTCTCGTCGAGACTCGGAGCGAGTTTTCGGCTGATGTGCGCTATGATTTCATCCCCGCTCAGGGGCATACTGACATTGTGTATTTCTGCATCTGAGGTTCCATCGATGACCACCACCCCAACGCATATTCAAAAGCAAGGGCATCCGCTTATGGCCAAGTCCACACCTAGTTCTGAATCGTCGTATTCACCGATCACGCCGAGCGATCTTGAGGCTCGGTCGATCTTCTCGACGCGCCACATCGGGCCTCGTGAGCATGATGCCAAAGCGATGCTCGAATCGATCGGATTGGATTCGCTCGATGCGTTGATGGATCAAGTGGTGCCTGCGGATATTCGGCTCGATGTTGATTTGGATTTGCCGGCGGCAAGGACCGAGTACAAGCTTTGGCATGATCTTCAGGAACTCGCGCAGAAGAACCTGCTTTTTCGATCGTGTATTGGGATGGGATATGTCGGGACGATCACGCCTGGGGTGATTCTTCGCAATGTGCTGGAGAACCCGCAGTGGTATACGCAGTACACGCCCTATCAGCCCGAGACGGCGCAGGGTCGGCTCGAAGCGTTGTTGAACTTTCAGACGATGGTTTCGGATCTGACCGGGTTGCCGTTGACGAGTTCATCGCTGCTTGACGAAGGAACGGCGGCTGCGGAGGCCGTCGCGATGGTCGTGGCGATTGGGCGAAACAAGCGGACAAAGTTTTATGTAGCGGATGATTGTCATCCGCAGACGATCGCGGTTGTGCAAACCCGCGGCGAGTCGATGGGGATCGAGATTGTTGTTGGCAGTGTTGAGTCGTTCGATCTGACCGATGCGAATGCAGCGGGTGTGATGGTGCAGTATCCGACGAGCGATGGGCGCGTGGAGTGCTACGAATCGCTTACGAAAACGGCGCATGACAACGGGATGATGGTTGTTGCGGCGGCTGATTTGATGGCGTTGACGCTGCTCAAGGCGCCCGGCGAGTGGGGCGTTGATATTTGTGTGGGGTGTGCTCAGCGGTTTGGGGTGCCGATGGGCTTTGGTGGCCCGCATGCAGGATACATGTCTACACACGAAAAATATGTCCGCAAGATGCCCGGTCGATTGGTTGGGGTTTCGATCGATGCGCAGGGGAACCCGGCGCTTCGATTGGCGATCCAGACACGCGAGCAGCACATCAAACGCGATCGTGCGACGAGTAATATTTGCACCGCGCAGGTGCTTTTGGCAATCATGGCTTCGATGTATGGCGTGTATCACGGCCCGGATGGATTGAAGAATATCGCCAAGCGGATCCATGCCCAGGCGCAAACGCTTCGGGTTGGATTGATTGAGCTCGGGCATGAGATCGCTGATGATTTGGTGTTCGATACGCTTCGGGTCAAGGTGAATGGTGATAGCGATGGCGTGCTCGGTGCGGCTCGCGCACGACGAATCAACCTGCGAGATTTTGGTGATGGAACGGTTGGGATTACGCTTGATGAAACCGCCGATCATGCGTTGCTTCATGATTTGCTCGAAGCGTTCGGTGGAACGGGCAAGGAAGATTTGAATGCGATGGCTCAAGAGGCAACGCTTGATATTCCGCAAGCCTTCCAGCGCAACACGCCATTTATGACGCATGAGGTGTTTAATAGTCATCGCTCAGAGACGGAGATGCTTCGGTATATCACCGAGTTGCAATCGCGTGAGTTGTCGTTGGCGCATTCGATGATCCCGCTTGGGTCTTGCACGATGAAGCTCAATGCGACGAGTGAGATGTTGCCGGTGACTTGGCCGGAGGTTGCGCATATGCATCCGTTCTCGCCACGCGAGCAGTGGGAGGGCTATGCGGTTTTGTTCGATCAGCTCGAGCGTTGGCTCGCAGAAATCACTGGTTTTACAGCGGTTTCGTTGATGCCAAACGCCGGGAGCCAGGGCGAGTTCGCGGGGTTGCTCACGATCAAGGCGTATCACGAGCATGAGGGGCAAGGGCAGCGGAACATCTGCCTCATCCCTGAAAGCGCGCATGGCACGAATCCGGCTTCGGCTATTGTCGCTGGGCTTAAGGTTGTTGCGATCAAGGTGAACGATGCGGGCGCGATTGACATTCATGATCTTCGCGCCAAGGCCGAGAAGCATAAGGATGATCTCGCAGCGGCGATGATCACTTACCCTTCGACCTGTGGCATCTTCGATGACAATATCCGCGAGATGATTGAGACTGTGCATGAGTTTGGCGGCATGGTGTATCTTGATGGTGCGAACATGAACGCGCAGGTTGGGATCTGTCGCCCGGGCGATTATGGCGCGGATGTGTGCCATCTAAACCTGCACAAAACATTCTGCATCCCGCACGGCGGCGGCGGGCCGGGCGTTGGTCCGATTGGTGCCAATGATAAGCTCGCACCGTTCTTGCCCGGGCATCCGATCCGCAACCCGGCGAGCGCTGGCGAGCATGCGGTTGGGCCGGTAAGCTCTGCGCCTGAAGGCTCGGCGAGTATTTTGTCGATCCCGTGGACCTACATCGCGTTGATGGGGCCTGATGGTTTGAAGGAGGCTTCGCAGGTCGCGGTGCTCAATGCGAACTACATGGTCGAGCGGCTCAAGGATCATTATCCGGTGCTGTTCAGAGGCTCGAAGGGGCGCGTGGCGCATGAGTTTGTGATTGATTGTCGGCCGTTTAAGAAGAGCGCGGGGATTGAGATTGATGATATCGCCAAGCGACTCATCGACTTTGGTTTCCACGCGCCGACGATGAGTTGGCCGGTCCCAGGCACGCTGATGATTGAGCCGACGGAGTCTGAATCGAAGGCTGAGCTTGATCGGTTCTGCGATGCGTTGATTACGATCCGGGCCGAGATTGCCAAGATCGAAGCCGGCGAATATCCGCAGGACGACAACCCGCTCAAGGGTGCCCCGCATTCGATCGCGGCGGTGGGGGCCGACGAGTGGAGCCATCCATACTCACGCGATGTCGCGGCCTATCCGGCTGCGCATCTGCGCCGGTTTAAGTTCTGGTCGCCGGTGGGTCGCGTGGACAATCCGTTCGGGGATCGGAACCTTCAGTGTTCGTGCCCGAGTGTGGGGGGTATGGCGGAGCTTGAGTAAAGGTTAGTAGTTGGATAGTGATCAGTTTTCTGATATACTCTTGGTATGTCTTTATACGAACTCACTGCTGATGAAATCCGTCCAATTCCTCAAACTACTTTTCGCGAAGCCAAGATTCAAGAGCGTGCAGATTTGCAGCGAATGCTCCGTGAGCAGGTAGATGTGATTGCGCCAGATTGTTTGGTGATTGCTGAGGAGTTTGGTGATTGGGATGAGTCTCGCCGACGAATCGATCTGCTTGCGATAGATACAGATGCAAATCTTGTTGTCATTGAGCTCAAGCGAACCGAGGACGGCGGCCATATGGAGTTGCAGGCTGTCCGTTATGCATCAATGATTTCAGCAATGACATTCGAGCAGGCTGTGCGAGCATATTCCAAGTTTTTAGAGGCATTGGGATTGCAAGTCGAAAGTGCCGAGAGAAATATTCTTGACCATCTGAAATGGGACAGCGTTAAAGAAGAGTCGTTCGCGCAGGATGTTCGAATCGTTCTTGCATCAGCGGAGTTTTCTAAAGAGTTGACATCAGCCGTTCTGTGGCTGAATGAGCGAGGTCTGGATATATGCTGTATGCGGATGAGCCCGCATAAAGATGGAAATCGAGTATTACTTGATGTCCACCAAGTGATCCCGCTTCCTGAGGCAGAAGATCATCGGATTCGAGTGCGCGAGAAAAATCAGCGAGTGCGTGAGTCAACAAAATCTGGGCGCGATCTCACCAAATATTTAATTACACTCGAGGGTGAGGAGTATGGTCCGTTTCCCAAGCGAGTTACTGTATTGAATGTCGTTAAACATCTTTGTGACGGCGGTGTAAATCCAGATGATATCAAAAATGCCGGCACGGTTCGTAAGAATGTATTTAGGTCAGCGCCAGGTAAGTTTGAAACTGTCGCTGAGTTTGTTGAGGCAGCAAGCAAGGTTGATGCTGAGAGGGGGAAAAGATTTGACCCGATTCGGTGGTATATAGAGGATGAGAATCGAATTGAGTACCAAGGAAATACTTTTGTACTGTCTAATGGATGGGGTCTTGAGGCCATGGAATGGCTAAGTGAAATCACAGCAGCATTCCCTGATTATGATGTGAAAATACAGGCTGTATAGCCGGATGCCATGCTGATGGCGTCTTCGGCGCCTGCATGTCTTCTGGAAAACAAAGACCTGCACATGCTTCGCATGAACAGGGCACCCGCATCAATTAAGTATTGAAGTGGTATTTATTCTTTGGATTCTGTTTGATCTCTCGTTCAATATCCGCGGTTTCATCTCGTGTTTTGCAGGCGCAAGTTCGGTATTCGATGTCCTTGATGTGGCGGAGTAGGTATTTTCGTTTGGCTTCGTTGTTTCGTGTGCCGGTTCCCAAAGGCTTGGGGAGCAGAGATGACATGCGGTGCGCACATCGGCCGCCTATTCCAAAGAGGATTTGTTCTTTGGTTGATATTCGTCGCAGGTCATACACGCCTGGGCCGAGTGGGGCGTGGAGGTATTCTGATTTGCGAGGGTCAGGGTATGGGCGGAATGTATTGAACTTTGACATGAGGTAGTCTATTCATCTTGGTGCCCTGTTTCATCCCGAAGGGTGAAGCAGGAACGAGTGCCGTTTGTACTACGAAGACCTGCTTTGCCCTTCCTTTGGTCGGGTCAGAAGCAGGGCACCGGGGATTTGTGGAGTTGTTTGAAGACACGGCTTGCCGGGGACGGTCAAGCCGTGGCACCCGCTTGTTTTCTCCAATACTCGCCTCCCCCGGGCCTCCGGGGGAGGTGGCTGCGCAGCAGACGGAGGGGGTCTTCGAGATGGTGTTGGTGTGACAAAATGAAGAGGAAACAAGGAAAGACCCCCTCCGCCTCACTTCGTTCGGCACCTCCCCCGCAGGCGCGGGGGAGGTGGTAAGAGACCGCTTCCTCACAGGCGGGACGCCTGTGCCACGGGGTTAGGCTTTCACAAATGTACCGCGTTCGCGGTCTTTGGTGGGGCCGGGGAACTGGTGGGCGTTGCCGTGGGCGACGACATAGATTCCGGGTGCCAGTGAGCCGGTGGCGAAGATGGATTCGTTGAGGTTTTGGAGCGCGTCTGAGCGTTTCATCTCGAAGGGTCGCATCGCGCCCGTCAAGATGATGGGGATGGTGGGGTTTTCGATTTGGTTATAGAGGTATTCGCCGGTGTCGCAGAGGGTGTCTGTGCCGTGGAGGATGACGATGCCGATGCAGTCGGTGGGGTCGTCTTTGGTGCCTGTGAGTAGGTCGACGGCTCCGGCGATTCTACGACGGTCTGAATCGGTGAAATCGAGCGAATCCTTGGACATGAGCTGGAGGGTGTTGATGTGGATGTCCTCTAATCGGAGCAGGCGGAGCATCTCTTGGACGATTGAGGATCGGTTTGTGAGGGTGCCGGCGTGTTCATCGTAGGTTTTTTCGATGGTTCCGCCGGTTGAAATGAGTGTGATCTGTCGCATAGGCGTAATATTATCCCCTGTTGTGGACGATGTGTGAGCAGCAGTGAGGAGGATGCCGCGATGCCGATGTTGAGCATGAAAGATGCATATGAAAACGCGAAAGCGTTGTTTGATCAAGGATCTTATCGGGCGGCGGTGCGTGCGTCTGGTGTGCTGTACAAACAAAAGCCATATCATGTGCCTGTGGTTGCGTTGTATGTCGCTTCGCTTTTGCGGTTTCAACGGTTTGAAGAGGGTGTTCGGATCGCGACGCGCTCATTAAGGCATATTTCTCACAAGGGACATCGGATCGCGCTGATCGCGCAGCTTTGTGATGGATTGACCCAGAGCGGCAAGCTCGATGATGCGATTGCCTTGGTCAAAGCCGAGATCGAAGCCCAGCCTGAGAAGCTTGCGTTGGCGAGTTCGTATACGCATGTTTTGGTGATGAACAATCAGCATGATCTTGCGGTTGAGTATATTGATGAGATTCGCAGCCGGGGGATGGAGGGGCTTTCGGTTGCTGCGGTGTTTGGGCGCGCGGTGTTGCGGACAGATCGCCGCGATGAAGCGATCGATTGGATCTACAAGCTGATCGAAGAGAATCCGAATGCAAGCGGGAGCGAATTGCACCATGCGTACAACTCGCTCGGGCATTTGCTCGATCGTGCGAAGCGATATGACGAGGCGATGGATGCATTTCAGAAATCGAATGATTATGTTCAGCCAGTGTTTGCCAATGATCGAGCGATCCAACAGGTTGATTCGATGATTGAGACTTGGACATCCAAGAAGTTTGTGAATGTCGAATCTCCCAAGCCGTTTGGTCCTCGCCCGGTGTTTATTGTCGGGATGCCCCGATCGGGAACAACACTTGCGGAGCAGATTATTGATGCGCATCCCAAGGGGTTTGGTGCTGGTGAGCTTGGATTGATTTCTGAGTTGTTCCGCGATCTTGGCGGGAGTATTCAGAACCCATATTCGATTGGTCCAGATCAGTATGATCCTGAGAAGCTTGCCAATGCTGCTCGGATCTATCGCGAAGAAACCGCAGCGATGGCCAACGATGCATCGGTTGAGGTGATTGTCGATAAGGCGCCGATGAACTTTCATTACCTTGGGATGATCGCGATCGCGTTCCCAGATGCGAAGATTATTCATTGTCAGCGTGATCCACGGGATAACTGTTTGTCGTGTTTCTTCCAGCTGCTCAACGCGGGGCATGCGTATAGTTTCGATCTGGCGAACTGCGGGTTGTACTACCGGAACTATCGCCGAATCATGGCGCATTACAAACAACTGCTCGCCAGCGAACCGCTCAACATGCCAATCTTTGAGAATGTGTATGAGGACATGGTCGGCGATCAAGAGAATCGCACGCGTGAGCTGCTCGATTTTATTGGGCTTGACTTTGATCCGGTATGTCTTGATTTCCACAAGACCGGTCGTGTCGCGATTACGCTGAGTAATGACCAGGTTCGTCAGCCGATTTATAAATCATCAACCAAGCGGTACGAGCGATATGCCAAGCATATTGGCCCTTTGGTCGATGCTCTTGGCGATGTGCTTGATGACACACCTTGATAGAACGATATGTATTGGTTGGCCGCGTAGACTGCCAGCCGAGAGTTTGTAAGATTTCACTTGTTCCTATTTGCCCATCTTCGGGAGTGACCCATGCAGCCAACAACACAACCAAACGCACAACAAGCCCAACCAACCCCGCAACAGGTTTTTGAAGAGGCGTATCGCTTGCTTCGGATGGGGGATGTCTTTGAAGCAGCCAAGCGGGCGGGCAAGCTGCGTCAATACTTTCCTGATGATGTTCCCATCCTCACGCTTCATGGATTGGTGCTTGCCAGAATGGGCGTTCATCCCCAAGCGCTGAGCGATCTGATCAAGGCTGCCCAGTTGACAGAAAGCGGGCTCAAGAACGATAAAGAAGAAAACCAGGCTCGCCCTCGCATTGTTGATCAGTTGATTCGGCTTTGTGTGCAGATCTGTAAGTCGTCGACCGCTATTGGCGAGTTCAAAGCGGCACACGAAGCGATCGAGCAAGCGATCACATGGGACCCAGATCGTGGCGATGCGATCGCAGCCAAGGCGGAACTGCTCGCAATCGAAGGCAAAGCAGATGATGCGTTGGCGTTGATTGCCCAGGGGCAAAAGGACATGCTCGAACCGATGCCGATTGCGTTGAGCAAAGCGAAGATTTTACTCTACTCTGAAGGTACCAAGAACGATGCTTTCGAAGCAGTGATGAAAGAACTCGAAACCGAAGCCGAGGTTTCTGGGCGCAGTGCGATGGACCTTGGTGATCTTTTGCGCTCGATCGGTATGGTTGCGGATCGTCTTGGGAATTATGATCAGGCGTTTAGCGCGTTTCGTCGTGCAGCCAATCTCGGGCGAGGCACATACGACCCGCGTTCATACACCATGATGACGACCAAGATCATCAATGATTGGTCAGGCGAAACAATGAACAAGCTCGCCAAGCCAACACATGCAGGAGAGCGATTTGTGCTTGTTCTGGGCGCACCAATGTCTGGGGCACAAGAACTCGGCGATTTGCTTGGTCAACTCGAAGATGTCACGGTGCTCGGGCCTTTAGAGACACTCGCGGGGGTGTGCGTACGCAATCTCAATGCTCGTCAGGGCGTGCTTCGCCCAGTGCCGTTTGAACCGGCCAAGCTCCGCGGTGCGCAGCTCAAAGAGGCAGGTGAATCATACATCGCTCAGGTTGAGCCAATGCTCAACGAGTCGGCAACGCGAGGGGTTGATACGCATCCGCTCAATATCCCGCTCGCTGGTGCTGCGGCAACATTCTTGCCGGGGATCAACATCGTGATGTGTCGGCGAGATCCGATGGAATCAACATTGGCGTGCTACTGCGACGCGATGATCGGGAATCATCCCTACAGCAATGATTTGATTAACGCGGCTGGCTTGGTCGCCGACAGCAACCGGATGCTCGATCACTGGGCACAGACTTTGGGCGAAGATTCAATCGGAGCGAATCTTGTCGAAGTGAACTATACCGATCTGGCGAACGATCCCAAGAAGGTCGCAGCGAAGGTTGCCCGTGAGGTCGGGCTTGATGCTCGTGCGACCGCCTTCAAGCAGATCCCATCGTTTGATCGCGGACCAGGAACACATCCAGAGCAGTACGCATCGTTTACGAAAACGATCGAGGGATTTTTCTCGCCGCTTGATGCGGAATGAGTGTGTGAGAGTTCGGCAAAGAATCTCAGACTAATGCTCAAGATCAGTGGTCATGGTTGCAGCAACCGCCGCCGTGGTCGTGTTGTGTTTGCTGAGCATCATTGGCATTGCTTTGGCATCCACATCCGCCACCGCCGCCGCCACAGCATCCGGTTTTTTCGGGGATTGGGCCGAGGAGTTTTTCGACTTTGGCGTTGAGGAACCAGGCGTGGTGCTCGAGGTGCCAGCAGTGTTGGTTTGCGATTTGGCGAACAGTTGTCGGGCCGTTGGTTGGGTGCATGCCCTGGCGGTTCCATTGTGATTCATCGAGTTGCATGAGCAATGCGATGAGCCACGAACGGGTGGTATGGATCATGGCCAGATCGCCGCCCATTGGTGGGAGCAGGTTCGAGTTTTCGGTGCAGCCATAGAGCCCGCCGTCGATGAATGCGTGTTCGTCCCAGAGGTGAAGTTCTGGATTGTCTTCTGCGATGATCTTTCGGCAACGAGTTGCAAGGACCATTTCAGCATCGGCGAGGTGCCCGATTAACACACGGATTGGCCAAGTGCCCACGCCAGCGTCTTCGAGCCATGCTTGTTCGACTTGTTGGCTGTCGAGTTCAACAACCCGTGGGTCAAAGTGTTCAAGCCCGACGAGCATGCGAGAGAGGAGCGTGTCTGCATCGAGATCTTTGATCTCGCGCATCGATGGCTTGGGGCACAGTGGGGCAGGGGATTCGGTTGTTGGGGTGGTATTGCTCATGGGAAATAATAGGGAGACACAGTCCAAAAGACAGTGTTTGTAGGCAGAATCCGTTTAGGGCACAAACCACCGCAGGCGATAGTTTCCACGCTCGAATACGGTGTCGATCCCGATCCAATAGAGGGTTTGATTGCGGGCACGCGAGATCTGAAGCCGGAATGTGTTCCGTCCGACATTCTCAAGAAAGAGACCTGGTGTATATTCGCCCATCGGCATGAAGTAGAACAGGCGAAAGATGCTCCGCTGGCGTTTGACGAGTTCGTCGAATGCCAAGCCAGGATCGAGCCCGCGCTCATAGAACTCATCTTTGGATAAGTCGCACAATACCTGTTCGACAAAGAGTTCTCGTTCGCCGTTCTGGATTGTGGTGGTGATGTGGGCCATGAGCTGGCGGAGGGATTTGGCGTAGAGGGTGACGGTGCCGTCTTCGTCTTCAGTGCGGATGCCTTCGTCTGGTGTGCGGAGAAAATCGGGGAGTGCTCTTCCGATTTGTTTTTCGGGGATCGTCGATGATGAGCCGTCAAGCCCTGAGAGCAGGCTCGATCGGGCGACGACCCGTTCGTAAGGCTGGCATCCCACAAGCATGGGTAATAGAAGCAGATTTGCAAACAAGCACAGGCAGGTGAGCAAGGGGTTGCGCGGAGATTTGAAGGTTGATCGGGTCATCAGTTCTTCGATACGCCCAGATCGGTGTTCGGTTCGCCTTTGGTTGTGGTTGAATCACAAGTTGTATTGGTTGTGTGTTCGGTGATTGGCGAGAGGGCATGGCAGTAGGAGGGCGACGATGAGCCTCGGATCCAGATCATGTGCTGATGAGCTTGGGGACATTGTGCATCATGGGCATCAGCCGATTCGAGTGCTGGCGTATCGACGAGTGTGTGGGTTCCGATCGAGTGGGGGCGATTGAGCGCGGCGCGGGCAATGAGGGCTCCAGCGGTGAGCATGTTCTGAACCTCCCAGCCATCGGGGGTCTCGAAGACCTTGTCCAAGGTGTATCTGCCCCAGAGATCGAACATATCGCAGGCGTCGTCGAGTTTGGTCAATGTGCGTTCGATCCCGGCGTTGAACCACATGGTGGATCTGAGCGAGGAACGGACATCATCAAGATCGAGCTCGGCGTGGTTTGAATGTTCGATTGCCGAGACGATTGAGCCCGGTGAGACCGGGGCTGTGTCTGCGCGATTCGCTGCTTCTTCGCCAGCGATCGCGCCCATGACGAGTCCTTCGAGCAGGGAGTTGGATGCCAACCGATTGGCACCATGAAGCCCGGTGCATGAGGCTTCACCAACCGCGAGCAGGTTGGGGACAGAGGTGCGGGTTTGCAGATCGGTGCGCACGCCGCCGATGGTGTAGTGGGCTGCGGGGTGAACCGGGATGAGATCGGTTTTGGGATTAATCCCGAATGAACCAAGCGTGCGATGGATTCCTGGGAACCTTGATGGGAAGTGTTTGATATGTCGGCAATCGAGCCAAACATGCTTGCCGCCTTGGAGTGCGAGCTGGCGAACAATCGCGCTGGCGACCACATCGCGCGGCGCGAGCTCGGCGAGTTCATGAATGGCAGGCATAAACCGATGCCCGGAGTGATCAAGCAAGAAGGCACCTTCGCCCCGGACAGCTTCGGAGATCAATGCTCGTGCAGCTCCTGGAATGTAGAGCGTGGTGGGATGGAACTGGACAAACTCCATGTCGGCAAGCTGTGCCCCGGCGCGATAGCCCATCGCGATGCCGTCTGCGGTGGCGACTCGGGGGTTGCTTGTTTCGCGGAAGACCTGCCCGGCGCCGCCCATCGCTAAAATTGTTGTGCGCGCCCAGATGACCTGCAAGCCATATTTAGGATGCCATGTGATCGCGCCAAGCACAGGCGAGCCCGGCTCGTTGGATTGGGTGAGCAGATCGATGACAAAGCAATGATCGAAGAGCCGAATGTTTTCGTGCTGGTTGGTTTGGTCGATGAGTGTGCGTTGGAGTTCGATCCCGGTCGCATCGCCCCCGGCGTGATAGACGCGAGAAGCATTGTGCCCGCCTTCGCGCCCTGCGCGAAGCTCATCTTGCCCATTGCGATCGAACTTCATGCCCCAATCGATAATCTCTTGGATCCGCTTTGGGCCGAGTTTGCAGATGAGTTCGGTTGGTTCGAGATCACACAGCCCCGCGCCGGCGGTGAGGGTATCTTGGATATGGGCTTCGATGCTGTCTTGTGGATCGAGTACTGCTGCGATCCCGCCTTGGGCCCATGCGGTGTTGGTCAGATCGAGGGTGTCTTTGGCGCACACAATGACCTGCCCGCTCTGGGCAGCACCGATTGCTGAGCGAAGCCCGGCAACCCCGGAACCAAGCACAAGCGTATCGCAAAAAATCTGAGGCAACAGCCCGGTTCGAAACGGGATCAGGTATCGGCGTGTATCGAAGATCGTGTTCAATCCAAGCTCCGGGGTGATCGGATGATCACAGGCTGATTTTCGGACGCACATCTGAGGCTCAAAAAAGGATCTGATCCTTCGATTGCCGGGCCCGATATTCTACGCGCGGTATTGTCACAGGGATATGATGGGTGTGAGATCCTCGTTTGGGCTTCCCAAATGGGTGGTCGGGGGGATCGGAAGGATTAGCAGGGATCGGGCTTGGAGATCGGGATTGTTCCCAGATGCTCGATTGATTGAGGCCGATTCGATGCCGATATTGCCTTGAGTTAGTGTTTGGGATGTTTGGAGGGTACAGCTTTTATGGCCAAGAACACACGCAAAGCAGCCGAGTACCTTGCCAAGGGGATCAAAGCGATCAACGCGGAAAACTTTGGCGTGGCCAAGATGATGCTCGTCAAAGCCAATGAGCTCGACAAGAACAATCCTGACATCCTCCTTCGGCTCGGGCAAGTTCTCATCGCTTCTGGGTTCGCACGCGATGCGGTCGAAGTTCTGCAACGCTGCGTTAAACGCAAGCCCAACTTTCCTGATTCATTGTTGCTCCTTTCGCAGGCATTGATGGAAGGAAACCGGATCGATGAGATGCACGCTGCACTCGACAAGGCGTTGGCATGGGATCCAACACACGGAGCATGCTTGCACGCCAAAGTGACGGGGTATATGAATGCTGGCGAGCTTGAACTCGCCAGCGAGGTGCTTGATCGTGCCAAGGATATCGATCAACCACATCCGTTGATTTATATGTCGCGTGCGAAACTTGCTCGGGCACAGAAGAACTATTCTGCGGGGATCGATGCGATCAATCAACTGCTCGAACATCCCAAAGCGTTTGAGCGTCATAAGCGATCCGCTCGGTTTGAGCTTGGGCATCTCTATGATGCGCTTGGTGAATATGACAAAGCGTTCGAAGCGTTTAAGATCGCCAACGCTGGGCATATTCAGGGCAAGGTGCTGCACGCAGAATCCATGATCTCTATGTGGACTCCTGAGATGCTCAAGGCCTTGCCTGTGTCTTCAATCGAGACGGAACGGGTTGTGTTTATTGTTGGGATGCCTCGCTCGGGCACGACCCTGACCGAGCAGATTTTGGCCGGTCATCCCCAGGTTGCGGGGATCGGCGAGTGTTCGCTTACCGGGCAGATGCTCCGTCGGCGATCACCAACATCGCTTACGAGCGAGGACATGGACAGCTATGCCAAAGAGTATCTCGATCTGATCGATCAGC
This sequence comes from Planctomycetota bacterium, assembly GCA_024280755.1. Taxonomy (GTDB): domain Bacteria; phylum Planctomycetota; class Phycisphaerae; order Phycisphaerales; family UBA1924; genus UBA1924. Next base: position 16,725 of record JAJRPN010000022.1, read on the forward strand.
GTGTTGGTCCTGAACCCACGCGGGTGATCGACAAGCATATTGGGGCTGAGCGCACGCTCGGGTTTAATAGCCGACTCTTTCCACGGGCGAAGGTGATCCATTGTTTGCGTGATCCGGTCGATTCGTGCTTAAGTTCGTACTTCCAAAACTTCGGGGTCAATGTGCCTTACTCGCGTGATCTTGCCCAGCTTGGCAAGCAGTATGTCGCCCATCGGCGGGTGATGGATCATTGGTACGAGGTGCTTGATCTTGAGATCATGCAGAGTTCGTATGAGGAGCTGGTAGATGATGCCGAGCCTCGGGCGCGAGCGTTGGTCAAGCATGTTGGGCTTGCGTTTGATGAAGGTTGCCTCAAGTTTCATGAGTCGCGTGGACATATTGCGACTGCGAGCAGCGTGCAGGTTCGTCAACCGATTTATAAAACCAGCCGACAGCGGTGGTTGAACTATAAAAAGCATCTCGGCCCACTCTTTGATGAGCTGGGTGAATATGCTCAACAAGATTCTCTTGCTGACACCTAATCAGATACATCTTCTTGAGTCGAATACGGAGCGAAGTTTATATGTCACAGTTTAATACCCAAAGCCCCGGGCAGCCGATGCAGACCGCGTACCAAAAAACGGTGCGCAACTGTTTTAATCTGGTTGAAGCAGGGCAGTATGACTCGGCGATCGCGTTATTGCTTGAGTGCTTGAAGCAGTCGCCTCAGGATTTGCAGGTGCTTCGGATGCTGGGCAACTCGATGATGATGATCGATCAGAGTGTCGAAGCGATTCGGTATTTGAACTTTGCGTGCAAGCTCGATCCGAAGAATCCGGATCTGCTCTGCGATCTTGCATCTGCATTGCGTCGGCTCGACGAACTCCGCAAGGCGCACCAGGCTGTAGATACCGCGCTTAAGGTCGCGCCAAACTATCCGCGTGCGGTGATGGTCAAGGCGAGGCTTTTGCAATCGCACGGGCAGTCTCCACGGGCTTTCGAGATTGTCGAAGGCGCAATCGAAGCGAACTTTGATCCGAGGGTGCTCGGGATTTATGGTCAGCTATGCCGAGAGCTCAAATGCCAGAGCAAGGGGATCGATGCCCTGCGCAAAGGGCTTGTGATGCCCGATATTCCACGGACCGTTCGCCAAGATATGCTCTTTGTACTCGGGCATCTGCTCGATTCTGTTGGTGAGTATGACGAGGCGTTTGAATGCTTCTTTAAAGGCAACACGATGTCTGAGGATGGTGAGCATTCTGATCTTGGAAAATATCTTGAGCGGTGGGAGCCTGAGCGGTTCGCCGAGGTGCCTTCTTCAGGGATCGATGGGTCTCGCGCCGTCTTTATCGTCGGGATGCCTCGATCGGGCACAACACTCACCGAGCAGATTATTGCGTCGCATCCAAACGCCAACGGCATCGGCGAAGGGCAGCTTATTGATGCGTTGGCCCGACGGAAAGAACTCGACGAGTTCGATCAGGCGTACATCAACAACTCGGGCGAGGCGTATCTGAAAATGCTCGATAAAAACTTCCCCGATCAATCGATCAAACGCGTGTGTGACAAGATGCCTGAGAACTTCTACTTCTCTGGGTTTATCTCGAGGATCCTGCCGGGTTCACACATTATCCATTGCAAGCGCAATCCAATTGACACATGCTTGTCGATCTATTTCCAGCGTTTTGGTCCTCGGCTGATGTATGCAACCGATCTTGAGTCGTGCGCTCAGCAGTATGTGATCTATACCAAAGTGATGGAGCACATCACCAACAAACTCGGGATCACCATGCACGATGCGGTGTATGAAGAGACCACATCCAAGCCAGAGGAATCCATCCGCGCGATGCTCGGGCATGTTGGATTGCCGTTTGATCAGGCGTGTATGGATTTTCACAAGAGCAAGAAATCAGTGCATACCGCGAGCGCTGCCCAGATCCGTCAGCCGATGTATACCAGCTCAACCGAGCGGTGGAAGAACTACGAGAAGCACATTGGGCCGATGATCGAGATTCTTCGCCTTTGATGAAGAAGTGAACCGGGCTGAACCAGAGAGAGATGAGACAGAAAAAAACGCCGAGCAATCGCTCGGCGTTTTTTGATGTTGAATCAGAGCGATAGAGTGCTTATTCGTCTTCGGTGACGGGCACTTCGACTGCTGGTGTGACTGCTTCTGGTGCAGTTGCTTGAGCATCTGTTTGCGTAGTTGTTTCAGTTGTTACTTCATCTTCGACTACTGGCTCGGGTGCCTTTTCAGGATATCCGAGCTTGACGCGAACGAGTTCGGTCAGGTCGGTGCCATTTGGCGGGGTCATCAATGGGCGAGCGAGGATTTCTTGGGTGATGCCTGTGATGGTATCGGTTTGGATTAGTTCGCCATCGGCTCGTGTTGCGAAGACAAACGCGAACCCTTCTTGTGCACCGATCTCATTGGCCGCCGCATAGATCTCGCGGTATCCTTTGGTGATCTGCTGAGCGATAAGCGTCTGGTAGCTCGCGCTGATTTGTTGGCTTGCATTTTGGAGTTGCCCAGAGAATGCCTGGTACTGCTGATAGACAGCCGCCCCGTTTGGATCGTCGGGCTGCATGGTGTTGAGTTGGATTTCCAGCTGGGAGATCTGCTCTTTGAGTTCGGCGAGTGCTTCGGTCGATTTGGTGTTGAACTCTGCTCGGGCGGTTGCCATGTCTTCAACAAGCAATGCCTTGTCGATGAGGTTGAAGACATCGACGAATGCGATATCACCCGTTTCGATCGAATAGCGTTTGTTCGCGTCTGCGGGCGAAACGATCATGGTGATGACGATGGTCGCGAGGATCGCGGTGGTCAGGGTGAAGAGTTGCGTCGTGCGCTTCATATTGGATACTCCGTTTGGATCAAAAAACTGTGTGAATCGCGCCGAGCGCGTATAGTTTGGTCACAACTGTACGGCTGCGATCTCGGTTCGTGTTCATAGTGGATACGAAAAACAGCCCAGTTGTTCATTTTTCTGCTCGATTGGAGCCCATGATGCGCGATCAACGCCTTGATAAACTTGCCGATGTCATTGTTCGATACTCAACAAAGATCAAAAAAGGCGATCTGGTCGCAATCGGTGCCGATCCCATCGCCATGCCCATGGTCGAGGCCACCTTTGAAGCCGTCCTCAAGGCCGGCGGAAATCCGTTCTGGTCGATGCGCAACTCCACCTTCGCCGACATCCTCTTTGAGCACGGGACCGACGAGCAACTCAAGTTTCTCAACCCCGTCGAGATGTATCTTACCGAGACGGTCGATGTGAGCATTGGGCTTTGGGCCGATACCAATACCAAATCGCTCTCGCGTGTGGATTCAAAGAAGGTCGCGATGAACCGCGTCGCCAATGGCCCGCGGATGGACACCTTCCTCAAACGCGCAGCCGACGGGGATCTTCGTTGGTGCGGCACGCTCTATCCGACCCTCGCTTCCGCCCAAGATGCTGAAATGTCACTCGCCCAATACGAAAAATTCGTCTTCGAAGCCGGGCTTCTTCATCTGCCCGATCCAGTCGCTGCGTGGGAACAGATCCACGCCCGCCAACAACTCGTGTGCGATTTTCTCCAAACCAAAGACGAGCTTCATTTCAAAGCACCCGCCCGCGACGGGCACGACGGCACCGACCTTCGCGTGAATGTCGATAAGAGCAAGTCCATCTGGATCAACTGCTCCGGCGGCGAGAACTTCCCCGACGGCGAAGTCTTCTGTGGCCCACAAAGCGCAGACGGCCATGTCAACTACACCTTCCCCGGGGTTTACAACGGACGAGAGGTTGAGGGGATTCGCTTGGAGTTCAAGGACAACCGGGTCGTCAACGCGAGTGCAACAAAGAACGAGGAGTTCTTGATCGCCATGCTCGACCAAGACGAGGGGGCCCGTAACATGGGCGAGATCGCCATCGGCACCAATTATTCGATCAAAGAGTTCTCCAAGAACACCCTCTTCGACGAAAAGATCGGAGGCACCTTCCACGCCGCCTGCGGCATGGGCTACCCAGAATCCGGCTCAACCAACGAGAGCGCCCTCCACTGGGACATGGTCTGCGATCTCCGCGAAGGCGGCACCATCGCAGCGGATGGCGAAGTCTTCCACAAAGACGGTAAGTTCCTGAATTCAGCTTGGCCGGGGAATGAGTGAGCTATGAGTTGTGGCCCGATCGTTTCGATTAATTGCTCATTGATTGTAAATCGTGATACTTTTCATGATGTGTTTCAGGAAGCATTTGGTTTCCCAGCTTTCTACGGCAGGAATATGGATGCCTGGGTCGATTGCATGACTTATCTTGATGAAGAAGACGGCATGAGGTCAGTGACCATCAAGCCGGGTGAAGTGCTAACTCTCCAACTTGATAGCTACAAAGAGTTCAAGACCCGGTGTCCTGATATTGCTCAAGACATTATTGAGTGCAGTGCATTTGTGAACTGGAGACGAAACGACACAGGCGAAAGCTCTGTGTTGGCTCTTTCGTTTTATAGTTAGTATGCCGGGTGCCACGCCTTGACCGTCTTCGGCAAGGCGTGTCTTTCAATGCTGGCTGTATACTGAGAACACTGCTTGCCGAAGACGGTCAAGCAGTGGCACCCTTACTGCTATTGGTGCCTCGACTCGCCCTCTATGGGCGCAGTCGGGATCGGTTGCGCCGTTTTTAATGACCTCATTGCGCCGAAGACGGCGAGTAAGGGCACCCAGATTACGCGATATCCAGTAGATCCAGATCCGGCATCTGTGCCCAACTCGCCTCCCCCGGGCCTCCGGGGAAGGTGTCGCGCAGCGACGGAGGGGGTCTTATTCTTCCCTCTTCCCTAATTGCCTATTGCCTTCTTTCAAAGAAGACCCCCTCCGCCTCGAAGACTCGGCACCTCCCCCACAAGCGTGGGGGAGGCGAATGATGGCCGGGTACCCTGGCAGGAACGGAGACTATCCGCGAATCAAAGACCTGCTTTGCCCTCCCGTTGGTCGGGTCAGAAGCAGGGCACCAAAAGAAGAGATGAAGATCACAGGCGGGACACCTGTGCTACCAAGAGGGATTTATAGTTTCGTACCATCGCGCATTGTTCGGCGAGCAGTGTGGGAATCGAGGTTTTGGCCGCATTCTGGGCAGGTGGTGGGCTTGGGGAGGTTGGTGACATCGTATTGGCAGAAGAAGCAATGCCCGTCGAGGGTGATGGCGCGTTGGTAGTCTTCGAGGATCGCATCCCAGATGCCTGCGATTGATTCGTTGGCGATTTGGTGCTGGATCGGAGTGGGGGATTCAAGGATAATGAGGAATCGGTCTTTGCGTTTGGTATACGATTCGACGGCTTTGGCGCGGACGCCTCGGATAGATAAGCCGTAGAGAATCTGAGCAACATCGGATGCCGCGTTGGCAGTGGTGATGACAGATGATGGATCGATGATGGGTTCTTGCACGGATGAGGATAGGAAGATCGCCAAGGTCTATCCTCCCGTATGGCTGATGAACTGAACCATATTCCTGTGCTGCCCAACGAGGTGGTTGAACTGCTCGATCCGCAACCCGGCGAGGTCTTTGTTGATTGCACCGCCGGGCTTGGCGGGCATGCGGCGTTGATCGCCGCCAAGATTGGGCCAACGGGCACCATTGTGCTCAATGATCTCGATCAAGGGAACTTGGATCGTGCGAAGTCGTTTGTTTCCAGTGTGTTATGTCCTGATGATCCGAGTTCAGCCAAGGTGCATGCGATCTGTGGGAACTTTGCCGATCTGCCCGCCAAACTCAAAGCGATGGGCATCTCGGCGGACATGATTTTGGCCGATCTTGGGTTTGCGAGCACGCAGGTGGATGATCCTGAGCGAGGATTAAGTTTTCGTTTTTCTGGGCCTTTGGATATGCGATTGGATCAATCGACCCCCATCACGGCAGCAGAACTGGTCAATACGCTCCCAGAAGCCGATTTGGCGGACATCATCTGGCGATATGGCGAAGAAAAATCGGCCCGTCGGATTGCATCTAAACTTGTTGAAGCCAGAGAGATTGAGCCGATTACAACGACTGATCGGCTTGCTGAGATTATTCGTTCTGCAAGCCGCGGACCACGCGGTTCGATCAATCCCGCAACAAAGACCTTCCAGGCGTTGCGGATCGCAGTCAATGACGAGTTGGGCAGCCTTGATGCGCTGCTCCGGGTCATGGGTATCGCGATTCGTAAACAATCCCAGTCGGGGAACGGAAGTGAACCAAGCTGGATTGGCCAAGGCGCACGGGTCGCGATTATCGCGTTTCATTCGCTCGAAGATCGTCCGGTCAAACGGGCGTTCGGGGAGTGGGCGAAGTCGGGATGGATCAAGCCGATCACTCGGGGCGTGGTCATCGGGAGCGATTCCGAGATCAGGTCCAACCCGCGGTCGCGCAGTGCCAAGCTGCGGGTATGCAAGTCGGTTCGTGGAGACGCGAACGGATAGATTCAGATTGTGTTATTGCTCCGGGTCAAGGATCGACTCTGGGTAGGTCTGCATATTTGATAGTTGATGCTCCATATCTCCTCTTAGCCGCAAGGAAGCGATCGTGACCAGAGAAAGCAAACTCGCCCTCATCATCGGATTCGTTCTCGTACTCGTCGTTGGCGTTTTGGTCAGCGATCATTTTTCGCAGGCCAACACGATGATGCTCGATCAGCAAGCATCGAATGAAGAGCGGATCGCAGCCGGGCCAATCACCCAGCTTGGTCAGCGCGAACAAGAGGGGATCAAGAAGGCTGTTGGCTCGGCGTTTGGTACTCCACAGAGGACATCTGCCCCCGTCCAACAATTCGCACCCGTTGAGATTCGCAATGGCCGCAGCAGTGTCGCAACAAACTCGAACGCGCCTGGCTCGATCCTCGATCGTGCATTGAACCATGTGCAAGAGACCGAGTTCCCGCAGGCGGCTCAAAGATCACAGCGTTCGCACCAGCCCAAGAGCCGACCATTGCCAGGATCTACAACGATCAAGCATGATCTGTACAAGGTTGTTGCGGGCGATTCGCTCATCAAAATCGCACGAAAAAAACTCGGCGATGGTCAACGCTGGAACGAGATCCACACGCTCAACGCCGATGTGCTTGGTCCAGACGCGATTCTCAAGATCGGGGTTTATCTCAAGTTGCCAGCCGATGCCAAGCAGGATGGAACACGCTCGGGCACAACCCAGTCAAGATCAACATCGCCGACAAGTTACAAGGTTGTTTCGGGCGATACCCTCGGGCAGATCTCGATGAAGTTTTTAGGCACATCAAAGCGTGCAGATGAGATCGCGGAGTTAAACGGGCTAGAGAGTGCCAACTCGATTCGTATCGGGATGACGCTCAAGATCCCGGCCAAGTAATGTACAAACGAGTGTGTGGAGTCTGATTGTGTTTATCAAGTTGGTGGTTTTGATTCTGGTATGCGGGAGCAGTGGGGTGGGTTTGCTCTCGGTGCGCCAGTCTAGGTTGCAGGCAGCCCATGAGATGGCCGAGGCTCGCCATCGCAGCCAAAGGCTCGACGAGCGGGTCGGCGAGATCCGAACACAGATCGCCCAGTCTTGCACACCCCAACGCGTGATCGAGATGCTCGCGCTTCAACACGAGCAGGATCAAGGCTACGATCCCGCGGTGCATCACCCGGTCCGGTTTACGAAGGCTCAGGATATGGAAGCTGTGGTCGAGGCTGATGCGTTGGATCCAAACGACCCGGCATGGATGGATGAGGCTTTCCGAACCGAGCATTCATGGATTCTTGAAGATTGATCACAGTGTAGTTCTGCACTCAAAATAGACACCGAAGGCTATCCCATGCTCAATGAACGCGACGCACTGATGGAACCATCGCCTGCTGATTCTCAGCAACGATCTCGTAGCAGCCAGATCGCATGGATGCTCCGAATCGGGACGCTCCTCGGGCTAGCAATCGTACTCGGGCGCGTGGTTCAGCTTCAACTTGCGCCAAGCGAACAACTCCAAGGCTTTGTCGCTTCACGAACAACATCGCAAACGCTCAAATCAGTCCGAGGCGATATCCTCGATCGCCGAGGGCGCGTATTGGCGACCACCCGTGTGGGCTATCGCGTGGTTGTCGATCCCGTTGGTTTGTATGATGCGATGAAACGCAATCCATCAGCGATTGATCTGGTCATCGTCAACTTGGGCAGCGTGATCGATCTGCCAACCGATCAGATCGCGGCAAGATTGATCCGCAAGATGGTGCGCAACGACGAGATCCGTGCCTCGGGGAGTACAAAGCCAACAACTCAGAAAGCGTCAGTTGTGGGTATCGCAACGATTGGCACACCAGATGGTGCGACCAAGGGGAAGGCGTTAAAGCTCTCTCGGTATCTGCCGATGGGATCGGTGCTCGATCAAGAACAGACCCAACGGGTTCGAGACTTGAAAAAGGCGGGTAAGCTGCCGAGCGTTACGCTTGAGCATACCCCTATGCGTGTACAAACCGGCGAAGCACTCGTCGGCTCGATCGTGGGCAAGTTTGGCTATACACCAACGGGCACCGAGCGGACAGGTGTGCTTGGGGCTGAGAAACTCTTTAACGATCGACTTGTCGGCGAAGACGGCTCAAAGACCTATGTGCGCGATCATAAAGGACGCCCGCTGTGGGTCCAACGCGGAGCATGGATCGAAAGTGATAAAGGGCAAGATGTTCGGCTCAGTATCGATCTCGAACTTCAACGCATGGTCTATAAAGAACTTGTCAAAGGGGTCGAGGAGGTCGATGCTGCGGGCGGACGCGCGATCGTGCTCAACCCACACACCGGCGAGATCTTGGCGATGAGCGATGTGCTTCGTGAGATCCCAGATCTCGAAACCGTCCAATGGTGGGATCCAAAGTCAGATATCCCGCGCCCGCGGATGCCAAGGGTCGAAGATCAACCAAGGTACAAGGTGCTTCGTGATGATCCCAACCGAGAGATCGAGCCCGCACTGGCGTACAACAGATGCCTGCAAGATATCTACGAGCCCGGCTCAACCTTCAAACCCTTCGCATGGACACTCGCCAAGACCAAAGGGTTGCTTCCTGACGACGAAGTGCTTGATATCAAGAAGATATCTATTCGCAATGAATACAACCGGGTGATTACTGATGTCTATACCTATGACGATCTCGATAACTGGGATGCGGTGCTGCGGTATTCATCCAATATCGGTATGTCGATGGCGACCGCTCGGCTGAGCCATGAACAGTTGCGAACAGCCGTTCGGGCGCTCGGGTTTGGAAATAAAACCGGGATCGGGCTTGCTGGCGAATCGACGGGCATCGTGCAGTCAGAGAAGAACTGGGATAAATATACGCAGACCTCTGTCGGGATGGGATACGCTGTCGCGGTGACACCTATTCAGATGGTGCGTGCGTTTTCTGTATTTGCGCGCAAGGGTGAACTGGCGGGAACGCTCCCCGAGGTTCGGCTGACCGCAGATGGTGATCGGAGCAGGCCGGGTATGGTTGGCGACGAGATCATCATCGAGCGTGTGTTTTCTGCCCAAGCTGCCCAGCGCACGATTTCGCCTATGCGCGAGGTTGCCAGGCGGATGGATCTCAACAGGGCTCGTCAATATCCAGATGAGCCTGAGTCGATGTATTCGATGTTTGGTAAATCCGGTACATCGCAGATTGCCCTCGTTCCTCCACCGGGCATGCTTGCACCCAAGACCAAGAAAGCGTATTACGAGAAGCAGCACCATTCGAGTTTCATTGTGGCAGCTCCTGCGGAGAATCCGCAGATCGTGGTGCTTGTGGTACTCGACGACATCGGCCCAGAACGCGTCCGCCAACGCCATCACTACGGATCTTGGGTGGCCGGCCCGGTTGTTCGGCGAATCGTCGAAAAAGCGCTACCCTATCTTGGGGTTGAGTCAGATTTGAATGACGATCAGGTCACGCAAGCCGAGTGAGGGCCTGAAAACACGGTTTTGTCCTGTTTTTGGACAAATTTGAGTGTTTTGGACTTGCTGGCTCTTGCATGAGAAACAAGTTTCGTATATCGTGAGCGTTGTCTATTCACCCTACTCTGGGGGTTGAAGAACATCATCACCATGCGCACACCTGTGCGTTTGTTTAGAAGAGGAGAGAACAATGCGCAAAGCATTACTGACAGCTGCAACACTCGCGATGATCGTGGGCGGGGCGCAGGCGGATGTGTATACCGATGCAACCGATGATATTCATAGCTCGTTTGGGGGCGTTGACAATCTCAACATCACTTCGGTGGAAGTGACCAATGACGCCAATTTTCTCTACTTTGCGATCAGCATGGTGGGTGATCTCGATGCGTCCAACTGGGGTAAGTACATCATTGGTATGGACACTGGGGCAAACGCTGGTGATAATGGAAACCCTTGGGGCCGAAATGTTGATTGGGGACGCGGAATTACGAATTTCGTAGGCTCATGGGCTGATGATGGCGGCAGTGGTGCCGGCGGGGAACTGTATTCATGGGATGGTTCAGCTTGGGGATTGGACGATGCGACCAACGCCGCGGGAACCGATATTACAGGCGATGATTCTGGACATGCTTCGGGCATCCAAATGCTTGCGATTTCACTCTCCTCATTAGGGTTGAGCAACGGTAGTGTCCTTGAGTTCGATGTGTTTTCAACCGGCGGCGGCGGCGCTGATTCAGGTGTTGATCACCTGAGCCGAGGCGATTACGCGACCGATGATTGGTCGAACACTTCCGTAGCGGGAGAGTTCTTGACATACACAATCCAGATTGTCCCGATTCCAAGTTCGGCAGCCTTTGCATTGCTTGGTCTTGGTGGTTTGGCAACGATCAAGCGTATTCGTCGCTGAAAGTGTGCTGAGATCGCATAGATGAGTTTTACAACGCCTCAAACCTTTGGGTTTGAGGCGTTTTTCGTTGGAATGATGGAATTGCCGACTAAAGAGCGAACAGAAAGAGTTTCGTGGAATAATATCCCAAAATTGGGAGAAATTGATGTTTCTTTGGGATCTTTCTCGTTGTGAGAGAAACAAGTTTCGTGTATCCTTTACCCGGACCGCAGGCTCATCAGTTGGGCCTGTAGAGAGACTTCGCAAATCGCACACTGGTGCGAAGCTAAAAAAATGGAGAACAAAGAGATGCGGAAAACACTTACAGCAGTTGCAGCACTCGCGATGATCGCAGGGGCAGCACAAGCAGATGTTTATTCAGACAATAGCGGCTGGCATGTCAGCGGCGGCGACTTGCATGACTTCTTCTTCCAGCAGTCATTCGATCACCTCGATATCGCTTCTGTAGAAGTGACCAACGATGCAACCAACCTGTACATCGATATCACCACAGTTGGTGATTTAGATGCGACCAGCTGGGGTAAGTACCTTGTTGGTATAAACACTGGTGTAAACGCTGGTTCAACAGCAGGCGCTTGGGGACGCAACATTGACTGGGCTGGTGGGCTTACTCACTTCGCAGGCACATGGGCAGACGATGGCGGCTCGGGCGCCGGCGGCGAGCTTCACTCATACGATGGTGCTGCATGGAGCATGATCGATGCAACATACCTTGCGGGCACAGAAATCCAGGGTGATGACTCAGGTCATGCAGGTGGTACGCAGGGTATCGTCATCTCGCTTGCATCTCTCGGGCTCTCAGTTGGTGACACATTCACCTTTGATGTAGCATCCACCGGCGGCGGCGGCGGCGATCCAGGTGTTGATCACCTGAGCCTCTCAAGCTTCGCAACCGATGACTGGGCCAATGGCTCTACTTCAGGTGCTTTCTTGTCATACACCGTTGTTCCTACTCCAGGTTCAATGGCCATCTTGGGTCTCGGCGGTCTCGTCGGACTCCGTCGTCGTCGCTAAGACAACGGCTTCAAACAACTTGTTTGATACACCGCACCCGAGCATTTTGCTCGGGTGCGCTCTTTTTTGTACGGTGTATCGCTCGTTTAGCGAGCGATGGGCGACTTGCCCATGACGATGCGATTGCGCGAGCCTACCCGGACAAGCTGAGTGATGAACCGTTGGTATTCAAGATCAAGCTGGCCAAGGGTGGTGCCTTCGGGGAGATAGGTGAGCAATGTTGCTGGGCCTGTGCGTCGGGTATTGAACTGGCGGAGGGCAGGCAGGTCGAGTTTGGATCGGAAGTTGCCCAGAGCGGTATCGCTGAGGAGGGCATCGAGCGAAGCTTTATATCGTCCGCCTTGTCCTTCATTGAGAAAATGGATCAATGCCCAGACCTGTGCGTAGTAGGTGAGTGCGGTCGGTTGCCCAGTTGAGCTGCCCATTAAGTCTTGTGGGCGCAGCGAGAGCAGCGAATGGATCGGCATGAGCGTTTCGCTGTTGTATGCACTGCGGAGCTGATCGAACCGTTCGGTGTTTGCCCAGGCCATGAACCGGGGATGATCAGGGAACTGATCGTCCCACCGGAACCCCTCCATCATACACGCAACGCCCTCGTCGAGCCAGACGGGCATGGGGTCTTTGAATGTCGAGTGGGAGTATTGATGCCAGCCTTCGTGGGCGCAGATGACGAAGGAATCTTTGGGGCCGATGTCATAGAAGACACCGATTTGTTTGGCGGAGTAGCCACCGCGTTCGATGGAGAGGTAGATGCCGGCGCGATCGCCCATGAGCGAGCGGGTGAGGGTTTCCCATTGGTTGCGGGTGTCGAAGAAGTAGGTTTCGATGGGTTCTGCTGGGCGAGGCAGGCGGGTGATGTCGCTTTGGTAGTGGAGGATCGAGAGTTCTACAAACGGCGGCAAGCGTTCGAGAATCTTGCGATCAGTGGAGGTTGTACGGATGATCGAGTTGGGGGTATAGAACGCCCAGCCGCGATCGCCTTTGAATGTCCAAGGCTGACGGTCGGCGACGAAACGACCGATGTCGGCACTGGGATTCGTGGCTGGTTTTATCTGGCGTACCGGCGCAGAACCACACCCGGCGAGCGCAGCGAATGAGAGTCCAAGAGCAACCAATCGAATAATCATGCGAGTTTGTCCAACGCGGACTTGGTCGCATCGCGGTCTTTGATAAGCCCGGCGAGCTGGTCGCGGGTTTGTTGGACGAGATGAGCCGGGGCTTTGTCGGTGTAGCCCGGGTTGGAGAGCCGACCTTCGATGCCTTTGATTGACTTTTCGATGCCTGCGAGTTCTTTTTCGAGGCGCTCCTTCTCAGCGCCTTCGTCGAGTGCGTCGGCAAGGTTCGAGAGTTGGTACTCGCTGCCTTCAAAGGTGAAGCTGGCAGCTTGCCCGTCTGGGGTATTAGCCGAGATGGATTCGACACCCGCAAGGGTTTCGACGAGCGGCGACCAGCGTGCGATGTCGTCGGCGAGTTCGCCCGATGCGTGCAGTACGATCTTGCGTTTGGGGGCGACATTGGACTGGGCACGGATCTCGCGGATGGTGGAGACCAATGAACGCACGCGCTCGTAGGCTTCCTCGGCGACCTCATCACGCAGCTCGTCGATCGGTTCTGGCCAACCGGATTGGCAGAGGGTTTCGTTGGTGCGGGTGTGTGCGAAGTTGAACCCGGTGATCTCGGGCATCGGGATGTCGGCGAAGCGTTCGCTCAGGGTTTCGGTGATGAAGGGCATGACCGGGTGCATCAGGCGGAGAATCGCCTCGAAAACAAGGCGCAAGACCGCACGCTGATTTGGATTGTCGGCGATGGTGGGCTTGATGGATTCAAGGTACCAGTCGCAGAAGTCGCGCCAGAACAGGTCGTACAAGGTGTCGGCGTAGTCCTTGAACATGTAGTTGCGTTGGGCGGTGTTGATCTTGTTGGTCGCATCAACAACGCGCGAGAGCATCCAGCGATCAATCAGGGTAAGTTCTTGTGGGTCGATCGGCATGCCGGCGGGTGGTGGTGTTTTGTCGAGCATCATCATCGAGAACTTGGCGGCGTTCCAGAGCTTGTTGCACAGGTTGCGTCCGAGATCGAACTTGGGCGAGGTGTTCTTGCCGGTGGCTTCGTCGTGCTCGACGGGCATGCGGACATCTTGGGTCTGCGTGGTCATCTGGCAGAGGGTGAAACGCATGGCGTCGGCGCCGTGGGAGTGGATGATGTCGAGTGGGTCTACGCCGTTGCCCAGCGACTTGGACATCTTGCGTCCTTCGCCATCTTGGATCATGGCGTGGATGAAGATTTCTTTGAAGGGTGCGGGGCCAACGAGCCGCGCGTGTGAGCAAGCGGTCTTATCGGTGGGTTCGGAAGACCGCTCCCTTACGGTCGCGGCTCGTTGGGAGTCGGCTTGTTCAGAGTTGGTTTGTTGGGAATCTTCGCCGAGGAAATAGCGGTTGAACATGGTCATCCGGGAGACCCAGAGGGTGATGATTTCGCGGGCGGTGGTGAGGACGGATGATGGGTTGAAGGCCGCGAGCATGGACTCGAAATCTTCGATGCCCGAGGAAGCTTTGGCCGCGGTTGCATCTGGCCAGCCCATTGTCGAGAGCGGCCAGAGCGCGGAGGAGAACCAGGTGTCGAGGACATCGGGGTCTTGGGTGAAACCACTTGATTCTAACGCTTGAATATTCTTGTTTGACGATCCATTTGTGCAAACAAAGAATGTATAAATACGATCCTTTCCTTCGTCAACAATCGTTACTTCGTTAAGGGCGACGGATTGGCCAAGCTCGTCTTGTGCAAATGCAGCAAAATTTGTGCTGACTCCTTGCAGAATTTCAATCAATCCTGAAGCTCCCGCCTCGCCAGCATCAAATGGTTCACCGGCGGGTATTGTAATTGTTGCACTCCAAACGGGAATCCGATGCCCCCACCAGAGCTGGCGGGAGATGCACCAGTCGCGGAGGTTGTCGTGCCAGGTTTCGTAGGTTTTGGCGTAGCGTGCGGGGAAGAAGGACATTGAGCCGTCGGTTGATTGTGAGGTGTCTGTATTGAACGAGCCGCGACCGTGAGGGAGCGGTCCCCGGACGGTTGCGCCCAGATCACTGCCCTGTTCATCGAGGACATATTGGTTTGCTGCGTTGAATGAATCTTGTGTGTTGAGGTATCTTGTGCTTCCGTGACGGGTCCAAGACCGCTCCCTTACGGTCGCGGCTCGTTTGGTTTCCTCATTTTCACGGAGGTGTCTTGTTGCGTAGGACTTGAAGTCGTTCATCACTCGCTCGGGAGTGTCACTCGCGCCCACGACGACATGGACATGGTTTGTGCGTACATTGCAGGCGTGGAGTGTCCAGCTTCGATGCTGGCAAACTTCGATGATTGCTTGAAGAACGACTTTGCGTTCGCACTCATCGAGTGTGACGGGTGGGTGTTTGAGGGTTTGTTCTTCTTTATCTTCTCGTTGAGTATCTGGCGAGAGGTATGGTGTTCCGGGGAGGTTGTGGTTTCTATCTGCAGAACCGTTTTCGTTTCCGTGGAGCCATGTGCCATAGGTTGTGTAGGTGATGAGGTAGGTTGTTTGGGGGGGGTGAAGACCGCTCCCTGACGGTCGCGGCTCGTTGGGAGTCGACTCGGGCCAAGCAGCGAGGGAGGATTCTGTTCGTTGGTTGGGAACCAATGCGCGTTGGGCGTTGCCTCGGAGTTTGTCGTCGGTGACTTTGCAGTACCACTGATCGCTCAGGTACGGCTCGATCGCGGCGTGGCTTCGATACGAATGACCAACGGCGTGGGTGTATGGTTTCTTGGCTTCGAGTAATCCTGCGTCGTCGAATGCTTTTTCGATGGCGATTCTTGCGTCTTCACGCGATAAGCGTACGAACTGTTCGCCGCCCTCTTTATTCGATTCGCGTTCCCAGCCGTGCTGGTCGGAGATGGATGCATCGGGGGCCATGATGTTGATGACTTCGAGGTCGTGGCGCAGCCCGATCATCCAGTCGTTTGGATCGTGGGCCGGGGTGACCTTGAGGAAGCCTGATGCGTATTGGGCTTTGGAATCTGAGCTGTTTGGATCTGCCATGACGACATAGTCATCGCCGATGACGGGGATGATTCGGCCGACGAACGGGAGTTTGACGCGCTGGCCGATGAACTGCTTGTGCTTTGGATCATTGGGGTTGACGGCTACACCCGTATCACCCAGGTATGTTTCTGGGCGGGTGGTGGCGACGGTGACGAACTCGCCGGTCTCGTTGTCGGCGTCGTCGACGACTGGGTACTTCATGTACCAGAAGAATCCTTCGACATTTTCCATCTCCACTTCGTCGTCAGCAAGTGCGGTTTGGGTGACGGGGTCCCAGTTGACGAGGCGTTTGCCTCGATAGATGAGCCCGTCTTTGAAGAGTTGGAAGAAGGCTTCGCGGACGGCGCGGGCGCAGATGTCGTCCATCGTGAAGCGTTGGCGATCCCAGTCGCATGAGCAGCCCATTCTCATGAGTTGCTCGGTGATGCGAGCTTCGTATTCGTCTTTGAAGTTGTGGACGAGCTTCAAGAACTCTTCGCGGCCGGGCTTGCCTTCGAGTTCCATTTTTTTGTAATCCGCGATCCCGGGTTTGCCTGCTTCTTTGAGTTTTCTGTCGACCATTGTTTGGGTGGCGATGCCGGCGTGGTCGGTGCCGGGCATCCAGAGGGTTTCATAGCCCTTCATTCTGTGCGCACGGATGAGGATGTCTTGGATCGAGTTGTTCAGGGCGTGTCCGAGATGCAGGGCTGCGGTGACATTTGGAGGCGGGATGAGGATGGAGTAGGGCTGAGCCTCGCCAGAAAGCACACGCGCAGGATCGGCATGGAATGCACCAGAAGCCATCCATTTGTCCCAGATCCGGGTTTCGTGGTCGCTCGGGGTGTATGACTTGCTCATTGGTTCTTGTGCAGCATCGGTTGGCATCGCGTCATCCTTACATATATCACTTGATAAATCGTGATTCGTTGAGCAATAAGTGTACGCGTGGTCGATATCGTGTGTGTATGGAACATCGATCAAACATGAAGAATCCGCCCCGTTTGTACACGCTCCGAGCCGGAAGTGGGACCCTTGGCGGGGCACTGCTCGGGATCGGGGCACTGGTCGCGGGGTGTGTCGCGGCTTATGCGATGTGGACACTTGTTCAATCGCCAACTCCGGGGACTGAAGATTCTGAATCTCACGAGGTGAATCCATTGGAGCTTCAAGGGATCGCAGCGACGGAGACCATTGAGGAAATATTGGGCGCGGTGCAGGTGTATGTTCGCAATGAGCAGTTCGGGCAGGCGACGACGGTGCTTGAGCATGCTGCTCGGCAGTATCCTGGTGATCAGGAGTTGCATTTGGCGCTTGGTGATCTGTACATGCTTCAGAAAATGTATGACGATGCGTATGGGCAGTATGTTGCGGGGATCGAGATTGGTCCGAGTACCGCAGAAGCAGAGTTTACCGCGGGGACACTCGCCAATATGCTCGATCGACTCGAACTTTCGCAGGCGCACTATGTGGCTTCGATGAGGCTCGATCCGAAGAATCCAGATACGCCGATCTATCTTGCTGCGATCCAGATCAAAATGAATCGGCTGACGGATGCCAAGAAGAACCTTGCGGTTGCGGGGCTGATGGCTCCTGAGCGTTCGCAGATTTATGCGATGCGTTCTGAGATCGCGATGCGCGAGAATAACCTGGTGATCGCGCTCGAGCAGATCCATAAGGCGATAGACATCAACCCGAGAGAAATCGCATGGGTGCTTCAAGAAGCGCGCGTACTCAAGCGGAGCGGCAAGGCTGAGGACGCGATCAATCTGCTCGCGTCGTTGACCGACGAGGAACTTGAACAGCCTGAAGCGGCGTATATATTGGCAGATTGCTATGGGATGCTTGGTCGCCCTGGTGATGCGGCGAGCCGATTGATGGATGTTGCACAGAGAAAACCTCAAGATGCGAGGCTCGCCTTTGATATCGCGTTGTGGCTTGAGCGGGCGGATGAACGATCGGCTGCGATTGAATGGGCACACAAAGCGATTGCTTTGGGGCATGAGCGGGCAGAGGCTTGGATCGAGTCATTGCCCGAGCCTTAAATCGAGATCCATCACCTAGGCCGTGCCTGACGGCTCTGTTCCACACAAGAACGCCCTCTTTATCTCCTCCCCCGGGCTTCCGGGGGAGGTGGCTGCGCAGCAGACGGAGGGGGTCTTGAAGAAGGCAATGGGCAATAGGGAATAGGCAATGGGGAAGATATAAGAAAGACCCCCTCGGCCTCACTTCGATCGGCACCTCCCCCGGAAGCCCGGGGGAGGTGAGTTTTTGATGAAAATACGAGCCGTCAGGCATGGCCTAGTCGTCATTGGGATCGATCTCGGTGATCGAGTTGTCGAATCGGCGTCCAGATTCTGCCCATGCGTCGACATGTTCGGTTGGGGCAGGTTTAGGTGCAGCTTCTTTCCGCCTTCGGTTTCTACGGATCACGACAATAAACGAGAGTGTCATGATCAGCAAGATGCACAAAATGGCGAACATCAAGGTGAGCGACGAGACCTGGCGGTAGGCCTCTTGGGGGATAGACTCGCTTGAAGCTTGTGCGAGATTGAAGATGGGGTATGAGTTGAACATTGCCTGTATTGTACGGGCAAAGTCGGCTGTGGGATGCTAGAGTTGTCACCAAGTTTAGAGGTCCCGATGAGCGGGATTGAGGAGTAACGATGCATTTTGAAGCACATCACAATGTGATTAGCGAGCTCGAGGCGCGGATTTTAACAATCCGTGAGTCTCTTTGACTATGAAAACAAACGATCGAAACTCAAAGATCTCGAAGGAGTGATGGGTGAGGCAGATTTCTGGAACAACCAGGAAGAAGCCAAGAAGATCATCACCAAGCTCAAGCTTATCAAAGCCCAGACCGATCCGATCAAGGCGCTCTATGAAGAGTTCGAGGACGCCAAGCTCGCCTATGAGATGAGCCGAGAGGATAACGATGCTGAGCTGCTTGAAGAAGCAGACGGGCAACTCTTTCTTCTGAACAAACGAATGGGCAAGATCGAGACGCAGTCATTGCTCTCGGGCAAGCACGATCTCAAGGATTGCTTCTTCACGATCTCGGCTGGTGACGGCGGGACCGAAGCCAACGACTGGTGCGAGATGCTCTTCCGGATGTACCTGTACTTCTTTGAGAACCAAGGCTGGAAGATCGAAGAGGTTGAAAAATCCTTCGGCTCAGAAGTTGGGCTCGATTCGGTCACGCTCCATGTGCAAGGGGCGTACGCCTTTGGATATTTGGGTTGTGAACGCGGCACGCATCGGCTCGCACGGGTGTCGCCATTTAACTCTCAGGGCAAACGCCAAACCAGCTTCGCGACGGTGGATGTGATCCCTGAACTCGAAGAGACCGAGCTTGAGATCCCAGCAGCTGATTTGGAGATCAGTTGCTTTGCGCGGGCTTCGGGTCCGGGTGGTCAGAATGTGAACAAGGTCGCTTCGGCGGTTCGGTTGATCCATAAGCCGACGGGGATCATGATCCTTGCTTCGACGCATCGTGAGCAGCAGCAGAACCGCAGGCAAGCAATGGAGATTCTGACGGCCAAGCTTGAGCAGATCGCAGAAGATAAACGCGCAGCGGATATCACCGAAGCAGCGGGCGGCAAGATCGAGCATCGTGGGTGGGGCGCGCAAATTCGCAGTTATGTGCTCTATGACAACCGCGTGAAAGATCACCGGACCAATGTCGAAGCGAACCCGACGACGGTGCTTGATCGTGGTGAGTTGGATCAGTTTATTGACGCCGAGCTCAAACGCAAGCGGGCCGAGCGGGGGTAGTGCTCATGGGTGATCCGCATTCGACCATCATCGAGCAGGCTCGTGAGATGAAGCCATATTGCTGTGGCCGATGTGGATATTCACTTGATGGAGCGCCTGTTGATGAGGTTCATTCTGTTGTGTGCCCGGAGTGTGGGTATACGATGCGGTTTGTGGTGAGCGTTCGGCTCGCTGCTGATGATCCTGAGTATGATCGCAAAGTGCGTCAATCACTTGGGCGGACAGAACGGGTGATTACACGGATTGCGATGTTGATTCTTCTGGTTGTCTGTGTATCGGCATTGGTCGTGATTTTATTTTGAATCGATGGTTAGCGATCTTTCTTTGGCGGGTCTCTAAACATTTGCAAGGGGCGCGGGCCGCCGCACATGCCGGTGGGGCAGCCGTCGTTGTTGCAGCAGCCGGAATCTTCATCAGACTCTGAATCGAAGCCGCCGTTTTCGCGGGCGTCTTCCATTGCGCTGAGCACCGCACCAGCGAAGATGGCGAGGAAGCTGAGGATGGGGACGGTGGGCGAGAGGCGGATGCCGTAGTAGGGCAGGACGATGTAGAAGATGACGCCGAGGAAGGTGATGAGGATCAGCGCGATGAAGAGTCGGCGGGCGAGTTTTACAGATTCTTTGTTGTTCGCATCTTCATTATGAATGCGCTCGCGTGCTTCGTTGAGCAGCGATGCAGGATCTGTCGGCATTCCGGTTGGCATATCCGGGCCGATCAAGAACTGAGGTTGGTTGTCACGGTGATCTGAAGACATGCGAGATGATATGGATGCAAACATGGGACTGGTAGAACTAGTCCTATGAAAATTTATTCGAGTTGTGCAAGTAGTTCGTTTATACAAGCAGCCAGCAAGACTCCCCTCCGTCTCACTTCGTTCGACACCTCCCCCGGAGGCCCGGGGGAGGCGATATGAGGGATCGATTGAGTTATACCAGCAAGGATGCCGGGGCTTCGAGCAGTTTCTTGACCGTATTGAGGTACGCCGCGGCCATGGTGCCGTCGATGATGCGGTGATCGGAGGAGATGGTCATGGACATTTCGGAGCCGATAACGAGTTCTGCATCGCCGTTGGCGTCGTACTCAACGAATGGCTTGTCGATCGCTTTACCAACCGCAAGAATTGCTGCGTTTGGTGGATTGATGATTGCGGTGAAGTGTTCGACACCGAACATGCCAAGGTTGGAGATGGTGAAGGTTGAGCCGGTGAGTTCTGCCGGGGCGAGTCCCTTATCGCGGGCTTTGGCAGCGAGGCGCTTGGTCTCTGCACTGATCTGACGCAGACCGGCTTGGTCGGCGTTGTTGATGGTTGCGACGACCAAACCTCCGCCTTTTTCGGGTGGAAGCGAAACCGCGACGCCGATATTCACATGCCCGTGGAGCTGGATGGCCGGACCTTGATCAATCCATGATGAGTTGATGAATGGATGCTGGTGCATCGCGATGGCACAGGCGCGAACGAGGAAGTCATTGACCGAGAGTTTTACGCCTTGGGGTGCGAGCTGCTCGTTGAGTTCGACGCGGAGTGCGTTGAGCGAATCCATGCGTGCGCTGATGGTGACTTGGTAATGCGGGATGGTGGTTTTGGATTCGACCAATCGCTTGGCGATGACGGTTCGCATCGTGTTGAGCGCGACGGTCTTGGATTCGAGGACTGCGCCGACTGCGGGCAGTGGGGCGGGCATCGGCATTGGTGCCGGCGCGGCTGGTTGGGCGGTCTGAGCCGGAGTTGGTGCCGGAGCGGATGCTGCTGCTGGTACACCATTGGCGAGTGCGGCTTGGACATCCTTCTTGGTGATCCTGCCGGAGGGGCCCGTGCCGGAGATGGCTGCGAGGTTGATGTTGTTTTCGTCGGCGATCTTGCGAGCCAAAGGCGAGACGAAGATGCGTTCGCTTGAACTTGAACCAGCCGATGCTGGTGGTTCGGCAACTGCGGTTGCAGATGGGGAGGCAACATCTGAGCCACCGTTTTGGGCGGCTGCGGGAGCCGATGATCCAGACGAAGCACCTGCTGATGCAATCGCATCTTCGGTGCTTTCGCCTTCTTCAGCGAGGACGATGATGGTCTCGCCGACATTGATCGCTTTGCCCTCTTCGATTGCGAGGGTGGCGACGATGCCGTCGTCGAATGATTCGAGTTCCATGGTGGCTTTGTCGGTTTCGATGTCAGCGATGACATCTCCCGTGTTGACGGTGTCGCCGGCATTGACATGCCATTTGACGACAGTGCCTTGTTCCATGGTGTCAGACAGGCGGGGCATGGTAATGTTGATAGCCATCAGTTCATTCTCCGTTCACTGCCAGTTGTTGGCCGGAAAGGTATGTCGGGTTCATCAATGCGTCATTGTATTCGCGTCGCGTGCGGAAAGGCCAGATGCGATCGTCAATGAGTTCTTGCTTTGCGAGTATGTCTTCGATTCGTTCTTGTTTCTTTTTTTGGTCGCGTGCTTTTCTAGAAATGCTTGCGAACAGGATCTGATTCAAGTTGCTCGTTCCCCTGCGTTGCCTCGCCCAGAGCCACTTTGCATCTGAAGACCATTCGTAAGGCAAGTCTGTGCGTAGGAACAACACACAACGGGCAAATATTTGCCTTTGTAGTTTGCTCAGCCGGTGAGGGCCACGAAGTTTGTGCTCGTCCATATCATTGTAGAATGAATAGGCAAAGCCGAAGAGTTCATCCACT
Organism: Planctomycetota bacterium; assembly: GCA_024280755.1. Lineage (GTDB taxonomy): Bacteria > Planctomycetota > Phycisphaerae > Phycisphaerales > UBA1924 > UBA1924. Next base: position 39,000 of record JAJRPN010000022.1, read on the forward strand.
GCTCGATCGTCGTTGCCAATATCAGCCAGTTCAAATTGGTCGTTGGTGATTCGTCCCGAAGCGAGTTGGCGCATCGCCTCGGCCAGAATGATTCGATCTGGTCGATCGTCAGGCTCAATATTTGCACTCGAAAAGAGCCAATCAAACAGTTTCATCAGAGCATCTTCCTTACCGCATCGACGATTCGTTCTGGATTGGGCAAGTAATCATATTCCAACCCCTTCGCATATGGCGTGGGGACATCGGCGGTGTTCAATCTTGCTGGAGCCATGTCGAGCCAGTCGAAGCAGGTTTCGCAGATTTGGGCCATCACTTCACTGGCGATCGAGGCGAATGGCCAGGATTGGTCGACGACGAGGACCTTGTTGGTGACCTTGACGCGTTCGATGATGGATTCGATGTCCAATGGGCGGATGGTTCGCATGTCGAGGACATCGACTTCGATGCCTTCGGCTGCCAAGGTTTCGGCGGCTTCAAGACAGAAGTTGACTGGACGACCGAAGCTGACCAAGGTCACGGCGTCGCCTTCGCGTGCGAGTCTTGCTCGACCAAATGGGATGTAGTATTCTTCTTCGGGGACATGGGCTTTGTCGCCGAGCATTCGTTCGGACTCCATGAAGAAGACCGGGTCTGGATCGTTGATTGCGGTTTTGAGCAAGCCCTTGGCGTCGTATGGGTTCGATGGGATGGCCATCTTGAGCCCTGGGACATTGGCGTAGAGTGCTTCGACACACCAGCTATGGGTGGATGCGAGCTGACCACCTGCGCCGTCGTTGCCACGGAAGACGATCGGGCAACCGAACTGGCCGCCGGACATGTAGAGCATTTTGGGTGCGTTGTTGAGGATCGGGTCGGCTGCGACGAAGGAGAACGACCATGACATGAACTCGACGATTGGACGCAAGCCGGTCATCGCTGCGGCGATGGCCATGCCTGCGAATCCGTTTTCGGAGATCGGTGTGTCGATGACCCTCTTTGGCCCGAACTCATCGAGCATGCCTTGGGAGATTTTGTAGGCGCCGTTGTACTGTGCGACTTCTTCGCCACAGAGGAAGACGCGTTTGTCTTTGCGCATCTCTTCGGACATGGCTTCTTTGAGTGCCTCACGGTATTGGATGATGCGATCGCCGACGCGTGATGGCATTTGGTCTTCGGGAACGAAGACTGGCAGCGGGGGGTTATCGACTGCTGGATGAATATCGGATTCGATCATTGGCATAGTGGTCATGGTGTTCTCTCGCTGAGTTGTGCGATCAATGTGTTTGTATCGGGAAGGCCGTCGGAATATATACGACAGCTCATGGTCGGTGATTGGGGGACAGGCATATCAAAGAGATCGTGCCCATCGAGAAGTATGGTCGGTGAGCCGTAGCCCCGGCGGATGTCGTTTTCGGGGAGCTTCGTGAGGTCGATGAGTGTATATGTTGTGTGGATTTGTCGTGCTGCTTGGTCGAGTGATTCTTTGAACGGTGGTGTGTTTGGGCACCCGTCAAAGTACAGCAGCTCGATTTGTGCTTGCTGATGCTTTGTGTCCATGTGTGATTGCTCGCTCGGGTGAGATGTAGAGACACTCGATGCGCATCCGACGAGGCAAATGGACGGAATCAAGATCAGGATAAGGCGTGCGATGGGGATCATTTTGAGTTGATTCCTTTCACATGCCAGTAGATTGCTTGCATGGGGTGCTTGGTCCAGTGTGCTTTGTCTGGTCGGAGGTATTGGGCCCACCAGTCGAAGGGGCGGATGGTGCGGTGGACATTGTCGCCGAAGAGATCGATCGCGGATGCTTCACGCAAGGCGACCGAGCACATGATCGTCGCGCCCGGGCGGGCGACTCGGCGGAGTTCATTACAGAACTGTTCGACTTCATGTTCGTCGATGTGTTCGAGGACATCGAAGCAGGTGACAAGATCAAACGAAGCATCGTCATAGGGTAGGGTTGAGCCGTCCGAGAGTTTGATTCGATCTTGGCTATTGCGATTTGACGCTTGTTCTACAACTGTCGGACTGACATCGGTGCCGTGGGCTTCGAAACGGTATGGGTAGGTGTTGAGCAGTTCGACCACAAACCCTACGCCGCAACCTACATCGAGGGATCGCCCTTTGAGATGCGAGATCTCTGTCGCGTTCTCAAGCACCGCCTTAAACCCGGGCGATTGTTCCGCTTGGGAGTAACCGGGATTGGTCTCGGTTTGGTGGTTATAGATGGCGGCGTAATCGGTGGTCATGGTGTGGTGTGTGTGTTTCTTGTGCGGAGAAAGGAATATCAGTCTTGTGGTGGTTCTGGGATCAGGGTAGTGATTTGATCAAGTATTTGGGGGATGTGGAGTGTGGCAATTTTCCAGATGATGTCATTTTTAATGGAATCGTATCCATGAACAATCCGGTTTCTTGCTGCGCGGGCTTCTTGGAATGGGATTTCTTGGTGCGTCTGCTTGAAATCATCGCTGAGATTGCCGACCGCTTCGCCGATGACATTTATGTTCCAATAGACGGCGTTCTGAATGAGCGAGGAGGATTGAAAATCCTCGGACGAGATGCCTTCAAGGTGTGTTTGCATCTGCCGACATGCACGCTGGATATGCCAGAGGAAGGTGAAATCAGGATTGAGTTCATGATCATGCGGCATAGATTTCCTGCCGTGAGTTGAGGATAGAGTGCCTCATGAACGGGTTTATTATCCGATTACGCTCGATAAGATCAATCTCGCGATGATCGAACAACTCGCTGAGTTCATCCTGAATTTTTAGCCAGTCATAGAAATGATCAAGCGTTGCATCATCGGCAAGCACGATCATCACATCAACATCAGACTCTGGCGTGAAATCATCACGCAGGACCGATCCAAACAACGACAACTCCACGATTTTCCATCGTTTGCAAAGCTCAACGAGCTTGTCCATCGGGATGTCTATGCGTGGGGTGGTCATAGGAGTTGCATTCTTTGAGATCAGTTGTTGTTTCTATTCGAACCAATTTTGAGTGTCTGTCCCTGTCCAATTGGTTGGTAGCCTTGAGTGGACTCAACATATCTGCCTGGAAGTTTTGACAATGTTTCGTTGAGCTGGAAGTCGGCAATTTTCTTTCTGGCCTCTTCAGTGGTAATTTTAGCGGCAATTTTGCGTTGCTCGCTTTGCTGTCGTTGTCTTTGTATAACAAACTGTTTTTTAAAATAGTCGATGCGTTTGCGGATGCCCGCAGTTGTTTGGGTTGCAATCAGTTGTGATTTAGGAGTCGAGCTAAATCGCCCTTCGCCAATTTGATCGAGTAAATCCAATGCGTTTGGTATTAAATCCAGTTCCCATTTGTATCTTTGATTCTTAGATTGTTTTCGGTGGAGCGTGATGGATTTAGTCAGTCTTTTAATCATTCCTTTAATACGGGGGGGTGTTTTTCGATTGCTGGATCTTTCGGCCTTAGCGATAGCTTTTAATGCTCCTAATGCTTTAGGAACATGCCCATTCGGTCCAAAATATTGCTCATGTATATTCACATCAATGGGTTCTTGGTCCCATGCGTGTAGGTCGCGGTGGGGGAGAGGTTCTTTTGGGGGTTGGCGTAGACATCGGTGTAGAGCTCGCTGGCTTCGGGGATCGGGGCGGCTTCGGCGTGCTCTACGGAGGCGCGGACGATGTCGCTGATCTCTTTGCGCATGGACTTCCACCCGGCTTCGTCGATGTGACCCATGTTCATCAGGTCTGAGCAGAGCTTGGCGATCGAGTCTTTGTCCTTGTAGGTGTCAACCTCTTCCTTTGTCCGGTACTTTTGTGGGTCGGACATGGAGTGACCCTGGTAGCGGTAGGTCTTGAGATCGATGAACGCTGGACGCGAGTTCTCGCGGCATTCATCCACAATGGGTTTGAACTCGTTGTAGATGTTCATGATGTCGAGCCCGTCGATCTTGGCGGCTTTGATGCCGTAACCTTTGGCGCGATCGATGAGGTTTTCGGCGTTTGCGGTGTGGCGGTGGATGGCGGTGCCCATCGAGTAGCCGTTGTTTTCGAGGATGTAGATAACCGGGAGATCCCAGAGCGAGGCGAGGTTTTGTGCTTCGTGGAAGCAGCCTTGGTCGAGTGCGCCGTCACCCATGTAGCAGAGGGTGACTTTCTTTTTGCCGGTGCCCATGACTTCGTTTTCATACTTGGCAGCAAATGCAAAGCCTGCCCCCATTGGTGTTTGTGCACTGACGATGCCGTGGCCGCCGAAGAGCCAGTTTGGTCGATCGAACATGTGCATCGATCCGCCTTTGCCTTTGGCACAGCCTGTGGTCTTGCCAAACATCTCGGCCATGCATGCGTTGGGGGTCATGCCTCTGGCGAGTGCGTGCCCGTGATCGCGGTAGGCGGTGATGACTGGATCGTCGTGGTTGGTGCATCCGATGGTGCCGACGGCTACGGCTTCTTGGCCGGTATAAATATGACAGAACCCACCGATTTGGGCTTGCTGGTAGGCTTGCATGGTGCGGTTCTCGAACTCACGGATGAGCTGCATGTCGTAGAGCCATTTGACGAGGACTTCCTTTGGAAGCTCGGCGGCGGTCTTGGCGGTTGGTGCGAGACCGGATGCTGGCGAATCTGCTTTCGCGGTATTCATGGTTGATTGCTCGTTGGAGGCGGCGGTTGCCTGGGTCATGGCGTCGTCCTTGATCATGCATGATCATATGTTGGTTCGCCGCCAATACATACACGCGGTGGATGCGTGAGAGGCGGGTGTGTCTACCAATATCAACCGAACATTGGTGTTCGGCTGACTTATCACAGAGTATAGGAAGTCTGTTGAGTTCATGCCAACTGGGCGGGTGAAGAATCAGCATGTGTTTTTTGCCGGATATGGGGGATTGGATCACAGAGTGCCCATTTTATCACGAAAAAACGCCATCCGGGTGGGATGGCGTTTGGGTGATTTAGGTTGTATGAAATATTAGACCATTTGCCAAGGTGTCGCTTGTCCCTCCCTGCGCCCCGCGGGGAGGTGTCGAACGAAGTGAGACGGAGGGGTGTCTTGGTGTTTCTTCTCCTGATGACTTCCAAGAAATAAGAAGAAGACACCCCTCCGTCTGCTGCGCAGCCACCTCCCCGCGGGGCGCAGGGAGGGGCGAAGAAAATACAGACCCCCTCCGTTATTCTGCGCATGACACATCCCCCGGAGGGCCGGGGGATGTGAGGGTGTGATGTATTTGGTGAATTCGTGAACTGGTCAGATTCGGCTTAATCCATCATAGTGGTTTTGGTGTTGTTCACCGTGGTCTGGGATTGGAGCAGCACGAGTGCTGTTTGGACTTGTAGATCGGTGCCATCGGTGATGAGGGTGTTTGGGTCTGGTCGTTCTGCATCGACGATGATGTCGCCGTTCTCATCGAGGGGGAGGACATCTGCGCTTCTGCGGAGCAAAAGGGCATCTGCCTGTTGGCTTGGGAGCATATCGACGACGAGGTCTGGGTCGATCCCCCATTGGGTTGCGCCGGGGACTTTGTGGATCATGCGTGGTGCATCGATTTTGTAGTAGTTGGTGGTGACCTTCATGGCTGCTGAACCACCGGGGAGGAGGTAGACATTCTGGACTGATCCTTTACCAAAGCTGCGATGCCCAAGGACGAGTGCTTGGGTCTTGCCTTGATGGGCGGATGCCTGGATGGCACCGGACAAGATTTCGGAAGCGGAGGCGCTGCCCTCGTTGACGAGCACGACGACGGGGATGTCGGCGACTGATTTGCGAGGGGAGACTCTTCGTGCGTCGTCGATGGAGTTGGTGATACCTGAGCCGTCAACTGTTTTGACGATCATGCCCGAGGGTATGAATCGTGAAGCGAGGTTGACTGCTTGGTCGAGCAGGCCACCGGGGTTGTAGCGGAGATCGAGGATCAGTGCGTTGAGCCCTTCTTGCTTCATGGCTTTGATGGCTTGGTCGAACTCTTTGGTGGAGTCTTGTGTGAAGCCGGTGAGGCGGAGGTAGCCGATGCCTGCGTCTTGATCGATGAAGTAGTTCCAATCTTGGTCGCCGGCGCCGGTCTTTGACCAGCCTTTGACGGATGGGAGATCGATTTTTTGACGGATGATGGTGAACTCTTTTTCGATGATCTCGCCGGCGTCTGCTTCGCGCTCGACGGTGATGACGACCTTGGTGTTTGCTGGTCCTGTGATGATGTCTACTGCTTGGTTGAGTCCGAGCCCGACCGCGGTGATGCCGTCGATCTTTTTGATGATGTCATCGCTTTGAACGCCTGCTCTTTGTGCGGGTGTTCCTTCGAGTGGTGTGACGATTTTGATGTTCTGGAACTCATCGAGCTGGATTTGTACCCCGATGCCGATGAACTCGCCTTGGGTGCTTCTGCGGAAGCGCGCGAGTTCGTCTGGCCAGATGATGGCGGTGTAGTCATCGAGTGCGGACATGGCGCCGTTACCGAACTCATGGAGTAGGGCGTTTTCTTGGATGCCTACGAACTGTTGTCCTGCGATGAGGATCGAGTCGAGGGCTCGGCGAAGGTCGTAGCCCGATGCGGTGTGCTCTTTGGCTTGGATCTTTGCTTGTTGTGCGTGGATGACATCGAGGAACTTGTTTCGGTTTGATTCTTTTTCGAGACCATCGAAGGCGACAGCGAGGTCGGTGGTTGTGGCCATGGTTTCGATGGCGTTGATCCCTGAGAGGATCAGATCGTTCATGTTGATGCCTTGGGGATGTCTGCGTGTTTTGCGTCCGACATGTTGGTCTGCCGAGCGTTGGATGGCCGTGCGCACGGTGATCGAGTTGATGCCTTTGAGTTTTTCGTGGAAGTCGTCGCCATAGGCGTTGTAGGGGGGGAGCGGTTCCATTTCTTCGTCGATCCGTCGTTGGTTTCGAATTTCCCACAGGCGTTGTGGGGCATATAGGCGGATCATGGCGAGCCGACGGGTGAGTCGTTTGAGATCTGGTTTGTAGATGCCGCTGGGGTCATGGATGGCGTTGAGGCGGTAGTAGAGTTCGGAGGCGATCATCCAGTCGCCGGTGTTTTCTGCGAGCTTGGCAGCGTTGACCGAGACATTGATTGCTTTTGAAACACTTGCGTCTGCGAAGAACTTATCGTCGTTGTTGAAGAGCATCTGGAGTTCGACGGCTGCGGCGAGTGCTTTGGAGAGGTGGAGTCCGGAGTTTGTTTCGTTGTAAGATTCGAGTTGTTCGAGCAGGCGGGTGTTTGCGTCTTCGATCTGCTCTTGGCGGGTTACTTCGCGTTGGGCGATGTTGGTTTGGAGGAGTTCGATGGATTCGATGAGGTCTGCGTTGAGTGCGTTTCGTTCCCAGTTTGACGGGGTGAGCAGGGTGTTGAGGGTTGCCGAGTCGCCAGCGATTGCAGCATCCCAGATGGAGCTTGGCGATGCGTGGGGGGAAACCTCGGTGATTGAGGACCCGGGTTCGCTGTTGGCAGCGAGGGCGGTGCCTGAGAAGGTGGTGAGGAGGCCAATGATCCCAATAGTGCCAATGGTGCCCAGGGTTGTCGCTCGCTTTGTCCAACTCATCTGCTTTGTGCAACTCGTCATTTTGACTCCAATCGTGAGCGTCGTGGTTCTGTGAACCAGTCTGCGGTGAATCTGTCTATCTGCCTATTCTTCGGCGGTTCGTATACCCCTGGGTGAACCTCCGGGAGGATCAGTTCATTCCATCGGGGGGTATCGGGCGTCGTAGCTCCCACAGGCGGCATAACACCTGTGCCCCTTGTTGTACGAGCGATCCGATAAGAAGTTTCTGAATTTGGGGGTTGGATGGTCAGAATGAGCTGGTGTGGATAAGTTTGGAGCGATCGCGTCGGATCAAAGCCCAGCCGAGCAAGGTAGATACGACGACGGATGCACTGACGAGGAGAATCACCCATATGCGGAAGGAATCTGGGTCGCCGTCGGAGATTCCGAGACCTGCCAGCCCGCAGAGCGGACCGAGTGTATAGCCCAACCCGATGACGGCTTCGTGCTTGCCGGCAGCTTTGACCTGATCGTTTGTTTGATGGTTGGCTTGATCATCAGTCTTTGCATTGCCGACTGCCATCGCGTAGTAGAGTGCGCCGTAGTAGGTGATAGCGATGCCGATACCCATGATGATCAGCCCAGCCATGAGTGTGGCGAGCCCGAAGTTGGAGACCATCGGCGAGCCCATGCACGCGCTGAACCCGAGGAGCATCAAGCCCATCCCGGTCCAAGGTGTCCACCACTTGCCGTGCCAGCCGTGCCAGCGCTCGAAGAAGATGAACAGGAACACACGCGAGGTGAGCCATGCGCTTGCCAGTGGGGTCTTCCAGTGAACATTGATGCCCAGCTTGTCCTCGATGATCGGGAGCAGCGGGGCGAGGGCCGAGAGTACGATGTACGACGCGATGAGCATCACCCGGAACATGGTGAGCAAGGGGATGTAGATATCGGGGTGAGGCTCATGATGTTCGGGGAGGTGGGTCGGTGGGTGTGATGGGAACCAGACGAGGACGATGCACATGAGCAGTTGGAGGATGCCAAGCAGGGAGATGATGAGGAACGGGTTGTGCCCGAGTAGCGGGGCCATCGCCCAGAAGGAAAGCACGAGTGCGCTCGACCAGACGATATTGAATCGTCCGATGGCTGATCGGAGTCGTTTTCCTGATCGCCCGCCTGAGAGGTAGGTTTCTACGATGGGCCAGAAGATGCCTGTGGCGGGCGAGAAGATGATGATGAACATCCAGAGTGCACGCTCGGTTTGATCAGGTGCGAAGTGTTGTGCGAGGATCGGAAGCTGGCAGGCGAGGGCGATGATGAGCAGTGCGATGGCGAGCAGGGCTTTGGGGGTGAGGCTGGTTTTACGGAGGGTGAGCTTGGCGACAAGCCGGGCTGCGAGCAGTGCGCCGACGATGTAGGTTGCGCCCAAGATGAGTGCGAGGAGCAGGTTCATCTTTCGGCCATAGCCCAAGCCTTCTGAGGCGATGAAGGAGAACCCGTTGGTGACGGCCCCGGTGCCCATCGAGCCCAGAAATGTGAGCACGAGCACGGCCCACAAAGGGGTTGGGGCAGTAGGAGTCTCAGAGTGTTTGTGTGGGATCGTTGCCATTTGGGATAGGCGATCGTAGACTCATTGCTGCTTGCGAGGAAACTTGCGAGCGAAACACGATTTTGGTCCCGTAGCTCAACTGGATAGAGCGTTGGCCTCCGAAGCCAGAGGTTCTGAGTTCGAATCTCAGCGGGATCGTTTGAAGAGAAGCCTCCAACCTTTGATTATTTAGATCATGGCTGGAGGTTTTTTCGTGGAGTGTGGGAGTTCTTTGCCCCTCCCTGCGCCCCGCGGGGAGGTGGGCCGACGAAGTCGGGTCGGAGGGGTGTCTTCTCTTGAAGAAGGCAGTGAGTAGTAGGCAATGGGAAGAAATAGAAGACACCCCTCCGTCTGCTGCGCAGCCACCTCCCCGCGGGGCGCAGGGAGGGGCAAGAGGGTGAGCGATGAGATTGGAGCACCCAGAGAAACTGGTTTGGTGATTCGCCTAATATATGGTTATGAAGAAAGTTATTCTGTTTGTATCATTGTGTATTGTGCTGATGCTTGTCGGCGTAGGTCTCTGGGCGTACTTCGCATTCCTGTACACCAAGCCTTTGAGCAAGTCCGAGCTTGCACAGCTCACCCCAGACTGGTCGGTGGTGACGCATGGCAACTGGTCGCCTTGGTTTACCGAGGCGGACGGCTCCCAAACCTGGAACCCGGCCGCGAGTTTTAATGCGTGGTTGGCGACGGTGCCCGAAGAGGACAAGGCGTGGCCGGTGTTGGTGGATGTGCAGTATGCGGGGTATGAGCTTTACAACAACCTTGAAGTGGGGAAGTTTCCTGAAGATGTCGAAGATTGGCAGAGCATGGTTGCTTTGTGCGCACTCGATGAATCGAAAGAGATGATCGATCGGCTCAAAGAAGCACTCGGGCGCCCGGTGATCGGGGCAATGCTCTATGAAGGGACGATCCCAGCGCCAAACGGCAGAAATATTGATACGAACTACACCAGAGATCCGGTTGAGTTCGCAGTGCTCGAAAAGCACGGGATCGAAGATATTGAGTTTGTAGAGAGTACAAATCCAAACATCAATCTGATCGGCGTTGGCTTGCCGACACTTGGCAAGCAGAGGTGGATGGCGAATTTATTTCGCACCTACGCCATCTATGAATTTGAGCGGGGCCATGTCGATGAGTTTGTGGAGTTGGTGACCATCTCGATGGATTCGGCGGACATCGCTCCCGCGTTGAACACGCTGATCGGGCAACTCGTTGCCATTGCGATTGAACAACAAGGGAATACAACAGTTCAATGGGCTTTGGAGCACTCTCCAGAGCAGTTCTCTGATCAACATCTTCTCCAACTCGATCAGCTCATTGCCCGTCATCAGAATCGGACACTTCTCTGGCAAGGCGAGGCGATGTCATTTCACGATTCCATTCGTCGCATGGTGAATGATCGTGGTGCCCTCGTGCCGGGGGGCGCTCGATCACTCCAAGGCGGCGGCGCATCGTTTGAGTTGCCAACAAGTTTGCCAGATAAACAGTTGCATGCTTCATCGCAGCGGACTTTGTTGGTCTACAACAAGATGCTCGAACAAGCTCAAGTTGAATCGATCTATCCGCTCCTCTCAACGGGAACGAATATGAACCAGGCACTCGTTCAAGCAAAGAAGGATCTCAATGCGATCGGCTATCTGTTCCTTGATATACTGACACCCGCAACGAGCAGTGCATCACAACGATTCCGACTTCTTCAGCAAGAATCCATCGAGATCCGCCTCACCATCGCCGCCCACCGCCACGCACTGCGTCATGGCGAAATACCAGCATCAAACGAGGAGATCGATCAGGATCTCTTGCCGGATTAATCCATTCACTTCTTCGCCTTCTTCTTGTTTTTCACAGGCAACACCTCGCCACACCGCACCCCGAACTTCACGCACATCGGATGATCGTGCTTGCAGTTGGATCTTGCTGTGCAGTTGTATCGGCCGTGGAACACCAGTTGGTGCCCGAGCCGAGACCAGTGCTCGCGTGGGAAGATGGCCATGAGTTTCTTTTCGATGATCGCGGTGTTGGTCTTTGCATCGTCGGTGATCCCGAACCGCCATGCGAGGCGTTGGACATGGGTATCAACGGTGAACCCATCGTTGATTCCGAACGCGTTGCCGAGGACGACATTGGCCGTTTTGCGGGCGACGCCTCGCAGTTTGAGCAGGTCTGTCATGTTCCCGGGCACCTGCCCATCAAAGTCCTCAACAATCATGCTCATCGAAGCATGGATCGACTTGGCCTTGTTGCGGAACAAGCCGATGGTCTTGATATACGGCTGAATCTTCTCAGGCGTAGATTTGGCATAATCCGCAGGCGTCTTGAACTTGGCAAACAACCCAGGCGTCGCCTTGTTCACGCCTGCATCGGTCGATTGCGCACTGAGAATCGTCGCGATCAACAGCTCATGCGGGTTCGAGAACTCAAGCTCGCAATACGCATCCGGGTAACCTTCTTGGAGGGCCGCGTCGATGCGTTTGGCGAGCCGCTTCTCGGCTGGCGTCACTTCTGGAAGCGCAAAGGGAATGTCCCTGAGCCCGCGTGGATTGTCTTTGCCTTTGGGGTGTACTTCAGTCATTGGTTGGTGTCTCTTTTGGTGCAGCGGTGAGTGTCCACCCTGCGAGGATGATATTGATGAGCACAGCGATGGTGAGCGTCCCGAGGATTCTCGATGCAGCAGTGTGTGATGCGAGGAACTTGTCCTTGAAGATATCCGCCTGGGTCGTATCACCCGCAGCTGCGAAGTCCCAGTACCCACGCAACGAGAGCATCTGCTCAGGCATGAAGATAAATAGGTGATAGCTCAACAACGCAAGCGTCGCGCACAACACCATGATGCGAAGCAGCCGCCCGATTGTGTTGATGCTGTACCCAGTCACGATCATGATGACCAGCGTTGCAAGGGCCAACGAAGCACACACAAACTGGATGGTATCGACAGCGAGGAACACGCTCGATGCGAGCCGACCGCCCGCGAGCATCGCATGATCACCTTCATAGTCTGGATAGCTCGCCAGCGTTGGTTCGAGCGTGCGCATGAGTGGAAACACGATCGCCGCGACTACGCCGGACATCGCCACCGAGCCAAGCCAGATCGAGAGCGCGACAAGGTGAATGATCTGAGCGATCCGACAGACTGTTCGGGAAAAACATGCACGGTTCATGCTGTGATCGTAGTAGCTCCGATGCCCGCAGGACAAAAAGACACTACTATCCCAGCCATGTTGGGTCTGCCAGAAATCTCGATCAGTGCCGCCGGGTTTATTGCTCGCTCCCCTTCGCCCAAAGCAGCGATCGAGGAGATCCACGCGATGGGCGTGCGAGCCATCACGCTCGATGCGTCCGCACCCGATTTTCGACCACGCACATTGAGTCGCTCAGCCCGTCGAGACCTCGCGGCATCGCTCCGCCGAAGAGAACTCGAGTTCACCGGCGTAGACCTGTGGATCCCACCCGAACACTTTGTCGATGCAAGCAACGCGCACCGAGCGATTGATGCGGTATCGCAGGCCGCCGAGATGAGCAGCGAACTGGCAACACTCGTCGGCGGCAGGTCGCGCCCGGTGGTGTCGGTGCTCTTGCCAACCGATATGAACCAAACCGATCGACTCGCCATCGGTGCCAACGCCCAGCGAGTCGGCGCGATCATCTCCGACCATCAACCAGAGTTTCTTACGCAAGAGCAAACCGAACATGTCGCGGGGATAAGCATTGGTGTAGATCCTGCGTTGGTCTTGATGAATGGCAACTCACCAGGCAAAGCCGTCACCCATGCGGGCGAACACCTCGCTTCGGTTCGGCTCAATGATTTGAATGCGATGGGGCGCTGCACAGTCGGTGCCCCGGGCGCCAAGCTCGATATCAAAGGCTACGCCGGCGCATTGATCGTTGCTGGGCAAGAATGGGTCACGCTCGATGTGCGCGAGATGCCCGAGCCGAGTGTTGCGTATCAGCAGGCAAGGCAAGCTTGGTCAGATGCCGTGGCGGGGTGAACCAGCGTCCAACACCAGCGTTCTAAAACACGATCGGCTCCAGGTCCGCCCGCAAGTACAACGGATGCTTGGGGAATCCATGCTTAGTAATTGCTAGACACATCGGTGTGCAAACGGGCTTGAGCAACTCAAGCACCTGCGTATGGCGATCGTTGAGGGCGCTGTGTGTGCCCCAGCCGATGATCACAAGATCGGCGCGTTTGGCAAGTTTCACAATCGCCGCATCGTTGCCTGGGCCGTTGGGATCTTCGACTTTCTTGAGCCCTTTGGGATCGGTGGATCTCAAGGCGAAGATATTGGTGACATCCATCGTGTTGAATCCCCAAGAAACAGCATACCGATGACATCGTGTCAGGGTTGGATCGAGGACTTTGGCATCTGCGGTGGAGGGGTTGAGCAGGCAGAAGCACACCCGTTTGCCTCCCGGAGCCCAGCGTCGCCCGAGGGTATAGCGGTAGGCCTTAGAATCATCAAATGTAGCCCAGCCTCGCATAGGGTAGGATATGTGCAATAGTCCGCTTGGGTGTGCGTTGGGCAAGAAGAAAAGGGGAATGCTATGTTCACAATAATAATCGCGGGATTGACACTGTTGATGGGGAGTCCAGAGCCGACACAAGATCAGACAATTGACACCAAAATCGATGCCACACCAACGATGCTCGTTACGCGGGGAATCAAATATATCGATCGACCGGGAACCTTGGATTTCTTCACGAGCCTAGATGTCTATCAACCTGCAACTCAATCAAAGACCAATCGACCGATCCTCATCTATGTCCATGGTGGGGGGTGGGCGATTGGGGACAAATCTCGGGTTCACGAAAAAGCAGATTGGGCGTTCGAGAATGATTGGATTCTCGTGAGTGTCAACTATCGCCTGACCCCCCAAGTGATGCACCCGGAACACGCAAGAGATGTCGCTGCGGCTGTGGCATATATCCATGAACACGCCCACGAGATCGGTGGTGATCCAGATCGGATAGTGCTCATAGGACATTCCGCAGGGGCGCACCTCGCGGGGATCGTTTCGAGTGATGAACAACTGCTCGGTGAGTTCGGGCTTGCTCCGTCGAACATCTGTGGGACGGTGTTGCTCGATGGCGCGGGGTACAACATTCCTCAACAAATGAAATCGCTATTGTTAGTCGGGAAGTCGCGAGCAATGTTTGAGGCCGCCTTTGGGTTCGATCCGGAACTCTGGATTCAGGCATCGCCAACCCTTCAGGCAATGCCCGGCGATGATCTGCCACCCTTGTTTGCAGTGCATGTTCCAAGGCTGCGATCGACTATCGAATCCAAAGAGATCGTTAAGGTATGGAACACCACAGGCGCAGAAGCGACTCGACACTTTGCGCCCAACAAAGATCACGCATCGATCAATCACACAATGGGCAATAGAAACGACCCCGATACCCAGGCTGTAGAAGAGTTTATTCGATCAGTGTTGAATCAAGACTGATACACTTACTCAAGATTGGCTAGGCCGTGTCTGATGGCTTTGTTCCACACAAGAACACCATCCTTTTCTCCTCCCCCGGGCCTCCGGGGGAGGTGGCTGCGCAGCAGACGGAGGGGGTCTTTTGATGCTGAAACAAAGGGCAAAGTCGAAACAAGACCCCCTCCGCCTCACCTCGTTCGGCACCTCCCCCGGAGGCCCGGGGGAGGAGAGTATGTGATCAAACACGAGCGTCAGGAACGGCCTAGGTCTTCGATGTTAAAGTCGGCGTTTGAATAGACCTTCTGCACATCATCGTTATCTTCGAGCGTATCGATCAGGTTCATCACCTTGCGGACATCATCGCCAGCAACGGGGACGGTGTTCTCTGGGATACGAGCGATCTCCGCTTCGAGAATCTCGATGCCGTCGGCTTCGAGTGCTTCCTTGACCGTAATGAACTCTGTTGCATCAGTGAGGACAGTCCATACGCCTGGATTTTCTTCGTCGGCACTTTCGGGAGCTTGCACATCATCCGCGCCGGCTTCGAGTGCTTTGTCCATGATGGTGTCTTCATCATATTTGGATGCGTCGATGATGATCTGTCCTTTGGTCTGGAACATAAACGCGACAGCCCCCGCGTTGCCCATCGAGCCGCCCCTTTTCTTGAAGATATTGCGGACATCGCCAACGGTGCGGGTGTTGTTGTCGGTAAGGGTGAGCACGAGGATCGCGGTGCCGCCGGGGCCATAGCCTTCGAAGACGACATCTTGATAGTCTGCTCCGCTGGTATCGCCTGAGCCCTTGGCGATTGCACGCTTAATGGTGTCCTTGGGCATGTTGGCATATTTCGCTTCGTCGATCGCGTAACGGAGCGAGAGGTTGGTCTCGGGATCGCCCCCGCCCATTTTGGCAGCAACCATGATCGCTTTGGAACACTTCGACCAGATCTTGCCCTTTTTGTTATCTTGGGCTGCTTTGCGATGCTTGATGTTCGACCATTTACTATGACCTGCCATATTCGGGCTCCTGTATCGTTTGCTGCACTTGGGCAGGTTCTTTGTACGGTATTCTTCGTCTACATTGTTAGGCGAGAACGCCCAGATTTCAGATAGTTTGGCGATCGAGTTGATGAGTTTACGGATCGGGTGTTTTTTCAGAGGCGTAGCCCTTGCCCAAGGGGGCGATTGTCGGGCGTCCGGTCGATTCGGCGTCTTGAAGCCGATACCGGATCTCGCGGAGTTCAGCGCTCATCGCGTCGATCGCTCGCTGGTTTGGATTCGCTTGGCTGCTGAGTTCGCGGATGCGTGAGCGAGCGATATCTTCTGCCCCGATCCATGCGTTGCTCGCCCGTTCGATGTAACCACCACGCCAGAGCGCATCGCCAAGATGAAGCATGATCGTCGCGTTCTGGCGATCGACATCAAGCTCGTTGGCCCGCTCAAGCAATGAGATCGCGCCTTGTGTTTTGGGCTGGCCCTCACCCTGTTCAATGTCATCGAAGATGCCCATTTTGTAACGAACCCAAGCGAGTGAATCGATGACCGAAGCTTCGTTTGGAAGCGAAAGAACAGCTCGTTCAAGCAGTTCAACCGCATACTCCATCCGATCGCCAATCTCGGCGAGCATGTAGCCATAGTCGTTGTTCGACCATGCGTGATTGATATCGTAGGAGAGGGCGAGCTGGTAGTAGGACTCAGATTGATCGTTTCTATCAAAGGCCGTTGCCATGACCGCAGCGGTGTACGCAAGGTCGGCCCGTTGCTCATCGAGTGTAATCGCGGGCTTGCTGCGAGCAGGCGTGCCAAGCTGGTTGGTGGTCAGTTCGATCGCCTGCGCCAACATCCCGTCATGCTGGGTATAGAGATCAAGCACCCCAAGCATGTCGGCGTTGTTCCCAACCATCCCAAGCAAACGATAGGTCTCGACGACAAAATCGGCATTGAGTGAGTCCGATTCAATAGAAAGCCTGCTCAGCAACGCGATCGCTTCGTGCGTTCGTCCTTCGCCAAGGAGCGATTGGACAGGCAGGGTCAAGAGTTGATTCCGTTCGAGTTCCTCATCAACCTGGGCAGCCGATGCCTGCATGACTCCGATGAGTTGATCAAGATCAAGCTCGTGTTGCTGTGAAAGCAACAGCACTTGAACACGGGCGAGATGAAAACCAAGCTCAGGCGTGTGGCTTTCGATCAGCGAAATCAGATCGAGAATACTCGATTCACTATGCAGGGTTTCGATCGAATCGACAAGTGCAAAAACAAGTTGGGTGAGTTGGTTTTTTTGTGCAGGAAGGAGTTCGATTTGAACCCCTTGAGCTTGGAACGATGTGTGCAGCCGGGCAAGCAGATCATCGATGGCCTCTTGTGTTTGAAGGGTTGCCAAGAACACAGCATATTCGATGGCCGGATCAATGCCTTCGAGCTTGCTCAGCCGATCGATTGCATGGTCGCGTGCCTCTTTGGGTTGTTCCATCGGCCCATCAAGCATGAGTTCGATCGTGCGTCCGAGTTCGAAGGAACCAGTGCGTGCGTAGCCATCAACAAGCGTTTGATAGCTTCGTTGAGACTCTTTGAGTTCGAGCAAACCCTGGGCGGTTTTAATGATGCCTTGGATAGAGTTCGGGTCGGATTGTATTCGACCCTCGAGCCACTCAACTCCTTTGACAAGCGCGTTGGGATAGTTCGTGGTGCTTTGGGTTTTCCAGATGCTCAGCAGCAGATCGTAGCCAATCTCACGCTGAGGATAGCGGGTGTTGAGATCGATCAGCAAGATCTCGGCTTCGGTGATGAGATTGTTTCTTGCCAGTTCGCGGGCACGCAAAAGCCCAAAGAGCGTTGATCGTGGGCGTGTGCTTGAGAGCTGACGGACGATGAGCCCGAGTTCTTCCACATCTCCGGTCGGTGATGATGGAGAACGGAGCATGAAGAGTTGCTCGATGATCTTTTCGTTGAACGGATCAACTTGAGAGGCTCGTTCGAGATAAGAAACAGCTGCTTCAAAGTCTTGGCGGGTTTGTGCGATCTGGGCACCAAGAAGAAGATCCTCGACCTGCGCATCCGCATCATTGGCCAACGGCTCGATGACATCCCAAGCAGCAGTTGCCTGCTGGGCGACGACGAGTGTCGATGCAAGCTGACGCGAAGCTTGGGGATTATCATCGTGCGTGTGTTGTTCAAGTTTTGCGATGAGTGTCGATGCGTTTTTCCATTGGCCGACAAGTGCAAACGCTTGGGCATGGGCAGCGAGCCAGTGGGAGGTGTGTAACTCGGTGAGGTTGAGTGTGAGATTTGAATCGAGGTATCCGATCAAATCTGCACGCCCAAGCCCGAGTCCCATCGCAGTGAGGAGCAACTCTTGGGCCTGTGAACTCGGTTCGGCGTGTGAGCCAATGAACTCAACTGGGTGATCGAGCGTGCGGAGAAATCCAGAAGCAACCGCTCGAGCAATGGATGGATTGGCTTGAAGAATCAAACTCGCAGCGTCAAAGCGTTCGTCCTCATCTTCGATCTGGCTTAAAACTTGCAAGCACAAAATCGGATCGTTAGCAATCGATCCCGCATTGGCAAGTCTGTAGATTCCTTGCTCAGCATCGAGCGCTTCGAGTTCTACGCCTAAGAGTGATCGCTGGACGGAGGGCTGAAGGTTTGGGCGGGTGCTGAGTTCGTTGATCGAGTTGGCAAGCACATCGCTGATGCCCTCAAATGATGCGAGGGTGTTGGCCCAATGGTGTTCCTCGGCTCCCAGGTCTGTAGCACTGCCTTCGAGGTGGCTCAAGAAGATCAACGACGCGCCCGCGGGGCGCCCTTGGCGTAAGGCCGATCCGATCTGACGGGCGACGAGGGCGAGGGGCGATTGTTGTGAGTTCGCGTCGGCATAGGCATAGGCATAGGCGTCTTGAGCGCGTTGGTGGGCACCGATCGAAGCCCACGCATCGCCCGCTAAAATCCACAGCGATGATCGCTGGCTCATGATTCCGATGATCTCACGCTTCCATCGCAGATCACGCGAGGTAGTATCAAACGACGACAGCGATTCTTCGAGGGTCAACGCGCCTGCTTTGAGATAGCCCGAGTTGATTTGTGCGCTTCCAAGAAGCACGCCGATGATCGAACGGGCCATCGGATGTTTTTCGATCGCGTGGTCTGCCAACGCGGTGCTGCCCAACCAGAGAACACGAGAATCATCGCCTCGCGTAGATGCGTCGCTCGCAAGATGCACCAAAGCCCTTGGCGAGCGATTACCAAGTTCGATGGCGTGCTCATATGCGTTGATCGCGCCAACCCGATCGTTTGCGAGAATCAATGCGTCGCCAAGTTCACGGAAGAGCGAGCCTGCGAACGGGTCGAGTTGTGAAGCTTGTTTGAGCAGCTCGATTGCTTCGGCGGTGTTCCCTGTTTGGCGGAGCGTGCGTGCTTGGGTATAGAGCTTCACCGCCTGCGATTTTCGGCTCCGATCTATCTTGTCGTGAATAGTCTTGCCATGATCAGTTTGGCCTTGGACATCGCCTGAAGCAAGTGCGTCGGCAGCAACCTGCGCAGGGTCGGTCAAGGCGCGTTGATATCCCGGCGAACCCGGCAAGAGTTCATTGAGTGCATCGGGGGCGATTGTTCGTAAAACATCGTCCGATGCAGGGTCCATCGGGCTGAGCAACTCGAGTTCCGCCCGTGCTTCGAGTGTTCGCAGCGGGCTCTCGATATGCTCGGTGATCTCGATCAATCGTTCTTGTTTGGTTTGTTGTTGCGTGCAGGCAGGAAGTGATGCAAGGGCAGATCCTGCGATGATGGTCAAGAGCAACGATCGAGGATGGTCATGCATCAGGATGATCCCTTTGCGTTTGATTTGCTGAGTGCTGCCTTTGAGTTGGCGATCTTTGAGACCCGCTGATCAGAAGCCCAATGTTCGAGCAGCGTGTAGTATTTCAGGGCGTCATTCGCACGGACCATTTTTTCCATGCGTTGGGTCTGCTGATAGATATTGAGTGTTGTATCGGTGATTTGCTCACGGGCGAGTTGCTTGGCGAGCCAATCATCGATCGGGAAGGCGTGCCACCCGAGCCCAAGTAAGATCACACGCGACGATACGAATGGCGGGAGCCCGTCGATCACATTGAAGTAATGGATCACATCGCGTTTGTTCATCTCTCGCAATCGATTCAGCGAAAGCTCGTTTTCTGAAGCGAACACGGAGTTCAATATTCCAATCAATCGCTGGCTGCGTTCGAGGCTTCTCGGATAGCGCGAGGGCAAAATCGCGGTAAGTTCTTCGGGCGTGCAAACACGCAGTTCGTGGAGGTCAATCAGATCGGCCTTGATACATTCGACCGCACGCTGGGCATGCTCGATCGAGCTTTCCCAGACCAGCATCGAGAAGACAAGCTCGCTGATCAGTGGGTCGGCAGAGATGATCGTGTGATCCATGAGATCCGCGCATCCGACGCCGCCAAGGCTGGCGAAGGATTGTTCAAGCTTGCGCATGAACTTGCTCATGATGTCAGGATCTGGCGTACTCACCCGTTGGTGTCCTCTTGTGGTTCCGTAGTTTGTGGTTCCGTGGTCGTTTTTAAATCTTCGTCTGGTGTCATGTCTGGGACTGATGGGGTCTGGGACCATTTTGAAGAGGATTTGGCATCTTGTTCTTGACGATCTTGTTCGAGGATCGAGAACACTTCTTGCTCGGCTTTGTGCCCTTCGTCATAGATGAGCTTGAGCGTGGGCATCTCTTTGATATGGATGCGTTCCATGACATCTCGGCGCAGCCGCTTGGTGGCAGCGGTCAAGCCGTGCATGGTGAGGCTGGCGCGTTCTTCGGGCAAGATCGAGATATACGCCTTAGCGTTCTTAAGATCATCCGAGACTTCGACTTTGGTCACGGTGACAAGCCCACGGATGCGCGGGTCATTCAGCCCACGCGCCAAGCGTTTTTGCAGTTCTTGTTGGATATTGGATGCGATTTGCAGGCTTCGGCGTCTCAAGCGATCATCTCCGAGATGGAACAGGTATGGAATTAAAACGCACGCCGATGGTTACATCGGCGTGCGATGGGGGAACTGGTATTAGTCGTCGAGCGTACGCGCGACTTCGATCGTCTTGTAGCATTCAAGCACATCGCCCGACTTGATATCGTCGTAGCCTTTGATCTTCATGCCACATTCCATGTTGGCGCGAACCTCTTTGGCATCGTCCTTGAACCGCTTGAGCTGTTCGAGCTTGCGGCCATTTTCGATGACCACGCCATCGCGTGTCACGCGGATAAGCGCGTCGCGTTGGACGGTGCCGTCGGTGACGAAACAACCCGCGATGGTGCCGACCTTTGAGACCTTGAAGACCTCGCGGACCTCTGCATGTCCAATGACCTCTTCGCGGATGTCCGGCGAGAGCAAGCCCTCGACAGCCTTCTTGATATCGTCGACGATGTGGTAAATAACCTGGTAGTTTCGAATCTCGACGCCCTTGTTCTCGGCGAGCGAGCGACCCTTCGAGTTGGCGATGACATTGAACCCGATGATGATGGCTTTGGATGCCTCGGCAAGCAAGATGTCCGATTCGGTAATCCCACCAACTGCTTGGTGAATCACGCGAACCTTGACCTCTTCGTTGCCAACCTTCTGGATTTCAGATTTAAGCACATCGACTGAGCCTTGGACATCCGCCTTGAGCACCACAAGGATTTCCTTGAGTTCCGAATCGGCGATCTGTGTGAACATATTGTCCAAGGTGAGCTTGGGAATCGCGAGCAATGCTTCGCGCTCACGCTCTCGGCGTTGTTCGGCAGCCTTCTCTGCTTCCTTGAGTGAACTCAAGCAATAGAACTTATCGCCCGCATCAGGAAGCGAGTTGATACCCGAAATCTGGACAGGCATCGGCGGGAGTGCCTTCTTGAGCTTGTTGCCGCGATCGTCGGTGATGTCACGCACACGCCCAAAGGCACGCCCCATGACGATGAAATCGCCAATCTTGAGTTCGCCCTCTTGGATGAGGATATTGGCAACATTACCACGCCCGCCTTCTGGACGAGCCTCGATGACGGTGCCTTGTGCCTGGCCAGCAAAGTCGCTCTTGAGTTCAAGGATCTCTGCTTGGAGATCGAGGATTTCGAGCAAATCTTGGATACCAATATCTTTGGTCGCACTTGTTTTGACGACTTCGGTGTCGCCGCCCCATGCGGTTGGGTTGAGCCCATGCTCGGCGAGCTGCCCATAGATCCGTTGGATATTGTCTTCGGTCGCTTGTTCCTTATCGATCTTGTTGAGTGCAACGATGATCGGTACGCCCGCAGCTTTTGAATGCGAAATCGATTCCGCCGTCTGAGGCATCACGCCGTCGTCTGCTGCAACAACCAACACCACGATATCGGTCACATTGGCGCCACGCGAACGCATTGCCGTGAACGCTTCGTGACCGGGGGTGTCAATAAAGGTAACAAACTTTTCGGTATCGCCGGTGGTGACGGGCACACGGAATGCGCTTGTTGCCTGGGTAATCCCGCCGGCTTCGCCGTCGGCGACATTGGCTTGACGGATTCTGTCCAAGAGCGAGGTCTTGCCGTGGTCGACATGACCAAGGATCGTGACGATCGGGCCTCGGGATCGTTCGTCTTTTCGTTCGCGTGCTTTGAACTGCTCAGCAACCTGCTCTTCAGCACCCTTGGCTTCGATGACTTCGAGTTCGATGTCCCAATCGATCATGATCTCTTGGGCTTTTTCAGATTCGATACCCGAGTTGATTGTCGCCATGACGCCCGACATAAAGAGCTTCTTGACGATGTCGGCGCCCTTGACGCCGGTGGCTGCCGAAAGGTCCTTAATCGAGAACGGAGCTGTAATCTCCACCTTGCCACCGATTTTCGCGGGTGTCTGGGCAGCGTTTGCTGATGATCGCATCCGCATCTGCTGTTGCTTGAGATAGCCACCGGATTGTTTGAGCCTTGCATCGCGCTCGGCCAAATCTGCAGCGGTCCATCCGCGTCCAGGTCCAGAGTCTGGGCCCGAGCGTTGGCCGCCATCGCGTCGACGCGCGTTGCCGCCACCGCCGCCGCCACCACCACCGCGTGGTGGTCGCCCTTCCATAGGCATTCCGCCTCCGCCTCCGCCGCCAGGTCCGCCGTAACCACCTGCGCGAGGTGGACGACGCCGAGGTGCCTCGACATGTTCGGCCGCCTCGATGCGAACAACCTTGGGTCCAGAAAGCTTGATCTGGGTCTTCT
Organism: Planctomycetota bacterium; assembly: GCA_024280755.1. GTDB lineage: Bacteria > Planctomycetota > Phycisphaerae > Phycisphaerales > UBA1924 > UBA1924. The sequence goes on from JAJRPN010000022.1 coordinate 61,644, forward strand.
TCTCAAGCTGACGCCCAACTGGCCCTGTCGCTGTTGGGCGTGTAGGGACATTCATCTCTGGTGGTTTGCTTGGGCCTGTAGTCTTTGGTTCCGGCGCTCGAACAACACGCTGCACAGGTTTTTCTGTTTTCGTAGCTGGTGCTGATCGGGCTGCTGGTGCATCTGGTTCTTTGAGCTTTGGTGCATGCGCAGAGAGCCCAGCAGGAACATGAAACGCCTTGATCTTCACCGGAGCAGGAGCTGCTGATGGTGGCGTAGGAGCAGGCGCAGCGGGTGATGCTTTGGTTGCGGTCGCTTTGGTCGCGGTTGCCTTGACAGCAGTCGCTTTGGGAGCAGCAGTCGCTTTGGGAGCCGTTGGTTGTGCAGGCGTTGCCTTGACAGCCTTGGTTGCTTTGGCAGGCGCCGGTGGTGGTGGGGCGATTGCGGTCGCCGTGTCTGTATCGCCATCGGCTGAGTCTGTATCAGACTCAGCCTTCTTGGCTTTGGTTGCTCTCTTTTTGGTCTCACGAACCTTCGAGATATCAACCTTCTCGGCTTGCTCCACCGCAGTATGCGATGAATCTGCCGAATCATCGACAGTAAACCATTCGCGGATGGTTTGTTCAAGACCAATCGACACCGTCGACATGTGGTTCTTGATCACATCTTTGGGCAAGCCCTCTGCGTGACATTTTTCCACAATCGCTTTGGACTTGATGCCCAGGTCTTTTGCGATTTCAAAGATTCGTGTATTGGCCAACTGCTGCTCCAACGCGTGATGCGGTTCGTATCGTTCGTGTCGTATTCGGTCTTAATCGTTCGTACCCAAGCATGTGCACACATGCTTGGGCGATGTTCTTTACTCTCAATCGCCGCCGAGGATATCGGCTGCTCTGTTCTCCGATGCCTTGTCAGGTTCTGCTGAACCTGTCTCGGAATCGGTTGGTGCATCTGTTGCGATCGCACCAAGGATTGCAGCGGCTGCAACCTCGGGCGAAGCATCGCCAGATGCGCCTCCAGAAAGAATCGCCGATGCGGCTTGTTCTTCTTCTGCCTTGCGTGCTGCTGCTTCGGCTTTGTCGATCTCTTGCTGAGCAGCGACTTCCTTGGCTTTGGTCGCACAAAGCTCGATGGCTTGGGCTGAGAGTTCTTCGCTGAGTTCGAGTTCGGTGAGTAGCATTTCTTCGCCAACCTCTTCGATATCGAACACCGAGATCATGCCGAGCGCTGCCAAGCGATCGACCATTTCCACGGTGATGCCTTCGACCTGCTGGAGGGTTTCTGACAAGATCGTCAAGCCCTTGGTAAACTCTTCAGGGGTTAAGATATCAACATCCCAACCTGTCAAACGAGCAGCCAGGCGGACATTTTGCCCACGCTTACCGATCGCCAGCGAGAGCTGATCATCACGAACAACAACCGTCGCGCGTCCAAGCTCGAAGCACAACGAAATCTCGTTAACTTCTGCCGGCTTGAGTGCGTTGGCGATGAGGATCTGTGATGATTCGTTCCAGCGAACGATGTCAATTTTTTCGCCGTTGAGTTCTTCAACGATCGTCTTGATTCGTGAACCACGAATACCAACACATGCACCGACCGCGTCGATCTTCGAGTCAATCGAAGAGACCGCCATCTTGGTGCGATACCCAGGCTCGCGAGACATCGCTTTGATCTCGATGGTGCGTTCCATGACTTCAGGAACCTCGACCTCAAAGAGCCTACGGATGAAGTCTGGATGCCCGCGGGAAAGGTAGATCTTGACTTGTGCGCCCATGTCCTTCACATCAAGGATCATCGCACGAACCCGATCGCCGGGCATGAACTGCTCGCCTGGAATCTGTTCCGAGCGGAGCATAATGGTCTCTGCACGATCAACCTGAACAACCAACGCACCCCGGTCGTATCGTTGAGCGATGCCGGTCACAAGTGTGCCAACGCGTGTGGAATATTCTTCCATAAGTGATTGGCGCTCGTCATCACGGAAGCGTTGGATCATGACCTGCTTAAAGGTTTGTGCTGCGATTCGTCCGAAATCAGCGGGGTCCATATCCATCGGCTCGTTATAACGGAAGAGCTGGATCTCGCCGGTGATTGGATCGACAGTACACTGAAACTCATCAGCATCGAGTGTGCCAAAGAACTTTCGACATGCCGAGACCATCGCGGTCTCGAGATCCGAGATCAACAGGCTCTTATCGACATTACGATCGCGTGCGATCGAATCGAGGATTCGCATCATTTCTGCTGTGTTCATAGCTTGCTCCGGCTTCTTTCGTGCCCGCGTCTATGCGAGCGTTTTTTGGATGTTTGGTTGCTGAGATGTTAAGTTTTTTGATACTATCTGACGAGCATCTCATCCGAATCTGGATAAGATGCAAAAATATAAATGACCGCGAAGCATGTATAGCCGCGGTCGAACGCTTGGGGCGAGAGGGGGAATCCCTATCTGCCGCTCAGATCAGGATGGACGCAGCGGTTATCGCATTGTCCGTCCCTTCCTCGCTGGCACAGCTTCGAACATGTTCGATAGCCGCTTACCCATGATGGCGCAAGACCATAAGCATGACATACTCCTATCTCCGAACACCATGCCCGAAGATTCCGATCAAGTATAGAACACCGAGCAATCAAGAATCAACCTAATCGAGTGGTCAACTCGTGATCGGGCGTGGCGTTTGCAAAGCAGGAAGTTGTGTTTTAGTCTTGGGCATGCCCTTGGACCCGATCGCCTCGGGCGACGGATCGAGTAATCCGAACCGCTCGATTTCCACGATGTTGGCCAACTTGGGCCAAGAACTTGGATTCCTGGCCGACAAGAACCAAAGCAGGGTCTTTGTGCCCCTTCGAGGTGACGAGCATATCGCCAACCTTCATATCGCTGAGATCTTTGAGCGTGATCGTCGTTTCGGCCAGTACGGCAGATACTTCTACGCCCGTCTGGTCGATGTTTTTCGTGATTCGATCGTGAGCAGTATTATCGTTCTCGCTTCGGCTCACCGCGAACCAGCTCTGTGAACTCAACTCGTCCATCACCGGCTCGATCACATTATAGGGTATACACAGGTTCATCGTGCCCGCACGAGAGGCCATCCGTACTTCGAGTCCAATGACCATCACGACCTCGTTGGGCGGGACAATCTGGACGAGCTGTGGATTAGACTCATGGGTAACGATATCAAACTTGAGTTCGCGGACGCTTTCCCATGCTTCAGAGAGGGCATCGAGCCCTCGGCGGAGTACATTCGAGATCAACCGCTGCTCGATCGCGGTCATCGGGCGTTGGGGAATGAACAAATCCTGATTCGTGCCACCGAGAAGCCGATCGATGATCGGGTAGATAATCAAAGGCGAAACCTCAAGGCACATCTGTCCCTCAAGTTTATCAGGTTGAATCAGGTTATAACTGGTTGGGTTTGGGAGTCCTGCGACAAACTCGCCATAGGTCATCTGCTCACATGCCGCGACCCGGACCTCGACAATGGTCCGTAGGAAGCTAGATAATGAGGCGCCGAAGTTTCGTGCGAACGCTTCGTGGAGTGTTTCGAGTGCCAGCATCTGGTCTTTGGAGACGCGTTCTGGGCGTTTGAAGTCGTATTGTCGGATTTCTACGGTGTCGAGATCTTTTCGGGTTCGTGAAAAGATTTTTTGGACCTCATCGGTCTCTTCAGCCTCATCGCCAGTATCCACTGCATTGAGCAAGGCATCTATTTCATTTTGGTCCAACATGCTCATGGCGGGGTGGGTTCCAATAGAAAAGTGGAGGAGGGTCGAGACAGATCAAAATCTCCACTCGTATGGAGAGACATCCGTTGATATCGGCCTGCCGGGTATAAAATCTTGATCTTCCAGCACCCGATGAGCATGTTTCTGGAACAAATCTCACCTTTGAACAGTTTGTGATGGAAGAATCAACATCGATTCGCCCTGAATCATTGAGCCGATAGGATGTCGGTAGGCTTCTTCGCCAAGAGGTTTGTGTCCCAAGCCAACTTGAGTTTACTCTCTGAATGGAATCACGCTGTATGCGACTCACTCGAACCATTAAATCTATTCGTTTCTCATATGCGTTCTTCGGGCTCATCAGCATGCTTGTGGTGGGGGGGGTTGCTGGGCCTGCATTGGCCCAGCCGAGCTTTGGAAACCAGATGGTTTCGTCGCCACCGAGTGCTGATGATGCTCCGGTGGTCGTGACGGTTGAATCGTCTGCATCTGAGGCTGCACCGGGTTCCGATCTTGTACTCGCGGTGATCTTGGATCATGCCGAGCATTATCATTCCAACCTCAACGAGCCAATTGTCCCCAAGGAAATGGGTGATTTTTATCCTGTCCCGACGACTCTTCGTCTCCCAGAAGCCGAAGATGTGACATTTGGTGCGGTCCACTGGCCGACTCCAATCGCGGTCGATGTCGATTTCTTCTTTACAGGCAAACCAATCAGCTATCAGGTATACACCGGCAAATCGGTGATCTATGTGCCCGTCCATATCGAAGACAACGCTGTTCTTGGTCAACGCGATCTCGAACTGAACCTGAGCTATCAAGCTTGTGATGAAACGACATGCTTGCCTCCGACCAATGTAAAGCTGGTCGCAACGATCAATATTGTTGATGCCGTCACATCGGCGACAACACCCTCAGCACTGTTTGATGGGTACAACCCGGGTTCATCAGATGCTCAAGGCACTGATCAAACTTCAGCGGGCGAAGCAGTCAAAATCGAGCGTCGATTCCTTGGGATGTTTGTGATCCCCGACACCAACTCATTCGCAGGCATACTCGTTCTCGCACTCAGCGCAGCGATCGGTGGGTTTATCCTCAATCTCACCCCGTGTGTGCTTCCGGTGATTCCGATCAAGGTGATGACGATCTCATCGCACGCTGGCGAGAGTAAATCGCGGGCGTTTATGCTCTCGATGTGGATGGCGATTGGCGTAGTGACCTTCTGGTTTGGGATCGGGATTCCCGTCGCGTTTGTGTCCAAGTTTACCGATCCATCAATCATCTTTGGTATCTGGTGGGTTACCGGAATCATCGGCTTGGTGATTGTGGTGATGAGCTTTGGGATTATGGGTTTGTTCCAGATTAAGCTGCCTCAGAAGGTGTATATGGTCAATCCCAAGGCGGATTCGGCATCAGGGTCATTCGTCTTTGGATTGATGACCGCCGTGCTTGGTTTGCCATGTTTCGGTTTCGTTGCTGGTGCATTGCTCGCAGGAGCAGCCACCATGCCTGCATTCCTAGTGCTGACCGTGTTCGCCTTTATTGGCATCGGCATGGCATTGCCTTATGTTGTGCTGGCGATGTTCCCCAAGATGATCGAAAAGCTCCCACGCACCGGCCCGGCGAGTGAACTCATCAAGCATGTCATGGGCTTGCTCATGCTCGCAGCGGGTGCCTATTTCTTGGGGACTTCGGTCATCTCATACGGTTCTGGCAACTCGTGGGTCTTCCCCTGGTGGGGTAAGGCTGTGCATTGGTGGGCGATCGGGCTTGTTGGCGTGACGACCGGCGGGTGGTTGATCTACCAAACCTTCAAGATCACCAAACGAGTCGGGCCACGATTAACCTACTCTGTGCTGGGGCTTCTCTTCGCGACCAGCGGCTCATTCGTTGCGTATAACCAAACCATGCACCAGTATCATTACTTCTGGCAGCCGTTCACTCCAGAGTTCCTCGCCACCTCGCTCGATAGTGGCAAAGTGGTCGTACTCGACTTCACCGCTGAGTGGTGCCTGAACTGTAAAGCGCTCGAAGCCAAGGTGCTTTCTCGCAATCCTGTCAAGAGCGAACTGCTCAGCGCCGATGTCGTCCCGATGGTCGCCGATCTGACGAGTACCACGGCTCCGGGTTGGAAGCACCTCAACGAAACCCTCGGGCAAACCGGCATCCCGTTCTTGGTGGTCTATGCGCCCGGGATCGAAGATCCGATCTGGCTCTCCAATGCGTACACCTCGGCCCAGGTCGTCGATGCGATCAACGACGCCCGAGAACGAGGAGCAGCGATCAGCTTGGTCGATTGAAATGATGGTTCGGCAGGGTTCCCGTCCGATCAGAACCAGTTTTTCGGGCTTTGCAGGCAACAATCTGTACTCATTGCAGGTTCATTGCCAAAGTCATTTGACGAATGCCCATTTGGGGAATATCTTTACCCCCGCAGGGACATGTCTTTGACTGGCTTTGCGAAACACTCTATGCGGGTGTAGCTCAGTGGTAGAGCGTCACGTTGCCAACGTGAATGTCGACAGTTCAAATCTGTTCACCCGCTTTTATAGAAACGCCCGGTACCTTTGGTGCCGGGCGTTGTTCATTGCTGCACTCAGATATTCGCGGTGTTTTGCAGTTGGCATGCATAATAAGAAGTAGGCATAAAAAAGGCCGACGGCATCTTTCAATGTGGTCGGCTGGTCGCTCCGTAGAGCGTGGCCTGCGAATGTTGTCCCGAAGGACTCATCTTGTTACGACAAGACTCACAAGCCGGGGTTGATTACACTGCGTTGAGTCTACAGGACTGATCGGGTCTTGTCAAGTGCCATGAGACGGAATACCATCCTAAAGCCAAGCATTGGCTGAAGGGGCAATCACATGCGGACACTCGGGCTTGATATCGGCACCACTTCTATCGGTTGGACTCTCCTCGAAGATCACGGCGATCATGGCACCATCATTGCCACAGGCGTGCGGATCTTCCCCGAGGGGGTTGATCGGGATCAGCAAGGTGGAGAAAAATCAAAGACGCAGGCTCGGCGTGAAGCCCGTGGGGCTCGCCGACAAGTTGCTCGGCGTGCGCGACGCAAACGCTTTTTGATGCGGTATCTGCAAACAGTGGGGCTCTTGCCGACCGATGAGGGCGAGCTCGAAGCGGTGATCGGGATGAACCCGTACCCATTGCGGGCCAAGGGACTCACTGAGCCGTTGTCGGCGTATGAGTTCGGGCGGGTCTTGGTGCATCTGAATCAACGCCGAGGGTTCTTGTCGAACCGCAAGACCGACAAAGCCAAGCCAAGCGAAACCAAAGGCATGCTCGCCGAGATCGGTACCCTCGCCAAACGGATCGAAGACACCGGATGTGAAACACTCGGCGAGTATCTTTATAAGGTAGGCACGGGCGAGCTTGTGTCGATCGAGGATGAACCAACAGGCATTCGCAACCGCCACACACGCCGAGATATGTATGAGCATGAGTTTGAGATACTCTTTGACAGGCAGCGTGCGCACCACCCCGGCCTGTTGAGCGACGATGTGCAAAGCCGTATTCATCGGCGGATTTTTTTCCAACGGAAAATGTACTGGCCAAGAAGCGTCATTGGCAGTTGTGATCTTGAGCGTCGTCTCGCTCGGTGCCCGGTGGCCGATCGGGCTGCCCAGCGGTTTCGAATTGTCCAAGAGATCAACAATCTCAAGCTGATCGATCGCTCCACCGGCGAAGAACGCCGACTCACTCCCGAAGAACGCGGCATCTTGATCGCCTATCTTTCGATCGCCAAACAGCGCACCTTCGATCAGATCCGCAAGAAACTTGGATTCACCGAAGAGGTCCGGTTCAACTTTGAGAATGACGACGGGACAGGCCGAAACAAACTCCAGGGACATTTCACCGACGCCACTCTGAGCGGCAAGAACGCCTTAGGGAAGGATTACTGGAAGCTCGATGACCAAATCAAGGACCGTATTGTCGGTATTTTGATCGATGAAGATCGTGAAGATGTTGCGATCTCCTCCCTGATCAACGAGTGTGGGCTCGATCAAGAACAAGCCGAGCGTGCGAGCGCGGCGCATCTTCCTGATAGTTATGCAAGCTACTGTAAATTTGCGATCAAGAAACTGCTCCCGCATCTTGAAGAAGGCAAGTTCTTGATGGGCAACGACGAGACGGATTCGGCCCTGCACGCTGCGGGGTATCTGCGTCCTGACCAGCGGGTGGTTGATCAGCGGTCGACCCTGCCGGAATCACCAGATCTTCCCAACCCGATTGTTCGCCAGGCGTTGGTCGAGGTTCGCAAGACTGTGAACGCAATCATCCGTGAGCATTGCAAGGATCGAGCAGAAAAATCGAAGATTCCATTCGACCGGATTCATGTCGAGTTGGCACGAGATTCAAAGAACTCATATGAGAAACGCCGCGAGATTCGATTTGAGAATGCGAAACGGCGCAAGTTGCGTGAGCATGCAGGCGACGAAATTGCCAATGCCGGCGACAAAGTAACGCGGAGCAAAATTAACAAATACCTTTTATGGCAAGAGCAAGACTGCACTTGTGTGTATTCCAACAAGATCATTTCTCAAGATGATTTTTACTCTGGTGCCGTCGATGTAGATCACATTCTTCCACGCTGGCGGAGCCTTGATGATTCGATGATGAACAAGGTGCTGGTGTTTCGCAAGCAGAATATGGCCAAAGGCGACAAGACGCCGTATGAATGGCTTGCTGAATCTGATCCTGAAAAATACGACGAGGTACTGCAACGAGCCAAAAAACTGCCGTACTCGAAGTACCGCCGATTTATTCAGAAAGAACTCGACACTGATCAGTTTGTTGCCCGTCAACTCAAAGATACCCAATACATCTCGCGGTGTGTGACGCAGTATTTGGATTGCCTCGGTGCCAAGATGGTCATGCCTCGGGGCTCGATGACCGCAGAACTCCGTCGGCATTGGGAACTCAACAACATCCTATCAGATAGCGGCGAAAAAACCCGCGCGGATCATCGGCACCATGCGGTCGATGCGATCACGATTGCGTTAATTACACAGGGTCGAATTCAGAAGTTTGCCGAGTCGCGTGGGGAAGGCAAGCAATGCCCATGGGATGATCTCCGCACTCAAGCTGAGCAATCCGTGATGGATATCAGAGTCTCGCACCGCGTGTTGCGTCGACTCTCTGGCGCGCTCCACGAAGAAACTTTTTATGGGCCAACTCAGAAATTTGTCGGCGATGACCCAGAACAGTGCATCGCACCAGGAAGCGTTGGGCATGGAATCAATCGGCTCCACGCCAAAGACTGGACCGAAGACTCGAAGACATTTGTTCGACGAAAGGTGGTTGCCGATATCAAAAACGCAAAGCATCTCGGAAAAATTCGTGACAAAGGAATCCGCAAGATTCTTGCCAATCATCTAACAAGTCAAGGCATCGATCCCGATGGGAAGGGGGCCTACCCAAAGGGCTGCTTTGAAGGCGAAAATGCGCCGTTCATGTCCTCAGGCGTGCCAATCAAGCGTGTTCGACTCCTCGAAAATAAATCTACGCTTCGCCAAGTAAGCAATCGCCGTGATTATCATTTCGCGCAACCAGGTAACAACCATCACATCACCTATCGAGAAATAACAGGTGAAAAAGGCAACACCAAGTGGAGCGGCGAAGTGACCACGATGTGGGATGCCGCTGTTCGAGGACGCACCAAAGTCAACGGCAAATCACTTCCGCTCGTTGATCAATCCGATACCGATGCCGGCAAATTTGTGATGAGTTTGTCGATCGGCGAACTCTTTGAAGCCGATGACCCCAAAGGGGAACTCGGACGGATCCTGTGTGTTGTACGAAAGATAGATCAGACCGGGCGGCTGCACTACAAACAGCATATAGATGCTCGGACATCTGGAGAACTATCCCCCCTAAATCTGTATGTTTCCCCGAAGCAAATGTATGAACACAATGCTCGAAAGGTCACCGTCACCCCTGTAGGGCAGATCCGGTGGGCAAACGACTGACTCAATCCTGAGGCATGTTTTGTAGAGACTGATTTATACATTTAATTGTGTCGATGCTTACAACATGGCCCGACGAACGATCGAAATCAGTGCCGAGCGTGCACACCTTGCTGTCGAGCATAACCAGCTCCTCATCATTCGAGACGGACAATCTCGGCGCGATCTTGAGATGCGTCAACGGATCCCTTGCGAAGATCTCGGGCTCGTTATGGTCGATCATCGAGAGGTGACCTATACACACGCCGCTTTAGCTGCGCTTGCTGATCACGGGGTTGCACTCGTTGTGTGCTCGAACGATCATCTTCCAGCAGCGATTATGCTTCCGATCTCTACGCATACCGAACAAGTGTGGCGTATCCAAGACCAGATCGACTGCTCGAAGGTACTCAAGAAGCAACTCTGGACAACACTCGTCAAAGCCAAAATTCGTTCACAAGCTGACAATCTTGAACCAAACTCTTCTGCTTATCGTCGCCTGATACAAATGGTCAAAGAAGTGAAATCGAACGACTCCACCAATGTCGAAGCACAGGCAGCGCGAGTCTATTGGCAAGCTTTGTTTCCGCCTGAGGGTGAATGGAAGTTTAAACGATCTCCCGGCGATCGAACAGCGCCCAACTCGTTCCTCGATTATGGATATACCGTACTTCGCGCCGCAATTGCAAGAGCCCTCGTAGGTGCCGGGCTTATGCCCGCGATCGGAGTTCATCACGCGAACCGATCCAATGCATTCTGTCTCGCGGACGATCTGATTGAACCATTGCGTCCAATGATCGATCGGCGCGTTCGTCGGCTCGTTCAATCAGGGCGACAATACCTCGACCAAGAAACAAAGGCCGAGTTACTTCTCACACTGACCGCTTCTGTAGTCATTACTTCGCCAAACGAAGAGCCAACCCTCGGCCCCCTCGATGCCGCACTCGTTCGATACGCCGCATCGTTGGCCAAGTCATATTCAACAGGCCAAGCCACGCTCTTAATCCCTCAAGAGTCATTTGATGTTCTGGAGTAGTTCATGCCATCATTCAGCGGGTATCGATTCATGTGGGTTTTAGCAATGTTTGACCTGCCAACGGACACAAAGGTTGGGCGTAGAAACTACGCCCGTTTTCGCAAGGCCCTTCTGAAAGATGGGTTTGCAATGATGCAGTATTCGGTGTATATTCGTCATTGTGCAAGCCGAGAAAACGCGGCAACACATATTGCCCGTATCGAGCGAGCAATTCCACCCGATGGAGAGATCCGTGTCATCACAATCACAGACAAACAGTTTGAGCGTATGCGGATTTTCTGGGGAAAAAAGCGAAGAAAGCCCGAATCTCCTCCCGCTCAACTCGAGTTATTCTGACATGGCCGTTGCTTATCTCCTTTCGTACACGGTGCTTACAGCGGGAAGAGTGTAATCAACCCCAGCTTGAAAGCAAGTCGCAACCACAACTATCGTCTATGTCCGGTTCGTTCGAGTGTAATCAACCCCAGCTTGAAAGCAAGTCGCAACCGGCGTGCGATAAGGAACAGGCGAAGCTGTAGTGTAATCAACCCCAGCTTGAAAGCAAGTCGCAACACAGACTTTACCGCGTCTTTGTATTTGCGAAGTGTAATCAACCCCAGCTTGAAAGCAAGTCGCAACCGCGTCCGCACAAAGTGAGTCACAAGACCGAGTGTAATCAACCCCAGCTTGAAAGCAAGTCGCAACACATGGATACTTGGCTTCTTGGTTGACTTGAGTGTAATCAACCCCAGCTTGAAAGCAAGTCGCAACTCTGTTCGGTGTTTGAGCGTGCAGTGTTCAAGTGTAATCAACCCCAGCTTGAAAGCAAGTCGCAACCGTCATGCCGATCAGGATCGGCCCGTCAGTAGTGTAATCAACCCCAGCTTGAAAGCAAGTCGCAACACCTTGATGGATCGTCGTTCTCGCTTTTTTAGTGTAATCAACCCCAGCTTGAAAGCAAGTCGCAACTGCTCTCTGAGTGCATCTCTGCATTTGAGGAGTGTAATCAACCCCAGCTTGAAAGCAAGTCGCAACCCCGACGAGCACGGATGCGCCGGATTTATTAGTGTAATCAACCCCAGCTTGAAAGCAAGTCGCAACTGATGGTGTCCGATGTCGCCACCCGCGAGAAGTGTAATCAACCCCAGCTTGAAAGCAAGTCGCAACCCGCGCTGACCCCGTTGGTGCGCCGGTATAAGTGTAATCAACCCCAGCTTGAAAGCAAGTCGCAACCCTGAACCTGTAGAGGAGAGTCCGATCGTAAGTGTAATCAACCCCAGCTTGAAAGCAAGTCGCAACTGTCTGTGCCGGGTAAGTCATCACCCGTTGAGTGTAATCAACCCCAGCTTGAAAGCAAGTCGCAACGATGATCGTCCAACCGTCGTGACCCTTGGCAGTGTAATCAACCCCAGCTTGAAAGCAAGTCGCAACAAAGCAGGGGGACTGGTCAAAACGACACTTAGTGTAATCAACCCCAGCTTGAAAGCAAGTCGCAACCATTGTGCTGTCCCTTCCGTGTTGTTTTCCAGTGTAATCAACCCCAGCTTGAAAGCAAGTCGCAACCGGGCGCAGCACGCGGGAGCGGAGCGTGTAAGTGTAATCAACCCCAGCTTGAAAGCAAGTCGCAACGGCAGGATGAATGGGCTATACAGGGCTCGAAGTGTAATCAACCCCAGCTTGAAAGCAAGTCGCAACTGATTTCAACCAGTCTGGACCACCCGAACCAGTGTAATCAACCCCAGCTTGAAAGCAAGTCGCAACCTTGACCATGCCTTTGTCGGCCCCCTTACGAGTGTAATCAACCCCAGCTTGAAAGCAAGTCGCAACCTCATTGCCGCCCGGCATGCCATCGACCACAGTGTAATCAACCCCAGCTTGAAAGCAAGTCGCAACGATACGGCTTAGGTGGGTTGACGCTCATACAGTGTAATCAACCCCAGCTTGAAAGCAAGTCGCAACAGCCTTCGACAGATCGAGCTTGCCGCCAAAAGTGTAATCAACCCCAGCTTGAAAGCAAGTCGCAACTGTTATGTACTGAATGGCAAACTGTTGGGAAGTGTAATCAACCCCAGCTTGAAAGCAAGTCGCAACATCGACGGGAAGGCAGCCTAATGAAAACAAGTGTAATCAACCCCAGCTTGAAAGCAAGTCGCAACAGTTCGAGAATATATGACGCGTCCTCGCCGAGTGTAATCAACCCCAGCTTGAAAGCAAGTCGCAACAGGAGTCAAACCGGACACTCGGAGAGCGGAGTGTAATCAACCCCAGCTTGAAAGCAAGTCGCAACGACACGCAAGAGCGCGAGTCGGCACTCCCCAGTGTAATCAACCCCAGCTTGAAAGCAAGTCGCAACCGGTATGAGCAGTTGGCCTGCGGGGATATCAGTGTAATCAACCCCAGCTTGAAAGCAAGATGTTGCAAGTTTGAGGCTCAAATTCGTGTGGTTATGACGGTTTGGGAATAGAAATGTGTGCATGGTCTATAGATATACTGGTTTGATCGATAAATAGAGTAGTTTTTATGTAGCAAGGGCGTTTATTTTTTGTAGAATTCTGGTACACTTTGGTATGATTGAAATCAAAGAGAGAGGCCATTTTTTTAATAAGCAGTCATTCCCAGGATCAACTGCTGTTGAGGTTGTCATCCGATATGAAGACGAGAAGAGTACGAATCGTCAAGTGATGCTTTCTACTCGCGACCAAATTGAAAAAAGCTTCACAGAATGGCATGATGTGAATAGCAGCACAACGAGTGTTTGTGTCAGCGTTCGATCTTCAGCGGGCAAACCGATGTATTTTGGTCGGAATCTTGAAATAGGTGACAAGAAATTGGCAAGTCAGTCTCGTGGAGTTATTGATGTCATCATAGCTCAAGTCTCAACCCCGCAGGAAGGCTTATCGCACAAGCATCAGCAAAGAGTAGACGGTGTAGATGTCAGTCAGAATCAGGCATCACACAATCCAGATAAGCAGATCATAATTCGAGTTATGCCTAGATTTCAAATGGGCAAAAGATCAAATGATAAAGAGAGCGAGCGTCGGTTCGGGCCAGAAGTCGAAAGCAATACACCGTCCGTTTGTGAGCAGTGCACTCGCGAAACAGTGGACATCGTAAAACAGATTGATGCTCAACTCAAAGAGCATGCGATGATGGTCGACCGGAAGAACAAATGGAGATTCAACTGGTTGATGTGTGGGATTGCATTGCTGACATTTATCGCAACAGTTGCTGCGGTGTTTGGCCCTATTGGCGGTAAGTTGTTTGGGTCGGATCAAGTTCAAGAAGAACAATTGATTGAACCTGTAGGGTTACTCCTGAAGCTTCCAGCTAAGAGTTTTAACGGTATGCCGGTGCCGATCACGGAAAACACCCCGCCGCCAATCGTTGGCGATGAAATGATATGTGGATTGAGCTCAATACCATCGGGGCAACGAGTGATTTCTATTGCTGTGGAAGGTTCACGCGTATATACCAAAATCGGAGTAAGGGAGAAGTGGCCGCTGTCCGATGCGGGTTCGCTCACCATGATCGCATTGACATTTGAGCCTGCGGCTGATACATGGATGGATGAGCAGTCAGAGGAAATGGGGCTTGATGCGTTGATGCGGGCAATCGAGAATAGCTTGTTTAGCAAAATGGAGTTACCAGCACCTGAGGTCGCAAGTGGTATGCATCTTTACTGGGTAGGGCAGGGCTTTGAGTTTCGTGAAGGGGCAGTTCCGCGCGGGCCAGGAGGCGGTGGAGAGAGTTCGTTTCATGATTGGGCAACTGTATTTGTTGATACAGTACAAGGGGTGATGGATGATGCAGGGTTTTCACAATGGGCTTGGGTGGGACACTCAATTACTGTAAAGCCATAAGCCGGTATTTTTTAATTCAATGGGACTAGTTAAAGAATGGAGAGAGTGATGAGCGACATACGAATGGCGTTGTGTTTGGTAAGCTTTTATGCGGTCTTTATGGCATTTGGTGGCTCGGTTGAGCAGAGCAGCTCAGGGAGTTCGATTGATCTCCCTAACCCGTTTGGCAATGTATACGCGTTGGTTGTTGGGGTTGAAGATTATCGTAACTGCGATTGGGGTGATCTAGATTATGCCATTGATGACGCCGAACAGATGAGTGAGCTTTTTACCAATCAGTTTGGGTACATAACGACAATACTTCGAGATGCAACGGGCAATGAAATTCTGTCGGCTGTCGATCAAGTGCTGGCGAGCATCGGGCCCGATGATGTTTTTATATTCTTTTATGCTGGGCATGGGCAGAGCATTCCTGCTTCATCTTTAGCCGATTACCCAGTGGGTTATTTTGTTCCTCGTATGGAGGAAGATCTTACAAAATTGGTACTGGCTGATGTCCGCGAAGAGATCTTAGAGGCAGATTTGTTTCATCGGCCCGATCGCATAGAAGAAACAGACGATCAACCCGGACAGAGTGAGGAAGAGTATTCCGAAATGGTAGAGGTTGCGAGGACAATTTGGATTTCAGAAGTCGTCAAAAAGGAACATGATTTACAGGTGATCGAAGGATCATTACGGATGGATGAACTTCGGACAAAGCTTTTTAGTTCACGAGCAAAGCATGTGGTTGCGCTCTTTGATTCATGCTTTGCCGGGCTTTCAACTCGCAGTGGGAGTGGTGTAGCAAGTAAGATGAAGTTAGAAAATGAAACGCTGATTCGGCATTATCAACTATTGAGTGCAAAGTCTAGGTTTGTTTTTACCGCGGGCACTGGAGGCGAAGAAGCCATTGAACACACAAATAAAACACGAGGCTATTCTCAAATGCGAGAGAGTAAGCCATTGCCCAAAGATGGATTTGTAAAGCACGGAGTGTTCACATATGAACTCTTATCCGTGCTTCATCAGATTCCGAGCGAAGGGCTGTCCGTTTCTGCGGTACATCAAGAGGTTCGCAAGCGTGTGTCTGGTGTGATGCAGGTTTATGGGTTTCCAAAGACGATGACGCCTCAACTTCGTCCATATTCAATCTCTGGTGGTGAGTTTGTTTTTGTTCGTAAGCCATCAAATGATTGGCTCTTGCGTACGAGAGATGCGGTCGAGCATGCGATTGTAAATGCGAAGAAAGGTGGGAAGGGGCGAGGGGGGCTCGATGCTATTGAGTTGGTGTTCCAAACGGATAGTCTAATGGCTCAGAGGCAAGCGGATATAAATCGACTTGAATCCAAAGCTTTCGTTGTATTAGCGTTTCAAGCAGGACACAGTGAACAACAAAGCAGCATGAGCAATGATGCCGTCTGGGTTCAACGCTTTGACGAATCTATGGGCAAGGCTTCTTCTGGTGACCCAGATGCAATGGCCGCGCTGTACTATATGTATCAATACGGATTGGGAACAGTTAAGAATAATGCGCAGGCAAGGCACTGGGCAGCAGAAAGCGCATCGAGTGATTCGAGCGATGCTCATCAAGCATGGGCTGATGCACTTGAAAACGGCATAGGGTTTGAGGGAACAGCCGGATACGATGAACGCAAGAAGGAGTTGGAGCAAGCCTCAGCCAAACGAGATGCTGGCCAAAAAACGGCCGCTACAGCAGCAGCTGCGGGAGTTCTTGCAATCGGGAGTGATCACAAGAAGCTGGGGCTCGCAAGTCTCACAGTAGCAGCTGCTGCGTATGTTCAAGGGTTCAAGGACAAACCTGAGGAATCAATCGAAAACTCGATTGCGAAAATGAGTTTGGATATCAATCGGCTTGGGTCGCTTATTGATGAAATTCGCGTTCGAGGCGACATTGACCTGAAAGAGTTCGACGCTTTAAAAGCTTCTCTTCAGACTCGTCAACGAAACATCATCCAGCAGGTTCGTAGAGAGAGCAGCGGGGCGAGAGGGCGAGAGACCGTATTGTTTTTAATCGGTTCAACTTCAAAGGAGCTAGGAGTTGCATTGCAAAGGGTTGCAAAGCCTGTTGTCAGAAAGAGATATGAGCCATCAAGAGAAGAGTTTGCGAAGCTTGAGTTGGCTTATGCAAAATTAATTGCCATCATGCCTTACCAAATGAACAATGTTTCTTGGTAGGATGTGGTTAAGAGTTCGAGAGGGTAGTGATTATGCCGAGCCTCTCGATTTGTCGAACTGAAACTTAACAGAAAAGGATTGTTCATATGAAAGTCATCCCGTCATTCATGCGATTCGTGTTTCCACTTGTACTCATGACGCTGCTTATCCCAGTAGGATGCGAATCCATTCCTGTAATCGGGGACATGGGGAGTAACTCCGATGAGCCTAAGCCGGAGTTAATCGCGGTGGTCAATGTTGAGGACCCCGATTATGGAGGCGAGATTCCCATCACTGTAACAATGTCCTCAACCGGATATCGCGATGCGATTGGAAAACTTCGCACCCAAAAATGGAATGACGCAATCGTATTGTTGAATGAGAAAATTGAGAGCGAACGGAAAAGGGAGCGTCTTGCTGAGGCATACTTTGCTCGCGGGGTTGCATACGAGGTGCAGGGTCAATATGAGATGGCACTCGAGTCATACGAGGAAGCGTATGAGCGTGCTAATCGTGCAGAATATAAAGACGGTATCGATCGAGCAAAATCGGGCTTGGAGTAATGAGAAAAATCGATTGGATTCTATAATACCACCGCCGCTTGGTATCAGGGTATTTGAAATGACATATAGCACACCCGGCACCAAATGGTGCCGGGCGTTTTCTATTGGTTGAGTAGGGTTTGATTCGTCATGCTTGGACTAAGCCTTCACGGATAGCCCATAGCGAGAGTTCAACGCGGTTGCTGCATTCGGTTTTGGAGAAGGCTGACGAGATTTGGTTGTCGACGGTCTTTGGCGAGCGGAAAACTTTTTCGGCGATCTGACCTATGGTCGGCCCTTGAGCGACAAGCCCAACGATTGTGATCTCACGCGGCGAGAGCCTGAGGATTTTCGTTTCACGGATGGTGCTTCGTTCGCTCACGAACATCCGTTCTCGGATTTCGTCCGAGTACACCTCGTGCCCAGGGCATTAGTGATTTTCTCCAATAACACAGCGTGCATGTCGCGGTTTGGGCCGGTGGTGATGTCCTTGACCACCCTGATCTTCACCATCCTCCTCCTCGCTGGGCTCGTAACCATGCGAGCCCATTCGTTGATGACATTTGCCAGAGATGAACTTGATGACCAGCCTGACACAAGAGAGTGTGCAGAGCGGTCGAGAGTACGGCTCATTCGATCCGCCTGCTTATCACTCCAAAGTATGAACTGCGTGTTCGAGTGCACTGACCTGCCCCCATATTCTGTACCACTCTCTATGTTAGGGCAGCGGCGTTCCTTTGTCCCATCAGAGGGCTGCGGAGCGTAGCGGAGCAGGCCTCTGATGGGTGATTGACGACCCGGGTAATCCGAGTTTCCGGTGCTGG
>JAJRPN010000023.1 GCA_024280755.1 Planctomycetota bacterium
CCCCCCCTTCGTTGGGGGGGGGGGGGGGGGGCTATGCGGCAGGCTTGGCCTTGATTCTTCGGCAAGAAACGAGAGTCATACGGATCTCAGCGGTCGCGTTCTTCGTGTCGCCGCCAGCAAGTTTTTTCTCAGCGACGAGTGCGAATGCAGAGATTGATGGAAAGCCCAATGGGGATGCAGTACCCACAAGGATTCGGCAAATATCAAGACATGCCTTCGCATCATTATCCCGCAATGCCTTTTCAAGATTGAGCGCCATGCGAGGGACATCGGTCAGAAACTTGCCCACAAGTTGATACGCGGGGTTATCGTTTTTGAGTTCGGTATAGAGCGGGCCACCATCGCCGTCGGCATGAAGGAACTCGCCGAGGGCTTGGAGCGCACGGTTTTTGGTGAGCGGCTTGGTGAGAATGCCAGATGCTTCTGCGTCACGGATCGAATCTAACGCCTGCTCAGATTTATCTGAGGTCATCACAATCACAGGCGAATCACACCCTGCTTCTCGCAGTGCGCCGATCAGTTCTGGTCCGGTCTCGTCACCAAGATGATAATCGGTGATGACGATATCGCACCCTTTGCTTGCTCGGGAGACCGCAGATTCAATAGAGTCTGCGGTGTTGAGAACGAGGTTCGTTTCTTCGAGGAACATGAGCAAGAGATCGCGATCGAGCTCGGTGGGGGTGACCACCAAAACCGAGCCGTGCAAGCGATCTGGCTCGACGCGTTCGAGCGAGTACGCTTCGTTGAGTGGATCGAGACCGAGGAGATCTTTGGTCGAAACTTGCTCGTCAAAGGCGATTCCAATTTCATGGATTCGCCCCTGAAGATGGTTGCATCGAACAACCTTTCCTGAGATAATTTGCGATTTTCCTCCAGCAACTTTGAGCGTGATTTCGCACGGGCTTTTAAGGTGAATAAAGGCCGAGTGGAGGATCGACATTCCGCCGCGAGAGATATTGCGTGTTGCGACGGGGATGGTTACTTTGCCGCCGTTGGAATGGACGATGGTGAGATCGACTGCGCCGACACGGAACGACCAACGGACAAACTCGCGATCAGGATTCGAGACCGTTGGCAGGTCTGAATCAAACTGTTCGAGCAGTTTATGAAGTTCTCGCTGGCCAAGACGAAGCGTGTTGGTCTGTGCGTTTGGGTCGTTGCTCATTTGTAAACCTTTGGGAAATGGTGAACGAGATTGGAAATGATTTCGTTTTGGATATCGACCAACCAATGGGTGATCTTTCGTGATTCATTGGGAGAACTACCAACACAAGACAGAAACAACGGCATAATCCAAACGCACAATGAAAAACACACTGCGTCCGAAAATTGAACGCAGTGTGTCGTTTGGGTGATATAAACTGAATGGAAGCAGAGAATTATCGGGGGTTATACATCAAGGTTTTTCACTTCGAGCGCGTGGTCTTCGATGTATTTTCTGCGGGGTTCAACATGTTCGCCCATCAAGAGCGAGAACAAGTTGTCGGCTTCACCAGCTTGATCCCACTGGACACGGAACATCGAACGGACCTCGTGATCCATTGTGGTTTCCCAGAGTTGGATGGCGTCCATCTCGCCCAGCCCCTTGAATCGTTTGACTTCCATGCCTCGGCGACCGATTTCATGAAGCGCATTGAGGATGGCAGGGATATTCTCGGCTTCGACGATTTTGGCGCTCGGTACTGAGATCGTTTCGTTGTCGTCTGTTGGTGTTTCGAGCTTGGTGACTTTACCAGTCTTGGTGGTGCTCCACGCGAAGCGTGCCGGGAGTTTGTCGCCGGTGACGGACTCTTCTTGGACGAGTGCGTAGTCATTGATGTCTAAACCAAGTTCATCCAGTTCGGTAAAGATCACCGCGAGTTCTTTATTTTCGTGGAGTTCGCGGACGGTGGCGATTGGGGAGTTGATCTCGGCGATGGTGTCTGAATCGGCCGGGGTGCTTGGGAGTTCGATCCCTTCCTCGGCTTCTTCGATATCGTCGGAGTGACGCCAGTTGTTCTTGGCGATGACTTCCAATGCTTCAGTTTCAGACCATGCGTATTGGTTCTGGGCGAGGGTCGCAACAATGTGGGTCGGGAGAACGCCGTCACGCCTTGCTTCGAGTAGGTCAACAAACTTCGTGCCTCGGCGTTCGGCAACCTGGACAAGATCAGCAAGACGCGATATCCCACGGATGAGCCGCTTGGCATCGTTGCCCGAAATCTCTGTGATGGTTTCTGGTTGATCGCCAAGGCGGGTGTTGTCGATGTCGCGGATGAGCAAGGATGAGCCTTCGAGCCCCAGTTCGGTCAGGACAGAATCGAGCTTGCCTTCATTGAGTACATACTGGGATTTCTTGCCTTTGATGATCTGATACAACGGCGGCTGCGCGATGTAAATATGCCCACGCCGAACGAGTTCGTTCATATGACGGAAGAAGAAGGTAAGCAAGAGGGTGCGAATGTGCGAACCATCGACATCCGCATCGGTCATGATGATGATCTTGCCGTAGCGGAGCTTGGAGATGTCGAAGTCTCCACCGATACCACACCGGAGTGCGCCGATGAGTGTGCGGATTTCTTCAAAGCCCAGCACCTTGTCGATGCGTGCGCGTTCGACATTGAGGATCTTACCTTTGAGGGGCAAGATGGCTTGGGTTTCGACATCGCGCCCTTGGGTGGCCGATCCACCCGCTGAATCGCCTTCGACAATGAAGAGTTCGGCGCGGTCGAGGTCTTTGGTTTTGCAATCGCGGAGTTTGTGAGGCATCGAGCCGCTATCGAGTGCGGTCTTGCGTCTTGTCAGCTCGCGGGCTTTGCGGGCGGCTTCGCGTGCCTGGGCAGCGACGATACCCTTGAGACAAAGCTTCTTCGCTTCGGCAGGATGCTCTTCGAGCCAGTTGTTGAGGGCTTCTTGCACGGTGCTTGAGACAAAGGATTCGATTTCGGGGTTAAGGAGTTTCTCCTTAGGCTGATTGTTGAACTGCGGGTCGGGGAGTTTGACCGAGACAATTGCGATCAAGCCTTCGCGGAGGTCATCGCCCGTTGGGTTCGGATCTTTGTCCTTGAGATAGCCGAGCCGACGGGCGTAGCTGTTGAGTGTGCGGGTGAGTGCGGTTTTGAATCCTTGCCCGTGTGTTCCGCCGTCGGCGTTGTTGATGTTGTTAGCGAAGGTGAGCAGGTTCTCGGAGTACCCATCGTGGTATTGGAGGGCGATCTCGCAGAGCATGTTCTCTTCGGGAACTTCCTTGGTGAGGAAGATTGGCGATGAGAGTTCGGTCTTGCCCTTCATGAGGTGGACGACATATTCGAGCAAGCCGTTGTCTGCTTTGAAGGTGTCGTGCTTGATCTTGCCGTCGGCACCGACGCGTTCGTCGGTGAGGCGGATGAGGATGCCGGGGTTGAGATAGGAGAGTTCACGCAGGCGGTGTGCGAGGACGGTGTAGTCGAAGGTGGTGTCTTCGAAGATTTGGTGGTCGGGTTTGAAGACAACGGTGGTGCCTGTGGATCTAGTTGCGTTTTCGGGGATCTTGCCCACATCGTAGAGTGGTTTGGTGACAACACCGCGTTCGAAGACGATCGCTTTGATTTCGCCATCACGCCAGACCTCGACTTCGAGTAGTGATGAGAGCGCGTTTACACACGAGACACCTACGCCGTGGAGTCCGCCCGATACTTTGTACGCCGAGTCTTCTTGCTGAAACTTGCCACCCGCGTGGAGCTTGGTGAGTACGACTTCGACAGCGGGTTTGCCGTCGATTGTGGGGTCATCGCTGTTCTTGACTGGATCGGTGGGGATGCCTCGCCCGTCGTCGGTTACTTTGATCGACCCGTCGGCTTGGATGGTGACGGAGATAAAGCTCGCGAAGCCAGCCATTGCTTCGTCGATGGAGTTATCGACGACTTCATAGACGAGGTGATGGAGCGCGCCCAGTCCGGTGCCGCCGATGTACATCCCGGGGCGTTTGCGGACAGCTTCAAGCCCTTCGAGGACCTTGATCTGGTCAGAGGAATATTCAGCATTTGGAGCTGAGGGGGTCACTGGGGTTGAGGTCGGGTTGGTGTCTTGTTGATCAGTCATATGTGTGATGTCTGTCTGTATATCTGCCCGCTCGGTGATCGTGAAATTGGAGAAGCCGAACAGGGAATGATGATGTGTGGTATCTTGTGTACAGGGAACGGTTTTGGGCCGTTTTCGGGGTATGGAATCATAGGTCGGTGGGGTGCGATTTGCTCGGATTCGGGCGGACAAACTTGGGTTGAGTTTAAGCTGGGTTTTATGGACAAAAACGCTGAAAAAACAGATGAAAACATCGATTTTGATCGCGGGTTGTTTGTATGTGAAAAGCCCGGGCATGAGTTCGTTGGCGCAGCTGCTGCCGGGACGACGATCGGGCTGATCGGGACACAGGTGTTCGCGATGATGTTTTTGGTACCTGTGCTTGGTTTCTTTGTGCTTCGCAACCTGCTCGGGGTGTCGGCGGTCGCTGCGGGGATCTTTGCGGGGGTGGTTTCGATTGGAGTAGTGGTCTTCGGAATCATGTTCTTGCTCAAGATCAACAAGGTCAATCGCAAGCAAGGGCAAGGGACTTTTTTCAAGAACGAGAGCGATTCGCGGTATCGGGTGCGTGCCGTGATCCCCAATAAGAAGCAAGATGCGGGGATCGTCAAGTGGGTACAACTCGCATCCGAAGGCGGCGTTGGTGATGACGATATGGTCAGTGAGGATGAACTTGAATCTATCCGAGGCGGATTCGAGCCGATGGTCGTTCAGCCTTGGTTTGGGACGCGTCGAGATCGCAAGTTCTGGTGGACCTTCGCGGTGATGTCGGTGGTGATTGGTGCAGGTTTTTTGTATGGCGTGAGCTTTATCTTTGGCGGGTGGCGCGGGTTGGCGCAATCGATGGGGTTCATGGGGTACGCCACGATGGGATTGGCGATGGTGGGCGGGGTGATCAGCGCAGAGCTCATCTGGCCGATCTACTTTCGGCTCGTCCCTGGGCAACTCGATATCTTCCGGTACAGTTTCTTAGGATTTGGAACGCCAAAGGTTGAGCGCATTGATCTGCGCGCAGTGGGGGTGTGCGTGGACTTTGGTGGGTACATCGTGGCGATTGAGCCGGCGCGTCCGGTTGGTGAACCGATCCCGGCGTTGGTACAAGCCAAGCGTTGGCCCAATGGGCAGGCGTTCCCAGAAGGGTACAAACCGATGTACTTTTCGGTCGCGTTATTGCCAAGCCGAAGGCTCTTCGCACAACGGCTGATCCAAGCTGCGCGAACGGATGAGCCTACGCCTCGGATTTCAATGACTCAACTTGGTGAATAACAACGCGATTATGGTACGATCAGCACACGCGAGATATGCTCGGCGAGCAGCTCGTAGACCGTGTCGATGTCGCCTTTGGCCAATCGGACGCAACCCATTGATTGGTTGCCTCCGATTGAATCTTGATCGATGGTGCCGTGGAGTCCCAGCGAGGTGAGCGAGTTATATTGCCCGACGCCTGTGATCCCGATCCAATATTCGCCGATCGGGTTGTTTGGATCGTTGGGTTCGTATTGTTCGCGTGCATCGCGTGGATTGACCCATCCGGGGTTTTCGAGTTTGTTCGCTGAGACAACGAACTCGCCGACGGGTGTGCCATCGTTTGAGCCAAGCCCGACATCGTATGATTTGATAAAGAGCCAAGATTCTGGATTGCCCGGCGAGCCGTGGAAGAGGTCCAAACGGTGTGCCGATTTGTGAACGATCGCGTGGAACGGCCCACGGACGAGCTTGATATTTTGCCCAAGCCGAATCTTGGCAGGATCTGCGATTTGATTGATGCGTGCGATGAGCTTCCAATGGGTCGCCAGTTCTCGCCGAGCAGCGATGCGTGAGAGTGAATCGCCGGATTTGATCTTGTAGTTCTCGGTCATCGGATCTTTTGGATCTGCGACCGGCGAGAAGAGCAGGACATTGTTGATCTCGGTGAGTTCGTCGCGGAGAACCTGTGCTTCGCGGTTGGTCGTGTTGGCTGCGAGGAGGGTTTGGGAGAGGAGCTTGCGTGCGCCCACGCGGTTGTTCTCTGCAACAAGCCTGCGGGCGGCATCGATCTGAAGGCTCACCCCGTTGCGGCTGGTGGTGGTTTGTGGGCGCGTTTGAGGCTGAGTGATTGGTGTGTTCTTTGCCTGCTTGGCAGCTGCGGCCAAGATATCGGTATTTCTCGATGGCGTAGTTGTGTTTGAACGCAGCGCGGTTTGCACTTCTTTTTTAGCATCTGGGGCATCGCCAGAGCCTGGGAGTGGGCGTGATGGCGAGTTGTTGATGATGGTCGGTTGGTGCTGTTGGGTTGATGCAGACGGCGGGGTGTTGGTTGCCAGATTCGTTGTTGTATCCGCTGACGAGTTCGATTCATTTTGTGCATTGGTTTGCTCTTCGTTCAAAGCAATCTTGGCGGCACGCGGGCGGATGAGGTAGAACCAGACAAGGGCAATCGTTGCGAGAATGATGAGGATCGTCAAGAGCTTGCGGACCGGGCCTGCGCTCGATCGACGGTAATGCACTTGCGACGATCGGGTCGCGTTTCGTGAAGATTGGCTCGGTAGGCTCATCCTGGATTCCTCTTGCGTGAAGATTGGTGATCGATCGTGTGTCTATACGGGTTCAATGAACCCGGTTTGGGTGATGATCCGGTCCATCGGAAAATCATGTGCTTGGGTCGGGACTCGTTCGACGATTTGGCAGTTGAAGCATACGCCGACAAGCACCGGACGAGTGCTGGCCGTGCCAAGGGTTTCGATAAGGGATTCGATCATCCGATCATAAAACCCCGCTCCCCGCCCTAAGCGGTTCAAATCGCGATCAAAACCCAGCCCAGGGACCAATATCAGGTCAATATTTTGTGGTTCCACCAACGGGCACCGATCCCTCGGCGATCGTACCCCATATCGGCCAGTTTCGAGATCGGTGTCCAGATTTTCAATCACAGCGGGCTGCATTGTTTTCCTTGCCCAATCAATTGCCGGGATGCACACGCGTTTGCCATCTTCGAGGGCGGTATTGATGAACGGATCAAGATCCAGTTCGCTCGGCAGGGCTGCATAGGCGAGGATAGTCGAAGCTGAGGTGTAGCGTTCGGATCGCAGAAGATGCTCAGAAATTTGATGGCTAGAGAGGGTGCGATTGGCTTGGGAGATGGAGTTGAGGATCGGCTTGAGTGCCGCTCGAAGGCTTGATTTGGTGGGCAATAGAGGCACAGGGGATGGTAGGTTCGATGAAGAAGTATGTTTTAGAATAGGGTTGTGTGATTTTTCAAATCGTTGTAGAATAACGGTTCTTTACAACTTGAACCTCATTTGACTGGAATCTAGCTTATGCAGATAACACACGCAATCCTTGTCCTTGGAGCACTCATCACTTCGCCAGCCATGAATAGTGGTGCATTGGCAATGGGGCCCGTCGGCGAGGGGGAGAATAACGAGAGCTTTAAGCTGATATCAAACGATCGCGCATTTGGAGATGAGTTTGGATTCGCTGTTGCTCTCAGTGGCAACATCGTTGCGGTCGGTGCTCCCCAGGCCGATGAGAGCGGCCCGCAGTCAGGGTCGGCATACATCTTTGATCGGACGAGCGGGGTTCTATTGACTGAGCTTGTCCCTACGGATGGACAAACGGGCGATCAATTTGGATATTCTGTGGCTATTCAAGATGGGGTTGTTGCTGTCGGCGCTGTTGGTAGTGATTCTCTATTCTCGAACACCGGAGCGGTGTATCTCTTTGATGCAGCAACGGGTCAGCAGCTTGCAAAGCTGATCCCAGAATCAAATCAGCTTCATGCTGTAGAGTTTGGGAACTCCTTGTCAATGAGCAACGGCGTGCTTGCGATCGGCGCACATTTCTCAGGTGCTGGTGGTGGGAATAGAGGGTCTGTTTTTCTCTTCGACTCTGATACAAACTCTCCATCATTCGGTAGTGAACAAAGGTGGATCATGCCAGCCGACAGCGTGGGTGGCGATGAGTTCGGTCACTCGGTGAGTATCGATGGCGGAATCCTCGCTGCGAGTTCATTGGGCGATGATGATAATGGAACAGACTCAGGTTCTGTCTATCTATACGATGCTGATCCCGATTCACCCAGCTTTGGGACTGAGATCGCAAAGCTCATCGCAGATGATGGAATGGCGGATGATGGCTTTGGTCAGTCTGTTTCAGTCAACAGCGGCCTCATTGCCATTGGTGCGAACAAGAACCCAAGCCCTTCTGACGCTGTGTTTACTGGTGCTGTGTATACCTTTGCTGGCGATCCACTCTTGCCAAGCTTTGGAACTCAGGTATTAAAGATCACTCCCGAACCGGACACACTGGTTGCGTGGTTTGGCTATTCGATATCCCTGAACAACGGGCTGCTTGCAGTAGGATCGCACCTCGGGGGCGTAAATGGATTCGCATCAGGTTCTGCATATCTCATGGATGCCTCGACGGGCGAGCAGCTTGGTGAATATCTGCCAAGTGATGGGGATGCGTTCGGTCAGTTTGGTTTCTCGATCGCCCTCGATGAGGAAGGCGTCTTTGTGGTTGGGTCCATAGGCAGACTAAGCACAGATTTGGGAGCAGGTTCGGCTTATGTGTTTGGCATCCCCGAACTCATATGTGCTGCGGATTTGACCGGAGATGGTTCGCTCAATTTCTTCGATGTCAGCGCGTTCCTGACCTTCTTTCAGATTGAGGATGCCATTGCAGATTTTACCGGCGATGGCGTTCTGAACTTCTTTGATGTGAGTGCGTTTTTGAGTGCGTTTGCAACAGGGTGCCCGTAAACAATGAGTCACAGGGCTCCGGTGCAATGTGTGCTCTGAATAGTTTTTTAGATTTATGAGCAGTTAGGATGTTTTATTCAGGTGGTATGCTGCAGAAATCTCTGAATAGTTGCGCAACTCCTCTCCATCTCATCCGTATACCCTCCTGAAACCGTTTCTTTATCTATTTTCAGGAGATTGACCATGGCGATCCGGAAGAATGCACCGATGGGCTTTGTAGACATGGCACTCGAAGACTTCGGCTCTTCACGCACCGCAAAGCTTCTCAACAAACTCGATGACGCCACGCCTTGGGACACGCTGGCAAGGCCGATCACACAACTTCCCGAATACAAAGACCACGGTGCTGGCCGCCCGCCTTGGGAGCCGACGATGATGCTCAAAGCCATGATGCTCGCCAAGTGGTTCAATCTCTCCGATCCAGGCCTCGAAGAAGAGCTCAAGGATCGCATCAGCTTTCGCAAGTTCGTCGGCTTGTCCTTCACCGACGCCACGCCTGACGAGACGACCTTCGTCAAGTTTCGAAAGCGATTACGCGAGGCCAGGCTCGACGAGTACCTCTTCCAATCCGTCGTCAAGCACCTTGATTCACAGGGTTTTCTTGTCCGCGAAGGCACGATGGTCGATGCGACGATCATCGAGCAATCGAAGGGATCAAAGAATGACGACGGCGAATCCACGCGTGATGAAGACGCGAGTTTCACCAAAAAGCACGGCAAGACTTATCACGGCTACAAGGCGCACATCGCCTGCGATCTCTCGGGTGTGATGGCCGATTACAAAGTGACGACGGCCAAGGTGCATGACAGCAAGTGCATCGACGAGCTTGTTGAAGATGAAAAGGTCGCGGTGCTGGCCGACAGCGCGTATTCGTCGAAGGATCGGCGTGAGAAGCTCCGCAAGCGTGAGGTGATCGACGGGATCGTGTATAAAAGGACGCGTGGGCAAGCCGAGTTGTATGACTGGCAGGAGCGATGGAACGGGCTTGTTTCCAAGGTCCGATCGAAGGTCGAGCATCCGTTTGCGATGCTGAAGCATCAGCTTGGCTATCGCAAGGTGCGTTACCGCGGCTTGGAGAGAAACGCATTTGATGTGTGCTTGATGCTCATGGCGTGCAACCTGAAACGGAGCTTGTTTTTGAATGAGCAGGCGAAGGCAATCGGCATGGATCCAGTGCCAAAGAGGGTGTGATGTGCGCGATGGCTGCGCGCTGATTCGGCTCAGATGGCTTGAATCATGCGGATTTGTGGCTCGAACGAGCAGTTTGTGATGTTCGAATGAGAAGATATTGCATCCATACTCGATTTCGAGTAGAATCAGGCGGGAGTAGCTGATTGGTCAGAGACTCCATATCAGTTCAGAGTCTCATATCACTGAGGAGAAGGCATTATGCAATCAAATTTAAAAATGTTTCGATCAAATAAAGCAATTTGTATATTGGCGGTTTTGTTGGTGTCTTGCGATTTGGCTCATGGTCAACCTGTGTATGAGACGGTTCAAGTTGCCCCTTTGGAAGCACCGGGCAATGAGATTTATGGGAATGCGGTCATTTTTACGGATGGCAATACAAGTGTGATCGCTGCGTGCAAGAACGACACGCTGGGTATTGATGCGGGTCTTGTTTATTTGACCGTGTCGAATGTGACTTATGAGCTGACAGCTCTAGATGGGGCTGCTGGCGACCAGTTTGGGTATGCCATTGACGCTGGCCCAGAGCAAGATTCAGGGTTTAGTCGAGTGGTCATTGGTGCTCCATTCCGCGATGAAATGGGGGAATCTTCTGGTGCTGCGTATTTGTTTGACCCATCAGGTCATCAACTCGTGGAGTATCTTCCCAGCGATGGTCAGGCTGGGGATCGATTTGGAATTTCAGTAAGTCTTGGGAGTGAAGTCGGGAACGGTGTTGTGGCCATTGGAGCGATGCGCGATGATGGCAGTGAGGGGGCGGTCTATATCTTTGATATGCTCAGTGGTACTGAGTTGATGAAGATTGTACCAAATGGGTTGACTCCATTTTCAGAGTTTGGATTCAGCATGGAAATCGATGGTTCTACCCTCGCAGTCGGAGCACCTGGAGATGCCACAGTAGGCGTGAGCTCTGGGGCGGTGTATGTGTTCGATCTGGAAACGGGTGAACAGTTACAGCGGTTTTTTCCTTCTGACGGAGCAGCGGGCGATCACTTTGGTCACTCGGTTGAATTAGCATCGGTGAGTTATTTGGTTGTTGGTTCAGTCGATCACCAGGTTAATGGTGTTCGATCCGGTGCGGTGTACGCGTTCAACAACTTGAATGGAGATTTGGAAAACAAGTTTTATCCCACTGACGCTGTGGATGGTCAGCAGTTTGGGTGGTCAGTATCTGGCGTATCATTCGGTCTCGCCGTTGGGGCACCAGGTGATAGTGAGACGGGTGTTGAGGCCGGGGCGGTATATACATATTACGATCCAAGAGGATTTTCGTATCGAGAGAAACTGACTCTTGCTGGCAAGAACGCTCATGCGCGATATGGTCATTCTGTTTCGATGTATGGGCGGCATCGCTTATGTGTTGGTGCGCCCGACTCAAATTTTCGAGGACCTTTGGCTGGGTATGCTGATACATTTGATTTGTTTGTATCTTCAACCGGTCAACCTCTGATACCGTCGGACGCGACAGGGCAGTATCGATACGGCCTTGCTGTAGCAGTGGATGATGGGCTTGCGGTTGTTGGTGCACAATCATTCTTTGAGAATGAAGTTGGTACTGGTGGTGTTGCCTATATCGTTGACACGCAAACTGGAGATGAACTTTTTAGATTGGTACCCGATGATGTCGTAGAGGGGGACGGTTTCGGGGATTCGGTGGCAATCGGTGATGGGTTCGTTGCAGTGAGTGCGCCTGGGGATGACGAAAACTCTATTGATTCTGGGTCTGTGTATATTTATGATGCTTCCACAGGAGCATTATTGCGAAAGATCGTCTCGCCGGTGGCAAGGCCACCAGCGTCAACAGTTGGCGTGTTGTTTGGCCAAAGAGTTGAGATTGACAATGGGATTCTTGTTGTGGGTGCGCAGAATGCAAAGAATGGCGAGTTTTCACTATCAGGGCTTGTGTTTCTCTACGATTTGAACACAGGTACTCTTCTCCATCAACTCGAACCAACGAGTTCTTTTTCCGGTCAAAGGTTTGGAATAAACTTGGCAATTGGAGATGGTGTGGTTGGGGTTGTGTCGATTGACAATATGTCATCGGGCGGTGGCGGTTCTGAAACTTTTGAAATCCACTTCTTTGATCAAACAACTGGTGCGTTGATCACTAAGCTGAATAGCCAAGATATTCGTGTACCTTCGGGGTTGGGATTCGGACTTTCAATCGATGGCGGAGCCATAGCGATGAGTTCGTCTGGCGAGTCAAAGTATGTGTATGACCTGCAGGCCTTTGGGCTTCTTCAAGAGTTTTCTATTCCAAATGCTGTGGGTGAGTCAGTGTTCAACAGAAATATCTCTCTCGATGGTGACATACTCTATGTCACACAACTTGCGGTGTATAGCACGCTTGATTCAGACTCTGTGTACATGTTCAACATTACAAATGGAGAGAGTATGGCAAGTCTTGAACGCAGCGATAGCGATGCTGGCGAGGGAGGTGTCAACTCTCTGGCTGTATCGAATGGCTTGGTCGTTGTTGGATCAGCATTTCACAACTCCTATGGCGGAAGCGGTGGAACTGGAGCTGTTTACATATACGATGTGAATGAAATTACTTGTCCCGCAGATTTGACGGGTGATCGAGTAGTCAACTTCTTTGATGTCTCTGCTTTCCTTGCAGCCTTTTCTACAGGTGATCCTTCTGGTGATTTCAATAATGATGGAGCATACAATTTCTTTGATGTGAGCGATTTCTTGATGGCATACTCGGCAAGTTGTTTTTAAAGCGGAGAGTTGAAGAATAGATATTCGTTTCAGTGACGATGCTTGGGCTTGTGGAATCTGCTTGGCCATCTCTTATTGTTTGTTGCGATCTTCTCTTCTCAACAACTTGCGTGCTCTTGCTTCATCAAGATGTTGTTTGAGGATTCGTTCGGCGCCGATGTCTTTGGGTTCGTAGTAGCGTTTCTCAACGCCGAGGTAGTCTTGGCCTGAGAGTTGGTTGTCGCTGTTGTGGGAGTATTCGTATTTCTCTGTTTCAAGATCACGGACGCGCTGGCCCGAGCCATCAGTGCTTGCCTGAGGCGAGGTGTTCTTGTCGCGTAGGTGCATCGGGACAGGCAAGACTCGGCTATTGCGCACATCATCAAGGGCAGCGTTGATTGCAGCATAGGCGGCGTTGGACTTCGGACAGCATGCAAGGTAAGTCGCGCATTGGGCGATGGTGATGCGGGCTTCGGGCATGCCGATGCGTTCGACGAGATCCCAGCAAGACTGTGCAATCACGACAGCTCGCGGATCAGCGTTGCCGATGTCTTCAGATGCCAAGATCGCTAAACGCCTACAGATAAAGCGTGGGTCTTCACCGGCGTCGAGCATGCGGGCGATCCAATAGATCGCTGCGTCTGGATCGGATCCTCGGACGGATTTGATCATGGCCGAGGCCGCGTCGTAGTGCCCGTCGGAGCCGTAGTTGGCGAGTTTTTGTTGGATGGAATCCTCAGCGAGTTGCAGATCAATATGTATGGCATCGCCAGAGCTTGAGCGAACCGCGACTTCGAGTGCTGTCAATGCTCGCCGGGCATCGCCTTCGGATTTGATCGCCCAGACTTGAAGCGCTTCGTCGGTGATGGTGATGTTCGTGTTGGGAAATGCGAGCGGGTTCTTGATTGCATTGTTGATCAGTTCGATAGTTTCGTCTTCGGAGAGGGATTCGAGCCGGAAGAGGGTTGAGCGAGAAATCAGTGCCGCGTTGACGGCGAAGAGTGGGTTCTCGGTGGTCGCGCCGATGAGGGTGATCAACCCGCGTTCAACATCAGCAAGCAGCACATCTTGCTGGGATTTAGAGAACCGATGGATCTCGTCGAGGAAGAGGATGGTGCGTTTGCCGGAGTCGCCGAGGATGCGATAGGCATCTTCGATGATCTCTCGGATGCGTTTGACCCCGACCGATGCAGCGTTCTCGCGGACAAACCTTCGGCTGGTCGCTTTGGCGATGACCTCGGCGAGGGTGGTTTTGCCGGTGCCTGGCGGGCCATGCAGGATGACGGAGGTGAGTGCGTCGGCGTCGATCATCCGTCGGAGAAGTTTGTCTGGGGCGATGAGGTGGGTTTGGCCGACAATTTGATCAAGGCGCGCCGGGCGAATGCGCGATGCAAGGGGGGCGACGCGATCGACCGCGGATTCTCGTTTTGCTTGCCAAAGATCAGCCATACGGGAAGTGTATGGGTGTGATGTGTGGGGTGGATGGGATGGAAACCCCAGAATGTGACAATTACAGAGAAATCTGTAGGTCTTGTGGAACACTAGCTTTGCAAATGCTAACATTGAGTGCATGGGAATAGTTCTTTGGGTCATTTTGATACTGATCACGGTCATTTTGGCCGGGGTTGTTGGTGGAAAGACCTACGGCAAAAAATGGATGCCAGAACTCAATCATCTTGACGGCATCCTTTATCTGTTTGGGTTCGGTTATGCTCGTGGGATGCACGATCTGATGGTCGATGCAGAGGATGGTGCGTTTGATGATCTGGGCGGGCCGATGATCGTGGTGAGCAATCACACCGCTGGGGTCGATCCGATCTTGGTGAGCTTGGCGGTGCCGACCAAAATCCGTTGGCTGATGGCTGACGATATGCGGATTCGTGGGATGGGTTGGTTCTGGAACTGGGCGGGGGTGATCTTTATCGCACGCAATCGTCACGGGCGAACCGGGCTTCGCAAAGCCCGCAAACACCTCGACGACGGCGGCGTCATCGGCATCTTTCCCGAAGGCAAAATCGAACGCCCCGCAAAGCAACTCCTCCGGTTTGCACCCGGTGTGGGCGTCTTGGTTAAGCGATCAGGCGCACGGGTGTTGCCTGTGATTATCGAAGGTACTCCAACCGAAGCCGCCAATGCGTGGGACTCGCTCTGGACCCGATCCAACACACGGATTCGTGTGATGAAGCCAATCGACTACAAAGACAGTGGCATGACCAACGCCGAGATCGCGGAAGATCTGCACCAACGGTACCAAGCATGGACCGGATGGGGCGAGTGTGCTCAGGGTGTGATTGAAGATGCTGATGATGGTGCGTTGGGTGCTGTGCGTCAGATTGCGTGAAGTAAGATTGTAGTTGTGTTAGCGGGAAGCTTTTTCAAGGGCTGTATACGCATCAGTTTGCATGAATCGGCGATTCGATTTTGCGTAGTCAATGGCTCGTTTGCCTCTCGAATCTTCGATATTTGCATCAGCGCCCGCATTGAGTAAGTGCATTACAGCTTCTCCAGTTGGTGCACCTACCGCAACCATCAGGGCCGTGTACCCAGCAGTATCTTGAGCATTTATGTCAGCACCGGCATCAAGAAGCATCAAAATTACTTCAGGATCGTTTTTAGATCCATACATTAGTGCTGCTCTACCCTTGATATCTCGTGCGTGTACATCAGCCCCTAGGTCAATAAGTCTCTGGACATATTTTTTGCCTAAGCCGTACCGAGTTGCGATCATCAGAGCGGTCTGTAGGTTTTGTGGGATCGGCTCATTTATGTTTGCGCCTAGTCTGATCAAGGTTTTAACCACTTTATCTCGTGGGTTTTTCTTTGCCGCATGTATAAATGCATTCCAGCCTCTTTTGTCTCGTGCTTTGATATCGGCACCATGTTCAATTAGCAGGTTTAAAACTGCTGGGTTTTTGCAGAATTTGCTGGTGAGCATCAGAGGAGTTTCATTGTCTTTGTTGAGAGCATTAATATCAGCACCTGCATCGATTAGTGTTTTGACAACATTGATATTGTCGTTAAATGCCCCTGCATATGAAAGAGGAGTGAACGGCTCAAATGCATGAGGATTAAGATCCGCTCCAGCATTGATGAGTGCTTGGCAAACTTCGATGGAGTTGTTTTCTTTACACGCAATCATGAGTGGAGTCATATCTTGGTATGCGCCATTTCTTGCGATAGCATTCACATCCGCCCCAGCTTGTATCAATATGTTTAAAACCAGAGTGTTATTTGAAACCGCAGCGAGCATGATCGGAGTCGAATCGGTTAGCGGGCGGGCAGTGAGCCGCAAGTTTGCATCAGCTCCGTTATCGAGAAATACTTGTAGAACACTGGGCGATGGATTGTACTTCGCTGCTGCTGTAAATGGAGTCAGGCCAGAGCCGTCAGTGATGTCTACATCTGCACCAAGATCAATGAGTGTTTTTGTTATTTCTGGGCTTGCGTTGGCAGAGGCGGCATATATGAGGGGTGTTCTATTCGAGTATGATCCATTTGAATTAATGTTCGCGCCTGCATTGGTCAAAATGTAGAGAATGTCGGGGTTTTGGTGATATTGAGAAGCAAACATCAAGGGTGTCATGCCTTTAAAAATTCCGGCATGGGCATACGGTTTATCAGCAAGGGCTCCCAAATCAATTAAAGTCGTAATTGTCTGAGCCTTTGCATTACTCATCGCTGCGACAATCAATGGTGTATATCCGCGATCGTCAGAATGATTGACATCCGCACCCAGCTTGAATAGATCATGGATATCAGTATTTGCGTTGGTTTTTACAGCCAAGATCAGTTTAGTATTTAGCTCAGATATTTGCTCAGTTGAAGTTGGTTGTGGCTCTGCGGAATTCGCTAGGATTGCATTGGTGACAATCGATGTAGTAATAATAATTATTGCAAAAAATATTCTTAACATTTGATCACTCCTCGGCTTTGATCTGTTGGTTCAGTGCGTCGAGTCGGCGTTGGTGGATCTGGCGGTCGGGTTCGAGGGCGATGAGGGCTTCGAGCTGATGCACGGCTTCGTCCATGTTGTTGGTGAGGAGCGCGACTCTGGCAGCCCGTTCGCGTTGGTCCGCGTCATACGGGGCGATGCTTACGGCACGCAGTGCTCTTTGCATGGCGAACTTGGCATGATCAGGTTGAACCCCTTGAGCATAGAGCAATGCAAGCTCGCCAGCGTAGGCTGGGGAGTAGGTTTCTCTTGCATCGAGGTACTCGAGAAAAGGGATCGCCTGTTTGCGTTCATCGAATGAATCGCCAGCAAGGTAGTGCTTGGCGAGTCGGCGGTGGGGGGATTCATCGGTCGGGCGGACGGTAATGGCATGCTCAAGCATCGAGACAAGCTCAGGCGAGAGTCGGGTGTCTGCGCCGACGAGGGCGATGCCGATTCGGAGCGTGATGAGTTGGGGATGGTCGGGGTATTGCTCAAGGAGTGTGTTGATCTCGGCGACGGTTGGGATGGCAGCAGTTGATTCGTCATCGGTGTCGAAGAAATCGGCAAGGTCGGGCACGCCTTGGACCAAGATCAATCCGCGATCGAGAAGCTGATCATGGGCCCAAGTACGAAACTCTTCAAGAAACGATCTCGGCGTGACTGAGAGGACTTGGGCGAAGGCGTCGGTGGCGGATCGGCCAGCAGCCGAAGCGTCGTAGATATCGAGCGGGGCTTGTTGGCCGTAGTGTTCGATGATATATTCAAACATCCACGCGCCCTGGGCATAGGCAAGCGCCCTATCTGAGGGTTTCTTTGGGCGGACAAAGGCGGTGTTGATTTCATCAAGGTCGAACAGGGTGTTGTTTTCGTAGGCATTGGTGAGCATGGCCCAGGTGTCTGACGGGCGGGGGGCATCTTCATTAAACACCGCGTTGGCTTCGGTCATCCAATGGATCACACGGTTCTTCGTGCGTGAGAGATTGACGGTGTGGGTGTATTCATGCTGAAGCACGCGTGCCCAGTCATAATGCCCGACGGATGATTTCTTGCCTGCGTGTGGCGCTTCGATCGCGATGACCGGGCCGGTGGATGCTGCCATGGTATGAATCGAAGGCATGCCTCCGATACGGACAGCGAACCACTCATGGTTGGGCATGAGTTCGATTTTGGTTTTGGTCGTTGGCTCGTGGTCTACGCCGCCGGGTTGATCTGAGCAGACGCGTGCGTGGATGCGTTCGAGGACTTGGGGCATCTCGTTTGCGAGAATCTCATCGGTCGATCCGGGTTTGTAGCGGATGATGAAATGTTCGGTTTCGATCGTGCTGTAGGAGGCGAGTTCGGTGACGAGTTTGAGCGAGTTTTGTGCGCGAAGATCAAATGGATCAAGTTCGAGCGCAGCTTCGAGTTCGGCTTTGGCGTGTTTGTCTTCGCCGGCTTGCACAAGCAAGAGCCCAAGATCTAGGCGAGGCTGTGCCCAGTGTGGGGCGCGTTGAATTGTTCGCCGAAGCATCTCGGCGGCATAGGTGTATTGGCGATATTCAGCAAGCGTTCGAGCGACGCGCATTAATGCGTAAGGTGAGTTGGGCGAAAGCTCGTCGTATTGCTGGAGCAAGTGTTGGGCCGATCGCATCCGAAAACCCGCAGCAGCCGCAGCAGCATTGAGTTCGAGCAGTTCACGCTGGTCGGGCATGT
Organism: Planctomycetota bacterium; assembly: GCA_024280755.1. GTDB lineage: Bacteria > Planctomycetota > Phycisphaerae > Phycisphaerales > UBA1924 > UBA1924. The sequence continues at coordinate 18,295 of JAJRPN010000023.1, forward strand.
TGGCAAGAATCTGATCGATCGCGTGTTCGGCGCCTTCAGGATCTTTTCGGCGGAGCGCGATTCTCGCATGGATAATCGCTGAGTGAAGCGTTGGCGGGAGGTCTTTCGCATCGCTCTGCATAGCCCCGGCGGCGATGGTGTCAAGCTTGGTTGCGATTTCTTCGGCTGCGTCAAAGTCGAATGAATCGATCGCCATGTTAGCGATCAACGAAGCCGCTTGGGCATTGCGCGGATGCAAACGAAGCGTTTCGACGGCTGCGGTATGCGCATCTTTGTAGTTGTTGTGTGCCCAGAGCAGCTTGGCTTCGACGAGTCGAATGCGCCAGCTGAGCCGATCGAGGTTGTCGCGGCCGTTGGCGAGGAGTTTGGCGAGGTTCTGATATTGGGTCTTTGCATCCGCCTGAGGGCCTCGCAGGCGGGTGAGCAGCATCAACCCTTCGACACCATATGCGAGTTCGTCAGAATCAGAGATGATCGATTCGGCCATTTCCGTTTCGATATTAACGAGTGTGGCGATGGCTGCGCTTTGATGTCCAAGCATTTCGAGGGCTTGGGCATGGATAAAGAGTTCTGTGATGGTGAGCCGACCGATTGGCAGATCGATCAAATCGAGCGCAAGCTGAGGCTGCCCTTGCTTGAGTGCCGCGATCGCGCGATCTGTCCGATCAGCTTCAGGGTGCGAAAGCCAAGGGTGGTCATACACCCCAACAGCCAACGCAGCCCGGGCAGCATAGATCGGATTTTCTAAATCGGCTTGGGTCCAAAGCCCATGATTGACACGAAGCTCGGCGCGTTCTTCATCGGTCAAAAAACCGGCATAGAGTTTGTCTTTGAGCGCCTGTGTGATCTGCCCGAGCTCTTCAGGAACACCCACACGCTCGGCTGGTTGATGATTATGATCGAGTTTGATAGTCGGTTCGACGCCGGTTTGTGCATTGGCTATCGAGGCAGAGAGAATAAGAAGTAACGCGAGGGGCAGTGGATTCATTCCTAGTCGTTCCCTTGGCCACGCCAGTACGAGCTCTGGATTCGCCATCCATCGCGTGCGTCGGGGGTTGTGGTGTCGAAGACTTCTGATGGAATGTCAGTATTCGTTTGAACAGACCAAAGCTCGACGATTTGGAGATCGCCCGTCCATTCGGCTTTGATGTAGAGCGCAGGCTGCAAGGTTTGGGGGTTGATCCATATACGAACCCATTCCCAATCATCTTCAAATCCAGAGCCAGGCTTTGGCGTAAGCACAAGCTGGGTCGCGCTGGTGATGTATGGAAGCTCAGCGAGATAACCCAGCTCTGGGAAGTCTGCGTTGTCAACGAGGCTCTCGGTTGCGGGCAAAATTTCAGCATCATACGAGGCAAGCAAACGATCTTTGTCGTGCCCTACTGAGACCCAGAACGGAGCATCGCGCATGAGTTCCATTGGATCAAGCGTCTGTCCAGCAGGGACAAGCTCGCGTTTGTTGAACTGCTTATCCTGAGGCAGGCGTTCGATGAGCCACCGTCCGTCGAAGATGAACTGCTCGTCAATAATTTCGAGCCGATCGTCAAACTCAATTTGCTTAAATGAAACCGAGTAGTGGCGCGTGCCGTCGGGTTGTCTTTGGATCGCGAGTTTGCCGTAGCGTTGTTGACGATCACCTTCGAGCGATTTGATGGTGGTAAACCGAATCACACCTGTGAGCGAGTCGGTTGTTTGGTCATGAGCCGAAAGCGCATCGAGCAGTTCGCCCGCATTGGCAAACTTCGGCGTAGATTCTGCTTGTTGCTCACCAGCCGGGGCAGCTTCGGGTTCGATGGCAGAGAGCGACCCAAGGGTGAGAGATGAAGCGAGGATGGCGGCAAGGATGATGGTCATGATATATCTATTCTCTTACGCTCGGCGAGCGGCTTTGTTGCAGGCTTTATGCTGATTCCATCGGCAATATCGTATCAATCGCACTATCAGGGTCATCAAGGTACGACTGGGCAATGGTCGCCGCCGCGATCGCGTCTCGTCGTTTTTTCTTCTGCTTGTGCGTTAATCCGGTCTGGGCCATACGGGCATTGGCCGCGATCGAGGTTCGGCGCTCGTCGACGAGGATAATCGGCATCTTGGAGGCATTGGCCAGGCGTTGGGCGAAGACCCGAGCCAGCTTGGCGCGTGGGCCTTCGGTGTTGTCCATGTTGAGCGGGATTCCAAGGAGCATCTCTGTATCTCTACCGCCCGTATTGGCGTGGAGCTGACGAAGAATCTCATCGAGAAGCGCCTGCCCGTCGTTGCGTTCGATCGGGATCTCGATCAACCCGGCTGGCGAAGCGATGTTGGTAATCCGATCGCCCAGGGCCAAGCCCGTCCGTTGGTCACCAAGATCTACCGCGAAGATACGCATAGGCAATGGTAGGGGAGCAGCCGGGGATATATGATCCGCCATGAATCAACAAATCGTCCAGATCATGATCCTTATCCGCGACTACGACCAAGCCATCGAGTTTTACACCAAGGCTCTGGGTTTCGAGCTTCTCGAAGACACCAAACGCAGCGAAACCAAGCGATGGGTGCGGGTTGCTCCTGCTGGCGGCGGGTGCTCGATGCTTCTGGCTAAAGCCGTCACCCCAGAGCAAGAAGCATGCGTCGGCAATCAATCCGCAGGCAAGGTGCTGCTGTTCATCCATACCGATGACTTCGATGCGTACTACGCCCATCTCCAATCCCACAGCGTCAAGTTCGTCGGCGAACCCAGAGACGAAGAGTATGGCAAGGTCGTTGTCTTCGAAGATCTCTCCGGCAACAAGTGGGATCTGATCGAACCCAAGTAAGGCTTACTTCAAGCCGTCAGGCAACTCGTCGTGGAGCTTCTTGATGTCCTGTGCGCGATCCTTCGGAATCACCAGCGTCGCCCGATCGGTACGGATCACGATCAGATCGTCGCAACCAACCAGTGCAATCGTGTGATCAGAATCGGTCTCGCCGATGATGATGTTGTTGTTGGCTTCGTAGGTCGCAATATTCACACCCGCAGCTTTGTTGCCATTGGCATCCGCATCAAGCGTCTCGCCATACGCTGGCCATGACCCGACATCGAGCCAGGTGATTTCCATTTTGACACCAACAATCGAGACATCCGATTCGCCGGCTGCCGGCTCCATGATGCCATAGTCGACGGAGGTTTTTTCGAGCTTGGGATAAATCTCATCAAGCACGGCTTGCTGTTGATCCGTACCCCACGCGTCTGCGAGTTGCTGAATCAACTTCGCATTCTCAGGCATGAACCGCTCATAGAGCTTGAGCAGGGTTTGTGCGTGGAAGACAAACATCCCCGCGTTCCAGTCGTAGCGACCAGACTGGAAATACGCCTCAGCCTTTTCCAATGGCGGCTTCTCAATAAACCGCGCGACATGGAACGCCTGTTTGTCTGTATCCTTGATCGGATCACCATGCTCGATGTAGCCATAGCCCGTCGCCGGGTGATCGGGCTTGATTCCAAAGGTGACCAATCGGGAGGGGTCTTCTTCGACGAGCTTGTATCCAAGGTCCATCGCACTGTTAAAGACATCATCAGGCTCAATGAGCTGGTCGGCAGTGAGCACCGAGAAGATCGCGTCGGGGTCTTCTTTTGCGAAGACGGCTGCCGCGAACGCGACAGCGTTCACCGTATCGCGTGGCTGAGGCTCACCAAGAATGTGCGCATCATCAAACGCTGGCAATCCTTCACGGATCTGTGAACGGTACCGCTCGCCGGTGCAGATGTATTGCTTGTCGGCTGGCACCAGCTTCGAAGCCCGCTCGGCGGCGATCTCCAACAACGACATTGTCTTGCCATCTTTGTGGATGAACTTGATGAGCTGTTTGGGTTGTCCATCACGAGACATCGGCCAAAGCCGAGTGCCCGAGCCGCCCGCCATAATCATTGAGTAACGCATAATAATCCTTGTCAAATGTCTTTACGAGCCGCGACCGTGAGGAAGCGGTCTTTCTGGTTTTACAAAGCTTCGAAGACCACTCCCTCACGGTCGCGGCTCGTTGGGAAATAATTTTCTCATGCGCCCGCGAAGACGGCGTTCACAATGGTATCGACATCGGCTGCCGAATCGACCCGCGTGAGGGCAAGCTGCACCTTTTGCTCGGCGTTGGCTCGTTGCTCGCCCAATGTCACCAACGCAGCGATCGCTTCGACCGCTGCTGCGGGCAGGGTCGGATGCTCAATAAAACTCGCAGGCTGGGGTGAGTCAGGATTGAAAATCGCGTCGTCAGCGAACCGTTCGACCTTGCCGGTGAGCTGGGCGATGATGGTTTCGGCGGTGCGTTTGCCGATCTCGGGGAGCTTGACGAGGGCTTTGGTGTCTTTATTGATGATCGCCATCGCGATATTGGCCGGCGGCTCGATCATCGCGCGGAGGGCTTTCTTTGATCCGACGCCTTTGACGGTGGTGAAGACCTCGAAAAAACTGCGATCCGAGACGGATGCAAACCCGATCAGGCGCGGAATAAAGCTGGTGCCTTGCCCTTGGGATTCGAGATACAGGTGCGTATGGAGGGTGATCGTGGTGTTGATCTGGGATTCGAGATCATGCGCAAGGTATGCTGGGATCAGCACTTCGATCGCCATCATGGCCGTCGGCGTGAGGGTCGCAGTGGGGATCGATCCCTCAGCGATGGATTCGAGATTGGCAGTCAGTCGTGTAAGCATGTAAGCAGAGGATACCCGGATTTGAGCGCAGACATTGCGGTTTCGGGTCGAAAAGCGGTATGTTTCGGGCGAATCAGCCGATAGGGAGAGCATGACCCATTCGCCTCAGAACCGATCTGCCCGATCCAGCCAATCCAATCGATCCATCGTCGTAGGCACCGCTCAGGCATGCTCGCTCGTGATTCGCCAGTTAGCCGCCTTGGAAACCTCGCCCGAAATCGTCGGCGTGGTGCTGGTGGATTCGCCGAACACAACGGCCATCGAAGATGCTGCTGTACTCGGTTCGGTCGATGATCTGATCGGGTTGTGCGCTAGCAACAACATCGCCAGCGCGATCGTCACCCTGCCCGCATCGCATCGTTCGATGTGGCGTGAGATCAGTATTTCATTGCACCGCGCCGGCGTGGTTGAGCGGTTCGTGCCGCCGATGGATGAACTCTTAAGCTGTGCGCCTCAGGTCGCGGTGTCTCCGACTGTTGCGGTTGGTGCGCCGCGGATCGACCTCGCCAAACTCGTCGGGCGCGAAGCCCATTCGATCGATCGCACACTCGTCGGCGAAACCCTTACGAATAAAACGGTCTTGGTCACCGGCGCGGGTGGGTCAATCGGCTCAGAACTGTGCCGACAGATCGCGACATTCGAGCCCAAGAAGATCGTCCTGATGGAACGGGCCGAGAACGCGCTCTTTGAGATCGATCGTCAGCTCAAAGAAACATTTCCAACGCTCGAACGCGTCGCGGTCTTGCACGATGTGGTCGATGCCTCACGGACACTGAGCCTGCTCGAACGCTACAAGCCCCAGGTCGTGATTCATGCTGCTGCTCATAAGCATGTGCCTCTGATGGAAGACCATCCATCGCACGCCGTCACGAACAATGTCTTCGGCACCAAATCAATCGCCGACGCGTCCGTCGCCATCGGCGTCGAGCGTTTCGTGCTTATATCCTCGGATAAAGCGGTGAACCCGGTCAATGTGATGGGCGCGACCAAACGCCTCGCCGAGATGTATGTGCAATCGCTCTCCAAGATGACCGGCCTCGGTTATAACAAGAATACCAAGCTCAGCATGGTCCGCTTCGGCAATGTCCTCGGGTCGGCCTGCTCGGTGCTTCCGATCTGGGCGGATCAGATCGCAGCCGGTCGTCCGGTGACGGTGACTGATGAACGCATGACGCGATACTTTATGACCATCCCCGAAGCCGCGACGCTTGTGCTTCAAGCCGGCGCGATGTCCGGGCTCGATGAGCAACCCTCTGGCGAAGTCTTCGTACTCGACATGGGCGAGCCGATCAACATCTTTGGCTTAGCACGCAGGTTCATCCGCGCGTGTGGATACGAAGCGGTGATCGGTCAGCCGATGGGTTCGAGTTGCTCACCACGATCAGTACCCGTAATCCTGACGGGTTCGCGTCCGGGCGAGAAGCTGCACGAACAACTGAGTTACGACGCCGAAGGCTTAGAGCGGACAGCCCACCCTGGAATCTACGCATTAGATGACGGCACCGATGTCGAACCCACGACGATCGACGCGATGATCGAGAGTATGGATACCGCCCGATTGAGTCATTCGCGCAAGGCTGTGCTCGAACAGATCGCCCGGTACATCCCGACGATGAACAGCAATGCGCAATCGGTCTCGGCAGCATGAGCGATTACACAGGTTCAGTAGAACTTCGTGCTGTCGTTCCTGACGATCTAGAAATATTCTTCCGCCAACAGCAAGATCCAGAATCGAACGATCTCGCCAAGGTCTTCCCTCGATCTCGTTCATATTTCGATGCGCATTGGAAACAATCGCTCTGTGATCCCTCGATCATCGTGAGGACCATTGTGTTTGACGGGATTGTGGTTGGAAGGGTGACCAGTTTCACAATCGACGATACAACGCTCGTCGGGTATTGGATCGATCGGGTTTGCTGGGGCAAGGGGATCGCGACGCGAGCGTTGGATGCGTTTGTGAATCTCGTTGAAGCTCGCCCGTTGCATGCTTTGGTAGCAACAAGCAACTTCGGGTCCGTCAAGGTGCTTGAACGGTGCGGGTTTGTGAAGATCGGCGAGAAGGAATCGCCCGAAGATGAGCGATACGCGGCGTGTATTGAAGCCGAATACATATTAAAATGAGCCGCAAGCCTTTGTTGGTGCAGGGTTAACAATGCCAGTTGTAAATTCCGATCATTTTCCGAACAAACGGCTTGACTTTGTGTTCGGGGGTTGTTATTTTAGGTGTATGGTACCTAAAGTTCGCAGTTTCTTGTTACAGGGGATCGACGCACAGGTTGTTGAGATCGAGATTGATCTTGATGAGACGCAGCTTCAGAAGGAGATCGTGGTGGGTCTTCCTGATGCTGCGGTGCGAGAATCCATCGAACGCGTCCGGTCGGCGATGGGCAATAGTGGCTACCCGATGCCAATGGGTCGGACGCTGATCAATCTTGCGCCAGCCGATATCCGCAAAGAAGGGCCGATGTACGACCTACCGATCGCGGTGGGTACGCTCGTCGCCAATGGCGTGATTCATCCGGTTCGCCAGACAGCCAGTGTCGGTGGTGGAGGGGTGTGCTTCGAGGACGAATCGGTTGGACTCGATCCCCGCCGAGCGTTGATCGCCGGGGAGTTGGCGCTTGATGGTCGTATCCGCCCAATCCGAGGCGTGATCGCGATGGTCTCACTCGCCAAAGAACTTGGGCTCGATGCGGTCGTGGTGCCGAGCGAAAATGCCGCGGAAGCATCGGTGGTCGAAGGCGTGCGGGTGTTCGGGGTGTCGAGCTTGTCGCAAGTGGTGGGGCTGATGAATGGCTCTTTGGATTTGGAGCCTCACCCGACGATCAATGTCGGTGCGATGCTCGAAGGGACGACCGCGCCGATCGATTTCGCCGAGATCAAAGGGCAGGAGTCGGTCAAACGCGCCATGATGATCGCCGCGGCTGGTCAGCATAATATCGTCATGCTCGGACCAGCCGGCACAGGTAAAACCATGATGGCCAAGGCGTTACCGGGGATCATGCCGCCGTTGACTCCCAGAGAGGCGATCGAGGTCACGCGGGTGTATTCATCGCGTGGGTTGCTCGATTCGTCGCGTGGATTGGTCTCGGCTCGTCCGGTCCGCACGCCTCACCATACCGCCAGCTCGCCGGCGATTGTCGGGGGCGGGGCGATCCCCCAAGCCGGCGAAATCTCGCTGGCGCATCATGGGATTCTGTTCCTCGACGAGCTTCCCGAGTTCTCGCGCAATGTGCTTGAAACGATGCGTCAGCCTATGGAAGATCATGTGGTCACGATCGCCCGATCTCATGGCACGGTCGAGTTCCCCGCATCCTTTATGCTCGTTGCTGCGATGAATCCAACGCCCAGAGGCGATGTCGCGCCCGGCGAAGCCGGGCAACGCGAGATGTCGCGGTATCTTTCTCGGCTCTCTGGCCCGTTGCTCGATCGGATCGATCTGCATGTCGAAGCACCAGCCGTCCCTTGGGTTGAACTGAGCAAAAAAGCGACCGGCACCGACACCGCAACCATGCGAGAGAAGGTCGCCAATGCCCGAACAAGATCGATCAAACGCCAAGGCGAGATCCCCAACTCGCGATTGAAGGGGCGCGAGCTTGATGTGATCATGTCGCTTGATGATGGTGCTCAAATCCTGCTCGAACAAGCGATGACCCAGCTCGGGCTCAGCGCGCGGGCATACGACAAGATTCGGCGAATTGCGTTGACCATCGCGGATATCTCGGGGAGTGAATCGGTCAAGCCCGAGCATATTGGTGAGGCTGTTCAGTATCGGCTTTTGGACCGGAAGTTGTGATGGTGGCAGAGGTTGCGATTTATGAAGGCGTTGCCAGTTTGGGCTGTTGAGAACACGAAAGGAGGATGATCCGCATGGCATGCTCGCTTCGGCTACGCTTTGGGTCGTTGAAATGAGCATCGAGGGATGTATGGAGATACGAAAATGAAGATCTGTGCTGGGCGAAAGAGAGCCGTGTTGTTGGCAGGCGTGTTCGGGTTTGTTGGTTTGTTTGGCGTTGGGTGTGCGAGCACATCAGGTCGGCCAGGCAGCGGAACCGCATCGATCGGCAACTCGCTCTCGGTTGGTGCGGTTGATGCCCAGTTCCGTCGAGTTGGCGGACGCGATGGAGACAATGTCTTCAAGCAGATCGATTGGCCTACACCTACAGAAATGCGTTTGGGATCGGGGTTTCCGGGTCCAGGCTACTGGCAACAGCAGACCGACTACACGATCCAGGTTCGGCTCGATCCAGACACCGGCACACTCGATGCGACGATGACGGTGGTGTACCACAACAACTCGCCTCACGCGCTCGACTATATATGGATGAACCTCGAACAAAACCTGTTTCATACCGATTCGATCGGGACGAAATCACGCACACCGGGCAGCGTGATGAAAATGCTCGAAGACGATTTCGATGGCGGATATGCGATTCCATCAATCCGCACAAGCGGATTTGCTGGTGGGCAAGAACTCTCGATGAAGGTCTACGACACGCTCGGGCGGATTGATCTGCCCAATGCGATTGGTCCCGGTCAGCAGTTTGTGTTCGAGATGGATTTCGGGTTCAAGATCCCGCCTCACTTGCGGAGGATGGGTTCGGAAGAAGTCGAGCAAGGCATGATCTTCGAGATGGCCCAGTGGTTCCCGCAGGTGTGCAAGTATGATGATGTCCACGGGTGGAACACGCTTCCCTATCTCGGCAGCGGCGAGTTCTACACTGATTTCGGCAACTACGATGTTTCGATCACCGTGCCTCGTGGGTATATGGTCGCTGGCTCGGGCGCACTGGTGAATGGCAATGAAGTACTGACCCAGACCCAGCGCGATCGGTTGAGTCAGGCGATGGGTTCGGATGAACCCGTCTGGATTGTCGAGCCTGACGAAGTGGGCGATGATGAAATACGACCAGGAGTGGCCAATGAGTTCACCTGGCAGTTCCATATCGACAACGCCCGAACATTTGCCTGGGCTGCGTCCGATGCGTTTATCTGGGATGCGTGCAAGGCCGATGTGACCGATGCCGATGGCACGGAGCGAACGGTGCTGTGCCAGTCGTTGTATCCAGTAGAAGCGACCGCGTGGATCAACACCCATCAAGAGGGTGGATCGTCGAGGGTGATCAAGCATTCGATCGAGTTTTACTCTGATTTTCTGTTTACCTATCCCTACCCGGTGATGTCCAATATTAATGGCCCAGAGGGTGGGATGGAATATCCTGGGATCATCTTTTGTGGCAGCCGAACAAATCATGACGGCATGTTCGGGGTGACCGATCACGAGATCGGGCACAACTGGTTCCCGATGGTCATCAATACCGATGAGCGCCGATACATGTGGCAGGACGAAGGGTTCGACACCTTTATCAACATGTACTCGAAGGCGGACTGGAGGGGCGAGGTGATTGATATCAGCCAAGCTGCCAAGCAAACGATGGAGATGGCAACCGAGATCAACACTCAGCCCATCGTGACTGCACCGGATCGGACTTGGCCACGATGGGTCGGTCGGCTCAACTATCGCAAGACCGGCTACGGGTTGTACCTGCTCCGCGAGTTTATTCTTGGTCCAGATCGATTTGACGACGCGTTTGATGGATATACGAGCAAGTGGTTGTTTAAACACCCTCAGCCTGCGGATTTCTTCCGGGCAATGGAAGACGGCAGCGGGATGGATCTGAACTGGTTCTGGCGCGGGTGGTATCTCGAAGCCTACGCCCTTGATCAGTCAATCGCAGGCGTTCGGATGGTCGAAGATGGCGCGGTCGTTGTGCTCGATAACCTTGGCGAGATGGTCATGCCGATTCGGATGCGTATTGAGTATCAGGACGGATCATCGGAAGTTGTGGATCTACCCGTCGAGATCTGGCACCAGACCAATCGTTGGCGTGCAGGAATCGACACCGGCGGGCGACAGATCGAATCAATCGAGCTTGATCCGGGCGAACTGCTCCCAGATATCAACCGATCGAATAATCACTGGGACTAAAACAGCGTGAAGATGGCGACGATTGTCCTTGTTGGCCGATCTGATACTGTTCGTATCAAGTGAGGGGCTAGACTGACACCGTGTATCAAGCATTGCTCACCAAGAAGTATCTGACTCGCAAGGTCATGCCCATGCTGGCGATGGCGGCGGTGATGCTGTCGGTCGCAACGATCCTGATCACATGGTCGGTCATGGGCGGGTTCCTCAAGACCTTGATTGAGTCCGGGAAAACCCTCGTTGGCGATGTCGCGATTGTTTGGCCCAATGTCGGATTCGCGCACTATGACGATCTAATCGAGCGACTCGAAGCTGATGAAATGATCGATTCGGCAACCCCGACCATCGAGACCTTTGGGTTGATCAAACTCCCCGACGATCGGGTCGAGCTGATCTCCATCAAGGGGATCGATGCAGCGAGCTACTCGGCTGTGACCGGGTTCGCCGACACGATGTGGTGGAAGCCGATTACTGAGCCGACATCCAAAGATCATGCTGGAGCCGACCTTCGGCTCGATCCCGAGAATAAAGCGTTCTTCGCCGAGATCGAAGAGAACGGCAAGTCGATGTCTCGGTTCAACACGAAAACCGGGTTGTACGAGCCTGCGGGCGTGTTGGGCATCGAGGTCACCGGGCTTAACGCAAGGCAGGTCTGGGGTGGATATATCCCCCAGTCGCCATTGCGGGCGTTGCCCGATGGCGGGACCGAGTGGATCGATACATTCATGCCTCGCGATGGGACCGTCGGGCTGACGATTTTGGCGTTGGATTCACAGGGGCATCCGATTGATCCTGTGACACGCACGATCCCGATTGCAAACGAGTTCCAATCTGGGTTGTATGAGGTTGATCAGGGGACGATTTTCGTGCCTTTGCATGTGATTCAGAAAATGCTTCGCTTGCACGAAGCCCAAAGAATCGAACGCGTAAAAGATACTGATAATCCGTTTGCGGTCGAAGTCGATCCGGTGACTGGTGAGCTCGGCCCAAAGATGAAAGAGATCATCGGGATCGATCCAGCGCGCGTGACCACCGTGTTTGTGCGCGGGATCGATGGCGTCGAACTCGCAGAGATTCATCAACGGGTGCGCGATATCTACGAAGAGTTTGCCCAAGCTCATGAGGGCGAGGTGCCCGAATCATATCTGATGCAGAACCAGATTAAGACCTGGGAAGAGATGAACAAGACAATGATCAGCGCAGTCAAAAAAGAGACCGGGCTGGTGTTGTTTATCTTTGGGATAGTGTCGTTCACGACCGTGTTCTTGGTGCTGGCGATTTTCTGGTCGATGGCGACCGAGAAGACGAAAGACATTGGCGTGCTTCGTGCGCTTGGTGCATCGACCCCCGGCATTGCGTGGCTCTGGATTCGGTATGGTGCATCGATCGGGATTGTTGGTTCCGTCACTGGGACAGCGATGGGCTATTGGGTGGTGATGAACATTAACGAGATTCATGATTGGATGGGCGAGCAGTTCGGATTGGTGATCTGGGACCCGAGGCAGTATTACTTCGTCGAGATCCCCAGTGCGGTCGAACCCGACAAGGCGCTGATTGTGTTTGTGATCGGGATCTTAACTTGTGTAGTTGGTGCAGCGATCCCCGCGATTCATAGTGCCAGAATGGACCCGGTCAAAGCGTTGAGGTTTGAGTAAGATGGCAATAGGCAATAGGCAATAGGCAATGGGAACACAGATGCAAGAAGATGGGCAGGGATCAACGGTTGCTTCGCAGCCGATCTTGTCGGTGCGCGCTGTGCAGAAGACTTACAAACTCGGGCGTGTGAAGGTGCCTGTATTACATGGGGTCGATCTGAATGTGCAGCAAGGCGAATGGGTGACCATCCTTGGTGCATCGGGCAGCGGCAAGAGCACGCTGTTGCATCTGCTCGGTGGTTTGGATCGCCCAGATAAGAACTCCAAATCGCCCGCATCGGTGAAGTATCAAGATCGCGAACTCACGCGTTTGAGCAAGCGGGCGTTGGATCGGTATCGGGCCGATGATGTCGGGTTCGTGTTCCAGTTTTATCACCTGTTGCCAGAACTGAGCGTGCTTCAGAATGTGACGATTGGTGGCATGATCAAATACGGTCGGCTCGGGTATCGCACGCATCGTAAAGAGATCGTCGATCGGGCGTCGAGCTTGCTCGATCGGTTTGGGCTGAGCCATCGGCTCAAGCATCGCCCGGCCGAGCTTTCTGGCGGCGAGCGCCAACGCGTGGCGATTGCTCGGGCGTTGATCAACGAGCCGAGCTTGTTGCTGGCTGACGAACCAACCGGGAACCTGGATGTGAAGACCGGAGCGTCGATTTTGGACGCGATCATCGAACACCGCCGAGATGCGGGGCTGACTCTGGTGATGGTGACGCATGATGAGCGGATCGCAGAGAAGAGCGATCGGGTGATTCGGCTGGTGGATGGTCGGGTTACCGACGCGTAAAGCGTGTATTTGTTTTCAAATTGTATGAGTTATCGAGATCTGGGGAAATAGGAATGCCCCCAATGGGTGTCTCTTTGGATAGTGCGTACTACCATATGCAATAGCAAGAAATAGCCAACTGGGAATGAACGAGATTTCCTTTTGTGAAGCGGAGATGGGTAACTTGAGTTCGATAGATTCACAAACAACAGATTTCAACCGTGTCAGGCGGACGGTCGAGCTTGCTGGTTTGAGCGGCAAGCGGATTCCTGCGGATGTGGTCGAGTGTGGCTCGGGCATGCCTGTGGTCTTTTTGCATGGGTTGGTCGGTCTCAACGAGCATTGGGGCAAGGTGGTTGACTGCATCGCTTCGCGTGTAAAGTGTGTGACGCTCGAGGTGCCTCTGCTTGGATTGCGCGGGGTCGATTGTTCACTGAGCGCAGTGTCGGCGATGACCATGCAGTTTCTCGATCGGGAGATCGGCGAGCCTGCGATTTTGGTAGGTAACTCCTTCGGCGGGCATGTCGCCTTGCGTGTGACGCACGAACGCCCAGAACTCGTTCACGCTTTGGTCCTCGCTGGTTCAAGCGGGTTGATCGAACGCACGGTGGTCAAGGGTGCCCCGGTGCGCCCGACGCGTGAATGGTTGGTCGAGAAGATCGGCGAGCTGTTTTACGACAAATCAAAGATGGATCCCAACGATGTCGATCGTGCATTCGAGCTGCTCAATGAGCGAGGCGGGGCGCGGGCGATGGTCAAACTCTCGAAGAGTGCGCGTCGTGATAACATGACAGATGACCTTGCCGACATCATGCAGCGGACGCTTCTGATCTGGGGCAGGGAAGATATTGTGACGCCTCCGAGTGCCGGGCAAGGGTTCAGCGAACTCATGCCCAATGCCAAGCTGCACTGGCTTGATGCTTGCGGGCATGCACCGATGATCGAAGCCCCAATTGAGTTTGGTGATGCGATGCACAAGTTCTTCGATGAACTCGAAGCCGATGGCCAGTTCGGGTCATGAGCTTTGACTCAGAGAAGACGAAAAGAAAACACAAAGATGACGCGAACAAACGCTCCAACACCCAATGGCAAGCATACTTGGACAAGCCTCGTTGGCGTCGCGCTTCATGCCCGCGTCGAGGCTCGTCGGCGTAAGCTCTCCAACCTTGACTATTGGAAAACCAACACCCAAGCGATCCAACTCAAAGAGCTGAACAAACTCATCGAGACCTGCAAAGACACACGCATCGGCAAGCGGAATAAGTTTCGCGCGGTGCTCGAAGAGCAAGATCAACTCAAAGCATTCCGCGAGGCGCTCCCGATCTCAGACTGGTACGCGTTTCAAGACGACATTGTTGACATGCGCGAGCATGGGATGAGCGATGTGCTTTGGCCGGGCAAAGTGATGCACTTTGCCCAGACATCTGGCACCACCGCAGGCGACAAATACATCGCCGTCACCGAAGAGATGATGCGATCAAACTACCTTGCATCACTCGATATCTTCGCCCACATGATCAATCGCGGCTCGCACCCAGAGCGGATCATGGGCGGGCGGTGTTTGTTTCTTGGGGGGTCGACGGATCTGGATTACAACGAGCATGGAATCGCGACGGGTGATTTGTCGGGATTGGTGACGCCTTTGATCAAGTGGCCGTTGTCGACGATCTATTCGCCCGGGCCAACGGTGGCCCTGATGGATCATTGGCCCAGCAAGATCGAAGCGATGGCCCAGCTCGCGGTGGATCAGGACATCCGGTTTATCTCGGGCATGCCCTCTTGGGCGCTCGTGCTGATTGATCGCGTGATCGAGATCGCCAATGAACGCGGGGGCAATGCCAAGTGTGCGAAGGATGTTTGGCCGAACCTTGAGGTGTTTGTGCATGGCGGGGTGAACTATGTGCCTTTTGTTTCGCGGATGTGTACGGCCTTCTCGGGCGATTCAAACATCGATTTCCCATGCCGACAAGAGCTGTATCCTGCCTCAGAAGGGTTTATTGCGATTCAGGATCTTGATGATGATCCGGCGATGCGATTGCTCACCGACAACGGCATTTTCTACGAGTTTGTCCCGCTCAAACAAATCGACGACGAAAATCCTGATGTGTACACCTGCTGGCAGGTCGACAAAGGACAGAAGTATGTGGTGGTGATGACGACCAATGCTGGGCTTTGGCGCTATGTGATCGGCGATGTGGTCGAGTTTGATTCGATCCCCGATGGCATCCAACGCGACGGTACCATGCGCCTTGGTGACGGCCCGGCGAGGCTTCGGATCGTCGGTCGCCATCGTCATTTTATCAATGCCTTTGGTGAGAACTTGATCGGCGAGCATATCGAGCACGGCGTGGCGGCAGCGGTCGCGGCGACCGGGCTGACGATCGGCGAGTTTACCGCGGCTCCGGTGTATCCGTCGGTGACCAATCGGGCAGGGCTCGAGGTGGCGGTCGAGTTTGAGTCCAAACCAAGTGCCGATCAGATCCGACGCTTCGGCGAGGTCTTCGATGAGACGGTCAAGGCCGAGAATGTGGATTACACCACCAAGCGGAGCGACGGGCTCGGGATGGATTCTCCGACCATGACCGCGATGCCGATGGGGACTTTTCATCGTTGGCTCGATTCCAAGGGCAAGCTCGGCGGGCAGCACAAGTGCCCACGATGTGCGAATCATCGCGAGATTTTGCTCGAAGTGCTTGGTGCGGCAGATGTTGCCCAAGGCTGGGGATGATTGCAGCGTTTGGGCACAACGGGCCGAAGATTTTGCACGCCGATACCCATTGAGAAGCCCAGTTTGAGGCTCTCGGGGGGCTTGGCTGCTACGATAGGGGCACTATGAGCGAGTACATTCACGATCTAATCGACTGGCAGTTCATCATCTCTGGCGTGGTCTTGATGGCTGGCGTTCATGCGGTGCTTGGACTCGTTGCGTATGGGGTTTATCTCGAACGCAAGATCTGTTCATACATCCAAGACCGGATCGGCCCAAACCGGGTCGGGTTCGACTTTGGCTTGCCATTCTTGAGTTTTCTTAAGGGATGTTTAGCGCTCGGTCAGCCTTTGGCCGACGGGATCAAGTTCTTCTTTAAGGAAGACTTCACCCCGAAGAATGTCGATCGCGTGTTGTTCTCGCTCGCGCCTGCGATTGCGGTGGTTCCTGCATTGATCGGGTTTGTCATCATGCCTTGGGGCGGGGCTCTTGATATCCCCGCAGCTGGCGACATGGGGGCGTTCCAATGGCTCTTCGGTTTGCCTGGCTTTGCTGGCGAAAGCTTTTACTTCATGTTTGGGCATCTTGAAGCACAGTCTGTCATCGTGACTGGTGCCAATGTTCATGTTGGCGTGATCTATCTGCTTGCTGTCGCATCCTTAGGTGTCTACGGCGTAACGCTTGCGGGTTGGTCATCGAATAACAAATACTCCATGCTCGGTGGTTTGCGTGCGACCGCTCAAATGATCAGCTATGAAATCCCACTGGGATTGTCGCTGCTCTGTGCGTTGCTGATCGCCGGTTCGTTTATGCCCAACGAGATTATCGAGTATCAGGCCAAGCACGGATGGCTGATGTTCAGTTTGCCATTGCCCGCGATCCTGTTTTATATCTGCGGATTGGCTGAGGCGAACCGAGCCCCGTTTGATAACGCTGAAGCCGAGCAGGAACTCGTCGGCGGGTTCCATACCGAATATTCCTCAATGCGTTTCGCATTGTTCTTCATGGCCGAGTATGCCCATCTCGTGACGGCTTGCGCGTTCTTTGCGTTGTTGTTTATGGGTGGATATCAGGTGCCTTTGATTGGCTTGACGAGCCCAGAAGCGACTGGCATTTTGGCGGTTTTCGCCAAGGTCGGGGTCTTCTCGCTCAAGGTTGTGCTCTTGCTTTGCCTTGCGATTGTTGTCCGTTGGACCGTGCCTCGCTTGCGGTATGACCAAGTGATGATGCTCGGCTGGCAGGGGATGATCCCTGCGGGGATGCTGATGCTCGTGGTGACCTCGGTTATGGTCTATCTCGGTGCAACCACAATGTTCCCAATGTTCGCAGCCAATATCGGCATGCTCGTGATCATCATGATCGTACGACTCGCGTTGGCCAAAGCCTTCGGACGCTCGACGACCAACAAACGGATTCGGATGTACGGCTCACGCTATTACCCGATGGAAGGCGAGACCTCAATCGCTGCTCCAACAGTCGCGATGGCCATCGAAGATCGTCCGGTTCAGGGCAGTGTTTCGACCGTGTGAGTTTATGATATGATAAAGAGCTAAACGAGCCGCGACCATGAGGGAGCGGTCTTGTCTATTCGTCGTAGATGCAAATGAAGACCACTCCCTCACGGTCATGGCTCGTTCCGAGACATTCCTATTGAAGCGAGTTGATCCCTTGCGGGCGAACACGCTGCATCAGCGTAGGGAGAATGTAATGGGCACCCTGATAGGTGTACACACGCCCAGAGACCAAGAGCTGACCGGCATCGCCCGATTCCATCGCAACCTGCTCCATCTGCATGAGCATTCGGCAAGGTTGAACGATGAAGTCAATCGTGTCCATCCTACGCGTAGAGCTTGCGTCGTCATTATCAAAGACGATCGTCCACGCGCCGGTCGAGTTGCGGATCATGCGTGAAGGCTTACGCAAAATTAGTGTTCCCTCTTGGATCCCAGCACTTGTCGATGAGGCGACCGCTTGGGGGCGGTTGCCGATCTTGGGTGCAGATGGATTTGCTGAGAGCTGTTGGCGTGGCGGGCGCGTCGGAGATGGTTGCATCGAGAGCTCGTCGAGCAGATCGCGTACCGCAGGGTCGTCTTCGATTGATGAAGGGCCTGATGAAGAACCCGAAGAAACCCCATCTGACGAGCTGTCTGGCGAGGTGTTCTCTGGCAGCTCTGGCTCGATGGGTTGCAAAGCCCCAATGCGGTAGGCCGAGATCAGAAGTTGGTTTCGGTTGTGATAGGTGAAGATTTCGCCCGAGAGTTCGATGGGTTGGCCGCTCCATTCGGAGCGGAGTTGTTCGAGGGTTTGGCAAGGCATTAGTAAGACCGGACCTTCACCAGGTTGGCGGGTTGCTTGATCAGGGACGAAGATCATCAGATTACTCGGAGTCACCATCATGGTTCCCGGGCGAGCAAGGATAAATGCCCCCTCTGCGAGCCTTGATGGCTTGGCGGTGTCTTCGAGGGTGTCGTTGAGCACCTTGAGCCAGTCTTCGCCTTGGGTAAGCCCGGGTTGAACAGCGACCGAAACCGCCTGAAGTGTTGGCATCACGGGTTCTTGATTGGTGCCCACGCGAGGCAAGACGGCCAGAGCCTCTTGGACCTGCTCAGGGCTACCGGGTTGGGCATCTGAAGCAGCAAAGGCGATTGGTGTGTTGGCAACCAGGAGCAAGGCAGCAATCGAGATTGAAGAGCGAAGGGCGTTCATCGGGTGAGTATCCATAGGTGATGTATCGGCTGAATCGAATGATATGGTATCGTGTTTCATCATCAAGCACACAGAAGTGGTGATTTCGGATGGATTTGGAGGATAAGAAGTTGACCTTTCGGGCGATGCTTTGTACTGTCACCTCTGCCGATGGTCGTGAGATTGTTGGTGACAAGGTCGGCCGTGTGCCCGAGTGGTCTAAGGGGACGGATTGCAAATCCGTTGTGCGAAAGCCAACCGTGGGTTCGAATCCCACTGCGGCCTTTAGAATGAACCGATCTGGATGATCCCAATGATCCCAGATCGGTTTTTTCGTGCCCATTCCACTATCATGTAGGCATGAGTGAATCAAAATCAGTTGTGCCGATGAATGCCGACGAGGTCGCGCAGGCCTCCAAACTGTTCCGCGAAGACTTCGAAGCCGTGCGAGCACAGGTCGCCAAGGCCGTGGTCGGTCAGCACGAAGCAATCGAGCAAACGCTCGTTTGTTTGTTCGTTGGCGGACACGCCCTGCTCGAAGGCGTGCCCGGTATCGGCAAAACGCTGCTCGTGCGGAGCATCGCCCAAGCGGTGAATCTCAAGTTTGGGCGGGTGCAGTTTACGCCCGACCTGATGCCCGCCGATATCACCGGGACAACCGTAGTCGACGAAACCGAAGACGAGCATGGGCGTATGAAGCGGGCATTCCGGTTCTCACCCGGCCCGGTGTTTTCGCAGATTCTGCTCGCCGACGAGATCAACCGCGCAACGCCCAAGACCCAGTCGGCCTTGCTCGAAGCAATGCAAGAGCAGAGCGTGACGGTGGGGACGACGACCCACAAACTGCCCAGTCCATTCTTTGTGCTTGCGACGCAGAACCCTGTGGAGCAAGAGGGGACCTATCCGCTTCCCGAAGCCCAGTTGGATCGGTTCTTTTTTAAGCTGCAGGTTGGATATGGCACGCGCGAAGAACTCGCCGAGATCGTGATCCGAACGACGGGTGCACAACAAGCCCAGATCAATCCAGTGATCGACGGCGAACGCTTGATCGCCCACCAACAACTTGTTCGTCAAGTGCCTGTGGCTGAGCATGTGCGAGATTATGCGATCCGGTGTGTACTCGCGACGCATCCCAAAGGCGTGTTGTCCGATGGTGCATTCGCAACCCCGATGGTGAATCAGTTTGTGGGGCTTGGTGCGTCGCCGCGTGCTGCCCAGGCGTTGATGCTCGCGGGCAAGTGCCTTGCGTTGCTCGATGGGCGTGCGAGTGTGGCGATCGAGGATATCCAGAAGATCGCATTGCCCGCATTGAGGCATCGTTTGTTGCTCAACTTCGAAGCAAGCGCCGAGCAGGTGGATGCGGATGCGATTGTGCGAAACATTGTCGAGACACTCGCGAGGGATGGCGGATGAGTAATCAAGAGTATGGGAACACTGGATTGCCGATATTTAAGTATCACCTAGATCCAATCCGATCCAAAGTGATTGAAACATCTGACACCCAATGCAAATGTTGTGGTATATCACGGGGTTGGATTTATACTGGGCCAGTGTATGCTGAGCAGGAATTTTATGAGCAGTTGTGCCCGTGGTGTATTGCTGATGGGAATGCAAATGCCAAGTTTGACGCTTCATTTGTTGATGATATTGGAATCGGCAGTGGTGATGGATGGGATTCTGTCCCACAGTCAGTTGTTGATGAGATAACGAAACAAACTCCATCATTTGCAGGATTGCAGCAGGAGCAGTGGTGGACACATTGTGGGGATGCTGCACAATTTGTTGATTACGCAGGACACGATGAACTCATAGAGTTTGGTACGGAGTGTATAGAGATTATGAAGCGATATTGGGATCTTGAGAGTGAAGAAGATTGGGAGCTCATGTTTGAGGCTATGAAGAAAAACTGCTCCCCTGTTGCTTATGTTTTTCGGTGTTTGAAGTGTGGCGCGTACGGCGGGTATTGGGACGCCGATTGAATCAAAACGAATATGGATCGTCGATGATGCCGCGTCGTCGTTTGCGAGGGCTTGTTGGTGCGTTGATCGCATCGTGGCAGGCATCAGCAAGTGCTTTGATGAATTTTTCGTGCTCTGGGCAGGTGTCGAGTCGATCGAGGAAGTCGTCGACGATCCAGTCTTTGGGATCGTCGGGTTGAGATGCGTTCTTGGCATCGACGATGGCTTGATCGCCTAAGGCCTCAGCTGCGTTGGCAAACCAGTTGGCGGTGGGGCGATCATCTTTGGGAGGTTCGATGCGGATGCGAACGACGCGATCGGCGACACCGACGATTGGCCAGAAACCTTTGGCGGTGGTGGGTTCGCGTGTAAGGACGAACGCACCGATCCCGGCATCGTTGGCAGCGGTTCTGAACCGTCGGGTGTCTGCCCCGATGAAGTTGGGTGCGAAGAGATAGCAACTCGCGTCAGGGTCAGCGGGGATATCACTCGATTTGGAAACCATGCGGATCGTATTGGTATCCAATGCAGACAAGCGAAGCATCCGCTGGGCTTCGAGCATCGGGAGACAGATTCGGCTCATCGTGCCAAAGTCGCGAGCGTTGCGTGCGAGCATCAACGCCTCTCGGCATGCCATCGCGGCGTCAAGATATAAGCCGCAAGCCAAGGCTTGGCTCGCGTCTTCCATCATCGCATCGATGGTACTGATCGGGGATGGATTGGTCGGCTGGTCGCTCATGCAGTGGTCGATGGGTTGTTCTGAATTTGCTGGATCATGGCATTGAGCAGTGCTGTCCATGTGTTGACTTGATCATCAAGGTCATATTCGATCGCATCGCCCAATGATGCCCAATCGGACTTGCCCAAGCAGTTGCGAACCTCAGCGAGGGCCTTAGACAGTGCATCGACGCATTGGGCGCCGGTGGTCTTGGTGCCCTTTGCATCAATGATTTCGAGTGTATCGACATTGATGTCAGCGAGCGCCGCCGATTGCCCGACGACATCACGCACCGCGTGCCAGCCTTCGAGTACCGCTTTGAGGGATTCGATCGCGGGTTCCATCTCGCCGGTGCGGATCTGATCGGCTGCTTCGATCTGATCGCCCCGTGTGCTTTCGAGGGCGTCCTTGGCTGTCTCGATCGTTTCAATCAGAAATGCGTTGTAGTCGGTGGTGGTCAGGCGGAGTTCGGTGATGCCGCCAGCATCGGTTGGCGGCTCGTCGAGCAACGCATCGTCGATCGGTTGCCCGTCGGCTTGGATGTCGATGATGAGCCGACCCGATTCCTCAGCATGCTTGCGAGCGATCTCGAAGGCGGCTTCGAGGTTGTCGGTTGTGTCGAGTTGTGTGTCGTCGATCCAGAGTTGCATATGTAATTCCTTATTCGCTCGCGGGTGTTCGCTGCTCGCGTTTCTTTTCTTTATGGATAAGCCTGAGATTGCGGGCGTAGATAACGATCCCGGTCGATTGTCCCATGACCCCGACAATATCAACGCGCCAGACGAAGTAGGTGAAGAGACAGATCCCGCCAACAAAGCTGAACCACCAGAAGATTTCGGGAACGGTCGAGACGCGTGAGCGTTCGGAGATGATCCATTGGACAAACATGCGCCCAAAGAACGCGCTTTGCCCGATCAGCCCGATCATGACCCAGCCGAACATGCCCCAGGTGGTGATGTTGAAGAACCCGAGCAGGTGGCGTTCGAGCGCGGGGCGTTCGTTCCAATGGGCAACCTGTTCGGCGATAAACGAATCAAGTTCAACCGGATCAAGGAGTTGATCAGATTTGAGATTTGCCGGCCCGACGACCTGGTAATGGAGTCCGCTCTGGGTCTCGGTGCGCATCAGCATAATCTCGATCGCGCCGACGGATACGGTGAGATCGGTTTCAGAACGCGAAAGCGCTGGTTGGAGCACCAGCCACATACCCAAAAACACAAGGACGATCATCGCGATGATTGGGCCCGGTTTCATGTCGCGTTGGCTTCCTCTCGGGCGGGCTCTGCAGCTTGAGCATTGCTCACTTCGATGGAAGTCACGGGCTTGCGCCGATTACGCATATACCGAACCGCGAAGAGATCGATCAACCCCGGGATCGCGCGTTTGGTGATGCCCATGCCATACTTGGGAGTCCCGGCATGACGATGACGATGCGAAACGGGCATCTCGACGACGGTATAGCCCAGATGGCGGGCGGTCGCGGGGATGAAACGGTGCATGCCTTTGAACTCGAGGGGGAGTCGCAATGCGATCTAGCGTTTCATCACGCGCAGCGAGCACCCGGTATCGGTGATGGTGTCGCCAAGCACCCACAAACGGAACTTGCGTCCGACCCATGATCCGATTTGCCGGATTTTGGCATCGCCTTGCGATCGGGCAGCCGAGCGATCGCCTTGCACGAAGTCGGCGTTGGATTCTTCGAGAAGTATAAGCATCGCCGGGATGTCGGCGGGGTCGTTCTGGAGGTCGGCATCGAGGACTGCGATCAGCTCGCCTTGGGCGGCGCGGAACCCGGCGTGGAAGGCTGCGGATTGCCCATTGCCCGAGCCTTGGGGGGTATTGGTCATCGAGACACACCGAACCCAGGGGTTCTGGTCTTGATGGGCAATAATCTTGGCTTTGGTGGTATCGGTAGACCCATCGTCCACGATGACAAACTCGAAACAGAGTTCATGAGGGGAAAGCGCCTCGCCGACTTGTTTGATCAGTTCGGCGATGTTTTCCTCTTCATTGTGGGCAGGAGCAACAACAGAGAGACGGACGGCGGATGGTGATGTTTGTGTGTGGCTGTGCATGATGATTGGTATCGGAGTATCGTATCCGCTGATTATGGTTCCTAGGATAGATCTTAGTAGGCTTTATGGCAGGATAATTACAAAATCCTGAGGAGTTGTCAGATATGCACATGCGTCAGTCAGATCACGATCATGGTCCTGAGACCGTACCCGTTAAGATCATCCTAGAGAATCCCGAAGAACTCAACGAAGATGGCTCAGATACTGCGGTTCATGAGCTGATGGCTGCCAAGGGCGAGCACTTGCTTGAAGTCGCGATTGAGCATGGGATCAACATCGAACACTCCTGTGGCGGCGTCTGCGCCTGCTCCACTTGCCATATCTATGTCGAAGAGGGCATGGATATGATCTCGGAAGCTGAAGAAGAAGAAGAAGATCGCGTGGAGGAAGCACCGGGGCTTCAGATGAACTCTCGGCTCGCCTGCCAGTGCGATATCATCGGCGACGGCCTAATTGTCTTCCGTGTGCCCTCGTGGAACCGCAATGCGGTCAAAGAAGTGCCTCATTAGTGCGATTGGTGTGCCAAGGCGATATCCTTATGGCATGAATCGCACCCCCAGCATTATTCACATCTTGGTCATGATCACATTGGCAGCGTCGTCATCGTTGTGCGCGGGCGGGCCACTCAAGGCAAGGACCTCGCCTACGGGTGATGTTGTGGAATCGGTCTGGGTCTCGATGCGAATCAAGGTGCCTACGCCAACTGCAATGGGCGATGCCAAAGGATTCGGATTGGTCCTGATCGACCCTGATCGTGGATCGCTCAGCGAGGGCTTTGCATGGGATGAACCGAATGCTGATCATTCGATCGCGATCGGGTTTGATGTCCACAACCCCATGCCCAACAAAGACGCTGACGAAAACGATCGGGTGATGGGGTGGTTCGATGCGCTGGGCAACTGGTATGATCGCCCGCAACGCGAAGTGTCGGTGCATGCCAACGGGCGCGAGCGAATCAATGTGCTCTCTGATGTTGAGTTTCGCACCGGGCAGTGGATGGATGTGATGGTCCAAGTTCGCTATATCCTTGGTGGGGCGCATGTCATGGTGCTGATCGACGGGCAAGCTGTGATCGATGATGATCTGTGGAATGTACAACCAATGCGGCTCCATGCGATGGTCGGGGTTGAAGGCGGCGGGATCGAGATTGAAGACTTGGCGATTGTTCATACGACAATGCTCAATGAACCCATGCCCGAGCCTGTGCGTGTTGAGGTGTTCGCTCAAGAGTTCTTAGCCAACGCCAGTCGGCTCAAGTCTGATGTAGATTTTGCTTCGATTCCAGACTTCGTTGGACGAGTGATCGCGACGATGACGCTCTCGGAGCCTGAGGTTGGGTACGACCATTGGGACAAGAAGGGCACGATTGGGCTGACGGTTCCGGGTGTTGGGGATGAGACGGGCGAACGCTTCGAGGTGTTCCGGTTTATCACGCCCTTCCGTCGCGGGTGGACCTGGTATATGGATGTGACGGATCTGCTGCCATTATTTACAGATCAGCGCGAGTTTGATGCTCATATCGGGACCTATATGAAGGGCTGGAATGTGTCGTTCGCTCTTGATTTCTATCCGGGTGTTCCTGATCGCACGCCGATCAAGGTGGTGAATCTGTGGAACGGCAACGCTGATATCGGCGATCCTGACAAGCCGATCGCAGAGTTTTACAAGGCCCGTGAGATTGAAGTTCCCGAGGGTACGACACACGCGCGGGTGCGTGCGACGGTGACCGGGCACGGGATGTTCCCCAACAGCAAAAACGCTGGCGAGTTCATGCCCATCTGGCGAACGCTGACGATCAAGTCAGAAGCCAACGAGGGCGATGTGCTTGAGGGCGACTATGTCACCATGTCGGCACGGGATTATCTTTGGAAGACTGATGTGTATTTGAACCCGTGTCGCCCGCAGGGTGGGACATGGAAGTTTGATCGCTCGGGCTGGGCGCCGGGCTCGAAGGTTGAGCCTTGGATTGTCGATGTTCAGCGCGAGTTTGTCTTTGGCGAAACAATAACTGTTGAGTATGTACTCGATGAATATCTCAATGAAGGGCGAGGCGAGACCTGGTCGCCTCACCATTGGACCGACGCGGTCGTGGTTTTTTATAAGTGAGTGAATGAAGCATAATGGCACAGAAACGAGAACTCCAAGATCGGTATTTCCGCCAAGCCAAACGCGAGGGCTATGTCGCGCGATCAGCGTACAAGCTCCTCGAAATCAACAAGCGACGCAAGCTCATCCGCAAGGGGGATCGCGTGCTCGACCTTGGGTGTGCGCCCGGATCGTGGTTACAGGTTGCTGAGAAGATCGTCGGCGAAGATGGTTTGGTCGTGGGGATCGATCTCAAACGCGTGAGCACCGAGTTTGGAGAGAATGTACATTTGATCCAAGGCGATTTTACCGAGACCACCGCTGCCGATCTGCTCGGCGGCGGCGACGAACTCTTCGATTCGGTGATATCCGATATGGCTCCAGATACGACCGGGCACGGGGATCATTTCTTCTCAGAACGACTGTGCCAAGAGATCATCAACTCGCTGCCAAACCTGCTCAAAACCCGAGGCACATGCACCATGAAGGTGCTTGAAGGCGAGACCTTCCCGTATCTGATCAAGCGCATGAAACACTGCTTCAGGATCTCGGGTGCAATCAAGCCTGATGCGTGTCGAGATGTTTCGCGTGAGACTTATTTGTATGGCATCGGGTTCCGGCCGACACGGGTGATTCAACATGATGAGCGTCATGAGGGCGAGCTGCCCGAGCCTACGCCCGGGTGGAATGATTGATTTTTCTCGCGCCCATCGCGGGATTGATCGCCGGGGTGATCGGGATCGGCGCAGTGTTGCTGCTCTATATGCTCAAGCTGCGTCGGCGTCCGGTGTCGGTGTCGAGCACGCTGCTCTGGAAGCGGGCGGTCAAGGACATGGAGGGCAATGTGCCTTGGCAGCGGGTGTCGCCGAGCATGTTGTTGCTGTTGCATCTGTTGATTGTGATTTTGATGTCTTTGGCGATTGCTCGTCCGGTATTTGATGATGCAATCGGCGATGATCAACGGGTGTATCTGGTGATCGATACCACAGCGTCGATGAATGCGGTGGTCGATGGGCGATCCGGGATCGAGCGAGCCAAAGCACAGGCGATTGATCGGGTGGGTGTGCTGTTTGATTCTGGACGATCCGCACGGGTGAGTGTGTTGGTATCTGGGCTTGAAGCTCGGGTGGTGATGAGCGATTCAAATCAACGCGGTCGAATTATTGGCGCGATCAATAGTATTCAAGCGACGGATCAGCCGGGCGATGTTGAGGATGCGATCGAGCTGATCGAATCGCTCCATGAGGCTTCATTTATAGACGATTCTGAAGAATCAGAGCCAGTTGGCGATGGTTTGGTGTGGGTCTATACCGATGGCGGATCGATGGACACCAATACACTCGCCATGCGTGGCGGCGGGGGCGTGAGCGTCTCGCCATACGATGAAAATGCCAAACTGGGCAATGTTGGGATTGTTGCCATCGGGGCGGCGCGGGATCGGAGTGATCCGGCGATGTGCCGAGTATTTGTGCGCGTTGAACGCAACAGTGACGGGCCGATCGCGTGCGTGATTCGTGTGCTTGAAGGCGATCAAATTATCACCAATCGAGCGATCGCGTTCGAGGCGGACGAGTTCTCCAAGAGCGAAACCTTCGAGCTTCGTTTGATGCTTGGCGCGTTGTTGCGTGTCGAGCTTGATGTCGATGATTCGCTTGATGTGCTTGATGTCGATAATCGAGCATGGGTCAAGGTGCCCGATCCTCAGCCGGTGCGGATTACAGTCGTTGCGCCCGAGGGTGTTGCTGATCCGCTCTTGGTTGATATGCTCGAAGTGATCGCGCGCACAAAGGTGGCGGTTGTGAGCGAGGATGAGTTGCTTGGTGATGTCGATCTGGTGGTGTTCGATCGGGTGTCGCCCAAGGCTTTGCCCGACGGGCCAACACTGGGGTTTGGGAGTGTGCTGCCTGATCAAGAGCGATCAGATCTGTTGGAAGCATTGGGGAATCGCTGGCGGATGATTTCTTGGGATCGGAGCGATGCGATGGTGCGCGATGCTTCGGTGGGGGGCGTCTCGTATCAGCGATCGGTGCTGCTACAAACAGATGAAGGTACACGCGTGTTGGCGAACGATCGGGACGGTGCGGTGATCGCAGAGACAGTCGTCGGCACACATCGTCATGTGCGTGTGGGGTTCGCGCTGCATGATTCGAACTGGGCGGTGCAAGTTGGGTTTCCGATTTTTTTGATCAATGTCGTCGAACAGCTTTTGCCCGGCACCGGCGGCGTTGGCGATGTGTACACCACCAATGAGGTGATCCGGGTTGAGGGCGAAGAGATCGGTCCGGTGCAGCTGGTCGGCGAAATCAAACTCGGGGCAGACCGGATCGGTGTGAGTTTATTGAACGCCAATGAGAGCGCGTTGCATGTGCGCACAGATGTGGTCATCGGATCAGGGGCGATCGAGCCGAGCCAATTTGCAGGGCGATCTCAGCATGAGCTTTGGCGATGGTTCACGCTTATCGCGATTGTGTTGATTGCAGCGGAGTGGTTGATCTACGCAGCACGAGTGAAAATCGTTTGATGGCGATTGATCACAAGTTGGTTGGTCACAATCAGTGCGGGGCGAGCTGATCGAAGTTGTCTGCTTGAATGCTTAGCCGACCGGGCTCGGGCTGATCGGGGATCATGCGCCTTGGCCAGGCGGTGTGGTTGTTGTTGGCGTCGGTGCGTTCGAGCCCGAGTTGGAGGATGTGTTCGCTATCGAATGCACCCGACGGGAGATTGATCATGGCGATCCAGCGATCGTCGAGGATACGGGTTTGGACATGGGGGATGCCAATAGAGAGGCGTGAGCCAAGGTTGAAAGTAACATCGCCAGCGGGCGTGATCGTCCACGACGCGAAGGGTTGGGTGTATGGCCCGACCCAGAGGGTGAGTGATTCGTTTGGGCTTTGTGGATCGGCTGATGCGAGTTCGATATAGAGCTGCCAGCCTGTCGTTGGGTCTGAGCGTGTTGGTGGGGTGGTTTTGCGGAGCATACCGATCGCGGTTCGAGTGGGGTGAGGGGCTGCGCCGGTGAGCGGGAGATTCATGCGCAGCGTATCCATCGTCCAATCATTGAGCAATGGTCCAATGCGGACATACGGAGCGCGGGCGGGGGTTGGCGATGCAATAACCTCGCGCGTGGTGTTCCATCGGCCGGTGCGGATACGAATGGCTTGAGATTCGAGTACTGGATTGCTCGGCGAAAGATGGACTGGATCAATCGAGACAGTAACCGGGCTTGCCAACTCGGGCGAGATGGTCGAGAGTTCGGGAGATGAGCTGGAAGAATCAACACGGAAAAGCGATGAACCCGGAGTTTGAGGCAGCGAGAGCAATGTGATTGTGGGGATAAACCGATTCGTTCCTGCTTCGATCTGCCCCTGGTCATCGGTGACCCATGCCAATGCACGAGGTTGTTTTTCGAGCCAGGCTTTGGCGCGAAGAAC
The DNA here is from genome assembly GCA_024280755.1 of Planctomycetota bacterium. Lineage (GTDB taxonomy): Bacteria > Planctomycetota > Phycisphaerae > Phycisphaerales > UBA1924 > UBA1924. The sequence continues at coordinate 47,024 of JAJRPN010000023.1, forward strand.
ACGCGTTTGATCGTCGACGAATGGCGAGAGCAGGTCGTGGGCGAGCTGGGCGAGATCGGCAGCATTGCTCGTCCAGATCGGGAGGGTTCGGTTTCCGAACTGGGCGGTGCGGATAAGTTCGGATTTGAGTTTGAACGCGACAGCAGGGTCGATAAGCCAGATACGCCCGAGGATGATCTGCCAGCGGGCTTGATATTGATGGGCAAGCAGGCGGAGGAGATCGGCTCCGGGGGTGTTCATCGAGAGTTCAAGGTCGAGGGCTGCGAGCGTTTTGGTGGTTTCTGTTTGGCTGGGATCGAGCCCGTCGGTGAGCAGGCGAGCCCGCCAGTTCTGGAATGGGTCTTTGTGGTATTGATCAATCGCCGTTTGCACCGCAGGGTCTGTGCGCGTTTGGTCGCTGAGCTTTACTGCCCAGAGTTTGGCGAGGGCATGCTCTGGTGCGTTGTGGGAATGGAGATTGGCTTCGAGGTTTGTGCGTTGTGGATCGGGGAGCCAGTTGAGTTCATAGCGTTCGCCTTCGATCCAGAGCCCTTGCCCGACCGCATCGATGGGCATGGGGATATGGATGAACCAGGTGCCGATCGGGCGATTTGGTTTGGCAAACTTGGTGATGGCAGTGTATTGGGTCGCGGTCCAGATGCTCGGGGCTTTGGTCCATGATTGGGCTGCGAGTGCAGGCGTGATCCCAACCCAATACGCGGTTGAACGCATCGTGCGGCCGTCATCGAGTTTGGTGATGACCCCTGAGCGGAGATCGCGTTCGTTGTTTGCAATGATGGGAATGATCAGTGGGTAGCTGACAATCGTATCGAGCCGATCGCTGGCGGGTCGAATTGATTGGCTTTGGGCGGATTGCGCCCAAAAAACCATGAGCAGGATGCAGAAAGAGCGTGTTTGGAGGGAGAAAAAAATGTGCATTGAGTCACTTTAAACAACGATTTGGTGGAGAATGGCAAAATTGTGTCAGCCAAACGGGTACTAAACGGGTAGAGAAGTATACGCGGCGTGCGTTGATACGACGCTGGCAACACCACTTGATGAATGATGAAGGAGACACACCATGCACCCACACCATACGCAACGATTCACATTTCGTTCCAAGAATGGTTTGAAAGCCATCGCCCTCTCGGGTGCCGTATTGATGGTTGGCACACTCGGCGGCTGCGAGACCGCTGGCGAAGGGTTGTTTACGGGTGCTGCGCTCGGTGCGGTGACTGGTTTGGCCATCGGATCGATGAATGGCGAAGCGGGCGAGGGTGCTGCGGTCGGGGCGATTCTTGGCGGCGTGGCCGGTTCGGTGATCGGGGACCAGAATGATGATCGCCGACGGAACGGGTATGGATATGGCTACTCCCGACAAGACTCGTATCGGTACTCAAATCGGAATCGTCATTCTGGGCGATATTCAGGGCGTCACCATGATCGTCGTCATGATCGCCATCACGGGCACGATCGTCGCCATGATTGGTGGAATGACTGATTAAGAGCGAGTTTTCGCATACCATGCTTGGCTTACACTCTTTTTTAGGATACCAGCCTTGCATATTCGAAACTTCTCTATTATCGCCCATATCGATCACGGCAAATCCACGCTCGCCGATCGGCTCCTCCAAGCCACTGGCGCGGTGTCTGATCGTGAAGCCAAAGCCCAGATCCTGGATTCGATGGATCTTGAACGCGAACGCGGGATCACGATTAAAGCGTCCGCCGTGACGGTGCATCACACACACAACGGCGAAGAGTACATGCTCAACTTTATCGACACCCCCGGTCATGTCGACTTCGGGTATGAAGTGTCTCGGGCGCTCAAGGCGTGTGAAGGCGCGTTGTTGATTGTTGACGCATCGCAAGGCGTCGAAGCGCAGACGGTGGTGAATACCTACTTGGCCGTCGAGCAGGATCTTGAGTTGGTGCCGGTATTGAACAAGATTGATTTGCCTGGCGCGCGTCCTGATGAGATCGCCGATGAAGTCGAGCAGGTGCTTGGGATCGATGCGATGGAATGTATCCCGGTGAGCGCGAAGACTGGCGAGGGGATTCCAGAACTGCTGTCGGCAATCTGTGATCGGTTCCCGCCGCCGGCGCCTTCGAAAATTAAGGAAACACGCGCGTTGATCTTCGATGCGGTGTACAACGACTATCGTGGCGTGATCGTGTACTGCCGAGTCTTTGACGGCAAGCTGACGGTGGGCGACAAGATCCGCATGATGGGGATCGATCGGACTTTTTCGATCACCGAACTTGGGAAGTACACGCCCAAGCAAGAAAAGCATAAATCGATTAGCGCCGGCGAGACCTGTTATCTTGTCGCGGCGATCAAGAACCTGAGCGATGTGCGTGTCGGCGATACGATCACGATCGAGCATAACCCGGCTGCGGAAGCGCTTGAAGGGTACGAAGCACCATCGCAGATGGTGTTCTGTGATTTCTATCCATCGACGACCGAGATGAAGGGCAACAGCTTTGAGGAACTCCGCGATGCGATGGAGAAGCTGATTCTCAATGACTCGTCGTTTAGCTTCCAGGCTGTGCATTCCGAAGCGTTGGGCTTTGGGTTCCGGTGTGGATTCCTCGGATTGCTCCATATGGACATCATCCAAGAGCGATTGGAGCGCGAGGGTGGGGTCGAGGTCATCCAGACTGCGCCGACCGTGTCGTACAAGATCAAGATGCGAGGCAAACGCAACGAGATCAAGGAAATTGAGATTCACAATCCAGCCGACCTGCCCGATGCGGGTTTGATTACTGAGTTTACAGAGCCGATCTGTAAGGTCGAGATCATGACGCCGGGTCAATACATTGGCGAGATCATGAAGCTGTGTATGGAACGCCGAGCGGTGTTCAAGAACCAGGCGTTTGTTTCGCATGGTCGTGATATGCTCAGCTTCGAGGTGCCCCTCGCCGAGATTATCTTCGACTTCTACGACAAGCTCAAGGGGATATCTCAAGGCTACGCGACGATGGACTATGAGGTCATTCGATTCGAGAAGAACGAACTGGTCAAGGTGACCATCCTGATCAACAACGAGCCGGTGGAGGCGTTGAGTTTGATTTGTCATCGCGATCGAGCCGTGGCGCGTGGGAAGCTGTTGTTGCACAAGCTCAAGAAGCAGATCGATCGCCATCAGTTCGAGATCCCGCTGCAGGCGGCCATCGGCGGCAAGATCATCGCCCGCGAAACCATCAAGGGGTTCCGCAAGGATGTAACCGCCAAATGCTACGGCGGCGACATCTCCCGAAAACGCAAGCTGCTCGAAGCC
>JAJRPN010000024.1 GCA_024280755.1 Planctomycetota bacterium
ACCAGCACCGGAAACTCGGATTACCCGGGTCGTCAATCACCCATCAGAGGCCTGCTCCGCTACGCTCCGCAGCCCTCTGATGGGACAAAGGAACGCCGCTGCCCTAACATAGAGAGTGGTACAGAATATGGGGGCAGGTCACCTTCTCTGAAAGTGCTCGTGCAAGACGACCGTTGCCATCTTCAAAGGGATGGATGCATACAAAGTACAAGTGTGTGATCCCTGATCGTGTGATGGCTGGCAATGGCGAATCGCCTGTCGGGCTTGTGGTATTAAACCAGTTGACAAACCGCTCCATCTCTTCTGGCACGCTCAAATGTGGCGGTGCTTCAAAGTGAACCGTTGGTTTATCAAGACGGCCAGAGACTACCTGCATGGGTTCTTTGTGCGTGCGGTACGCACCGATGTCACGAAGATCGCGACGACCATGGGTCACCAGACGATGCCATTCAAACAGCAACTCGTGACTCAGCGGTTCAGTGGGATTTTGATACAGGGATACCATGAGTTCGGCGATCCCTTGTTCCGCTGGTTTGGCTCGGCGATGATCCACAGCTAACCCCAGTTGTTTACGGATGGATGACTGCACACTGTCGCGATCGAGAAGTTCGCCTTCGATCTCGGATGTGGTCATGGCTTCGGTGGTGATGGTTTCCACCACAAGGGCATTCTGGTTATCCTTTGTCAGATGCTCCAATGACCCAAGGATCACGCCACCCTCTATCAAAAACGCTTGCTCCGCCCGTATTAGGCGGTCGGCATTCCAGGTAAAATCTGGCCAATCGGGTTGTTCCCAGTTCCATGTCATGATCGATATCCTTTTGTTTATCGATCAATAATGGCATTAAACATGATTGATATCAAGGTTTTTATCCATCAGGCAGGCAAAATTCAGTGATAGCCCTGCCAAATTCTGCGGGTTGGAGAAAAAAGAGTTGCGGATTAACAGCCACAGTACATTTTATCCATACTTGAAGTATATGTCGTCTCTGGCAAAGCTTGCAGATCTTGCTCTAATCAAGTCTTGAGTCACATTCGTAGTGCTGTATTTGGCTTGTGAAGATCACAGAGGATTTGAGCCGTTGGTTTGTGTCCAAGTGCACCCATGCACCAGCGATGTTCCGGCAAACGGAATTGCTTCGAGTCATCGAATGGGATAAACGGGCAATGGATTGAGAGCAATGTCATTGAGTGTTCCGCAGTGCTGAAGGTATGGACAACACCTCTGCGGAACACAAAGACATCTCGTTTTCTAGCTGCGATTGTGTGGATAGCTTTGGCATCAAAGTCTTCGAATGATTGATCGGTCCAGTGAAAGAATCCTCGGCCTTCTAAAACCACAATAAATCGGTCGGTATGATCGTGGACATGCATTGGCAGGTCATCCGCTCCTTTATTCCACTTGATCTTGGTAATCGCAGAATCAATGGATGGATCGTTGAGAATTGCTTGGCAGTTCCATACCGCTCCGCCGACACGCTCGCTGTTTTCGAATGGATATTTGAGTGTGAGTGGATAGTCCTCATCTAGGGCAGTGACGAAGTCTCCGAAGTGAATTCCGGGACCTGTGCCCCGAATTCGACCGAGAGAGATTCGTTCTTTAGAGGGTTCCAACTGAGAAATCGCTCTTGAAGCCAAGTTAAGTAATCGGCGGCAGCTGTCTGCGGGTTCTAAAATTGAGTGGGCGCGTGACATTTTGCGATCTCCTAGGGAACGCAGGGCGTGTGACGAAAAAGCAGGTGACGAATAAACTGTAGACTAATCGTCACTTCGGATCGACCATCTCCATGTGAAAAGCACTAAATTTGTCAAGGGTTTTGGAGAGAATGTCCGTAAGTGTCGTGATGATGCAGGGCTTTCGCAAGAAGAGTTGGCCTTCAAGGCCAAGCTCCATCGGACAGCTATTACGCATATTGAACGAGGTACGCGTGCTTCAACGCTGGTGACAGTTGAAAAACTTGCGAAAGCTTTAAAAGTTCAGCCTGCGGACCTCATGCCTCAAATCCGTGTGTAGGTATTTGATGCCTAACAAGTGTCCGATTGCCATTGACACTATTCGGCTCTCATGGCATCCATGATGTATGCCGCGTCATCAGCTTTCTTCAGAGATTTCACCCAAAGGCCTTGCTCTCGAAGCACTGCTCACAGAGTATGATGCGCTGTATCGGATTGCTGAGTTTAGATTGGCTGCTCTTGATCGCAGAATCCCAATCGTCGGGAGTCTGTTGACAGTGTTTTTAGGCACCGTACCTTTATTGCCCGGACCATCGCAGGTATTGGGCTTGATTGCGGTGCCAGTTTCACTGATCTGGTTGGTGCGAACAACCATTAATCACGCCCGATCATTTGAAGATGCCATACGAGGCATTGAGGACATAGAGGGTAAAGTAAATGATTTGCTTGATGATTCCCTCATCGGATTCCAGAGCACCCATCCGAGTAGAGGTCACACTGTCGGTGGTCGGACAGGATCTGAGACCGTTGGAGCCGTAGTGCTTGCCTCTTGTTTATTGCTCAGTATCAGTTTGTGGATGGGGATGACCTCGGCAGAAATGAGTTCAGGCGTTCGATCGGTTTATGCCTTGGGGATCGGGCTGATTGCTGGGATGCTTTTTAGCATTGTTGGATCTTGGCGGTTGTATCGGTATCAATCTCGCGTGAAAGTTGATGATTGAGATTAGGGAATCTCATACATCGTAGTATCCCTCAGAGTTCGTGCTGACAGATGAATTAGGTGGCTGAGCGATGGTATTGGGGAACTGGGCAGCCCTTAATCGCATATACTGTTCATATGGCTACCCATTATGCACACAAAATGTTATTCGCATGTATTGCGTGCGTGTTGATATTGATTCCACCAGCATTCGGGCAGGTTGAGCGAACCGAGCATGTTCTCACGACACGGATCACCTCATCGATCAATCTTGCACGCTTGGTCGATCTGACTGCCCAACTCAATCATATCGAGATCGAGTATCGGCCAACCTTGTTGAACAACAAGGTGGTGACGCTCCGGCTCGTCCATGAAGTGACGCCTCATGAACTTTGGGATCTGTGCCTCACGATCTTGCACAGCAATGATCTGACGATTATCCAGCGATCCGGAAAAGAAGGGTTGTATGCAGTGGTGACACTCGTAGAGGCTGCGAAGGAAACACTTCCTGCGACATCCTTCGATTCAGGGCCATTGGCACCAGGCTATCAGGCAGTGATCAGGCCCTTGATTTCGACAGATCCGGAATCGGTGATTGAATCGTTCAAGCCGATTCTCTCAAATGGGTCCAAACTGACCATCACAGCAGCACCAGCGTTGTCTGGGGTGATCGTGTCTGGTGTGCAAGACCGCATTGAATACGCACTTGATCTGATCGACAAGCTCGATAGCAGTTTGTCTCATCCTGTGATCACTACTATTTCGGTCACGCATCGGTCTGCGACCGAAGTGCTCGCAGAGGTCAAGGCTATTGCCGCGACACTCGCCAACCAGGGCGGGATGGATTTGGTCAGCGACATGAGCGCTGATATCAATCGCCAGGCGATCCGTATCATTGGCCCTGAGTCTGAAGTGAACTCTATTGAAGCCTTGATTTTGGCTGCTGACCAGCCATCAGAGATTATCACCAAGTCCTTTGATCCCCGTGGCTATCCACTTGATACGGTCGCGTCCTTTATTGAGACGATGGCCAAGGATGCTTCACCAAGAGGTTCCGGGGAACAATGGAAACTCGTGCAAGATGAACTCACCAATACATTGATTCTTTCTGGGACGCTCACTGAGCTTGAGGCCGCAGAAGCTGCGATCGAACAACTGGCAATGATGCCGGCGGACAGTCGCCGGGTGATCAAGATGATCCCGATCAAGAACCGTGAAGCGACGAAGATTCGAGAGATTGCGGGCCAGTTGCTCAATGCTACGATACTTGGCGGCGGAGGCGATTCAGGTTCGGGTACGGATGACGGCATTGATCGCCAGGCCGAACCTGTTTCTGCACAGGGTATTGGGAATGTTTTACAAGACGAAGGGCAAAGAGACCTTGAACTCGCGGTTGACAGTGAGCTCAACATGATCATTGCGACAGGTACACCCAAGCGGATCGAGCAGCTAGAAAAACTTATCAAGGATTTAGATGTCCGTCAGCCTCAAGTGCAGCTTGAGATCATTATGTTGAGTATGTCTGAGAGTGAATCGTATGATTTCGGTGTGGAACTCGCGGGCAACATTGATACAGGCAAAACACTCGTCGGCCTTGGATCGTTGTTCGGTCTTTCCAATCTCCTGCCATCAAGCACTTCGGCACAAGCATCGGGAAGCGGGGGATCCGCTGTCATTTTAAGCCCAGGAGATTTCAGTGCGGTGATCCGTGCGATTGATACCGTCAATGAGGGCCGATCAGTAAGTATGCCTTCGATCGTGGTCAACAACAATGAAACAGCAACACTCAACAGCACGACGACCCAGCCGTTCCTGACCACGACGATTCAGGATAGCACGACAACGACTGCTCGAGGCGGTTCGGCTTCGGCAGGAACAACGATCACGGTGAGTCCGCAGATCGCCGCCGGCGATGACATCTTGCTCGATTATTCGATATCGCTGAGTTCGTTCGTTGGTGAAGCGGCGAGCAACGGCGTTGAGCCTCCGACCCAGCAAACTTCGCTCAACAGCATCGCCACCATTCCAGACGGCTACACCATCGCCTTGGGTGGGATCGAGATCACCACTGAGGGTGACTCTGACACCAAGACCCCCGGGCTGGCAGATATTCCCATACTTGGCGAGTTGTTTAAATCGCAATCAAACTCGGCAAGCCGATCGCGGTTCTATGTGTTTATCCGAGCGACCGTGATGCGGAGCACAAGCTTCGAGCATCTCAAATACATCAGCGAGGAACTCGCCGGTGAGCTGGATGTCGACGATGGTTGGCCAGTTGTTGAGCCACGGATTATTCGGTGATGGCTGCTCAGGCTGTATCCAACTCGATGATTGCGGAGAAGCCCTTTGTGGATCAAGTGCCTCATGATTTTGCGCGTGAGCATTTGCTCTTGTGGATTGATCGTGATGGAAAAACAATTGTGCTTCATGAGGAGCAGACAAATCCTGCTGCACTCCACAATGTATCGGTGCTCCTTAACCAATGGCCTGAGCGAGAATCCGTTGAATCCGCAAAGCTCGCCGAGTGGATTGATGCTGCATACGCCGATGCGATGGTGCACAAGAGTGAGCACTCATCGCTTGAACTCGAAGATCCCGCCGATATCGAAGATGAGATCGAAAAGCTCATCGATGGCCAAGATGCAGATTTACTCTCAACCTCAGGGAAGTCGCCGGTTGTTCGATTGATCGATAGCTTGCTCTTTGAGGGAATCCGCCGAAGCGCGAGTGACATTCATTTCCAGCCGATGCAGGATGGTTTGTTGGTGCGGTTTCGGATTGACGGTGCATTGATTGATGCTCGGACATTACCCATGCGATTTGCCGCTCCCATCACGAGCCGAATCAAGGTCATGGGCCATATGGATATCGCCGAGACACGCACGCCTCAGGATGGGCGGGCGAGTGTGACGATCGGCCAGGCGAAAGAGAGCGAGGGGCGACACGAGGTGGATCTTCGGATCAGCACGCTGCCTACAAGTGATGGTGAACGCGTCGTCATCCGGTTTCTTGACTCAAACCAAGGCCAGCGATTGGCAACGCTCGATGCCATCGGGATGCCCAAGGATATCCATTCCAAATACAGCACTGCTGCTGCACGCCCCAATGGGATCATCTTGCTCACCGGGCCGACCGGATCGGGCAAGACGACCACGCTCTATGCCACGCTCCGATACATCGCGACGCATGGCGGTGCCACTGGTGGCGGCGATCTCAACATCATGACGATCGAAGACCCTATCGAGTACAAGCTCTCCACTCCGGGGCTTTCGATCTCGCAGAGCCAAGTCAACCGCAAGAAGGGGATGACCTTTTCTTCTGGCTTGAGGCACATTCTTCGCCAAGACCCCGATGTGGTGATGGTGGGGGAGATTCGTGATGCCGAAACTGCACAGATTGCGATTCAGTCAAGTTTGACAGGGCATTTGGTGTTTTCAACATTGCACACCAATGATTCCGTGAGTGCTCCGCCTCGGTTGATCGATTTGGGAATCGAGCCTTATTTGATCAGTGCTTCACTCTCTGCGGTGCTCGCCCAACGGCTGGTGCGGATGCTCCACAAAGAATGTGATGGTCAGGGGTGCGATGAATGTATGCACACTGGGTACGCCGGGCGGACGGGTATCTTTGAGTTGTTAATGATGACTGAGCCGATCCGTGAGTTGATCGCAGAGTCGGCATCAGCGACACAGATCAGAAAAGTTGCGATGGGCGATGGATGGCGATCATTGCGTGAAGATGGACAGCGGCTCATTGACGGATCGATCACCACGCAGACGGAAATAGAGCGGGAAGCTGTCGATCTTGCATTGGAGGTCGATCTGTGAGTTCGTGGCGATACAAAGCTCGTGATCCCAACACACTTGAAATCGTATCGAGCATTATTCAGGCCGATACCGATACGGCTGCGCGTTCAGCCCTACGCAAGGCAGGGCTTCGTCCGATCCAGATCAAGCCGATCCGAAAAACATTGACGGGGCATTCAGGCTTGACTCGGTTGATGCATCGGCATCTCCGATCCCGCCGAATCCACTTGAAGGCCGATCTCTACGACAGCATGGCGACACTGCTCGATGCGGGCATTCCCATGGCCAAGACATTGCGGACAATGGCTTCGTCAGGATCGGGCCGTCGGCAGATATCTACGCTGACGCATACATTGGCTGATTCAATTCACTCGGGCACATCGCTCGGCGATGCGATGGGTGAGCATCAGTCATGGTTTGATGATGCAGAGATTGCAATGATCAATGCTGGGCAGCAATCCGGCGAGATGAGTGCAATTTTGCATCGGCTTGCAGATCGTCAGTCTCGATCGGGTGAGCTTTCATCGAAGATCACGGGTGCACTGGCTTATCCGATGCTTGTTACGGTGATTGGTGTAGGAGTGACGATCTTTCTGAGTGTAAAAACGCTCCCAGAACTTGTCGGAATCCTGCTCGATGCGGATATCGATCCGCCAAGATTGAGTATGTGGGTGATGGCCATCGGGCAAGCTGTGTGGCACTATGGATTCTGGATCATTCTGGGTTTTCTGGGGCTTCTAATGGCAAGTGGCTTTGGGATGGGTGTACTTCGTAAACGATCAAACGGACAGATACCAAGTGTGATTGCCAAACTGATCCCACGCGTATTCCTTCGCATTCGGACTTCTGAAGCCATGCTTTCGCTCTCGGAGTTGCTCGAAACAGGCGTGACGCTGGTGGATGCCTTGCGTGTGGTGGCTCCGACGATGAGAGGTTTTCTTGGAGGCATGCTCGCCGGTGCATTTGAAACAGCAGCATCGCAGATTGAACAAGGCCACCCGGTATCGTGTATATTTGAAGACCCGGTCTGGTTTAGTGAAGAGCATCGTCAGCTGATGACCGCTGGCGAGGCTGCTGGGGAACTGAGCCGGACTCTGGATCGTATCGGGAACCGTGATCTGCGGAGTGCCCGACGATTGCTCGATCGGTTTGCAGCCATGATCGAACCAGCAGCGATTGTTTTGTTAGCCGTATTGGTCGGCACGGTGGTGATGGCGGCGGTATTGCCGCTCATTCGATTGCAGGAGATTGTGGGATGATTGATCAAACGAAGTTGAATTTTAGATCGTACTCGGTTCGCCGAGCGATGACCTTTGTTGAACTCCTTGCCGTGCTGGTGATCCTCGGGCTTGTTGCTGGCGTGTTTACTGTGGGGATCGCGGGGAAGTTCAATCAGAGCAAGCGTGAACTGACCAAATCACAAATCGGGATCATTGATGCGCAGGTGCAGGCGTATTACACGCAGAAGAGCGCTTGGCCGCCTTCGGATAAAGGGCTGATGGTATTAACGACTCCAGAGACTACACCATCATCGGCCTACTTTCTCAAGCCCGACCAACTAATCGATTCATGGAACAACTCGTTCTACATTATCGTACCCGGGCCTGATGGGCATCCGTATGAGATTGTGTCGTATGGGGCGGATGGCCAACCCGGCGGTACGGAAGAGAATGCCGACCTGAGTTCATTGCATTTACGAGATTGAAATGAAAGTATTGAGTCGTACAACTCGGTCTCTATGTGGGCATACAGGCTTTACGCTTGTTGAGATGCTTGTGGTCTTGGTGCTGATGGGATTGATTGCAGCATCCATTGCTCCAAACCTTGCGGGCACAACGAAGCGAACGCAGACAGACAAGATGATTGCTGATTTGATCGATCTCGATGCTCGGGCACGGGTGTTATCAGGGAAGCACCGGATGTGCTACTTTGAATACGACGAAACTCATCATCAGATCGAACTCTTTGTGGTTGATGAGAATATCGAGTCAGTCCAAGTGATCAACATACCAAACTTTGTCGTGTTGAACATTGAGCAGGGTGTAGACCAAGGCCATACGGCGACCATATTTAATCGCCTTGGTCAAACAGAGAATTATCAATTCACACTCACAATGGATGAAGACACCAGCCAGATAGCATTCAATGGACTTACTGGGTGGCATGAAGTTATGCGTGAGGTGCGGCCATGAGATTGCATCACGCATTCACCTTACTTGAAGTCCTCTTTGCGGTGGTACTGCTTTCATTGGTGGTGACTGTGTGTGTGCCGTACATGCGATCTGTTCCTTCAACAACGGCGTTAGGGAATCTCACTGAATTTGCTGCAAGTGTTGATGAAGAAATCTACAAGCTTCAGCTCTCTCAACCTGACGCTCTCACGCTCGACCAGATTCAGGGAGCCGTGGTTTTCCTTGGTACCACTTGTGAAACAGCATCCAAAGTAGATACAAAGCTCCATGGCCAATGGATAACGATCACGAATGGCACACACACCATCCTTCGCTGGGCTTATGTGCCTGAGGCTGATCTGTCTGGGAAACAAGATGATCAGGCGGTGGGGCCATGAATACACGCCGGGGCATCACGCTCATCGAACTTCTGGCAACACTCAGCTTGCTTACCATATTGTCTGTGGTGTCTGTTTCATGGATGACGACGGTGCTGAGTTCGCAATCAAGATTGACATCGCAGGCGAGCTGGCATCGAGCATCAGTCGCGGCGCTTGATTTGGTCGGACAAGATGTGCTCACGGTGGATCGGCTTGATACTGGAGGGCGATCCAATACACCAAGGATCGTTGTGGCAGACAATATCCTTCGTATCCGAACACGCGACCATGAAGGCCTTAGCACGCAACAGTACAGCTTTGATGAAGGTTCGAGTAAACTCTATCGGCAATATCAAGGGCAACAGAGACAAGCCAGTCAAGTCGCATTGATTGGTGAAACTAAGGCGTTTGTCTGTGAGTTGATACTGCCATCGGAAGAGCGGGCGATGCCGATTCTTACCGTTTCCCTCGTCGCCAATGATGGGCGAGAAGCGAGTCGCACATACATCCTTGATCAGGAGGATGTCCAATGAACACTCGACGCGGCGTAGCCATGTTGATCGCTTTGATGACGATGACGGTGCTCATTGCGGGTATCACGATCATCGCACGGGTGCAGACCACCGATCGTCTGATCGAGATGCGTGCCGACGATACGAGCTATACACAGGATATCTTTCGTATTGCTGATATGCCTATCCGGGCATGGCTTGAAGAGCAAGCTTCATCTGCGGTGGTTGATCCGACGACTTCTGCTCCGATGATTCATGTTTCTGACGATGAAATCGTGCTTGGAGATCAAGCCGTGCGGATCAGGATCACGGCATGGGATCAGTACGGGATGATTCCTCGAAATGCCGATGAGTTGAGAATCAACTTGGGCAGTGATGTTGACACAGCATGGCAGGATGCGAGATACCCAAGTTTGGATCTAAGCACCGAACAATCATCTGTGTTCCCTTCCCGTGAACATCCAGCAGCGATCGGCGGATTCTTCGCCACTCATAACCCTTGGCCAACACGATCGGGTACAACCCGTTCACGCTCAGGGGCTGTTATCAACATCAATACCGCTCCGGTCCAACTCATTGAGGAGATTTTTCAAAGATTTAATCTTGGTGATCCCAGTCACATCTTTGAGAAGCGTGCCCAGGGCGAACTCGCGACATTTACACTCAGTGCTCAAGATGCAAGGCAGGTCTCCGTGCGACTTGTGAGCATCAGCCGGGTATGGTCTTTCAGGGTTGATGTGTGGATTGGTACCATCCGTCGATCAAGTTGGAGCGTATATTCAAATCAAGGCGGACATTGGAGGCTGGTGCAGCGAGTGGGTATTGATGATGATTAATCCTGATACTGAAAATCGAGTACACCAAGCTGTTCGCGTTGTTGCAGCGGGGGCGGTGGTGTGTGCATTGGTTTGGGGCTTGATGCCGATTCATGCAGAGGTTTTTGATGTGAAGCCTGTTGCTTCAGGTGGCAATGCAACACAGAGCACCGAGACCCAAGCTACGCTTGTTTCTGCTGACGCCTTTGATCTCACGCTTTGGTATTCACCACCGCCAGCAGCTCAAAGAACTATTCCCAAACCTCGTCAGCAAGCTCGGATGTCCTTTGAGTTGCTCGCCATATCAGCATCTCAAGATGGCTCAGGATCAACTCAAAGGTACAGCGTGATCTATGACTCGCAAGATGACAGCATCTACACGCTCTTACTTGGGCAATCAATCAGGGGCTACACCATATCGGAGATAGATTCGGACTCAGTGATGATGACGGCAGGCAAGAAGACCATCACACTCTCACTTGATGCGGAGGATGCTGGCTAATGCGTATCCATGAACTTCCATCCAACACATGTGCCTTTGCGTTGCTCGATGCGCCGTCGGGAAGCAGGAAAGATGCCCAGCTTGAACTGCTCTATGCGTTTGAAGCTGTTCTGCCTCAGCCAGTCGATGAAATGCAGGTCGTGTTTTCAAAGCCGATTGACGGCAAGGTTGTTGGGTGTGCGTGTGATCGGGAGATTGTACAAGGATTCCGATCGACGGCGGAAATGCTCATCCCTCAATCAGTTCCAGAGTGGCTAGGTGTTCAAATCACCGATAACCAACGGCGACAACTCAATCTACTCACTGGATCAATGCGGCCAACTTCATCACTGAATAGAGATCGCGTATCAGCGAAAATGGTCTGCTTCGCATTAATCGCGATGATGCTGATGGTCGTGTTTGGGGTAAACCGGAGAATCAATACCATTGAATCACAACGGGCTATTGTGGATGAGCAGATCGCAGATTTGTATGATGGAGTCTTGCCTCGATCAACCGGCCCGAACACACTGCCTAACGCCATTCGATTCGCAGCTTTGCTCAATCAAGTACGGGCAACACGAACAGGTGCAGTCCAGCTTTCAAAGCAGGATTTAGTCGCCGATTTAGCAGGTATCTTTGAGCAGTGGCCGAATGAAATCGATGTACAAGTACGATCACTGATCATGAGTACAGATATGATTCGTGTGGAACTCTCTGTACAAGATAATGAGCTGGCAGCCCAAGTGATTCTGCATCTCGATCAACTCCCAGAATGGGAGATTAAACACCGATCCATGACACCTCGATCAGATAGGGTTGATCTGAGCATGACGCTATCCCACAAGGCTATTGAGGAGCATTCCTCATGAGTTGGTCATGGAATAAATCAGTTGTTGTGTGCCTAGTGATCGCAGTTTCTGGGATGGGCTTTGCCTTTAGCCAACTCCGTAGCAGTCAGCAAGCACTCAACGATTCAATCAACCGGCGTGATCGAACTTCACAAAGCATCGGTGAATACCAAACCCTCTCCAATGCACAGCAAGACACATTGCATGGCACCAAACCCCAACAAGATGTCGAAGCCAAGATCGCTCAAGCGATCGAGTTTGCCAAGATATCACCAAAGCCAAGATTCCAAGTGACCGTGCAAGCCGACCGGGAGTACCGACAACAAGGCCAGAGGAGTGCGAGCACAGGAAATGGACTGCGTGAGCAAGAGATTTCGATCCGCATCCCGAACCTGAGCATGCAGCAAATCGGACAAGTCTTGGTCTACTGGCGAGATGAACAACATGTTTGGACACCCAATCATATCGAGTTGATCCATGACCAGCGATCGAACTCAAATCAGTACACGCTGCAACTCGATTGTGTTGCGGTCTATCATGGAAGCGGAGCGTAGCACGATGCGTATGTATGGAGTAATGATATCTTGTGTTCTGGTTCTTTCGATGGTGATGCAGCAAGGGTGTGCATCAAGCCAACCGCGAGATAGAAACACAACGACTGGCGTACGGAATCAGCAACTTGCTGCTGAACTTACAAACAAAGCGGTTGATTTACTCTTCGATGATCCCATCGAAGCAGAGCGAGTCCTTCGCCAAGCTCTTCAAGCCGATCTCTACTACGGCCCTGCACACAATAATCTTGGCGTGCTGCATCTCAATAGAGGCGAACTCTACGAAGCTGCCGAAGAGTTTGATTGGGCACGACGACTCATGCCTGGTCATCCCGATCCAAGAATAAATCTCGGCCTGGCACTCGAACGCGGCGGCAAGATTGAAGACGCACTCGATGCGTACGCCTCTGCAATTGAAGTGTATCCAAACCATCTCCCTGCAACGCAAGCATTGGCTCGTTGCCAGATCCGGCATGGACATCAAGATGAATGGACAGACGAACTTCTGGAAACAATTGTTTACAGAGGTTTAGCAGAGTGGAAATCGTGGGCACGATTTCAATTGGGGACAAGTCGAAAATAAAGTTATCCACAATGGGCGTGGGCGTTTTGCAAGCAGAACTGTATTAATGTTTTACTAGCAAGCGATCTTCCGGTAGTCAGGCACTCTTCAATATTCGGGAGACATCCAGGGCAAGGGCTCGGGGGGTATGGGGCGGTTACTCTTCACACCCAGGGGCTGGCAAATTCGAGCGAGGCAGGGTGGTTGGGCTTTGTCGCGTTGGCTCAACGGGCACGGATGAGCGGACGGAAATCAGGGGCGTTGTTTTTCTGGCTACTCCGAGAGAAGAAAACACAGTTCATCACCCACGCGACCGAGGAAGAAGCGGGACGGATGATCAAAGAACACCTCTACGGCAAGCAAATCCGTGAACGACAAGCCCAGCAGTGGGGTAGTGGGGGGAATGGACAGCAAAATACCCAGGCGCAATCAACGGAATACACGAAAGACGAGCAGTTTGTCATCGCTTGCATGCGTGTCGCCAAAAAGCATCGCATCGCAGACCCATTCAAACTCGCACGCGAAGACGGATGGACAAGAGATCAATGGAACACCGTACTCACAAGCTATGAAGCCAAGCAGTTTGAACAGCTTCAGCGATCACGGGGCGGAGAAAATACCGATGAATAGGGCAATACGCTGATTCAGTTACTCGTAAAACACACCACGCACAGCGTCAAGGTTGTAGAGCATATTGGATCGAGCAGCTTGAATTGCAGGAAGATTTCGATACTGATCGAGAATGAGCTGAGATTCAATATCGAGTGGCACTTCGTTTGACATTGCCTGTTTTTCAGCAAGCAAAGCACTATAAATTTCAGCGTATTCATCAATTTGGAGCGGAAGAACACGGAACTCAGAAGGAAGAAGCTGGGCAAGCCCAACAGCTTCACATACAAGCTGGATAGTTTGTAAATCGAGGCCAGACGGTAGAAAATGATGACGAAGTTGATCGGTGAGAAGCTCAATTTGCACCTTTACAGAATCAACAGAGGCCTCCAACACCTCAATATCTACCTGTCTCTGATATGCCGCAGCCTCATCTTCAATAAAACGAATAGATCGTAGAGCTTCTCTGAGAGAATCCATTGTGGTTTGTTGTTGGAGTTGGAGTTGTCGTAGTTGTGTTACGGTGGTCTCTTCATCATCGAGACGATCGAAGGCAGACTGTGTTTCAGCAGCATTTAATCCGAGCACACAAATCGCTTCAGGTGTTAAGCCTAGTTCAATACATAGTTTGCGAGAATCGTCTCGGGATAAATCAGCAGCGGCAAAGTTTGAAAAACAGACGGCAAGGAGGGCGGCATTCCGTAAAAGAGATCGCATAATTTCACCTCAAGCATCAAAGCATTCATAAAAGGGATGCCTTGACTGATTGTACCACCTGTTGTTGGTGATCAAGATCAACACTTCAAACAGGTTTGTTATCAGGATAATACGCGTAAATGATACCACAGGCTTAGGCGAGTCATATGGATCGATACAAAAAACACGGTCTCTCTGTATAGGTTGGCCTCAAGTGACCAAAACAGAAAAATAATGGGTGTTATGGAAAAAATAGAACTCAGATTCAGGGTATAGTCGTTGGATGAGAAGCTTATTCCGCAAGGGTAGGGCTCGGTATCTGAGGAGAGATTAGGATTATGATTAAGAACCCATCTGTTTTTATGGCGGTATTTTCAGTATTTTGTAGTACTGTTTGGGGACTTGATGATCCCTGCGAATGCGGATGTCCTCCAGGGGCCATTCCAACGCGAGCAACTGTGAATTTTCAGATTAGCGTTGATAATGGGACGTGTATTGGTGCAGATGGAGTAGGGCGTCAAACGCTCAAGTTCGATGCTAAAGAAACAACAGATGATGGATGCTCGGGAGCCTGTGCACATGGAGCGAGCGCGACATTTGATTGGGTTAATGAGATTAGTGAATGTAGTTTTCTGCTGAGCCCTACAAGCGGTACTGCTACAGGGTCTTTTTTTGCTGGACACTATGGTGCGGGTACTGAAGATGCCTATTGGAGAATATCTTTCTCATCCGAGCTGTTTCCCGGTGCTGTTGGCGGTGTGGTCCTTGCGGATGGCACCGTGTTTAGCTTAGATTTGCCCTCGATCGAAATGACGAATGCGACGGGCAGTTATTCTTGCGATTCAGTGTCAATTAGTTATTCAGCACCAGAGGATGATGGCACATGGTCTATATCATTTTCAGTTGAGGGTGGGAGTTGCCGAATAATTCCTCAGTTTGGGTACAAAGGCGATTGTGAGTACGAAGAAGATGAACCTTCGCCAAAGCCAGTCAGTGAAGACGCAGATGCAGAAGTAGATCCAGGTGAAGACCCAGGGTCAGGCCCGGATCCAGATCCGATTCCTGATTTCCCTTCGGGCGGTGGCGGCGGTGGAGGAGGCAGTGCTTGTACATCTTCCGAGAATGAGTCATCTTCGCCAGTGTCCTATCTCACAGGTCACAAAGTTGAACGAGTAACAGACATCTCTGTGCGTTTGCCTGGCCGTGATTATCAGCTTATTCGCGAGTACACAAGCGATCCAAAGTTTTACCAGAAGAACAGCCAAGGTGATTACTATTGGAATAATGATTTCACGGAAGTGGTTCCTGGTACTGCAGGTGCTCAGTGGACATTCAATGTTTTTCAGTACATCACGGGTGATACCGGTGATAGCTCATCAACGCTTTATGTTGAGGGTGGGCGGATGCGATCAATCCGCAAGTATACCAAGCTGAATAACCAACCTATCTTTGTTTCAACCGGGGCGGGGAACTCGTACATCGAGCCTGATATCTATACATCCATTCCCTGGCTTGATGCCGCAGGGAATGCAGAAGATGGTAGTAATATCCTTGTTTGGCGAGTTCGAATTCCAGGTGGCGGCGAAAAGGTGTACATGCGCGTTGATGAGCTCGCCACTCCGATTGCTAATGAGCTTGATCGGACAGATTTGTATGGATTGTTGCTCTATCAGGTCGATTCGCATGGAAACACCTTTGAGTATATTTGGACTACTTTGGGGACCGGAGCGATTGCAGGGCGTGAGAATACGCGTGTTAACGAGGTGATCGCTTCGGGTGTTGATGGGGTTGCTCATGCACTGATCGAGTTTGATTGGCATGGAGAGAGTGGTACCGGATTACCATCTGAAAACACTGAAAACACCGCCAACCCTCCAATCAACACATTGGGTGAATGGATGTACGGACGCATCGATGAAGTGCGTGTTCGGAGACCATTGGCTGGAGGAGGATGGGCAATAAATCCAACGCAGCGTGTTCAGTATGTCCATTATGATGAAATCAAAGACATTGAAGCTCAGTCAGTATTTGGCGCGAGTTTAGCTGGTATTCATGATGAGTTGCGTGACACATACGATGCCGAAGATGGTGATTTGTGTGAGGTCATTGTTTCCAAACAAGTAGATGAAGGAGGAGACGCCAACGGTATGTTCTCCAAGGTTACGCAGTATCGCTACTATGCCCAGAACAACGATTATGGAAATCATATCACAGAGGTTGCCAACAACAGTGCGGTGAGCGAGTTGGATGGCTTTGTCGCCGCAGGTGTAGCCCATCAGCTCATGGCGGTTCTGTATCCTCAGCAGATTGAGTATTATGCAGGTCGAGTATTTAATGAGTTTGGTGCACTGGGTGGTAACACAGGAGAGATTGCATCAGCCCTAAACATTGATGTATCGCAAGTCAGTGGTTTTCAGAATGATGTATACTCATCATCCCAAGGGTTTAGCTCGATGGTCCAGGCCGCTGAGCGGCTTCGCTGGGTGAACTTTCAGGATGGAGTTGGAAGCTATGAGTTCAGCCATGCTGTATTGCTTCCAAATAGCGACTGGTCTTCGCTCTTCGATTTGGCAGGCAAGTTCATCACTTACTATGATAGTGCAACTGCATTGCATGGCGAAACCAACCGCGTGCGTACGCAGCTCGTTTCATCGAGTGCCAGCGGATGCGGATGCGGCGGGGCAGGTCCAACTATTGGGCTAGGTCTTCGCTACGACTATATGTACCGACGATATGAGTTGGATCAGAGCGTGGTTCCACCTGTAACTGTGGGTGCTGATTTTAACATCGTCAGTGATGGCTATAGCTGCTTGATCACTGAATCGTATCTCGATGCAGATGCAAGTGGCCTTGAGTATGTCCCATACCGAGTGCATTGCCATGATTATTACTGGCCCACATCACTTGCAAATGGGACTGTCTCAGGGGATGGATCTGTTTCAAGTTTGGGTATCCGCCGGATGGCACGAGCACTGTGTACAGCATCCACAGATTGGGGCTCGGTTGATATGTTTGATCCATATGTAGATCCGATCAATCATGCCGCTAAGAACTGGGCAATCACCCGTGTTTACGGTCATGATGCCACGGACCCAGGGGCAACTCAGTTTAACAACTATGGGAAGTTATCAGCAGTACTCACGATGGAGGCTGTCGCCTCCTCAGTTACAGGATATTCTGCGGTTGCAGAATCTGGCGAGGGAACATTGTCTGCAGTGATTCCACAGTCTTCAGAGTCTGGAGTGGTTGTCACCTATGACTATACAGATGGTTATCTCACGAAGAAATCCATTGAAGAAGGCACAGAGCAGACGGGTTCAATGGATGTACTCATGGAATCTGTCCGTGGTAGCGGAAGTGATCGTCCTGATCTTACAAATCAGCGTACTCGTGATGCAGGTGGTGGTGTTGTTCAGGTATCAACTAATGAATATGGGTACTACGACAACACAAACAATATCGATCCGAACGCAGGGATTGTGTCTTGGTCGAAGTCTTCGATGGCACCGGAATCTCCGGCCCAGAATGGGCCAGGCGGTTCAACCTCAATAGACTATTCAAACTGGTCGTTCTTTGATCGGAGCGGCCAGATCCGTTGGACTCGTGATGCAGGTGGTACGCTCACATACTATGAATACGAAGAGCATACAGGGCAGTCAACTCGGGTGATCCGTGACGCTGATCCGAGTGATAGTTCAATCCCATCCAATATTCAAATCAACGAATCAAACTTTACAGGGATTACTGTCGCCGGGTGGGCATTGCCTACTCGAACGGTCTATGACCAACTTGCAGATGTTTATGCTTATGACTCGCTGGGGCGGCAGATTGAGAGCACTGATGCTGCTGGGGTGACAAGGTACACTCGCCGTGTTCAAATGGGATTGAGCTCTGCGGTTCCATCAAACTATGTCAAATGGATCATCACAAGCTTTGGGCTGCAGTACGGTGTCTTGAATGATTTTGGCGTCGGTATGTATGCCACCCAGAGCTTTCCACATAAGCTACTCAATGGGACATTTGATGGCCCAATGTCAATTTCTTGGCAGGATGCGACAAGCGCATCGTTGCGAGAGAGTAGCTTTGAGTGCCAGAGCAATGGGGGGAGTTATGATCCAAGTTCATCTGTCTTTACCATCGGTAATGAATACGCACGATCAGACTCTGAACTTACTGTAACCGGCAGCACTATCCGGTCGCGTCAGTGGTTTGATGTGTCTCAGATCGCTCCTGTTTCTGCAGGATCGTTTTTTACGGAGACCCGGTATGATGGCCTTGGGCGTACCTATCAAGTGATTGACCCGCTCGGAGGCGTCACTCAATATGGAACAGATACTGTTCTTGGGTATGACATCATGGATCATTCATTAGCAATGGCACGCGGTGTGAAGAATGCCTCTTCTGGATCGATCAGTGTTGAGCTTGTCTCTGAGACCTTCTATGACAGTAACCATACTGAGACTCAAGGGATCGGCAACGGCTTGGTTTCGATGACCAAGGCATACACCGGTGAAGGAACAGAATCTCGATCAACGAAGTTCTGGTATGATTTCCGTGATCGTTTAGTTGGCCAGAAAAACCCAGAGGCACCGCATCAACTCATTGGATACGATGTTCTCGGGAGACAGATCGATCAAGCAACCTGGATTGACGGCAATGACTTTGTTGAAGGGGTCGCGGGAACAGTTCCTTCGCCGTCATTGGTGTCTCCGAGCCGTTCGACTTACTCGAAGACTTTCTACAATAATCGAGGGATGCCTTATCGCCAGGTGCAAGCAGTTGACCCGACGATCGATCCATCAGACCAGGCGTTCCCTGGATATTTGGAATCATTCACTTGGTATAACTCAGAAGGGCAATCCGTCGCTTCATGGGGGCCAAATGGCGGTGCGTCAAAGATCAAATACGATCACCTCGATCGTCCATTGATCACTTATGTGACCGATCGTGCAGGTGATGTGTTACCAGGCCCTGGCTCATACGAGAGTATTTTCGAGAGCACTGGTTTGGAGGTTGATGTCAGTGATGAGCATGTGTTGAGCCAGACAGAATACCGCTATATTCTCGGCGGGAATCCTGGGGCTGGCCAAGCAGATCTTGTGACTTCAAGAATACGATTGCACGATACCAATGATCTCGGTGATCTTGGTAGCACCAATAGTGTTTCAATATTTCAGATCAGTCACTTTGATGATGCAAACCGCGTCACGGACTCGCTCATCTATGGCACGAATGACTCTCTTGCTTCAGACATGCTGAGATCCGGCACATCAGCTCCAACCATAATCGACCTTAATCGATCGACAAGCCCTGCACTGATCTCATCAGTACGGTTCGATGAAATTGGTCGTACTTCAATCTCGATCGATCCCGAGGGCAAAAAATCATTACAGATGTACGATGATCTCTCGCGTTCGTTCGCGGTAATTGAGAACTACCAAACAGGATTTGAGAACTCGATTAGTTGGGTCTCGAATAACTGGAGTGTAAACTGGGGCTTAAATCCTCTAGCAGATGAAAATCGAACAACGACCTTCACCTACGATTTGAACTCGAATGTGATTAAGCAGACCGCGCATCTCAATGATGGCAGTGTGCAGGTGACTGAGAATGAGTATGGCGTAACGGCAACGGCAGGATCAGGCGTGATGGAATCACGAATCTCATCACCAAATATCCTTGCTGCTGTGCATTATCCGAACAAGACAACCGGTCAAGCGGACAGCTCGTCTGCTTACACTGTTTCTTTCGCATACAACCGACTCGGCGAGATGCGTGGGAGATCCGATCAGAACGGGACACAGCATGCATTTACAAGAGACAATCTTGGGCGAATGCTTTCGGATGAAGTAACTTCTTTCGGTACAAATATTGATACTGCTGTCGCTGAAGTGACAACTGACTATGACGATCATGGGCGTGTGAGTGGGATTTACACCTGGGATGATTCGAGCACTCCGGCCAAGCTGACTTCGGTTGAGTACGAGTACACGCCGATGCACCAGATTAAAACACTGACACAGAATGTTGATGTAGACGGCAGCGCATCCGATGAACGAGTGCGGTATGACTATACCAATGCGGAGCCATCCGTTTCTGGCGGAAACTACACACGCCTTACGGGTGTGCGATATCCTGCCCAAGCCAACGGATTAACCAACTCACTCAATCTTGATTATTCAGGAGCGATCAATGAATCGCTGAGCCGTGTGAATGGGATCGATGTGCCTGGCTGGTCGAAAGACAAGCAGCTTGTTCGATACACTTACGCAGGGCCAGGTATGGTGGTGAAAGTTGATTATCCTTCAGGATCAATCGGTCTTGACGCAACGAAGGCACCTGATGGATCTTCGGTGACTGGTGAGTATCCTGCCTATGACCGCTTTGGCCGTGTCGTTTGGCATGCGTGGGTGCACGATTCCTTTGCGGCTGGCCAAAACATCGGTGGCATCGACTATCCGAATGCCACACCTTTGATGGCCCGTCAATATGCTTACGACGCGGTTTCGAAGAATCGCACACTCGATTGGGATGGTCGTCCTGGCGGCGTTCTCAATGATCGCGATTGGGAGCATGATTATGACGGTCTTGATCGATTGACTACGAGTTCTCGTGGTCAATGGGATTCAGCCTTGAGTACTCCAGCACTTGCATTGGCTTCAAACTCGCTTCAGTGGGATCTCGATATGTTGGGCAACTGGAATACAGTGGCCACAGATCTAAACGGGAGCGGTGTGTTTGAAGCAGGTGATGAGACAGAACTCAGGACCCACAATCTCGCCAATGAGATACTCACATTTGAAGGGGAGCCGAGTTCGGGCCCAGGGGGTTCCACACCCATATTTGATCCGGTGTATGACTCGGCAGGTAATCTGACGAGTAATGGCGGCGGCGGCACGAGAGGTTTAGCCTATGTTTATGACGCTTGGAACAGGCTTGTTCGTGTTGAGCGAAATGTACCTAGTGGTACAAACTTCTCGGTGCTTGAAAATGAATACAACGCTCTTGGGTGGCGTGTGATTCGCCGAATGGACACTGCTCAAGGGGCATACGACGGTCTTGATGAAGAGCGTCGGTACTACTTTAATACTGGCTGGCAGATGGTTGAGGAGCATGTTGATACGAGCTACAGCAGTGGTTCGAGCTTCTTGAAGGATTACGCGAGCCAGCAGTTCTGGGGCTTGCGCTATATAGATGATGCGGTGGCCAAGCGAATCGATCGGGATAATGATGGCGATTGGGCTGAAGCTGCGGATCAGTATCACTACCTGACAGACGCGATGTTTAGTGTGCGTGCATTGACGGATAGCGGTGGGTATGTGCGTGAGCGGATCGATTACACGCCGTATGGCGTGGCGATGCATCGGTATGCGGGCGATTACAGCGGCGATGGTGTGATCGGGGCTGCCGATTTGACGATCCTCACTGCCCAAAGCGGGGGGACAGTCAAGCCAGGCGATGCTGGCTATAACCCGCATGTCGATTTGAATGGCGATGGGGTGCTTGACGGGACTGATATCTCGATCTTCCTTGCCGACAATGCGTTTGTGACGACAAGCGGGAACGGGGTACCACCGAGTGGATGGCTCGGTGATCCAGGTCGTACGAGTTCGGATGGTACGGATAATGCGTTTGGGTATGACGGGTATTGGTTTGATGCCGCGGGTGCGACAGATGCGGGGTCATTTGGGCTGTATACCGTCCGAAACCGTGTCTATGACGCGGGGCTTGGGCGGTGGTTGACAGGAGATCCGGCTGGGTTTGTCGATGGGATGAATCTGTATTTGTACGCATCAGGGACTCCAAGGGTGTTGTCGGATTCAACAGGGTTGACGCCATTGGTTAGTCATTTAGGAAATGCAAGCGACGAAAATGGAAGCCATTTATACGCCATTGACGGCACCTTTAGTCATCAGATCAGTGGAAGGACAAATACTCGTCAGTTTTACACAAATTACAATGGTGTAGAGGCTAAATACTGGGATGGTCCCTACTGGCTGAGCGGGCGTGATGCCCGTGGGATTTCTGATGATGTTAAAAAGGAAATATGCGCAGATTATTGCAAAGCGAAAAGGAATTGCAATCCTTATTCAGCGGATCTAGTCGGCTGGAGTAGGGGGGGGGCTGTCGCAATGTCAATTTCAAACAGTTCATATGAAGGCCATAGGGCATTGCATTGCCGGTGTGATGATGGGGAAGTGGAGCATCCTAATATTCGGTTTGCTGGGTTGTTTGATGCAGTTGATATGACTTTTAGGGCCTACGGGTTGGCTATACCAGACTTGAATTTATCTTCTGTTCAACATATGGTACATATTAAAAAAACCACACGAAATCCTATACAGCTGTTGGCTTTTCCAACACTCAAAAGTACAAGAGGCACAGTCTTTATACGGAATGATGACGGGAGCCGTACCGTTCACAGCGATATTGGGGTAGGTGTTGAAAGAAGAAACCCTGCGTACCAAATAATGAAAACGCTAGCTCAAAGGGCAGGGCTTCCTATATGATCAGTTCAAAGATAAGTAGTGCGATCGCTGTTCTTGCTTTGCTAGTTGTTTGGGTGGTGTTTTTACCGGCAATTTTCGCTAGAGGAGGTGGTGAATCTGCGTTGGAATCTAGCGTATTTGTGGTTTTTGGATTTATATGCCTATCTATAATAAGTGTGGGAGCGATGTTGTTCAACCCTTCAAGAAGATCGGCGGCAGGCAAGGCGAAAGAAATAAATATGTGGAGAGTATATTTTGTTTCTTTTGTTGTTATGTTAATGATGTATGCTGTGAAAATAATAGTAATTTTTAATATTTTAACTTAGTAATTGTTTGGTTAATTCATCAAATTTCTGATCTTTGGACTAGTAGTTGATTTTAAAAGTCGGCGAGTCCTCCGGCCGCGAGCTTCGTCGGTCGTAGAGCTTGGTGGTGCTGATATTCGCATGTCCCAGCCACTTCTGCACAAACGCAATATCCGATTTGTTCTCTAGGGCATTGGTCGCCGCCGTCGCTCTCAATGCGTGAAGGCACAGTCCATCAACGGTGATCCCAGCCTTCGCCGCATACTTCTTGAGCATCTTGTACACCCCATCCCCTGTGATGGATTCATGCAGCTTCCCCGTACGGTTGTTGACGATTGGTCGAAACATCGCCCCCCATCGATCCTCGAAGTGCCCTGCGACCGTGAGATATTCCTGGAGCGCTGACAACGCCGCCGGATGCACCGGCACATACCGGGTTTTCGATCCCTTTCCAAACACCCTGAAGTGCATCACGCCGCGTCTTTCAGTCAGATCTCCAACCCTCATATCCGCGAGTTCTGTGCGTCGTAACGCATGGAAGAGATACACGGACAAAATGGCTCGATCCCGTGTCGCTTTGATGGAGTCTCCCTCGGGTGCTTTGAGCAGCCTGCGTGCCTGGTCGTCTGAGAGGGCCGGTGTCTTCCCCTCGTTGTTGTCGGCTGCCGGACGCTTCACACCACCGACCGGGTTGTGGGGCACGGCGTTCTCGTTGCAGAGATGGTCAAACAACGAGGAAATCGCTGCCAACTTCCTGCGGATCGTCGCCGGTGCGAGTTCCCTGGCTTCGAGCACATCACGAAATGCGATAATGTGTGCCCGAGCGACTTCTCTAAACTCATCAGGGTGCTCGATGCCCACAAAGGCGACAAACTCCCCAACATCCGACTCATACGCTCTTCGTGTGTTGGCGTTGTCGATATTGGCGAGCCAGATGGCGGCGGCGGGCACATCGGCGAGTTGGTGAAACTCCGAGGCGGTCAATGCCCGCGATTGGTTCTGATTTACCTAGACGATCTCTGTTTTTCTGTCTTCGCTCATGGATTCTTCATCGGTCATTTACGGTCTTTGTCAGTATTGATAATGGATTTAATCAAGAATAAAGAGCTGGGGTAATTTACCACATGAAACCACCGGTTTTGA
Source organism: Planctomycetota bacterium (assembly GCA_024280755.1). Taxonomy (GTDB): domain Bacteria; phylum Planctomycetota; class Phycisphaerae; order Phycisphaerales; family UBA1924; genus UBA1924. The sequence goes on from JAJRPN010000024.1 coordinate 24,025, forward strand.
TTTCCAATAAGATACTTGTATGACCGTCGAGACACAACAGCTTCCAAAGATCGAACTCCTGTTTACTCCATCCGAAGTAACCAAATTGGGCTGGGATGGATTTGGGCAGGTCGTGGGCATCATGGTCGGGATAGTTCCAACTTGGATGTGGATAGTGTTTGTGCTCATCCTTCTCGTTTTTGGCGACAAGCTGATCCCATTGATTGCACGGTATGGTTTTCGATTTGTAACTCGTTCTTCACTACTGGATTGAAGTTAACGCCTTATCAGTGAGTGTTCCTCCAATACGATCAAAAGCAGCAAGTGCAATTGTTTTGATTCTACAGGTGGCGACTGGCTAGGTTTCAGAAAACCACACTTCTAATTTAAACAGGTGATTCAGAATTTGCCTGAATTCACCACTACTGATGCGACCGCGCAGTTTTCAATCATCTTCATTCTCCGGCCGAGCTCGTTGACAAGAACATCTGTTGCTACAGATCGTATTTGTAACTCAAGTGGTTCAGGTTTCGGGAGGCACAGCAGCACATTGGCATCTTGCCTGTATCGAATGGCAATCTGACGAATAAACTCAGCAGGAATCTTTGTGTCCCCAAGCATATATCGACGCGTAGTCTCAGAGTTGAATCCGGTCTTCATCGCTATCGATTGCAAGTTGTCGCTGCCAGTAGCGATAGCGACTTGCTCTGCAATCTTCTGATCAATCCCTGGCTGTGTACATTTGATATCCGCCTTGAGCTCAATCTCAGAATGAGGCATTGAGTTCTCCGTTAATCAGCACAAGTGTGTCATGGAGTTCATCCTGCTGGGCCTGAGTGAGGCTCAGCGTGATTGTGGGATCTTTGAGTATATTGAGGGAGTCATCGCAATCAATGATGCCTGCGCTGATTTCAGAAGCAGTGAGGGCTGGGTCTAAGCCATAAGTGTCGTAGCTATCCACCAAAGAAGTTGATGTTTCGGAGAGTGTGCCACTGAGAGTGAAGAATACAGAGTCTGTTGGGCGTGTTTCAATGATTTCGTCAAGCAGTTGTAAAATAGCATTGAGCATCGCTTTGAGTACGAAATCGTATGAGTTGGCATTCACCAGGGTTTCTTGGATGATCGTTGATCTTTGTAAAAGTAAATCACTCTGTGAATCTGGGGTAACTAACTGTCCGTTACTCGATGATCCAATTGCCCCAATGACTAAAGTTCCGAGCAAATGTGCACGGTTTGGTCTTGCATGACGGGTGGTTGTTCGATTACACTTCTTCTTTGCGTTGTTCATCGCGTCTCCTTGGTTGGTGGGGCAGGCATTTGCCCTCACTGACAGGTGGACGCATAGAAGAGTGGTGTGACGAGATATTCAGATATTTCAGAATTTTTTTATGAACAGCAGATATGAACGAAAAAAATGATCCAGCTAACGAGAGTGATTTTCACCAAAATAAAGGCTCAAATTGCCAGCGAGTACATGCTGCGCAACTCGTTGAACAACAAAGGGCTACATTATTGAGTCGTATTCATCGTTTGTTGGGTGACGATGCCCGGAGAGTGACGGATACCGACGATATTCTTTCCACAGCATTGAGACGGATTGACCGTGCGATTGATCAGGGGAGTTTAGATGCCCAGAGTGAGAGGCAATTTTACGCCTTTGTGCATGGAGTCATCGAACGGACAATATTAGAAAAAGCACGGAAATCACGAGGGTTAACTGCCCGTGAGCGGATTGCCCAAGAGATCAAAGATAATGTATCATCACCAGTCATTGAACAACGGGTGGTGGCAGCTGAAGAACTGAGTCGGATTGGCGAGATGATTACTGATCCGATCGATCGTGAAATCATACTTTTGAGGGGGCGTGACCTATCTCTCGCAGATATCGCTCAGGCGATGAATATGACACATGCTGCAGCGAGAAAGCGATGGTCACGGATTCGCACCATGGTGCGGGAGTACATCAAGGAGAGCTCATTAGATGATGATCGTCAATAGATTTGTGGGGATCGCGGGAAAATTTCCAGATGAATCAATCCCACTCGACAAAGTATTTATCGATGCACGACAGGCAGAGTCTGACGATATTGTGGAAGCGATGTATGTGATCGCGAATCGTCGACTCAATGCCGGCCATCCAATCGAGATCAACGAACTTACCGATTCAATCCCGTTTATTGTCGAGGATGATGCAGTCCGGGATGCTGCAATCGAAATCAGTATCCGTGGGCTGACCGCCAGCGGTGTTTCGCACGAGAAGGCGTTAGAGACTATTTTAGAAGCAACCTCGCCATCAGTTCCTGAATCAAAGGTGATTGAGTCAGAGAAAGTCAGTGCGATCCTGAGAGAGACTATTACCGGAATTCAACAGAATGTTATTCAGTTGCCAGCCCAGTTTGGACGGAAAGGGTACGATGGCCAAGCTCGATATGAGCTCAGACGGATTCTTGGCAGTGGGAACCAAGGGACAGTGTACGAGGCAACTGACCGTGTGTTTCAGGAAGAAGGATTGCCTTCGCTTGTGGCGTTGAAAATATTCCATTCGGATTCAGATCCTGATCGGAGTAAAAAAGAAGGGGCTCGTGCTCGGCGTGTTCGTCATAAAAATTTAGCAAGGGTCATCGATCAGGGTGAGTCAGAGGATGGGAAATCCTATGTCACCTATGAACTGATCGAAGGGCAGCCGCTTGACGCTTGGGTCAAGCAACGCCGAACTCCGCTCACAACTCAACAAACATGCAAGATCGTTATTGATTTAGCAAGAGGCGTTCAGAGTGCCCATACTGCCGGCGTCATTCACCGAGATATCAAACCCACAAATATACTCATGAACCGCGATGGTGAGCCTGTGATTACTGATTTTGGTATTGCACATGCGATTTCATCTGATCCGAGATTGTGTAGTCATTACGGCACGCGAGGCTCGCTTGCCTTTATGGCGCCTGAGCAGTTCGATCAAACCTCCGATGGATCAATGCCGTCAGTCGATGTATACGCACTAGGCGGCATCCTTTATTGGCTGACGACGGGTAAGTTTCCGAATGGCGATACTGTTGCAGAAGCACTGACTTGGCTGGAAGACCGTAATGAGGGTGGCCCCAAGCGTATCAATGATTGGGCGATTGATGCCCGGCTTCAAAGTATCATTTATCGTGCCCTTGCAGTCGAGTCTTCCCAGCGGTATCAAAGCCCCGAGATGATCGCTCAGGATTTGGAAGATTACTTGGCTTTCCGCTCTCTTCCCTGGCTTGATCGTTCGGTCGTGGTGAAAACACAGTTGTTCACGCGTAGGAATCCGCTCGTTGTTGGGCTCTTGGTACTCATCGTATTGAGTGTCGGGGTTGGAGTGGGGGGCTGGGTGAGTTCAAGGGCGAATATTCGATACGAAAGAGCACAGGCGGAAGCGGCACTGAGCATCGAGCAACTTAACGGTAAAATTATTCTTGAACAAGATCGTGTCCGACAGGTGCAAGATAAGGCAACTCTTGTCAGGGTATTCATGAAGGCATGGAGTGATTCCATCAAGACGGGGGAAGATGAGAGCCTAACCGCATCGAGTTTGTTCTTTCTCCATATGGTTTCAACAAGCGGGATACTCGACAATGATCCTGAGTACGCGGAGAAAATATTCAATCAGCGGATTGAAGTTGCGGAAGAGTACATCGTCTCGATTGATGTTCAGCAAAGTTCACCGATTCAACTGGCGTTTTGGCATGAGATGCTTGGAATGTGGCATCAGGGGGAGGATATCTTAAAGAGTAAGTCGCATCTTCTTGTGGCGTCATCGCTTTTAGAAGAATATGCGCCAGCAGATACGATTTGGCGTGATCGACTTGCTGAGGCGATCGGCGAAGCAGAGTAGCTCGTTTATTTGAGCGTTGTTTTTCATGAGCATATGCGTTTTTGATTTAAATGATAGTGCTAGAAAATGGTCAGAAGGGTTGTTTGGAAAATAGCCGCTTCCTGATCTCGTCATTCTTCAGTCTAGTGTGTTGGAACAAAATTGTGGATAAGTCTAAGTTGAAATTATTCAGATGAAAGACCGGAGTAGGGGATCGTATCTTCGTCAAGGATGTTGCAGCATATGAATGAGGTTGCTTTCGGCACATGATGGCTGGATGAGCCATTTCTGGATACATCATTGCAAGGCCAACCTGTCTCAGAGATTCGTAAGGGGAGAGGCGAGGATGACCAGATGTTGGGCTTCGCGGTTCCCATTTCGGGCTATGCCTTGTGATTTTTATCTTTGTCTCAGGCCATCCATCTAGCTGTGGGACAAGAAGGGGAAGCAAGTAGCCAGGCAATCGCAGTATCAGATATGGATTAGATCAAGTAATGGAGATTGTTGTGAAGGGCGCCGGGGCGATACACATTGGGATTGGGACTCGGTTAAAACTATTTTCAGTGGTGGATTGAAAGTCAGAGAAAATAAAAAGCTTATCGAATGGATCATTGGCGAAGTGTTTCGCGTATGATTTAAGGTGTGCAATGCGATTAGGCCGTGTCTGACGGCTCCAATGCTCTGAGGTATCGGTCGATAAAGGCGAGTTTGAGCATACTCATGAAGTTGGTGGCCAACTTCTCATACCGCGTACTCAAGCGACGGTTCACCTTGAGCCAGCCGATGCAACGCTCCACCACATTTCGCCCTCGATACGCACGCTTGCTAAACGCCCACCGCCCATCGCGGCGGAGCTGATCCGATCGCTGAGGAATCAAATCCCAGATGCCTCGTTTCTCACACCAATGCCTGACCTTTGGATAACTGTAGCCCTTGTCGCCCATCACCCACATCGGCTTGCGATACCGCGGACGCACCGCATCCATCGCCGATTCAAAGCTCTTGCATTCATGCGATTGGCCAGGCGAGAGCACCGCCGCCAAAGGCAAGCCATTACCACAAGTCACGAGGTGGATCTTGGTCCCCCATCCGCCGCGTGAATAACCCAGAGCGTGGTCGAGGGGCTCGTTGGGCCTGTTTTTTTCGAGACTTCCGACGCACCCGCCGCCGCGACATGCCCGCGGACATTGCTCCCATCGACACACCAGACATCCCAATCGATGTAGCCTTCTTTGTCGAGTTTCAATCGCAAACGGTTGAGAATCTTGTCGATCGTGCCGTCGTCGGTCCAGCGTCCGAATCGGTGATACACGGATTTCCACGAGCCGTAGCGTTCAGGGAGATCACGCCAAGGTGATCCTGATTTGAGAATCCACATCATGCCGTTGAGGGTGGTGCGATGATCGTTCCACTGCCCGCCGGGCTTCTTGGGAGGCATGATCGGTGCGATAAGTTTCCATTGCTCGTCGGTCAGTTCGTATCGTCGCAGTGGTGGCATCCGTGATCTCCTGATTCCAAGCCGATTCCATGGCCTGGGTAGAGATCAGTATCGCAGATCAATCACAAATGCGCAACCCCGCTCATGCGCCAAACAAATGAGCCGTCAGACACCGCCTAGTATACCAAAGAGTGGTGTTGATTTAAGACAAGCTCTTTGGATACAGTAGTTTATTGAAGGAGAATCTATGTTCGGGCAAGCATTCGGAGTTAGTGTACTCGCGTTTTTCGTGAGTCCGCTTTGGGCTCAGTTGTCAGTAGCAGAAACGCTGCGCGTATGCGAAGTTACTCCTGAAACACTCGCCATCGCTGAGTGTGTAAATACAGGTTTTGACCAGATGATCTTGTCGATAGAGGGCAATGTTTTTGGCAGGCTTGAGTTGGAATCTCGCGGCGATGCACTGGCAGACGCAAAGGGTGCGAAGCAAGATCTGCTGAACCAACTCCGCGATCCTGAACAGAGTGCTGATTATGAATCTCTACTCGCCGACCTGCAGGCAGCATCAAGCAGTGTGGAGCAAGCTCAAACTTCTTACCAGCAATATATAGTTGAAGTGCAAGAGGGACTTCTTGAACATCTTACAGAATCTCAGCAGATCAAGTTTGGGCGTGCGATCAGATCAGGTGTACAAGGATTACCCCCAGAGTATCGTGTGCTTGATTGGGATTCGCGACAAATCACTCACCTGCTTCGCGCGATACGAATGGTCGATTCAGGAGCTGTAGCCCAACATCCGCTTATCGATCAAGCTGAAGCCAACTTTGATGTTCAGTATGCCCGTCAAATGCTTCTTGTGCATATCGATAGTCTCGAAGCGGATCTTTCAGCTCTGTAACTTATAAAAATAGCCCACGCAAATATTCGAAAATCCCGTTTGTCAGAATCCATTTTAGGAGATTCATATGATTCGGTCAGTCATTTCAGCAGTTGTGTTGTCACTTGTTTCAGTAGCCTTTGGTGCTCCTGTGCAGGTTGGGCAGAGTCAGACTTGGGTTGAGTTTCCAGACTTTGCAGCGTTGGCTGCGACTGGAACCGATGAAGACATCATGAATGCCTTTCAAGATTCGCTTCATAGTGTGAATACATTAGCTCAAAATCTGGATGGGCTTACTCTTGAGGGAGCTCTCGATATTCTTGGGCAGTTCAATACGGATGTGGGAGATCCATCTCTGCCTTGTGATGACATCATTGCAGCGATGTTCGACAATATAAATGACCTTGATCTCCCTGGATCTGTGCTTCTCTACCTCGTTTGGGATGAACAAGATTGCTTCACAGACGAAAAGGTTATTGATGAGTATCGAGAGCTCATTGATGGTGGCGGTCAATTTCAAGAATGCATTCAGTTTGATTCGACCACTAACCAATGCATTCTCAAGTTGCAGAACTATCCGTGTGCTGAAGGGCAAGATTGTGAATGTATTGCATTCGATGAGAATGGGGATTGTGTATTATGGTTGAACGAGGGTCCTTTTACAATTCCTGGGAGTGTGACACCTGGTGCAGAAGATCCTGAAGCTTTCGATGTAAGTGGAACTGACGATACTGATATCAATCCTGGAGCACCTGGCGGTGGCGATGGCGGAGGTAGTGGCAGCGGAGGCGGAGGTAGTGGCGGCGGAGGCGGCAGCGGAAATCCTTCTTCGGCAGGTGTAAACAGTACTGATGGTGGATGCGACGGGCATGCTGATGGTGATCAAACTTCGCCAAATGGGCCAGTCCAAACAACAAAGAATCCAATTCTTCGTTCGAGTGGGTATAAGTACGAAAGCGATACTGATATCACTATTCCGCTTCCCGGTCGCGACTTTGTTCTTCGTCGTACATACAACGCTTCTCCAGGGGCTGCGAAGAGTTCCACGCCTTGGATGCTTGGTGGCGGTTGGGGAACTACCGTAGATGGCTGGGTGAAATATAAACAAAATGGCATTAATGTAGACTCGCTAAATCATGTCACACTCAATGGTTTGCCAGAGTTTCTTAGCGTGACGCTCATGCCAACACAAAGCGGGAAAAAATATTTCGGGAACAATAACAATACAGCAACATCGTTTAAACCTGGAGCAAGTTTAGGACAAGGGGCACCTTCAGATAGTAAAATCAATTGGAGTGCTGGTTTTGGTTATGAAAATCAGCTCATTCATGTTTGGAGAATGATAGGAGAGGGGGCTGGGGTCACATACTTCATGAAGGGTGGAGGTGATGGCTCTCTTGATCCATTGATTGGACGAATTCTCCGCCAGACTGATGCCGCAGGAAACCAATGGAACTTCAAATATATCATACCTGAAGACCCTGATGGGAATGGTGCTTGGCCAAGGTTGCAGTCAATCATGATCAATGGGACTTCACCGGTGGGATCCGATGCCACGATTAACTTTGAATGGGATATGGGCACACCGACAAATCCAGGGACTGGATTGCTTCGTTCTATCGTGGTATTGCGCCCACATAAACAGTTCTCGGTGATTAATCCGAATGGGTTCACGCGTCTCGTTGCGACACAGTATGTGAACTACACCTATTCGCGTGATGATCCTTATACCTACGACCATCTCGAGGATGGTACTGAGAACAGACTAATTTTGGTTGAGAAGGGCTCGCTCGTCAATGCTCCGCTTCAAGGCGAGTTCGTCACACCGAATGTGATCCAAGGATTTGAATACCACAGAAGGTTTACTCATTTTAGGTACAAACAAACAATTCAGACCAAGGAGCATGTTCTTCTTAATGTGTTCAACACCAAAACATTTGGGTTAATGACGCACCGGTTTGAGCCTGAGCAAGTGGAGTACTTCGCTGAACAGTGGCTTCAATCTCAGGGGGATCCAACACTGACTCTCGACGATGCGATTGATGCGATGCTGATCGCCCGACTTGATGATGATGTGCCCGGCTCGCAACCAGATGAGTTGGAGATCAAGGATCTTGCTTCAAAGATCATTGGCTACTATGGCCTGTCAGATCAAGGGAGTCTCGGGTCAGGATATGGTGAGGGACAGCTGGCCTTCCGAGTGAAATCACAAATTCTGCAGGCTGCATGTGGATGCGGCGGTAATGTGAACAAGAAAGCCGAATACTTTAGTTATGCAAGAAAAAACTACATTGATCGCGAGGGGGTCTTCGAGTTCACTTATGGAAATACCCCGGTTACGATTAATTTTCAATCTGCTCGTACATCTTCTGTAACCATCTTTACGGAGGGTGCGGTGGCAAGTGTGGATGCTCCAGATGAAATTGAAATTGAATCTCTTGCAAGTAGAAAAACATATACCTGGAGTGAAGAACAGACTGTCTTTGAAGCAGACCCAGTTGTAGGGCAAAATGGGAGTACCGTTTATTTTGCGATTGAAAACGTACGAAGCCCATTTACGATTGGGAATCACATTGTCGATACTTACACTGATCCTTCTGATGACAAAGAGTGGACATCATTCCACGATTTTGACCGAAACAAGCTCACCAGAACGGCAAGATATCATCCCTCAGCGGTTAACTCAGTGAGTTTCGATTTAACTACAGGCCTACTTGATTTTCCGGTGCCCGCCTTGGTGTCCCAAGTGAACGCGGATAATGCGAAGGCGGCATTTAACCTAAAGGATAATGAAGGATTTGTTGAGCTATGGACATACGACAGTAAGGGGAAAATAATATCAGAGTCGATTCAAAAAGGTAAGGATGGCCAATCGATCCTTATCGCTGAATATGAGTATTCAGGAGAAAGTGGACGAGGTGATTTACTTACCAAGAAAACACTCTACGGAGAAAATGGATCAGATGTTCTATCAGAAACCATTCATCAGTATGATTTTTATCGACCGAATGGAGTACCGGCAACTGAAAAAGTAATGATCTCAAAGACCACCAAAACGAAGACAGAGACTTCAGGTCAGAATGGTCCGTCATCCACTCAATGGCAAATAGCGGTTAATACATACGATTCATCTACCGGACGGGTGCTCGAAACCATTCATCCAGACGGCACGATTACATCATATTCATACACAAGTCATGTGGGCGGTGTACTGCTCGAATCTTTCTCGGATGAATGGCTGAAGATGACTCGTGAGGCTGCGGATAACAGCTTTGTAGACTTGGTCTCTGAGCAATACTTTGACTCGATGGGAAGGCTGCGATCCTCTGTGTCGCCAGCTGGAATCACAACACACACCGATTTCTCACTTGAGCCTGTTGAGTTGTATTCTGGGGAATCGGGTTCGGCGGTGATGAATGGGCCTACAGAGCTCGATTATCTCACACTTGTGACCTATCCGCACGACATGGACCCAACAGGCAATAACGGTACATCGCCGAGATTTACAGGCCCGGCGACAAAGTCTTGGGCGACTGCTGGTCTCAACTTGCTTCGACAGGATTCGTATGTTCTCCAAGACTTGGATGTAGACAGTGACACGGGGGCCGTTCTGATGGCGGATCTTGCCCCAGATCCCTCATCGATGACCATACACAAATACTCGCCTTCAGGTGCTCATACTGAATCACGCGTCTGGCATGATCTCGGTGCAGTATCTGTAGATGAGGGCACATACCTGACTCGTTACAACTACGATGTGCTTGGTCGACTCAATGAGATGACCGATCACTCTGGCACGGTGACATCAACCCAGTACGGCGGTGATAATCGAACGATTCGAGTTTGGGTAAGTCCTCCAAATGCGCCGAGTCCGGTGTTGAGATCAGAGTTCTTTTACGATCATGTACTCAATGGAACTGACCCTAAATCAGGTCTCGGAGATGGGAACCTCACGATCTCACGGCAATATGTTTCAGGGGGCTCGGGTGATTACCGCGATACATTCAATGTCTATGACTGGCGAAATCGGAAGCGTATGTCGTTTGTCCGTGACAACGATGCGTTGTCCCCATGGACGACATCGGTTTCTGGATCTGCAAGTGCCACAATTTTAGACAATCAGGGAAGGTCAGTTGAGAGCGCAAGCTTGAAGGGCGTTGATCATTCGGTATTAATCACTGATTTAGAAACTGACTCGGCGATATCGCTCTTCGGGTCGGATGCTGGCTCATTGGTTCGGACACACTATGGGCGGCGTGGGCTTGTGTATGCGACGGAATCCGCGATCGATCCAAATGATGAATCAGCAGGTTTTTTAAGAACAGAAAACTGGTATGACGATATTGGTCGACCAGTGGTTTCTTTGTCGCCGAGTGGAGCTGTTTCAAAAACAATCTATGACAGCTTTGGTCGTCCCACAAAGGCCATCGTGACAGATGGTCATGAAGCACGGGCTGGAGTGGCGTCGTATGACACGATTGTTTCAACATTGCCTTCAGACAATGTGATCTTGGAGGAGTCGGAAACACAGTATGATGACATTGGCCGAGTTGAGTTATCGATCTCTCGTATTCGTGATCATCTTTCTCAGGAGCCGGGGGCAGCGTTGGCGACTGGTCTGGGTTTAAATCCAGTTATGACTTACTCTACACCTGTCTATGACGGAGCTTCAAGACCTATAGGCTCGGTAAGCTACGGGACGAATATCAGCGGGAGTGATGTGTTTTCCAGCGGAGGAGCACCGCCGGCAATCCCAAGTGTGATTCCGGATCGATCAGCAAATCCGGATTGGATTATTACTGAAATACGATATGACGAACTTGGGCGGCCTTATATGGCCATCGATCCACTCGATCATACTCACAAGAGTTTGTTCGATGATCTCGGGCGGCCATATGCGAGTATCGAAAACTTCACAGATAACGGCCTAGATGTCATTTGGGATTCGGTTGCGGGTCACTATCAAGTGACTGGGCGGACCGTATTTGATGTGGATCAGAACCGTGTGGTTTCATCAGTCTTTGACTTTGCAGGCGCAACCGTAAAAAGGTTGGCACATCTGCGATCTGGCAATAATGAAGTCGTCCAGATCACACACTATGATTTTGATCCTGCGTATGCATTGTTACCAAATAATCAATCAGATCTCTATGGAAATCTCTATCAGATCCGGTATCCGGTTCCGGGTGATGGCAGTTACCAAGGCAGTGATGGCCAGGCAGGGGTGCTTCAGGCAGACACTGTTCAGTTTGGTTACAACTGGCTTGGTGAACAGATCGCTTCACGCGATCAAAATGGGACACTCCGTACATTTGCTCGCGACAGACTCGGGCGGCTCGAAACGGAGCAAGTCACGGCATTTGGTGCAGATGTCGATGCCTCAGTAGATGTATTGACAACAAGCTACGACGACCAAGGGCGGGTTGTCTCTAATCAGTCATTCAACAGCAACGATCTGGTTAATCCTCTTGACGAGACGGTTTATACATACAATCAAAGAGGCGATTTGACAAACCTGAGTCAACTTGCCAAGGCAGGAACGACCGCTAGAAACTTCGCGTGGGAATACAGTACCCTCGATTTCGCGAGTGGGAACGAGCATCGTTTAACTGCAATGGTGTACCCAGACGGCTCGAAATTCGTACCCGATTATGGGGATGATGATCTTGTGAATCCACTTGATAGCCGCATCGATCGAGTGCGCGGGTTCTCATTGCGGGAATCAGACTATAACACTTCGCTTGTTGAGCTTGGGCTCGTGCAATATGAGCATCTCGGGCTCGGCACAGTGGTCAAATCAGACTTTGGTCTTTACCAAACAGATCGAACTGTACAAACCATTGCTGACGGCGGGTTGCGAGAGGTTGCCGGGCAATACCCTGGTTGGGATCGATTTGGCCGACTCAAGCAGCACACAACTGTTCGTTCAAACTGGAACGGAACAACACAGGGGCAGCTTTTTTCAGAAGCCTTCGATTATGATAATGTGTCGAACCGGCTGAATAAGCAAGATTTGCGACTTAGTGCCTTTGAGAATAATCGTGACTTTGCTTATGGCTATGACGATCTGAATCGCCTCGTTGATACTGATCGTGGTATTCATACGAATCTTAACCCGAGTGATGATGAAGAAGTTGGCAGCCGCCAGTGGTCGCTTGATGAACTCGGTAACTGGACAAATGTAAAGACTGAGAATAGTACTGGTGGGCTTGATTCAGAAGATCGAGTGCACAATGCAATCAATGAGTTGACGGAGATCGATGGCGTTGGAGTCCTCTATGATGACAACGGCAACATGACGCGGTACAACGGTCGATTGTTTGTCTATGACGCATGGAATCGCCTAGTTCGTGTCCACTCGGGAACTACGGATAGCACAAGTGTCATTGCTGAATACGACTACAACGCACTCCATTGGCGTGTCGCCAAGCGTGCGAATAATTCATCAGGTGTTTGGACGCAGCGGCTGATGTATTACACGCCGAGCTGGCAGCTTGCATACGAAGAGGTCGATTCAAGCTTTGACGGCACGACGCATGTGAGTGATTTATTTGCTTCCCAGTTCTGGGGCAAGCGGCATATTGATGATGCTTTGTACCGCGCGATCGATGATAATGACGGAACAGCCGACGGCATCTATGAGCGTGGCTTTGCATACTTGACCGATAACCAGTTCTCGGTCATTGGTATGTTTGATCTGATGACATCGCGTGCCTATGAGCGTCTACGGTATGATTCATACGGGAAACCAACGCACTCATTCCCTGAGGATATGACGGGTGATGGAGCACTCAACTTCTTTGATTTCACTCCTTTTAACACCGCATATGCAGCTGAGGATGCCCGAGGAGACCTTGATTTTAATGGGGTATTCAATTTCTTTGATATCTCAGCATTAACCGGGGCTTTCACTAATAAGTCCCAGGTTGGTACGGGTTGGATCAGCGACGATGGAGCCAATGGCCCTGATAACCGGCTTGGTTTTATGGGGTATCACTGGGAGCCTGAGGTTGGGCTCTGGCTCGGTCGAAATCGGATGTATTCACCGGATGCGGGGCGTTGGCTCCAGCGTGACCCTGCCGGGTATGTCGATGGGATGAGCATGTACTTGTTTGTGCGTGGGAATCCATTGAGCTATATCGACCCGATGGGGTTGATGGCAGACGGAATCTGGTCACAAATCATGGATTTTGTAGGGTTAGGCAATGACGCTCAGCCAGAAAAAATTACTGGGTCAAGTCGAGCGGCTGAAGGTGGGCCATCTATAACGCGTAAGGAAAGTGCTTCGGATAAATGTAACGCTTTGACGGAAGATGTTCTGGCCAAGTCCGAGACGATGGCAAACATGGCATTGGATGGGGCAGATTATGTACCTGGTGGCTTTATGCTCCGGGCTGGGGCGATGGCTGCTTCAGAGCAGGATGCAACGAATGCTCTGAAATATATGGGGAAACAAGTTGCGATCGATACCACTTTAAATGTTGCACTCGGTGGGTTAGGTAAAGGTATTGCAAAATTAGGGGGCAAGTTCCTTGACGATGCGATTGGGATGTTCCCGAGTTTGGCAAGGAATGGGGACGAGGCGGCTCAGATTGGGTATCACGCAACCACCAATGAAGCAGCGGAAGCCATTATGGGAGGCGGATTCCGCCAAGGGACTAATCCTGGCCGGCTTGGATCGGGTGGTGTTTATGTCAATAACACGCCTGGAGGGGCGGTAGCTGAGTTTGCTCATCACAATGCAGGGCAAACGCCTCGCATACTTAAAGTAGGTTACAACCCTGGGGTGTCTGCGGTGACAAATGTTGCCCCGCAGAACATGGTTCACAATTTGCCTATTAATAATGTAGATTCAATTGCTGCTCCGTCTCTACGAGCATCGGGTACAATCAATACAAATGTGTTGAATGGATCGGCCACACCTGTGAGTATCTTGCCATGAAGATAATGCAAGTCAGATGTTGGGAAGATAAAGCATCGCCTATCTCAGGTGTGTACATTACCGTGTATGTAACACGCCCGGACATGGGGCAGGGGCATAGATTGCTGATGTGTATGCGGTGTGGGAAAATCTATGCTGTAAATATTGCAAATGAATTGTATTCGAAAAAATCAGTCGAAAATACAATGGCTCAATACTCCTGTTTGCAATGCCAGCACACATTAGCAGGTTGCCTCGTGGACTATCCGGCTTGTTATTGGTGGGAAGGCGGGGTTTATCAGCATGAAATTGAGGACAGATGTCCTCCGGACTCTGATTCTCTGCTTGTAGAGATGCCTGTTATTCTGTAGTATAAGGTGTCCCGATTCTAGGGGGAGCTGATGGCGGGGTGTGTGAATATGGGATACCCAATGGGCCTCCTCCAATGGGTCCTACAGCTAGATTGGTTCAATAAATAATGTATCGTATTAACACGAATGAAATGGAAATACATGGCTACAGATCTGTGAGCAATCAAAGAATCATTAATATTGAGGCTTGCGATAGAATTCAGTGGTTATTGGAGAATAGTTTAAATTTACTGGCAACAGATGGGGTGCAATGGTCTATGTTGTATCAAAATCCAGATGATAAAAAATATTGGAATCTTTCATATCCATGTGGTGATATGCATGGCGGCGGCCCACCATCGTTAGTCTGTGTTTCTCGTGAGAAGGCCAAGGAGCTGTATCCAGATATGTTTTAGCCAATCTATAGTTAAATTTGCCATGTATTTTGAGTTCGCCGGGCGCCCTGCTTACGCGCAGCTTAAACAGGCTCTTGAACCTGCTTCAACAGGACGAAAATATTACGGGTAATCAGAAAATCATCAATTTTGATGCGAGATCAATATACCGAACACTCAAAGCCACGGCCCATCGTGGATTTCTTGCCATGGCAGCATGGTGACATCCGTGCGTTGTTGACGATCTTTGCCGCCGAAGATCACCACTTGGCTGGTGGTTTTCTTCTCGCCCAATGCCTTGGCAACTCTGCGAACAGGCGACAACAAATCACTGGTCACTGTTTGACCGGATTTGACCTCGCCGACGATCAAATGATCGGCGTGCTCCAGAATCAGATCGGCCTCGACCCCGTTTTTATCACGGTAATAGAACAGCCCAGCGGCTTCACCAGCATGGACCCTGTGCTTGACAATCTCTGAGACCACCCACGATTCAAAGATGCTACCCTTGAGCGGATGGGTGGCCAACTGCTCTGGAGAACGCAGTCCCATCAACCAGCACGCAAGCCCGGTATCGTAGAAATGCAACTTGGGCATTTTGACCAACCGCTTACGCAGATTGCTGGAATACGCGGGTTGCAGAAACACGATATAGCTTGCTTCAAGAATAGACATCCATGCTTTGGCGGTGGGTTGGGAGATTCCCGCATCGCCAGCCAAGTTGGAATAATTGATCATCTGCCCGGTGCGCCCTGCGCACAGTTCAACGAAGCGTTGGAAGGTGGCAAGGTCGCCGATGTTGGATATGCTGCGCACATCGCGTTCGATATAGGTGGCCACATAGGAGGCCAGCCATTGTGATGGCGAAAGCTTCTGGTCGTAAATCCGAGGATAGCCACCAGTGAACAACACCTCATCGAGGGTCTTTGGAGCCTTGGGAAACTTCACCAACTCGTCATAGCTCAACGGCAACAAATGCAGTACAGCGGATCGTCCTGCCAAGGATTGGTTGACGGATTCAAGTAGCGCAAAGTTCTGTGAGCCGGTCAGAATCCATCGCCCAGGGTCAGGGCTTTCATCGATCATGGGCTGTAGATACGAAGGCAGATCAGGCGCTCGCTGGACTTCATCAAGGATGGCACCATCGGGGTATTGGGCAAGGAATCCACGCGGATCATCCAAGGCGAATGCCCGAACATCAGGCGCTTCCAAGTTGACATACGCCTTGTTGGGAAAGAGCTGCTTGCACAAGGTGGACTTGCCACTTTGTCGCGGGCCAGTGAGTGTGACAGCCGGAAACGACAGGGCGGCTTGAAGAAGATGCGGTGCGAGGCGGCGTTCAATCATGAACAGAGTATACTGTATCACCAAGGGCAATTCAAGATACTATTTTGATTTAGCCTTGAATGTTCCAGGGTCTATATCCTTAAAATGCTGCTTCATGATCGATAAACAGGGTTTTATCAATCACAATAAATGGCGTAATTGCTGGGTACATGAGGCAGATTGCCAATCCGCCATATCCGAATCGCCGAATAATCCACCCAAGCGCATGTGAGTCAATGGCCCTAGTCGCTTTCCATCAGCTCCTGACGGGGAGATGTCTGTACGCTTTAATCTTTCTTTGCTGAGAATATAGAGGAACTCATCCTTCAATCATCTCTGTAATGGATACTGAATCTGCTTGAGTATCTTCTTCGAATGTGTGGGAACTCAATACTGATCTGTCTATGTGTGGGATTTATGCCCCCGCGGCGAAAGCCGCGGAACTCATTGGGCTGTTGACAGGTGGGTGGCAACAACAGGACTGGTCTGTTGACAGTGTTGACAGGGTCTGTTGACAGGCTGTTGCCAGCGGTCATACCGAAATCACGCTCAGCATATCTGCGGAGAAGGTGACGGAACTCTTCTGGCATTCAGGTAGTGCCGCATACGGAGAATGCTGGGGAACTCAACCTCACCAGTCATACTCACTCATGCTGAGAACCTGCGGGACCTCAGTACACCAAATCCCAAGACCAATACGGAGGGCGTTGCGGAGAATGCTTTGGAACTCTTTGCACGCAAACACAATTGCTCATGCCGAGAACCCTGCGGAACTCTTCGTACTCAACACAATCATTGATGCCGAGAACATTGCGGAACTCTTCCGCGCCGCATGATTGTTTCGCACTTCTATACGAGCGGAGAATGCTGCGGACCTCACCCCAGTATCTTGGCAACACCTCCTTGATTCACGGCGTATATGTGCTGATGATTGGATGAACTACAAGTCTTCTCGATCCTGTCTTTGGGATCACTACAACCAACCTATGAGGAACTTCGATTATGCTTCGGATGAACATGATCTCATCCGCTCAGCAAGCGATGGATTACTTCCGTCGTGCCCTGAGCCCCGGTGAGTACTACGCACACGCACGATCACTTGAACAAGAACGCGTCGGAAGTTGGGGTGGGCAACTCGCTCAGCGGCTCGATATCCACGGCGATGTGGGCAAGACTGCCTTCGACCATCTTTGCCAAAACCTGCACCCCGTGACGGGGAACCGGCTCACCCAGAAGATGGCCCCCAATCGGCGGGTTGGGTATGACATCAACTTCCATGTGCCCAAGAGTGTTTCCCTTGCTGTTGAGCTTGGTGGGGATGATCGCATTGTCGATAGCTTCCGCGAGGCGGTGCGTGAGACTATGCAAGAGATGGAGCAGGATGTGCACACCCGCGTCCGCAAGGGCGGGGCGGATACCACTCGGCAGACGGGCAGCATTGCCTGGGCCGAGTTTGTACACTTTACTGCTCGACCTGTGGGCGGCTCGCCCGATCCACACCTGCATTCCCACAACATCGTGTTCAATGCTACCTGGGATGAGGTGGAGCAGCAGTACAAGGCAGCAGACCTGGGGTTGTTGATGCGGGATGCTCCGTATTTTCAGGCGGTGTTTCATGCACGGCTTAAGACCAAGATCGCGGAGCTTGGCTATCGGGTTGAACGCCGGGGCAAGGGCTGGGAGATTGCCGGTGTGCCCGAGCGGATGATCAAGGCGTTCAGCCGTCGTACCCAAGAGATTGAACAACTGGCCAAGGATCGAGGAATCAAAGACCCTGTGAAGAAAGCCGATCTTGGAGCACATACGAGAGAGAACAAGATGGACGATCTGTCCATGGATCAACTCCGATCACGGTGGCGTGTTCAGGCTGGCGGTGATGACCTCAAACACATGGGCACCGTGATTGGTCGTGCCCAGATAGGCAATATCCAGATTGATGATCCTGAGCAACAACTGGATCGGGCATTGCAGGCGGCACTGGATCATATCATGACCCGGCGATCTGCTGTGAGGAATAGAGACCTGATCGCCGAGACCCTGACACTGACCACCGGCGGTGTGCTGCCAGCGGATGTCGAACGCAGGATTAGTAAGATGATCGAAGCCGGCGAACTCCATCAGGGATCATGGGAGGGCGAGCCATTGCTGGTGACCCCGGAGGTCTATCAGCAAGAGCAAGATATGCTGGCCATGATTCACGATGGCAACAACAAATACATGCCGTTGGTCGCTGGGCACCAGATTATCGATCAACAACTCTCTGTGGAACAACGAATCGCCGTCGAGCATGTGCTCGGCTCTACCGATATGCTGGCGATGATTCGCGGGCGTGCCGGCGTGGGCAAGACCAAGCTGATGCATGAGGTAGTTGGTGCGTTGGAATCGAAAGGCATCAAGGTACAGCCCGTCGCCATTGGTGCGAAGATCACCGATGAGGTGTTGCGGAAAGATGGATTCAAGAATGCCGTCACCGTGGCCAAGTGGCTGCACGATGAGACACTGCAGAAGCGTATCAGGGGCGGTGTGCTGTGGGTGGATGAAGCTGGCCAAGTAGGCGTGCCTGACTTGGACAGGATTCTGAGACTTGCTCAGAAACTCGAATGTCGTGTGTTGCTTACTGGCGATACCGCCCAGCATCACGCTGTGCAACGCGGCGATGCCATGAAGATCATCGAGACCTTCGGGCATGTGATCCCCGCAGAAGTCCGCACCATCCGTCGGCAACGCTGCGAACAATACCGCGAGGCGTGCAGTTTGTTGTCAGACGGCAAGATCGTCCACGGCTTTGCCGAGCTTGAGAAGATGGGATCGATCAAGGAGATTCAGGATCACATCTGGACTGGCGAACAATCCAACGAGCGAGCGAGGTACCTGGCGAGTGTGTATCTTGAATCGGCGAAGCGTGGTCGGGATGCGATGGTGATCTCGCCCACCCATGCCGAGGGCAACGAGGTCACGAAATACATACGCCAATCACTCAAAGACCATGAGAAGATCGGTACCCGAGAGAAGAAGGTCACCAAGCTGCAACCAAGGCAACTAACTGATCCACAGAAGACCGATGCGGCCATATATCGTACTGGTGACATTATCGAGTTTTCACAAAGTGTGAGGGGTGGCACCAGAAGAGGCGACCGTGCCGAGGTCACCCATGCCAACGACGAACGGGTCAAGGCCAAACGCCAGCGTGATGGCGTGTCGTTCACTGTGCCATTGGATCATCCAAAGCGGATCGAGGTCTATGAGCAAAAGGAGATCGGATTAGTCAAGGGCGATCAGGTCCGCTTCACCAAGAACGGCAATACCCAGGACAAGAAGCACAAGGTCTTGAATGGCAGCAACTACACACTCGATCGTGTGGGTCGTGATGGCACCATGCACCTTGAAAACGGCTGGAAGATCGACAAAGACTTCGGCCATATCAACTACGGGTATTGTGTGACAAGTCATGCGGCAGAGGGTGCCACTTCTGATCTGGTGATTATCGCACAATCGGCGATGTCGTCAGGTGCCAGCAGTGCCCAACAGTTTTATACCTCGGCGACTCGTGGCCGTGACGGTGTGCTGATCGTCACCGATGATAAAGACCGACTCCGCGAATGGGTACAGAAGGACGCATCAAGAGTCAGTGCCATGCAGGCGATGGATCACAAGCCGGTAAACACGCGGTCATTGAAGCCAACAAGAGAGGTTGTTCGTGATGAGATGAATAAGGAGATTGCAAGCCGTGCCCGTGCTCACGAACAGAGCAAGGTTGATCGTCAAGTATGGCGTGAACAATCACGCGAGCACAGCTTAGGTCGAAACAGAGATATAGATCGAGATTGGAGCATGGAACGCGATGGTTGAACAAACAGGGCTTGAACAATACCTGCGACCATCGGTGAAGAAGTCACCCAAGTCCCAAGAGACCAATCGGGCGATTATGCTTGATGTGCATTTACAGAACAACGAGCAGATCGCCTATTCATATTCACTGCTCACCAAAGTGCGTATGAACCGCAAGCGGATCATCGCCGAGTTTGTGCCAGGCAAGGTGATCATCGAGGGCGTGTGCTTGGAGTCACTGTATCGTGCTTTGATCCAGCACCGTGCCCGCATGGTGAGGATCACCGATGATGGGCGATCATTCGCAGCCAACGGAATCAGGCCCACCGAGCCGATCATTACCGGAATCCAAGTAGAGGATTCCGGCGGATGATGTGATTTATGATTTCATCTTCGCCGTCAGCTCAACAATCTTGCGTCTTGCAACTTCAAGCAATGGGATGAGCTTTTCGATCTCATGGAGTTCAAGCTGGTCGATATATTTGTAATCGACACTCTCGCCATCATTTGAGTGTGCGGTCATATACAGGCCACAGACAGGTGCTGCGTTGAACGGCATGTTTTCACGGATAAAGGCAGTATGATGGTGCCCTTGAAACCCTTTGCTCACCTCATCGTGCGGGATTTCATCATCGGTGAGTGTATGGATATTCTTCATGAGTTGGGATATTGGGGTATTTTCTAACATGTGTTATTCCTTTCGTGTGTGTTGATCATGGCCCATCGAGCCAGCGGGTGATGTGGTTGTGTCAAGGGAACAGCCGCCGTGCTTGCAACGGGGATCGGCTGCACAAGGCGAGCGCAGCGTAGCCGCGGAAGCCGACGGCCCCTTGATCACAACCAAACCCAATGGCAGGGCCTGATCAGGATCAACACCACTCTTAAAGAGGAACACCTGGCATGAAACATGCCACGCCAAGCATTCGGCATTGAGCATCATCGCACCAGTTGCTTCGCATGGGTCAGGGCTGCTTGTGTTTCTGGTGAAGCACCATCTCCAAACAATAAAGTCTGTGCGGCTTTGCCTGGAATGAGTTTGACGGGTGGGCCACAGAGGATGTAGGTTTGCTTACCGCGAGTCACCGTCATGCCGTCGTAGAACCCGTTGGGATCATGTCGGGCGGCTTCTCCGCCGTCCTCACGGGTTCTCTTTTCGTATGTGGTGGCCGTGCGTGGGAATGCTTCTGGATGTACCAACCGGTAGGCCTGAATCCCGCTCCCTTTGCCACCAGTCATGATCCATTGCTGCCCTTTCCATGTGAATGGGTTCCGTACTGAGTTGTCGAAGGCGATCTTGTCGGCACTGTACGATGAGACGATGTCTCCCTCCCCGACGGTTTTTTCTTTCTGGTAGCAGAACTCACCCGGTGCGAAGCGGCTAAGTTCAAGCTCATGGACTTCAATCTCAGGCTTGGCAGCCTGATTTTTATTGGCAACAAGTGGTATCGGGGGTTTCGGCGTGTTGTCGTTGCGGCTCGGACTTGGCCCATCGTTGCCGTCATGGTTATTGATCGCTTCGATAATGGTGCAGGCGGTCTTTTGGATACGATCCAGTGAGGCCACCAGCGTTTCCTTGTTGCCGTCATAAAGTTGGATGTAGTCTGACGATGCCGACTTGGTATTAAGGCCCACCGAGTGCGACACCACAAAGGCCACCGCCTCGGCTTCAGTCTCACGCACCACCTTCGGTGGTCGTGCGGCCTTGTCAACATGCTTGCCCTGATGAAGTAACTCATGTGCCCATTCGTGCACCAACACCGAGAATCGCTCGGCGTCGGATAATGAATCAACTATCTTGATGGTACCGCCATATGAAGTACCATCAGCACCATTGAGTGACTCCACTGTGCAGAGTTCAATGCCATGCGATTCAATAGCTGATTCAAGCTTGGCAAGGTGCAGGCCCGGATCACCATCGATTCGATCAGGTTCAGGCAACGGCTCGCCCTCAGTCTGCGAGACATCGAATACATGAACGGCCCTGAATCTCACGATGGTATCATCATCTTCCAACTGTCTTGGCTTCTTCTTCGCATCCTTATCCCGAAAGATCATCGGTGCGATGATAACGATGCCCTTCTCGCCGCGTTTGACATTCCGATCCATGGTCTTCCATGTGCGGAATCCAGCAACACGGCTGGCATCCGGGCACTGCCCCATGATGAGCATGACATTGCCAAAGCTGTACTTGTGAAACTTGGCGACGGTACTCAGGTAGGAAAGCAGGTGTTCACTCTTACCGGATTCAAGCTGCTGGATCAGTGTATCAACAGCATTTGAAACGGCCTCTCGGGCGGACTCGACCTTCGAGGCCGCATCGGGAAGTGTCCCGATGCGACTCGCGGTGGTCATCGTACTGCGGCGGTGCGTTGTTGCACTTGAGCAGTGTTGCCTGTCGGTGCCTGGGCACGATCTTGCGACTGCGCTGATTGGATCAGGTCGTATGCTCGATCGGTCACCTTGGCCAGTACCAGCATGTCATCTCGTTGATACGAGGTGGTGGATTGCCAGTTGCCCTGTGCATCACGGTAGCGTTTCTCGAAGGTGACACTGTAGTAATGACGACCCTCAGTATTGGTGTTTTGCCAAATCGCGGCGTGAATGGATCCAAGCTGGACTTTGTCGAATGGTTTTTTATTTGTAGACATATTCTCGTACTCCTTGTTGTTTGTGTTGATCATGGCCCTGATCAGCCGGTACGCGCAGCGGGGATCAAGCGAACAGCCGCACACTCACAAGTGTGGGATCGGCTGCAGAAGCACTCATTTATGAGTGATCGAAGCCGACGGCCGCTTGAAACCAGCGAGCATCCCGGCAAGGGATTACCATGAAGATCAACCACCAACACATAGGAGTACAGAGGGTGTTGACAGGGAAGGTCGTCTAACATTCATAGTGGATCAATCTTCGTCCAAATATCAGAGTATCACTGTGAAACAGCTTGCAGACTGTTCACTGAAAGCAGACCAAGCGTCGCATTTTCCTCAGGCTCCGAGGCGGCTACTGTATCCTGACCATATCCTTTGGAAAATTGGCAATCGCGAGTACAAGCGACCGCTGACCGAAGTAATACTTGACATCCTTGCTGGGCACCTTAGAGACACGCTCGGTCAAAAGTGGGCCGAGCAACAGTTCTCGTTTCCAGAGGAAGAGCGTCATGTAGTTATGAAGTGGTGGCATAGTTTCTGCGAGTTACAAAGCCGATCTGCTGGACCAGATCATCGGCGAGGCCAGATATACAAGATCAAGCCGTCCGGGGACGCGATGGAGTTCATGTCGTTTGCTGATGATCTATGCCAGCTTCGGATGGCAGATAAGTTGTACCCTAAGATGATCCATCGTTTGCGAAATCAAGCTGAGTTTCAAGGGGCACGGTATGAGTGTGCAATTGCAGCCTTGTTCATACGGAGTGGGTTCGAGATCAAATGGCAATCCGGCGTAGGCAAGAAGTGTGAGTTCGTGGCGTCTCACGAGAAGACAGGAGAGTCTATTGCAATTGAAGTCAAGAGCCGACGACGACCAGGCACACTTAACGAGGGTGGTCTGTGCCCGGATCACACCAATTTGTATGTTGATGTGAATCATCTGTACAAAAAAGCGATTGGACAATGCCCAAGGGATATGCCATGTGGCATATTCATTGATGTAAATCTGCCGTTTCAACCGTGTGTCAGCACCACCGGCGTGCCTTGGAAGGGTGGGGTTTCCAGGCTACTGAGTAAGCATGAGGAACCAAAGCCTGATATGCCAGCAACAGAGACCTGTCTTGTTTTTACAAATTTCGGTTGGCATTACACCGGGAATAAACCTGCTAATGGATGGCAGCATGTGTCTACATTTCCGCAATATGTATTGAACCCATTGCAGAAACAGGATACTTTTGTTTCAATCCTGTGGGGAATCCATAACTATGGGCGAGTTCCATCAGGCGGCTCACGCTTATGATGGTGACTCGATTGGCGAAGACGAAAATAGTCTTCAGCTATCAACGCATTCCAGCAGCCCTTGATTGATTGACATGTTGGTTTTACAAGATGCGAGTCCATAAATCATCAAGGCTGCATCTGCTTTGCAGTGGTGCCGACAAGACAAACGGATGCCCAATGTGCTGCATGGGCATCTTGGAGGTCAATAGATACAGCACCATAGCGAATAGACGGATTGCATTGAATTAGTGGAATCCACTTGGAATTTATTTTCTTTAACCCAACTAGATATGCCTGTGTTGCCAATTTTTCAAGATCATGAGTGCGGGGATAGTTTGATCCCTGTTCTGAGATAAAAGTTTTAAGGCATTTCTCTGCTGCTTGCAATGAGGACCATTTTGATAGACCGAGATGATGACTGGAATTGCTCTCAATATGCTCAACTGCAATATCGAGATCGCAAAGTACTTCTTGGCACATACCCTTTGGCAATACTGTGGACAGTGCTTGCATATGGAGAAATCCTTCAATAAATGCCGTTCCTATTTGGCGCTGTTCTTGCTCGGAGAATGAACGCCGTACTTTTGGAGGTAGCTTATTGATCAAATCCAAGATGTTTACAACGGGAACCTCAGGTTTGCCAATCCCGGTTCCACCTTGCTGCTGGGTCTGAATCGTGTCCACAATAAATCTGACAGTCCCTAGAACCATTGGGTACTGCACGACCCAAGGCTCAGATCGAATCATCAAAACAACTCGCCCTGGTCCAAAGTCCATTTTTAGCTTTGAATCATAGTTTTGGGCATACCAGTTGAACAGCCGTAGGCTCATATCATCGCCTACGAACACGCCTGGTTCCGGCTCTCCCCCGGTAGTCACCATTCGAAGGCCAAGGTTTAATGCACGAGATACTTCAAGAAATGCTCGTAGCGGCCTTTGGGCAGGTTGTGCCCCATGTTCCCGCAGGTAATCATCCACAGTTCGCATCATTTGCTCAAACTCATCTTCACTCTTTGGATGTTGAATGCTCAATTTTGAAATGACGGACTCCTTTCAAGCTATTCGCCGTCGATCGGGAGGGATTTGTACTATTGCAGCCCTAAACATTTACAGCCAAAGCCGAGTGATTGTAGTTGGAATGCTAGTAGAGGGGTACCATTGCTCCATGCCAGAGTTAGACCAGCGAACACAGTTGAAAAGACAAAAGGATAAACTTATTGATGAAATCGATATCCTAGTACAAAAAGGAAGGCGAGTCATTGACAAGGCTGAAGACAACCGGCTTGAGCTGCCGGAGTATAAGCGGAAGTTCCAGAGTTGGGTCGAATTAGGCAACCGATTATTGGAGCGGTCATTTACAACAGACGAGTTTGCGGGTTTTATTTTATCGGGCCCAGTGGTGAAAGTGAGTTTGCATGGGCTTCAAATCAATCGCCATTGGGAAGAAAGGCGTGTGGTTTCTGATCGATTTAGGAACAGTATAGAAAAGCTTTCCAGTGTGAAGGAGCAGCTCTGCTACTTTGATGAACCAAAGGTCGTCGGATTTCCGGATAACATCAGTTTTGTCTTTGACCTGAACAAGGTTTTTATTGTGCATGGGCGAGATGGGGCGGCACAGCATGAAACAGCAAGGCTCGTAGAGCGTTTGGGTCTCGAAGCAATCGTTTTACATGAGAAGCCGAATCAGGGTCAAACAATTATTGAGAAACTGATTCAAAATGGTAACGGGCCAGGCTTTGCTATCGTGCTTCTTACTCCAGATGATCTCGGTCATCTACAGGGTAAGCCAGAGAATGCACGGCCAAGGGCACGGCAAAATGTAGTTTTCGAACTCGGATTTTTTATTGCGAAATTAGGACGATCAAGGGTTTGCGCCTTGGTAAAAGGTGATTTGGAGATTCCAAACGATATCAGCGGGGTCGTCTACATACCTATGGATGAAGCTGGCGGGTGGAAAGTTGCAGTCGCAAAGGAGCTTTCTGCAGCAGGGTTCGCTATTGATTTAAATTTGTTGAAAGCTTTTTAAAAATTCCAACAGATTGTTGATGTAGATTCGGGGTTGCCTCTTTCTCCGATTACAAACACAATACAGATTCATTGACTAAAAATAAGTAGCTTGGATTTGAGAAGAGCATGGACACCAGAGGAATGAGTATGAAAAATTCTGATTCGAACAAAGAGTCTCTAGAGATGGAGGCTGATCAGCCTCTGATTACAAGAACTGCTGATCGGCTAAACCGTGTTCCCTTTATCAATCGCGTTGCTGGTATTCTAACCGGTATGCAGAAAGGGGAAGGATTAGTGGTTGGGATTCATGGGCCTTGGGGTGATGGTAAAACAACGGTTCTAAATCTTCTTCGAACCGAACTAAAAGCAGACCAATCTCTTGTGGTGAGAGATTTCAATCCTTGGCGATTGACAGATGAAGACGCCATGCTTCGCCAGTTTTTTACAATGCTGTCCGATGCGATTGGCGAGTCCCTTCAAACGAACGGCGAGCACGCTCGTGAGAGCGCAGGGAAATGGGCCGAGCGAGCGAGATGGATTACACGGCCAGTTGGATGGTTTTGGAAGCCTGCCGAGAGTATTGACGACCTCCTTGCTCGTTTTAGCGAGGGAGTTCTAACGGGAAGCGCCCTTGATATTGATCTGTTACGAAGTAGAATTATTGAGCTACTTCAGCAAACGAATAGACGGATTATAATTCTTGTCGATGACATTGATCGATTGGATAAAGTCGAAATCCGAACGCTCTTTCGCGTTATCAAAGCCGGGGCGAGTTTTCCGAATGTCTGTTATGTCTTAGCCTTTGATGATGTTATCGTTGCAAAATCATTAGGTGAACACTATGGGTCAAGTGACGAGGCTTCTGGGCGTGCATTTTTGGAAAAAATCATTCAGGTACCGTTGAAACTCCCCGTTGCAATGCGTGAAGACCTTCGAACGATTTGTTTTGAGCAGGTTGATAGGGCGATTCGTTTGGCGGGGATGGAGTTGTCCGAGCAAGAAGCTGGAGAGTTTGCTTCAAGTTTTGACCGAAACATATCTAGCCGATTAGACACGGCAAGAGCCGCTAAGCGTTTTGGCAACTCTTTGCTGTTCGCTCTTCCAATGCTCAAAGGCGAAGTAGATACTGTCGACCTTCTGTTGATAGAAGCCGTTCGTTCATTTTACCCCGAAATATACAACAGCATCAGCAATAATCATGCTGAGTTCTCTGGTGTCGAATCTGAGACTATGGGGCAAACAAATACGGATAGTAAAGCTGTTGCTTTACTTAAACCAATCCTTGATGGTTTGAAATCGAATGAACAAAAGGATTTGAAAAGTTTACTCCGTCGGTTGTTCCCCAGATTGAGTAGAGCGTATGGCAGCAGTGGGTACGGAGACACTTGGCTTGAACGATGGGCAAAGGAAAAACGGATTTGTTCGCCTAGCTATTGCCCAAGATATTTCTCTTATGCCGTGTCACTCGACGATGTGAGCGATGCGTATATCGATGGCGTCATTAAACAGGCAGTTTCTAAAGACCAACAGTCTCTTGATCAAGCATTGATGAAAGTTTTCACAAGTGGAAAGGCTCGTCGGGTTATTGAGCGATTAAGACAGCATGAAGCAGAAATACCTGTTGATGCGGTTGAATGTCTTGTCTTGGCATTCGCAATAAATGCAAAGCATATTCCCAATCCTTCCGCTTTGTTTAGCCATACTCAACCTCCAGCCCAGGCAGCGATGCTCATCTCTAATCTTATCCGATTGCTGCCTTGTGATGTGAGGGTGGATCTAGCCCTGCGGGTAATGGAGGTCTCAAATCCAATGTGGTTTGCCGGAGAGTGTTTGCGATGGATGTATGTTACTGATGAGGAAGATAAAGCCGAGAGTAATGCGTTAAAAAAACAGCAGGTTGATGAAGTTCGATTATCGCTGACTACCCGCATTAGGCAACGCTCAGAAGAAGGCGATCGGCTATTTGATTTGACAATTCCGCAGGAACAACGGCTACTTTATGAGTGGGCGAGAGCGGAGGGGCGTGATTCCGTTCAAGCTCATTTAGCAGCAATATTTGAGCAGGACCCGAAGAGCATTGGGACCTTTCTCCAGACAATGGCACCGCGTTCATGGGGTAACGGAGATGCCGTACCCAGTGTTGGCAACATTGATGGAAATCAATTTAAGAATATTGAACATCTCTTTGATCTTGACGAGATGGCAGCGTTGATCCAAGAGCATTTATCTGGAAATTTTGAAGAAGAAGCATCTTTCTTTCCAAACAACGAAAAACCAATCGAGCAACAGCTCGCTGAGCAATTCATCCATATCTGGAAGCAATGGAAATCCGAAGGTGAGCCAAGTGATTCATCTGAAAAACAAACAGAGCAAGACGATTCTGAGGGTGTCGGAAATGATTCTCCAGATGGCGAATCAAAGGACTAGCCATTGTGGTTCAGATCATTTGATGAAATCGCAATGGTCACAATTTTACTTACACGCGTGTCCGGCACTACCTCCACCTGAGTTCCAAAATGAGTTCCAAATCGATGTCTCAAGAATGGCAAAGAACGGCAAAAACTGGCAAAGACTCGGAATGGGAAAATGGCTTCTTGATTCAGAAACGCTGATTTGGGGTTGCTATCATTGATTGTGAAGCATGATGCGGCGAATCCCCCCTGCTCCGTTGACATAAAAGGTATACGAAACGGCGTCCCGAAAAGACGCCGTTTCGCCCGTTTTGGAGCGAGACAGGCGGTTTAGTGCGTCTCTGGGATTATCCGTATTGAGCATATCAGCCAATATCTGCCCAGTATGAGGCGAGTGTCTCTCCGGGCGATTTGAGGGATGTCCTCATGCAATTCGAATTGGGAGTGAGCAGGGAATCAGTTGGCGGATTGTGCGGAATTGAACTGGTTCATTGCTGCGTTGATCCCGAGTTCGGTGGCTTGGCGATCCCAATCGAGTTGCTTTGATGCAGTGAGGAGATCGCCGAGTGTGATTCTGCTGGGGAGCGTTCCGGCGAGTGCATTTCGGAGTATATCTGGGCTCAGTCGAGTGAGCGGGAGCAGATTCAGGATGCGCGTGCGATTGAGTCGATGCTCGATTGCGTATTCACGAATCTGCAGCCCGGTTTTGATAAGCCCATCATGCCAGCGGTAGGCCAGCCCAATTGCGTCAACGATGTGCTGTCTCGGTTCAGGAGTAGAGGGAATGACTAGGTCATGTCCATCAGGGCTCAGCAGCAGTCGTCGGCCATCGAGTTTCTTGATCTGAATCTTGAGCGTCAGTTGGATGAGCTTGCCACAGTCTTCTACATCTGGTGTGTACAGACAGGTCGGATGTGTCGAAGACTTTGTTGGTGTTTGCCTGAAGTCGTGTTGTCGGAGTTGCTCGACTTGATCGGTTATCAAGCTGAGCGTGATCGAGTCTGAAGCGAGTATGACTTCATCGATGATCTTGCGGATCCATTGGTTCCGCACTTCTGTGGGTTGTTGAATGAGTTCGTGGTGATCAAGATGGCTCAGGACGATGCCTTGCACGAGTTCATCGAGGTGCACCGCGTTGATCATCTTGATCGGGCAGTTTTCGAATCCGTGCTTAATCGCCTTCTGGCTGATGTAGTATCGCACAAGCCGCTTTTGCTTGGTCTCACTCTTTTTGGTCAGCGGCCGATGGGTAGAAGTCGGGCTCATCGCAAATCCATCGCTCGTGCGCAGCTTGCCCTTGAGTAGATGCGGATGGGTCCAGCGGTGGAGGTTCTTGCGATCCTGTTTGGTCATGAGTTTCTGCGCGGTGTCCCATGTCGCTGGGTCGATGATCGGCACATGCAAGCCGTCGTAGATCTCGGTGTGATCGCCCCGGGTATGGGTAATCTTGCCGACATAGATCCGGTTGGTCAGGACGCAGTGGATGTACTTCTGAGAGAGTCGTTTTCCGCCATGAAAAATGCCTTTTTTGCTCGTCCATTGCTTTGTGGTGTATCCGGCTTCGTTGAGTTCATTTGCTACGGCAACGAGTGAAGGGCCATCAATATACCGTTCGAAGATTGTGCGAACAAGATCCGCCTGCTCGTGGATGATGAAGAGTCCCTTGGTTTCCTCGCCAGTCTGGAGCCGGTACCCGAGCGGGGGTTGACCACCGACCCAGTAGCCCTTCTTCTTGGCCGCCGCGAGTTTGTCTCGGATGCGCTCGCCAGAAACCTCGCGTTCGAACTGGGCGAAGCTCAGAAGCATGTTGAGTGTCAAGCGTCCCATCGAGGTCGTGGTGTTGAACTGTTGTGTCACAGACACAAACGAGACCTGCTTTTCGTCAAACACATCCATCATCCGAGCGAAGTCGCTCAGCGAACGGCTCAGGCGATCAACTTTGTAGACCACGACGACATCGATTCGGCCCCGGTCGATGTCATCGAGTAGCTGTTTGAGCCCAGGTCGTTTCATGGTGCCGCCGGAAAACCCGCCGTCGTTGTATTCATCCTCCACCAGCAGCCAGCCCTCGTGCTTCTGGCTCTTGATGTAATCGATGCCCGCCTCTCGCTGGGCATCGAGTGAGTTGAAGGCCATGTCGAGACCCTCTTCGTTGGACTTGCGGGTGTAGATTGCGCAGCGGGTGGTTTTCATGGTGATTCCTTATGCAGATTGCTTGAGTTTTTTGAGGCCAAAGAAGCGAGGTCCGGACCATCGAGCCCCGGTGATCTCGCGGGCAATCTCGGACAAATTCGCAAACTCGGTTTCCCGGTACCGGAAGCGTTTTCCATCTTCGAGGACCGTGACCTCGTGGTGGTGCCCGCGCCAAGTGCGGACGAGGGTGGTGCCCTCGGGGAGTTTGATTGGATCCCGTTGCTTCCGCTGTCCGGCGACGCTCTGCTTGGATGCTGGTGTCGGAGCGTTGCGGGTCGCGGCTTTGAGCAGGCGGCGTGTGTCGGCGTCGAGCCCGCCATGGGCCTGCTTCTGGAGATGCAAGGAAAGGCCTCGGACGAGAGCCTGCTTGAAGTGCGGGGGATCGCCACGGATGCCGAGATTTGCCCATTCCTGTTGAAGCCGGGCTGGAGTCAGATTGGTCAGGGTGTGGAGTTCGATGGTCATCGGGCTTCCTTGATGTGCCCTTGCGGTCTGGCCTCGGCGCATGCAGACATTTCTCTCAACGAGAGGGTGCGTGGTGCGTTGGATCCGGGGCTGGCCGCAGGGCGTGGCCGGGGTGATAAAAGCGGAGATTCCGCTTACCCCATATAGCCATCATCTGAGGGAGATAGCAAGCGGGTATCGAGCTATTCGGGAGACTATTTGCAGAAAGTGTTCAGGGAGCGGTCGATCCCTCGACAGCTTCCCGATGAACCCAGCCTCGTACGGTTTTGCCATCGATCGCGGCTTCAATTTCGTAGCGGATTAATGCAGAACCGTCAACCATTGGCTCAATGTGCTTTTGCAGGACAGTGGCTTCAGTACCGTGGGGTACGGAGGCGACTTCATGGCTTTGGCTCCAGTTGTCCCATCGATTGGTGAGCCGGATGGGATCGTCATCATCGTCTTGAAGAACTATCTGATCGCCGGGGCTCCAAGTTTTGTCATCCACTTCCTGCGGAAAATAGGCATCGCTGAGGAACAGAACACTGAATGCGATGGGATCCGATAAATCGGCATCAGCGTGACCTGCCCCCATATTCTGTACCACTCCCTATGTTAGGGCAGTAGCGTTCCTTTGTCCCACCAGAGGCCTGCGGAGCGTAGCGGAGCAGGCCTCTGGTGGGTGATTGACGACCCGGGTAATCCGAGTTTCCGGTGC
>JAJRPN010000025.1 GCA_024280755.1 Planctomycetota bacterium
CAACACGGTGAGACCTCATTCATCGCTTGGATACCGCCCACCAGCACCGGAAACTCGGATTACCCGGGTCGTCAATCACCCACCAGAGGCCTGCTCCGCTACGCTCCGCAGGCCTCTGGTGGGACAAAGGAACGCCACTGCCCTAACATAGAGAGTGGTACAGAATATGGGGGCAGGTCAATTGTTTCGCAGGCGTTGTTGATGTAGCAGGAACCTGCGCAGACTGTCTGATTAACTGCCACCCAATGGCTCCTTAATCGCGAACATTTTATTTTTAAAGGCCAATCTTTGAAAAACACAAATCATATTTTTCTGCGTCTATTTTCCATCTTGACTCTTATTGTTATGGTCTCTTGCCAGCCAGCAAGCCAGCAGCAAACCGCACTACAAATTTCAACCGAAACTGCATCTTTTTTAAACGACGTTCTGCCAAACAACAACTCATCAGCACTCACCGAGTACGCCAACGACTCCGTTGATATCGAGCGACTCACTACAGAACTGGTCGATATCCAATGGAAGTCTGTTCCACCAAAGTCTTCGACAGATTTCCAATCCGCAACTTCCGCCGGTGCCGCCATCACTTTAAACGGAGACTTCGCCCGCATGATCAAACTGCTCGGCGAGCAATATGATGCCGGCGAGTCCAGCCAGCACGCCTACATTGATTCAATGAAAATACTTGATTCCACCCTTACCGGCATCCTTAATTCTCACAAACAACTTGCCGACTCGTCCATTAACCAGACAGGTTCTATTTTAACTTACGCGTGTCTCGCTCGCTCAATCATCTCGCAGGAACTAATAAAACGCGACCTAGAGCAACACGCCTCCCTGTCTCTTGAGCAAACCAAAACACTCAGCGATATCTCACGCGACCAAAACTACGACAAACTTGACACATTGCCATAAACCCGCTAGGTGCCGGGTGCCCCGACGGATCCGTCTTCCGCTCCTTCGGGAGGATTACCCACTCATCATAAATCCGAAGGAGGATAAGAATCCTCCGTCGGGCCGGGTGCCCTGCTTACGCGCAGCTTAAGCAGGTCTTCAATCCCCGCCGGGTGCCCCGACGGAGCGGTCTTCCGCTCCTTCGGGAGGATTACCCACTCATCGTAAACCCGAAGGAGGATAAGAATCCTCCGTCGGGCCACCCATATCTATTCAGACCGTGAATCACAAACAATCTCCCCACCCCTCTCCCCACTCCACCGCCGCGCCCACCAATCCGCAGGCTCTTCTGTGCCCTCCTTCGCCCGTCTTCGGCGAAGGAGGTCTTCAAACCACCACCACCAATCCCTCTCCCCCTCCAGCCCCGTGCTCAAACCCCGCCCCCACTCACCATACAAAGAAAGCCCCGCCAGCCGACGGAGCTTTCAAAGCACTAATCTATTCCGACCGAGTCTACTCAGCCGCCGTAAAACTGATCCCAGACAGAGACACCCATCTCGTCGGACCAGGCGATGGGTTCTGCATCGTCACACTCCCATTCGCATGGACATCGACCCGGCCTACAGGAAAATTACCCAAAATGTCTCTGTGGTAGACCATAAACAACAGCCGCCCCTCTGGGCGCATGTCTTCTGGCAGAGTGACGATCGTGTCGCCGACTGACCCAACCTCAATCACATCAACCAACCCTGTGAGCGTCACAGTCCGTCCACTTTTCGTCGCCCGAGGCGGCTCAAATCCAAATCCATAATCAATGAATGGATGCTCGGTAGTCAGCAGCACCGAATAATCTCCCGAGAGCGCATCGGCGATGCTCGCAGATACTGCTTGTTCCGCAATGTATGCCATCGGTGTGTGCCCGAGTGCGACGGGCCCACCCATCACCAAACCGGTCGCAAGATCAATAATGATTACTCGGGGAACCTCGGCATCGATCATTTCCTGAGGAGTCGGAAATCCCAAGTTAAACAAGAATCGTCCTTCGTCAAGCATCACACCTAAGAACTGTTCGCTCACGAGCGTTTGGTAGAATCCTTGGGTGTCGATCGATTCAAGCCGAACTTCAACGTCCATCGGCCCTACAACCGGATCGCCATTCGCGTCCTTAAGTAGCCCTTGAAAAGAATATGTAGGCGGAGGAGAACCCTGAATATCTTGATCGCCAACCCCAACAACCGGTCCCCGCTCGATCGGAGTGAGCAATGCAGATTGAAGTATAATCGCTGAGCCAGAACTCACAACCCGTGTGGTATTCTGCAAGGCCAATGCAAGCATCAAAATGATGACCGACATGGTGCCCATAATGATTATCGGTAAAAGCTTCTTCATCGTTCGGTCTCCGTTGGTGTTTATCGCTGTGGTATCCCTACCAAAGAGTATACAGTAATTATGAGAGAACGAAGCAGCAAATCTCCGCAAAATCTCTATGCAAAAGTCTGATTTTAAACCATAGTTTCACTAAGTTGACCGCATACCCAGCCGGGTGCCCTCCTTCGCCCCGAAGGGCAAAGAAGGTCTTCCAACCACAAGAACCTCCTTCGCCGAAGAGGGGCGAAGGAGGGCACCAAGAAATATCACCCCTACCGACCACCCCCGTGCGCAAAATCCCTGCGCTCCACGACTCCCCACTTGAGCCGCCAATCTTCATCGCCCATAATTCCCCCATGCAGATGAACACACAACATGTCAACTCACCCCTCCCAACTCTCCTCCCCCGGGCCTCCGGGGCCCCTCTCGGGGTTTACAAAGGTGGCGGCGAAGCCGACGGAGGGGGTCTTCATTCTTCTCCCAACTCTCCCCTCCCCTCTTCATCCCCCCCCATTGCCCATTGCCAACTCCCCATTGCCTTCCCCACCTACACTTCCCTCATGGTCACGCCAAACAAATCTCAAGTCGAAGCCTTCGTCGCCCGCTTCCGCCAAGCCAACCCGAGCAACGATCCACAGATCGCCACGCGCAAGATCGAAGCCGATTACTTCGGCGACTCCCCGGCGATGGCCGACGAACTCCTCGTACCAATCCTCGAAGGCAAGAAAACCGCAACCTGCGGCGCATTGTGGGAATGGGAACACGAAAAGGAAACACCGCTCGAACCTGGCTACCTGACTGCCATCATCGACGGCTCTGGCAACGCCCGCTGCATGATCGAAACCTTGTCCGTCGTGCTTACGCCGTATAACGAAGTCGATGCCCAGTTTGCGTTTGACGAAGGCGAGGGCGATCGGTCGCTTGAATACTGGCGGCGAGTGCATTGGGAGTTTTTTTCGAGGACGCTGCCTCGGATTGGCAAAGAGCCAACGCAAGACATGCCTCTGCTTTGCGAGCGGTTCCGGGTGATTTACCGGGAAGAGCCCTGCTGATCCAGCGGGGACATGGTTCAGTAGTTTTCGTGCAAGATCATTGAAAAGTGTTATATAACACAGTCATTTTGTTGAAGTTGGCCACTTGCAGCTATATTTGTTTGACTCATTTGTGTGCATCATGTACGCTCTTTGGGCGTGTCACTCGCGGCACACTTGATCATCGGAGTACTGTCATGAAACTCAGAACACTCATTCTCGCTGGCTGTCTTTTTTCTGGAGGCTTTGCCGATGGGCAAGTTGTAGAAGGCGTACTCACTGATGGCCTCGTCCAAGATGACGCCCTCTTTGGGAATGCCCTCGCACTTGATGGTGAATGGCTAGCGGTTGGATCGAGTGATTGGGACGACTTAGACCATCAGCCCAATGTGATTGTCAATCTTGGATCTGTGAGTTTGTTCAAACGCATAGATGAGCAATGGGTGTTTCATAAGAGTATTCAGCCTGAGTTTCAAGAGTCTCTCGTCTCTGGTAGATATGCGTCGAGCCTCTCGCTCACCGATGGATATTTGTTTGTTGGTTCGCCGTTTGCGGATCCATTCTCTGATCTGCAGAATGTACAAGGAGATCTTGTTCGCACTGGACGAGTTCGTGTATATGAGTTAAACATGGGAGGCGATGAAAACTGGGGGCATGTGCAGACGATTGAGTCTCCAGATGCGATGCGGAATGCGCGGTTTGGATTTTCGATTGATAGCATTGATGACCAGCTTGTCATTGGCGAAAGCCGATACGATGGAACTGGACGAGTGCATGTGTACCAGCTTGATCATACAACATCGGAATGGTCCCCCAGTTCGATCTTGAATCCTATTTTGGATTGCCATCTCAATCCAAGGAGCTTTGGGTCGGCGGTTGCGATTGATCACAACGGCGAGTCAGAATATTCCATCATTGTTGGTGATCCTGGCACGGCTATCCGTACGAACTGCCCTGGAGTAGTACGGGGGGGAGGCGTGACGCCTTGGACCAGTAATGTTGGTAGTGTTCATTTCTTTGGAACAGTTGACGGAACTTGGTATGACTTAAATGTTGTACCAAACCAACGCGTACTTGGCCCGTTTGCTGGCTTGGAAGTCTTTGGTGCATCTGTTGCTCTCGATGCAGGGTATGCGATTGCGGGAGCTCCTGAACAAGGTGAATGGATTTGGAGTGATACTGGCGGCTTCTATTCTCGGCATGGGCAAGTCATACTCTTCGAGTTTGATTCCGTTTCGAATGAGTGGGTTGTACAGGATCAGTTTTTTCCATATCATCAGAGTGATCCACAAAAGAATTTTGGATCGAGCGTAGCGATTGATGGCGATACTGTCTTGATCTCCAGCCGAACAGGAAACTTTGTTTCTACTTATGGGCGACATAGCGGCGGCGGGTTGAATGTTTGGGGTGAGATCGCTAACACTACGGTCGCCGAGCTTGATTCTACGAATGTGATTGGGCGTGTTGTACTCGATGGAGACCATTCAGTTGTTGGTGCTCCTCGAAATGACATCGGTGGTTCTATCGTCTTGTTGGACTTAGGGTTCTCCGCATGCCCCACTGATTTGAATCGTGATTCAGTCTTGGACTTCTTTGATGTGTCGATCTTTCTCGACGCATACTTGGCTCATGATCGGACAGGAGATTTCAATGATGATGGGTATTGGAACTTCTTTGATTTGACTGACTTCATCAACGCAGTAATCGAAGGCTGTCCGTAAGCATACTGATTTGACATATGGCAAGTAACCATAGGCGATGAAGCGATTACCAGATCACTTCATCGCCTTGCCTCTCGTCATACACTTTCACCAATCGTCTTCGATAACCCCGAATTCCCTGCCTATTGAGGGGGTTCACGGGGCTTTCTTCGTTCGAAAACTACGCTGATGATTCAGCGATCGTCAGAAATAGCCGATTTATTGATAGACTATGACCCTCTAGAGAATCAAAGCGAAAAGGTTGTGCTTATGAAGTCAACTCTCCTAATGATCGCAGCATGAGTATTCAGATCTCAATGTGATCAACTACAAATACTTGAACCTGGGTATCCCAGGTATCAAGATGATTATGGATTATGCCGTGGAAGGCGGGATTCTCAACTCGGTTATTGATCTTGAAGCCTTTGCTGATGATCAGCTTTCAACAACGATCACTGCGGACTCAACATATGCCGAGGGGAGTTCTCCCCAGTGAGACTGAATGAATAGAGATATGAAATGGATTTTAGTACAAGGCGAGATGCCCGAGAGAACAACTTGAACTTCATGCCAAAGAAGTATTGCTGTGGCTTAAAGCGCAAGCTATTGGTCTGGTTGTTGCTGGTCGCGATGGTTCCCCTGGTGCTAATGAGCGTGTTGAGCTACAAAACAGCAAAGACGAGCTTGCATCAGGCATCTACTGATTTGCTCACCGCTCGGGTGCATGACAACGCTGCGTTTATTGAGAACTGGTTTAAGTATCGCGTATTGGATCTCGAATCTCAGGCACTGAGTCAGAACTCTACCGCGTTTATGCAAGAGCTTCACGAGTCATATATTTCGAGTGGTGAAAGCCTTGGTGACTATGTCACTACTTATCAATGGAACAGGATTGTTCATGATCGAAGCGAAGATCTCAAGAACTTCCAGAGGATGTATGGGTATTATGATGTTTACCTGATCAATATGGATGGAGAGATTCTGTATACAAACTCTCGCGAGGAAGATCTTGGCAGCAACCTGATGAAGGGTTCGCTCTCTCAGACGAAGTTTGCTCAAGCGTTTCGAGCGACTTCTAAAACTGGCCGATCTCGGTTTTCTGATCTTGAACGACATGTACCTTCGCAATCGCAAATTGCGGGATTTTTAACAACAATTATTTTCAATGAGGATGGCGACAAAGTCGGTGTCTTTGCTCTTCAGTTCTCTCCTGAACAAATTCAGTTCACTATGCGTGGGACAGACCAGGCTGAACAATCTGAGTTGACCTACATCGTTGGATTAAACGCGACTCAGAAAAAAGTCACACTACGCACAAGCTCTGAGAGGCAAAGGACCATCTTTGATCAAGTGATCGATAATCCACAAACGCGGTTGTGGTTCGCAAACACTCATGGCGGAACGGGTCAACCTTACCTGATGGACGAAGAGCAAGTCTCGCTTTATTCAACTGCATTGCATAACGAAGTGATTGGTATACACCATAGTCTGGATATCGCGGGGGTGAGATGGGGGATCATTGCTGAAATCCCAACGGATGTCGCATTCGCTGCATCAAACAAGTTGTGGCGATTAATGGCCGCCGTTTTTACCGTTACTTGTGTCCTGGTACTGCTTATTGCAAGCAGTATTTCCAGGCGAATAGTTGAGCCGATCATTCGCTTGTCGCATTTTGCTCAGCTTGTCTCAGAGGGCGATCTTGATCAGGCTTGCCCTGTGACGACCGGGGATGAGATTGGTGGATTGACGGAGTCATTCAACTTAATGGTTATGAATCTCCGTAAGCTGTTTGCGAATCTTCAGTTTCAGAAGTATGCGCTTGATCAACACGCAATCGTAACGATCACTGATGTCAAGGGAAATATCACTTATGCGAACGACAAGTTTGTTGAACTCAGCGGCTATTCTCGGAAGGATTTGATCGGGAGTAATCATCGGCTCATCCAGAGTGATGAGCACAGCCGCGAGTTTTTTAGAAACATGTGGAAAACCATTGCTAGCAAGAAGGTCTGGTCGGGCGAAATAAAGAATATTGCCAAGGATGGAAAGCATTACTGGGTTCATTCGACGATTGTGCCGTTCTTGGATGAAATAGGAAAAATTACGCACTATGTTGCGATTCGCACAGACATTTCTGTCTCTAAGGATTCGGAGACAATGCTCCAAGAGGCGCACGATTCGCTGATGGAACAACGCAACGAGCTTGTTCAAATGACACAGGAACTTGAGCTTGCCCGCGAAGAGGCAGTAGAAGCGAGCCAGGCGAAGAGTGAGTTCTTAGCGAATATGAGCCATGAGATTCGGACGCCGATGACTGCTATTTTAGGCTTTACGGGTATCATTGCCGAGAATGTGACTTCGCGGATAAATATTGATGCGATCAATACGGTTCAAAAGAATGGCGAGTACCTTTTGAACATTATCAATGACATTCTGGATTTGTCTAAAATTGAAGCTGGCAAGTCAACTATTGAACAGATCGAGTTTCATCCATACCCGGTGATTCGTGATGCAGTGACACTGGTAGACCTGAGAGCCTGTAACAAGGGACTGACGATTGAACTTGTTATCGATGGAGCATTGCCCGAAACAATTTCAAGTGATCCGACAAGGCTCCGTCAGATTCTCATTAACCTGCTGGGCAACTCGATTAAGTTTACTGATGAGGGATTGGTTATTCTTCGGGTAAGCACACTTCATGAAGATGGAGAGAGTTATCTTCAGTTTGATATCATTGACCAGGGGCTTGGGATGACCCCGAAACAAACAGAGAAACTCTTTCAGCCGTTTGTTCAATCTGATGGTTCGACAACAAGAAAATATGGCGGGACCGGGCTTGGGCTTACGATCAGCAAACATTTTACTGAAATGCTTGGTGGACGATTGACTCTTGAAGCATCTGAACTTCATGTGGGATCTCACTTCCGTTTTACGATTGGTACGGGGTCGTTGATTGATGTTGATATGCTTGATGATCCGGCTGCAAACCTTGAATCAAAGGCTGGTGTCAAACCTGGATCCAATACTGATTTGAATGGTTATCGCTTGCTGCTTGTTGAAGATGGTGTTGACAATCAAAGGCTCATAACATTTATTCTGAAGAAGGTAGGTGCTCAAATCACCATTGCTGAGAATGGATTGATCGGCTTTGATATGGCGATTGATGCGAAAGAGAATGGTGAGGCATTCGATTGTATTCTGATGGATATGCAGATGCCGGTGATGAGTGGATATGAAGCGACCGCAGCATTGCGCGAAGAAGAGTACACTGGTGCAATAATTGCGCTGACAGCGAATGCCATGGAGGGCGATCGGACAAAGTGTATCGAATCTGGATGCGATGCCTTCGCGACCAAGCCGATTAACCGAATCGAACTGATCAATCAGATACTTCAGACGACATCTTCTCGACGAAGAGCCGCTTAGAACTATGATGGGTTGATCAATATATGCTTAAGTCTTGGGAGTTGATTTCACTCGCTGAAACTTGCTTCGCCATATGCTCATTGGGAGAAGCCCGATGCCCATGAGTACGAGTTGGCTCATGACAAATATGGAGATCCAGAAGACTGCGGATTCCGTGAAGCCATAGGAATGGAGACCGACTCCGAGCATATTTGTACCGAACCATGACCACGCCGTGATGATGTTGCAGCTGATTGCAAGAACAACGACACCACGATCTTTGACCATGCCCCCCCACCGTGCGTGGAGGATGAGTAGGTTCATCAGGACGATGAGCGCAGCACCGTTTTCTTTGGCATCCCACCCCCAGAACCGTCCCCAAGATTGATCGGCCCAGATTCCGCCGAGGACTGTTCCTACGAATGAGGTGAGTGTTGCGAAGCAGATTACGCCGTAGATCATCTTGGTGAGTGACTTCCCTCGTTCATGATCGAGGGTCTTGGTGAAGACCCCGAGCAGGACATACGCGATTCCGAGGAAGCCTGCGAAGAAGCATGCGGAGTAGCCGATGGTAACGACAACGACATGGGTTGCGAGCCAGAAGTTTGAATCGAGGACGGCTTGCATCATGCCCATTGTATCGTTGGAGCCACCAAGATTATGGGCGATGATGAGTGTGCCAAAGCCAATGACAGAAGCCATGATGCCGCCGAGGCCGATCTTCATTTGACGATCCATGATGAGTCCAAGGATTGCCCCAAACCAACCGACAAAGATTGCTGATGAATAGAGGTTTGTGATTGGCGGACGACCTTGTAGATAGACTCGGCTTGCGATACCAACAGTCTGGATGACAAAGGCAACGATGATGAGCATGGTCATGGAACTGAGGAGGGCCTTTGAAAGTTCTTTTTTAGAGAGTTGGCTTGAGAGGAGTCCGAAACAGCCGAAGAGGAAGGCCATGATATAGAGGACGAGTGCTGTGTAAAAAGGTTGCACATAGTTAAAGACCACTTCATAGCGTGATTTCTTGGCGATATATCCGAGCTCGTTATCGATCAACTGTGTGAACTGCGCAATTTGCTCGTTGAAAGCAGTCGCATCATTGTCTCGGTAGCTCTGGAGGATACTCAGGAGTGCGCGTGCGTCGGGGTCTTGTGGATTGAGGCTGAGGGTTTCGACAAATGGCCGCCAGTCTTCGCCTGAAGATATTGGCGGAACAAGGTATGGCATTTCGAGTTGTGTGAGCCTGCTAAAGAGCATCATGCGATCATTGAGGACGAGGATGGCGCGTTGGAACGGATCGCGGGCCTTTGCCTTAATTTGACTCGCACGGATGGCCTGGTTGTTTATCTCTTCACTGGCGGTAAGAACTTCTTCAAATGAGAATCGGACTCTTTTCTCTGCATCAAGCTTGAGCATCGCGAGTACATCGGGGTGATCAATACGGAAAACATTTCTTTGGATAGCCTGTTTCGGATTCGTGATAAGTTCAATATACCATTCAATAGCCGTATAGTTTTTTTCGTCTGTGCGCATGGACTGCCGCCCGCTGATGCTCATCAGGCTGTTGCGTGCGACGGTATCGAGTGGCTTTGTTCGCCCACTTGCAGAAACGGGGAGTTGGCGAAATGCTTCGAGGTTGAACTGGCTATCAACCGTATCTGGCGAAGCGAGTTTTTGACCGACTGAAAGGATAGCGAGAACGAGAACAATCCAGGGAAGGTATTGGATTACTTTTTTCATCGTACGCTCCGTTTGAGTGTTGGCACAAGGCGGATGCCGAAGTGGATGAGCATGCCGAGGGTTACGACGGAGCATGAAACATAGGGAATTATCCAGCCCGGGTTTTTGACAACTTGGAGAACTGTCCCTGCATCGCCCTGAAGGAATGAGGCCTGATAGAATGTTTCGCCAGCGTGGCGGAGAGGGTGGTTCATATAGATGAGGACTTCACGATCAACATTGCGGTTCGTGTCAACGAGTTGAACTTGGCTTGAGTAGTTTCTTGCCATTTGGGTGCCGGTGAAGAGGTCATGCTTGAAGTCGATGAGATGGAGCGAGTACGGCTTGTAGGTTCGCTTAAAGCGAAGATTCAACCAGTAGGTACGCTCGTTGATCGTGACAGCTTGAGGCTGATCAAGGTATACAGATACGAGGTATGTGCCAATCTTTGTCTCACCATCGTGAATGGTGATGTATGCGGAGGGTGCGTCAACATTTGCACCGTCAACGCCGTTGGCACGGGGGATTGGAATTGCAGCGAGTTCACTCGCAGCACCCGTGTCGGCGAGGCCTTTGCGTTCTGGTGGAGTTTGCATCGGCCCAAGGATTTGGGAGTTGGGGAGCCACTCAACCACATCAACTGTGAATGGGAAGAGGGAGTTTTTGATGGTTTCACCGGCATGCAAGAAGCGTTCTGGGATGACGGTGACGAGATCATTTTTTAAATCGGAGGCATCGACAATCGACAGTTCTGATGCTCGAATATCCTCAACGAAGTTGACTGTTTGACCTTCTCGAATGGTCATGTTGCCTTCTTCAGCCGCGAAGCCAGTGACAAACTCGCCCGCAAGGAGAAGGATGACCCCCAGATGGGTGATGATCATGCCGCTGCGCTTCCATTTGAGCTTAAAGCGAACGGTATGGGCGGCGATCAGGTTCACGAGCATTATAACGCCAAGAGTAAGCCCACCGGGGAACCAAATAGCACCCGGGACTCTGGCGAGATCTCTGGGTACAAATATTTGGAGTTCGATAGTGACAATAAGCGATCGAAAATATTGATCGACAACTGTCCAAATCCCTGAGTTGACTTGAGCGAGTGTTCCTGCGAAAACGAGGAAGATAGAGAGGGCAAAGATCACGACTGTGAGTTTGAGTGAGGCGATCGGTTTGAGAAATTTTTTCACGCTGTTATTGACGAGGCTCATGGTTGATCCTGACTGGCGAGCCCCGCGCCGATGACAAAGGCTTTGAAGCGTTCAATCTCTGGAGTTGTTTGTTCGAGTGAACCTGTTAGTTTGAAGAAGAGCGTTTGGCCACCGATGGGGACAATGCCAGCCATAATGCGAGTAGCGTTCTCTTGAGAGACCAGATCAACAATGAAGGCTTCGTTACCAAGGTCTTCGATTGGTTGGTCAGACATCGAATCGAGCATGTCCATACCGATCTGCCCTCTCCAGCGGTTGATGTTGCTGAGGTAGCCTCCGCCTTGGCCGCCGAGGGTGGTGAGGGTGATTCGTGAACCTGAATCTGATTTGAAAGCGGCCATCAATATTGATGAAGCATTTTCTTCGGCTTTCCATTCTTTGGGCGGGAGCCAGTCGATCGGAGGCGTGCTGTCTGCCTGCTCAGGCTCACTCTGGGGTTCACTGCCGTGGTTATGTGTTGAATCGTGAAGATGGAAAGATGCTGAGAAGGCAATGAGATCATTCTTTATTTGTTCGACGGTTTCTGCTGGGCCTACAACTTTGGCGAACCATGTTTTTCCATCGCCTACATCAATGATTGAGCCGATAAGCCTGCTCGATTCGCCCGTGAGATCCACAATGATGACATTGACACTTTGGAGGCGTTGGATTGATTCGTTGATTGTTTGTTCGTTGCTCGATGGGAGTCCGACTTGTCCTTCCCACCTGTTGACATTGGCGACAAGCCCGCCGACATCGCCGGGGAATACGGTGACTGCAACATCGACCCCTTGGGATGTTTTGAAGGTTGCGAGGCGCATTTGAACGGTCGTTTCAACTTCTTGCCATGCGTCTGGAACGACCCAAGTAACTTCTTGCTTGGGAGCAGAAGATGGTTCTTTGATCAATGCTGCGGCGACTTGTTCTTTGGGGAGGCTGTAGGAGTGAATTTCTTCACGCTTGCACCCGGTGATCATCGTCGAGATCAATACTGAGGAAATAGACCCTATCAACACTGCTCGCGATGCGAGTTTGGTTGATCCATGTATGCGTGATCGTCGAGGCTTCATCGAAGAATCTCCTGCCAAGATTGAACGGCCGACCGATTTGGCCGATCGCT
Organism: Planctomycetota bacterium; assembly: GCA_024280755.1. Lineage (GTDB taxonomy): Bacteria > Planctomycetota > Phycisphaerae > Phycisphaerales > UBA1924 > UBA1924. The sequence continues at coordinate 12,428 of JAJRPN010000025.1, forward strand.
CGGCAATGCTAGGGGCCAATGCGACTCGGGGCTACATTTCGAACCGATGTATCTGAAGTAAACTCGGGGTCTAGGCTGTGTCTGACGGCTCGTGTTTGATCACATACTCTCCTCCCCCGGAGGCCCGGGGGAGGAGAAAAGGATGGTGTTCTTGTACGGAACTGAGCCGTCAGATACGGCCTAGTCAATGTATCGGCGAATGAATGCACCTGTCAGGAACACTCTATCATCACGGAGAAGTCTCGATAGCTTGTCGACGCGCATTGATTGGATCACCTATGATTTTTCATGGACAACTCCAAAAACGCAAGCGTACCGGATATGGATATATGTGCTGGTGATCCGATTCGAATGGCCGGTGAGATCGCATCTCGGTATATAGATGATGATATACAGAATCCGGTGAACCCGTTTCGATCCCCAGCAGAGCTTGAGGCCAGCCTCGATCTTGATATTCGTGAAGATGGCGAAACGGTCGAGCAAGTGATGGGTGCGCTTGAAAATCTGGCATCGGCGACCCCTCGGACGACGAGTACTCGGTTTTATAATCAGTTGTTTAGCGGTCGCGACCCGATCGCGACGGCTGCCGACATGCTCTCGCCGGTGATTAACAGCTCGATGTATACTTTTAAGGCTGCTGGCCCGATGGCGATGATCGAGCGGGTTGTGATTGGCCGGATGGCCAATGCCCTAGGTTTTGGCGAGCAGGCTGAAGGCCTCTTTACACCTGGCGGCTCGATCTCGAATCTGCTGGCCTTGCTTATTGGCCGAGATATGGCTTGCCCGGAGTTTCGAAATAAGGGGAGCATGGGCAAGACCATGACTTGTTACGCGTCTGCCGATGCCCACTATTCGATTATGAAGAATGCCGGGATTGTTGGGATTGGGCGAGAGAACGCACGAAAGATTCCGACCGATGACGCTGGTAGAGTTCGACCTGATCCTTTACGACAAGCGATCGAGGATGATCTTCGAGATGGATGTGTCCCGTGTTGTGTGATTGCGACTGCGGGCACGACCGTGATGGGGTCATTTGATCCGATTGTTGAGATGGGGAAAATTGCCCGAGAGTTTGGCATTTGGTTCCATGTGGATGCGAGCTTTGGGGGGGCGGCTGTATTGAGCACGAAACATTCGCACCTGATGGAAGGTGTAGAACAAGCAGATTCTGTCGCTTGGAATCCGCACAAGGTGATGGGTGTGCCTTTGAGTGCTGCCGGGTTTATTACGCGTGAACCGGAGTATCTTCGCCGAAGCTTAGATGAGACCGCTGATTATTTGTTCCAGGCGGATGATGATTTATACAACCCTGGTACACGATCGATCCAATGCGGTCGGCGGAACGATGCGCTCAAAGTTTGGGCCGCATGGAAGCATCACGGCGATACTGGATATTGTCAACGAGTTGAACATTTGATGGAGTTGACGCAGTATTGCGCACAGAAGATTGATGACGATAATCGGTTTGTGCTTTCTTGTGAGCCTGCGTATGTGAATGTGTGCTTTGAGGTGAATGGAAAATGTAGCCGATCAATTTGTGATTTTTTACGCGAGCGAAACGAGATGCTTGTTGGGCACGCGGTGGTTGACGGCCGACGGATTATTCGAGTTCCGATTGTCAACAGTGCGCTCACACGCGCGGACATCGATGAGATGCTTGCGTTAATCCTTGGTGCGGGCGAGTTGCTTCCTGCTGGCGAGAATGCTGAGAAATAACTTACGGCTTGAACAGCAGTTTCAACCATTCCCAAAGCAAGCGAGCCAAGAAGTAGGCTGATGCGATCCCAGTCGCGAAGAAGATGAACGGCCCTGAGACAGTGAGCCATTGTGGATTGGCGAGGCCTTCAAATCGGTATATCCCAGTTATTGTGCCCGCAGTTGTGAGCCAAACGACCAAGGCGCCAACTGAGATATTGAAGCCGATGATGTTTTTCCTGAATCGTTTTGAATCGAGACTGCTAGGCGTGGTTGTATTACCTTCTTGTCTTTCGATGAGTATCCAAGTGATCGCTGCAAAGAGGGCCATTGAATCGATACCGATTGTGGCTCCCATCGCGTGCCCCATGACGACGGTTGTGCCGTGTATGAGAGCATTGATTGGCGGGATTGAGATAAGGATTGAAGTTGCGAGGATGAATACTGTCCACCACTTCGTCGCAGTCAGGAAGAGTTGAACCGAGCAGGGTGCTGAAGGCTTCTTTGCTTTAACCATTGCAGCGATATCCCAAATAACACGGGTAAGAAGCACGATCTCGGTCATCGAAACAACGAAACTGATCTGCTTAACGATGATGCTTTGCGGGATGTGGTATGTATGGTGAGCGAAGTTTGTGAATGAGTTGAGAAGCCCCACTGCGAAGAGTGCGTAGGCGAGTCGGCTGTGTGCGTAAGAATCATTCTTGCTGATCTTGGTTGCGATGTAGTAGAGCGTGCCGTAGACGAGAAGGTTGAAGCTGCCGACGAGTGTGCCGGTTGCTTTCCATTGGAGTTGCATATCAATGATTGGATCGGCGAAGATTCCGGGGAGAAGCCAGGCGTGTTGCTCTATGAATGTGTAGATAAAGAAGAGAAGCCCAATACTCCACATCGTGACATGCATTGGTTTATAAAAAATGCCTTTGCGTACATGTGCGAAAAAGTTCCAGCAGCAGAGAAGCCAACCAAGAATGATTGGGATGGAGAAAATCGGATGGAAGCCCATGTATTCTCGCCCGGAGAAGAATCCGAGAGCAAGGGTCACAAGGATTCCAACTCCTGCGATCATCCAGAGAACGAACTGCACGCGTAACCTGAGCCGCTCGGCAGGCTGGATTGCTGGAGCAACATCTTCGAGGTAGCGGTGGATGACCGAGATGCCTGCGAGGATAATGAAGACGACAGCAAAAGTTGTATGAATTGGGCGGAGGGATGCGAAGTTGATGCCGAGTCTTTGGATGATTGGTGCCAAAGCGGGTATGTAGTAAGCAGCCCCAAGAACGCCAGCGATCAGGGCGATGGAAAGTGAGACGATCGCCCATCGCATATAAGTGAGGGTTACTCGGCTGCGCAATAACTCGGGTTGATGATGATCTTCATCTACACTCATTCGTCGAACTCCCACCAAGGAAGTGATGCCCAGAATGGGGATGGATCTGATTCGATCTTTGCGAGTATTGATGCTCTGTGCTCAGCGATGAAGGTGATGAAAACATGTACCTTTGCGCGTTCATCTGGGGTGAGCGTTGGGCGGGGCATTTTGGGAAGTTGGCCGTATTCGAGAACATGATCGAGATCAGCGGATGAGAGCAAGGTTGCAGATCGTGTAAGATCTGGCGCACCAACGGAAGAGTTTGCGAAGAGGACATGGCAAGATTGGCAGTTTTGTGATTGGAATATCTCGAAACCGGCGGTTGCGATGTGATTGTTTGACTCATGGAGTGCGTCGCCGACTGCGATATTGGCTGGGGAAGTTCGAGCCTCTTTGGGGTTTGCGGTTTTAATAAGGTTCGGGTTTCTCGCCTGACCGATTCCGGTTTGATTCATAGCAACAAGAAAAGCCCAGAGGGAGTCGGTTTGGTCTTGGTCGAGATCATACGCGGGCATTTGCCCTTGCCCAAGAGCGAGTTGGGACTCAAGCTGCGATTGGTTGAGGCGTTGAGTCGCATTGGTGAGATCTGGGCCAAGAAAGCCGCCAAAGCCGTAGAGTTGATGACAGGCTTGGCAGTTATTTTGAAGCCACACTTGTCGCCCTGCACTTTGCTGATGATTCAGTGGGGTTGTTTGGGTTGAATCTGTATAAACAAGGTAGGTTTGAAGAACGAAGGTGAGGGCGAGACCAGAAATCAATGCACCCTTAAGGCCTGGATGGCATCGCGCGTTCCAATAGCTGGGGGGACATTGCGCTTGTTGATCAGAATCATCCATGAACAGAGCAGTGTAGGGATGCGGATTGGGAAGTGTGTCATTTTTTATTGGGATTCTGCCATGACTGGCGGAGGTCTTCAAGAACAACGGTCTATCGAGGGTGAAGCCGCTAGACTATGGAAGTTCAAATGCACATAGATTGCATAGTGACTTTGGAGATTAAACGATGAAAAAAGCTGTTGTACTTGGCGCGGGGATGGTTGGAACAGTAATGGCTGCTGATTTGGCGGGTGATCCTGGATTTGAAGTGACACTCGTTGATATCCGAAGCGGATCGCTTGAGAAAGCGAAAAAACACGCTGCGAAGATGGGGGTTGAGTTTCAGATACGGGTTGCCGATCTTGGTGATGTGGCTGTGCTGAAGGATGTGATTGCAGACTTTGATATCGTTCTTGGAGCACTCGCAAGCAAGATTGGGTTTGCTTCGCTGCGTGCGATTATTGAATCAGGGAAGAATTATGCAGATATTTCGTTCATGCCCGAAGATGCTTGGGATCTTGATGCCTTGGCCAAAGAGCATGGAGTGACCGCGGTGGTTGATTGTGGGGTCGCCCCTGGGATGAGCAATATGCTCGCAGGATATGGGGCGAGTTTGCTTGAGGAGTGCCAGAACATAGAGATCTATGTTGGCGGCTTGCCTCGGGTTCGGAACTGGCCTTTCGAATACAAGGCGGGGTTCTCTCCTGCGGATGTGCTTGAGGAATATACCCGGCCTTCGCGTATTGTCGAGCATGGGAAAGTCGTAGTTCGTGAGGCATTGAGCGAGCCGGAGCTGATGGACTTTGATGGACTTGGCACGCTTGAGTCATTTAATACCGATGGGCTTCGGAGCCTTGCGTATTCGATGGATGTGCCCTTCATGAAAGAAAAGACGCTGCGGTATCCTGGGCATATTGAGTTGATGCGTGTGTTCCGAGAGACGGGTTTGTTTAGCCAAGAGCGGATTGATGTTGATGGGGGGAGCGTAAAGCCTTTAGATGTGATCAGCAAGTTGATGTTCCCGAAATGGACCTATGAGGAACTCGAAGAAGATTTGACGATCATGCGTGTTCTTGTTGATGGAACTGATAGGGCAGGCAAGAGCGTTCGGCACCAATGGGATCTGCTTGATTACTTCAATAAGGGTGCGACGAGTATGTCGCGTACGACAGCTCTGCCGTGTGCGGTTATCGCACGGATGATTGCCAATGATGAGATCACCATGCGCGGTGTTATTACTCCTGAGTTGCTTGGTCCTCAAGCCGGGCTTGTAGACCATGTGCTTGGCGAACTCGGACAGCGAGACATTGCGTACTCGTATGCTCAATCAAACCTTGGTTGAAAAACACCATGGCTCACACGATCCATGGTGTTGGTTGTATAAAGATCACTCTTTCAAGGCTTCTGTTATGGGCATCCCATAGCGAATACTTGCAGGAATGTGCTGATATCGAAGAAGTTGAGCAAGCCGTCATTGTTGAAGTCTGCTGCAAGATCTTGGGCGGTGAATGCCTGGAGGAATGTTGAGATATCGAAGAAGTTGATGACACCATCAGCGTTCGTATCTGCAACCGAACAGCCAATCGTTTGGGTGCTCACTGTGACTGTGGCAGGCTCTGAAACAAACTGCCCATCTTCAGGAATCGGCAAACCCTCGACAATGGTGCCGACAAGGCGATAGGTGAATGAATCTGTGCCTGAGAATCCAGGGTTCGGGGTGTACTCAAACGAGCCATCATTGTTGAGTGTCAAGCTGCCGTTGGTTGGGAGTTCGCCGAAGGATGGATCGATTGTGATGATTCGGTATTCTTGGAGCATATCGTTTGCCATGACACCCGAGGCTGAATCAACCATGATGGTTGTGCCGATGGATTGATAGGCATCATCGCGTGCTGGGGCGAATACATGATCGCGGACATCGTTGAGCTCTGCGAGCATCCATTCGATGTATGGCGGAGATTCGAGCGGCAAAGCGATCGCTCGATCAATCTCGGCGTGGACAAAGTCAATGCGTTCATTGAGGATCTGATCCATCACATGAAAGTCAAATGCTGGGTCAGCTGCTGAGCGGGGATCGCGGGCTGATCCCTGGGCCTGGAACTCAAGGATGAGTTGAATGGCATCTGCTGATCGCAATCCTATTTCGCTTTGGCCGGGAACTGCGCGAAGTGCGCTGCGGAGGATTTCGCTGTGAGCGACCGCATCGGGAGCTGCGAGTGTAATGTATGCGTTGATGAGTGCAACGGTATTATCGAGATCTTCAATAGCTGCTGTGATTGCAGAAGTTGGATTTGCAAACTCTGCATTGACCAACGGACGAACATTCCCTTCACGGTATTGCGCGAGGAACTCGAAGATGTGGCCGGTGATGAGTGTGTTGTTGTCAAGGCTGTGAGCATTATCGCTCCAAGGTCGGAACCGGAGAATATCCACATCGTCCAATATCAACCAGTTGTATCCACAGGAGCTGCTTTGGAGGTAGTTAAAATCGTTTATTATCACATTTGTGAACTGCAAATCTGCGCCGTCAACGCCACCGAATGGCATTCCCATGTTGAGTGTGTTCCACGCGATATAACGCCCTCCACCTTGTATCATAAACTCATATGCACAATCGTCTGGCGAATCTTCATTCCACCAGAGACCGATTGGGTACCACTGGTAATCCGAAAATTCGGTGCCCCAGACATCAATGTTTGAGTCAACAACTCGAGTATGAATGCTTTTCATATTCACTATTGCAGGATTTGGATTATCATCCACCCAATGGATTACCGAGAAGTTTGGCGGCCGATAGAAGAAAAAACCTCCTCGTATTAGTGGTGCTGGAATGGTAGCGTGCCATCTGAGTTCGTGGTCATATTTAGGTGATGCATCGAGTTGGTTGAGATACTCAAAGAGAACCGCACGATGGGCATGATCTGTATTTTCGCCGGAGACGATTCTGGCTTTTTGGAAGTATGAAAGGGCCGGATCGATATCGAACAAGACTGCGTTCCCTCCCCAAACATCACTTGAGCCGTCCATCTGAGTGAATGCCGGAATATGCGCTGGGCTGTATTGTGTAAATAGTGGTTCGATGTTTGTTTGAATGCTGTCTGTGTCCCAGAGATCAATCATTGAGAGGTTTTCGCCAGAAGACCAGCGAAGTTTTCTTGTGGTCATTTCGGCAAACATGATGGTGTTGATTTCTGATTGGAGTGTTGCCGTTTGCTGCTTGTATCGAGCGACGAGGGCATCAAAGAGGGCAGGGTTCCGAGCGGCGTTGCCGATATTTACGAGGGCTTCGCCGTCTTCGATAATCTCATCGAGTTCTGGGAGCGATTCGTTTTGGGGATCAGAAAGGTAATCTTCGAGTTGGCTTTCGTATCTGAAAGCGAAGTACCATGGGTTTTCTTTGGCGAGTTGAGCATAAGCGGATGCGGCTTGTGCCCAGGGTTCTGGGCCTGAGAGCGTAGTAAATGTGAGTGGAGCAAGTCCGAGCGATTGAGGAAGCACTGCGAGATCGTTGAGATAGCGTGCGATTGGATTTGATGAGAGATATTGGTCAGCGGTAGACAATGTGACCAGCGGATTCGACCTTGAGCCAGAGAAGGCCTGGCTCCGCGCGGTGACTGTTGCGAAGGTGAAGAAATCTTCAGATCCCGTGACGAAGCTTGGATTCTGGTTCGCGTAGGCAAGATCGATATTGTTTTCGTCGCGATAATCAAGGACGGTATTGGCTGCATCGGTCAGGTTGGTGAGGAGGATATCTTCGGCGACGCCGAAGAGTGCGGATTCGAGTTGGCTTAGTTGCGAGCGGACGACATGCATTTCTCTTAGGATGGCGTCGTTCTGACCCTGAAGATCGCCTATAGCGTTTCCGATCGCGTTAAAGCCGATGATCATTTGATCATACATGAAATCAAGCTGTTGTTCGATGCGATCGAATCGTTCGTGCATTTCGATACGCATGGCTTCTACTTGAACTCGGAGTTCGATGAGTTGGGCGTAGATTTGTTCATCGACTGAAGGCGTGTTATCGAATGCGCCTGCATGATCTGCGATTCCGATTGCATCGGATACGAGGCCGAAGACGCCGCCCATTGCAGCTATTGGATCTCCAGAAGCGTAACCGGCTGCGACTGTGGTTAGATTGGTTAGAATCCCAAGTCCCATTTGAACTTCTGCGACAGTATCAGAAGCCTCTAGGAGAGTTGCGTTATAGTCCGCAGCTGCGACGGAGTAGTCGCCGAGTTCATCGAGCGGGCTTTGGCCGAGCAGGAATGTTGCTCCGAACATGGATGATCGAGCGAAGCTTGTTTCTTGAAGTTGTGCCTGGAGATCGGAAGCGATTTGATCAAGAATCGCTTGGTCTTGCCCCATTGCAAATCCATCATACATTGTTGGCTCTGCTGCGATCGCATCGTCGAGGGTTGCGATTCTTGAATCAATCTCAAGCTGTACCCCCTCCGCCTGAATATCAACCATGTTGACGAGGGAGTTCACTGCGAGCGGCTGGTTGAGTGTTGAAATGTACGATGCAAAGTCTGCTGGGAGTGATTGGAGACCTGCATTGACATCAGCAAAGCGTGGATCGGTGTTGGTGCTTCCGAGGTTTGGTTGATAGCCTTGGGCGGTGAGGTACTGGTTGAGTACGAGTGCGAGATCTGGGCGATCAGTTCCGTCTTGAGCAATACTAAAGAATCCATGAACAAGTAAATCTGCGAATCGACGGTTGTGCGTATACCGCATCGCGAGTCCTTGCCCGAACCGGACCATCCTGCGTTGTGTCGCATCGAAGTTGTCGGGTGCAGGCACGACGACATTGAGCATCTGTGCTGCGAGTTGGCCGACATGAGTGTTTGTGCCTTCAAGACCAGGTTCATCGATCACAATGAACCGGAGTGCAGACATGAAGTTGGCCGAGCGTCGGAGATCTGGATCGCCAGCATATTCACTTTGGATCGCGGCATCAAACCCGTTGGCAAACTGTTCGAGTTGTGCTTGTGTTGCGATCGGATTCAGCTGCGTGTATGCACTCAGAGCGGCGACAATTGCGACGACTCTTGGGTTTCTGTTCTCTACGATGTAGTCTTCGCGGAAGTATTCCGTCGCGCGGATCGCATCGACAAAGCGTGTGTAATCTGCATCGTCTTGAATATTGAGATCTGTTGGAGCCGCCATCGCTTGTGGCCCTACCCACCCGGCGATACACACCCCCACCGCGAATGCGAAACGAGTGAGTGGTTTGGTCCAAGTGCTGTTTGGTCTCTGGAACATGCTGATCCTTCCTGAAGATGCGAAAATAGGCAGGTGCCTATCTCTACAAACGAGAAGGGCCGTCGGAACTCCCTCGCATATTCAAAATTGTTGGTCATTTTTATTCAGTTCGCGTTATCCATACCCCGAAAGGCGAATATTCATTGATTTCAAAGGCCAATTGGACGCATGCTCCGATAAGATACACACGATGACGACCAATCTACCAGATCCACCGGATAAAAGCTCCGTGCTTTTTGAGCGTATGTACACTGAGCTTCGATCAATTGCGGGCTCTCTGTGCTTCGCATCGAGTTCGCCGGTGACGCTTCAGCCTACGGCTTTGGTAAACGAGGCGTATTTGAAGATATTCAAGTCTTTGGAATCTGACGATCTTGACAAAACGCACCTGCTTTCGATCGCTGCAATTGCGATGCGGCAGGTTTGTATTGATTCAGCGCGTGCGATGAAAACAAAGAAACGCGGCGATGGGTGGAATCGGGTAACGATTTCGAATCTGCCTCGGGATATTGAGAATGAGCTTGCTTTTGATTTGCTTTTGCTCGATGATCTTTTGACGGAGCTGGGAAACTATGACCAACGCCAGCTTCGTATTGTTGAGCTTCGGTTCTTTGGAGGACTGACGAGTGATCAGATCGCGAAGGTTCTCGACATCACACCCAAGCGAGTGGAGCTTGATTGGCGAATGGCAAGAGCATGGCTTGCGTTGCAGCTAAAGGAATCTAATGAGCATGAATCCTGATCGGTATCAAAAGATACGAGACATCTTTGAACATGTATGCGATGTGCCTTTGAATCAGCGTGATGATGTGCTTGACGATCTTTGCGAACAAGATTTGGGTTTGCGTTCTGAGGTTTGCAAGTTATTGGCCATGGATGCGAATATGGGCGACGAGTTCGACTCAGTCAACTTTTTGCCGCCTGCGATTGATGATCACGAACATATCAAGTTCCCGGACTCGATCGGCGCGTACACCATCAACGGTATCCTTGGGCGTGGTGGGAGCAGTGTTGTCTATGAAGCGACGCAAAAAAACCCAGCTCGGTCGGTGGCACTCAAGGTGATTCATACTCGATCGATGGATGAAAACTCAATCCGGCGATTCGAAAAAGAAGCACAGATTATGGGTCAGCTCTCGCATCCGTGTATTGCTAAGGTATATGAATCGGGCATTGTCGAGGGGCGACATGGGCTCGATCGTTTTATCGCGATAGAACTTGTTCGAGGGATGAATATTGTCAAGTTTATGCGTTCTCATAGTCTGAAAACGAACCAGAAAATCTCATTGTTTCTTGATCTGTGTAACGCGATGCAGTATGCCCATGAGCAAGGAGTGATTCATCGAGATCTCAAGCCTGATAATATTTTTGTCACTGACGCGGGGCATTTGAAGGTTCTTGACTTTGGGATTGCACGGTTTTCTTCTCAAAATACAGACATCACCACGATGCATACGCAGGCCGGGCAGTTGATTGGCACACTTGCATTTATGAGCCCTGAGCAAGTCAAAGGCGAAGCGCATGAGCTTGATGAGCGGAGCGATGTGTATGCGTTGGGCGTCGTTCTGTTTCAGTTGCTCGTTGACAAACTGCCATACAACTTAGAACAGCTCTCCTATTTTCAAGCGGCCAAACTGATCGAGGACACGATCCCAGCTCGGTTAAGCACGATCAATACAAAGATGCGAGGCGATCTCGATACGATTCTTGCCCAAGCACTCGAAAGAGACCCCTCGCGAAGGTACGGCTCCGTACTTGCTCTCCAAGAAGATCTTTCGCGGTATCTAAGAAACGAGCCGATCAACGCAAGGCCCGCGTCTGCATGGTATCACGCTCGACAGTTTGTACGCCGGCACAAAGGTTTTTCTGCCGGCCTTGCCATTGCATGCCTTGCGATCATGTTTGGATTTGTTGCGGTATCCATCGCTTTGTCTCGTGCAATTGAATCGAAGAACATTGCGCTCCAGGAATCTTCTGTTTCAGAAGCGATCACATCGTTTTTGCTTGAAGATCTTATTGGGCAGGCCGACACGCGTTCGTCAACAGATCGCGAGTTGACTGTGGCGCAAGCTCTGGATATATCAGCCTCCCAAATCGATGATCGCTTTGTCGATTTACCTCTCGTCGAAGCTGAGATTCGAAAAATGATTGGACGGACTTATGTTTCGCTGGGTAGCTATGAACAGGCTGAACCAGAACTTATTCGTGCTGTTGAGTTGTTTACAACTCATCATGGGGAAGATCATCCCAGCACGCTTTTAGCCCAAGAAGAACTTGGCGTATTGTATTCAAACACTGGCCGACACCAAGAAGCTAAAGAGTTACAGCTTGCACTCCTCGAATCTAGAAAATGGGTTCTTGGTGAGCATGACCTAGCGACGCTTCGAACAATGAATGACCTTGCACTGCTGTACACCCACATGGGAATGTATGCTGAATCAAAGGCCATGCACACCGATGTTTTGGATATTCGGATGGAGTTGCTAGGAGACAAGCACTTTGACACACAGTTATCTATGCATAATCTTGGTTTGACCATGCTGTATCTTGGCGAACCAAAGCAGGCAGCGGAACTCTATGAACGATTGATTCCTCAACGCGTTGCCCTCCTTGGAGAAGAGCATCCAGCCACATTGCTGAGCATGAATAATCTCGCGGGCGCCTATCGAGGTATGAAAATGGAAGATAAAATGCATAGCTTGCATAAGCGGGTCGATGCGATTCAAATGCGAACACTGGGGCTTGGACATCCTAATACGCTTCGAACAAAGGCTAATATTGGCTCGTCCTTGATCAAAAGCGATCCCGATCAAGCAGGACCGTATCTCGAACAAGCCTACGAAGGTCGGCTCGAAACACTTGGTCCTGATCATCAAGAAACCATGCACAGCCAGTATCTTCTGGCGTATCTAGCTTTCAAGAACGGCCAACTTGAATCTGCGCATGATCAGTTACTCGCCATATCTGAAAACCAACTGAGCATACTTGGCCCAGATCATCGGGATACGAAGACCACGCTAAAGACTTTGAAAATGGTCGACAAGGCACTTGAAGAATGACTATTCGGTATAGAAACTTCTATCTACAATAAAAAACTCACTACTTTCGCGAGTGAGTACTCAATTTTGCTCAAAAATCCAATGGTTGACTTATGGTTTCTTTACCAAGCCGAGGGTGATTCGTTTTCCTGATTTGTGGACAAGAAGCACGGTTCGATTTTGGCCATTGATTGCGATCAGTTCCCAACCTTCCGCGACCTGATCACCAATCTTGCGGGGCTTTGAATCAATGATTGCAAGTGGCCTTTTGGGGTGCGGAAATATAGTCGTAACCTGGAAGTCTGGGACCAGATTCTGTGTTTGCTGAGGCTGATACGGATCATCGATCTGAATCGGATTGACATAGAGATCGTCGATCACTTCCTGAAACCAGAACGGCGAGTTTATTTCAGCAATTGATCCAAGTTCGACTCCATTTCCATTTGAAGCCAACGAGATGTTTGGAAATGCTACGAGCTTTGGCGTTTCAAACTTCACAACTCCCGCCTGACTCTGCGATGCCCCTTGTCCCATGTATCGGGCTCCGATCATGGCGATAGATGGCACGCAGAGTGCGGCAAGGATGTAACCAGTGGGTACTTTATGCTTCATCTGTAGTTACTCCTGTCGCATCAATATCTTGGGACGAGGCTTTGTGATCAAAGTTCTCGTTGAATGTCTCTGGAACTTCAACTAAGCGATACACAGACACCTGCAAGATCATTCGTGCGTATTCGCTTGATACCGGAATAACCCTAAACGAGTTTACTTTGGTGATCTGCGACGAGTTGGACAAGTCATCGACATACCGAACGATGCCGTCGAATGGTCCAACACATTCAACCCGATATTCTTCGGTTTTGATTGTTATCTCTGTACCATCGAGCTTGTTTTTTTTCTTTGTCAGGCTCGAACGAAGCGGCTCGATACGCGAAACTGTGAGGCTGTACATCTCGGCAGCATCCTGAATATGCTTACGAGCGTTTATCGTTTCAGTGACATCAAACTGTGTCGCCAACTCATCGCGTATTGAGCACATTTGCGTCATGCAATAATCGATCGTGCTTTCGTTCTTACTCATCTCGTCCTCGCCTTGAGTCACTTCACTCATCTGCGCGATATATATTTGATCGAGATCGTATACCTGTTTTTCCTTTGCCCCAATAGTCATGTACCAGACGAGCCCTGTTCCGAGAGCTGCGAGAACGAGCTTTGTAATGAAAGTTTTTTGGATATCTTGATTCATGGCATTCCCCCTGCTGATGCGTTTGCTTGGGATTCAACAATGGCCTGGTATGGAAGGGCTGTTTGTAGTAGCTCGATATCGAGCTTAAACTGACGCCCCCACTGATCATCGCCGATACTGACTCGCGAAGTCGCTCCGAGTGTGACTGAGACGACTGAATCTATGCCTTTGAGTCCGGCTACAAACTTATTGAGCTCGATGCTTGCACCTTTTTCGGTGCTTGCGAGCGCGAGTCCATTGATCGAGATGACTGGCTTTCCTTGGGTAAGATCGCCACGAAGCTCACTCACTCGAATCGAATCAGGTGTCAGGCTAGAGATCATCATCAACGGGCCATGCCATTGAGGAATACTCTCGACTGTTTCAACGGCGAGTTGGGAAACATCACGAATGATTCCTGACATTGCAGAAGCAGACTCCATATTCTGGCGATACTCGTTCACTCGGATGATCCGTGAAGAATCGTGCTCGATGGCTTGTGAGATTCTTTGACGTTCACTTGAAAGGGCGAAATATTCGCCTCCGATTGCTAGGAGCGCTACTGCAACACCTGCGACTAAGCATCGTGTGAGAAGTTTTCTGGCAATGGAGTCTTTGGCAATTTCGGGGAGTAATCCATTTGGACAGCTATCCAATTTGCACAGTGCCCACTGTAGAGTCCCGTGTCCAAACGGATTCATCGGTTCGAATGAACTCTCAGCAGGATCAATCTTGATATACATATCGAGATGCTGAGAGATCGCCTTACCGATGTGTGGAATCGCGGCGCCAGGGCCGCAAAGCATGAGATGCTTTGGCATTTCGATATCTGAACCGAGCCCGAAGCGTAGTGTTTGTTTAATTTCAATACAAACCCGTTGAAGCACTGGTGCGAGCACCGGAAGCACAGCAGATCGGAGTTCTACACCCTCTACCTCGAAGACACTCATTGGTATCCCGTGCTCAAAGAGTAAGGACTGGGCTTTGATGATATCTGAAGTGTCGAGCTGTGTGTGCTCTTGATCTTCCGAATCTATTTCATGGTTGAGTTTGCTTGGCCAGAGCCCTTGAGCATAGCCCTCGATCAGTTTTCGATATCCGATCTCGATCGACCGAACTATTTTCAGACCTGATTCATTGTGAAACGCAAAGACGCTTATGTCATCGCCGAGATAAAAAATTGCGGTGTCTGCGTCCGAACCCTTTGCTGCTTCAGTTGCAACCTTTACCGCAGCAACACTCGTCGGAACCAGTGAGTTTGCACAGATTCCACAGCGATTGAGCCATGCGTAGATCGAACGGAGTTGTTCTTCTCGTTCGCTATAGACAAGCGTGGTTGTAGAAATGTCGCTTGATTCGTCTTGTGCGAGCAGGCATGTCTCTACAGGGCGGTTGAGCCCCACGCTATCTCTCAGTTGTGCGATACCGGCAGCAGATGCCTGGGATTCTTTGAGGTCAAATGTATAGACCTTCTGAATCAACGATGGCGAGTGATAGAACACCGTTGCCTTGGAAGGATGGCTCGAAGGAAATCGTGACATCAACTGGCGGAAAGATTGGTCAAGCCCGATGAGCCCGTCATCCCAATACCCTGCCCATTGGGCTGTATCGAGATCTACCTTTTCTGCCTGTTGGATCTTCCCTCTATGCACCAACGCGACGCTGAGCATGCCCGGCGAAAGGTTGATGATGAGTTGATTGGTTGCTTTTTGCATTGGAGCCCCTCGATAGTCTTTCTTAGTGGTTTCATCGTAAATATCGGCCTTTTTCAAGACCACCTTGGCTTCTGACACCGAGTTTGTTCAGATGTCAGGTTATTCGGTCGTGAACTCGATTCGACGACGCGCATCGCCGCTAGAACCTTCAACAATGGCAATTCCTTGGTCATCTGGGATTTGAATAAAATGAATAACTTGGCCATCAAGAGCAATTGAACTGCCTGATACAGGCATGGATGTATTTCCAAGAACAGCATTCATTAAAATAATTGCGCCGCTCTCTGAAGCATAAAACGCTCGTGCGGTTTCGACGCGGAGCGTCGCGAGATCTGATTCATCACGGACCGGACGAACTGCCCCGGCGACGACCAAAGCAAGGATGGCCATCACGACAACAATGACGACAATGACTGTGCCTCGGCGAGTCTGTTTGTTTGGTGTAGGAGTTGATATACTCATGGCGCCTCCTGCCCGATCCATACTCGGGGATGGACGAGAACAGAGAGTTCTACACCCTGCGTAGCGATTGTGAATACAAATCGGTGTGTGAGTGTTGGCGTGAGCGAGGTACTCGTTACGCCATCGTCGGCATAATACTCTACAGAGAACGAATCGACATCGAAGCAGAGCGGGACTGGATTCGTCCCAGGAACGAGCATTTCGAGTGTAGAACCTACAAGTTGTACACCAGATCCATTCGCATATTCGATGGAGCCTGATGTTGCTGATGTGATTCCTACACCAACATCGCCGCTGCCGATTGGAGCCTGGCGCGCGATGCGCGTAATACGATCAAGAGCAAACCCGGCTCGTTCTGTTGAGCTGCGTACTGCACGCGAGCTTGCATAGCCATCTGAAGCGGCACCAATAACAGGCAGGAGCGTCACACTAATGATCGACATGACCACGATCGATGCGAGCAGCTCGATGAGTGTGAAGGCTGAACTTGATGTGTTTTTTTTCATGTTCATCACATCTCCGAGACCATAAGAGACACAGGCATCGAGAACTTTGTGCCAGTTGCTGAGTTATAGCGAACATAGACGGTAATCACACGGAATATATTGTCCTCCGCGATAGCCGAGACATTCCCATTTGAAGCGACGAGCTCTCCAATGACGACCGAGTATGTGAAGCCGACATCTATATATGAATCCACACTTGTTGCCAAGCGGTCATAGAGCCCTGTATTTGCCGTGCTGAGATAGACATTGGAATCGGCGAGTGCTTCAAAACCGAGCGTTTCTTGGGTGCTTGTGACATCAGCAAGAACTGCCTCAAGCACTGTTGTGCTCAGATAGGTCGCCTTCGTTGTATTCACAGAATCGACACGACCCGCAGATGCTGAATCGAGCATCGTCAGTGTCGGAGGCACTGCTAAAGCAAGGATAAGAATCGCAATCACTACCTCGATGAGTGTGAAGCCTTGCGCCGCGGTTCTTCTCCATTGAATGCGTTGGTTGATCAATACTGAACCTCCAAAACACCTGAGTATGGATGAACGACCACAAACTCGCCCGAAGAAACCGCAACAGTGACAATCGATGAGTTGAGAGAGAGGAACACACCCGATGAACTGCGTGTATGCGGGTTTGATTCATAGTCAAACCATATGGTCCCACTCCCGCCAGCACCGTTGCCATTGATCATATCGGTGAGTGTTACGCCTGAGTATAAAGAGGAAAGGTTGATCGCACGATCTCTATTGGTTAGTGGATCAGGTTCTACTTCGACTGTGCCTGCATCTGTGATCCGCACAATCGTAAGCGATGAATCGGAAAGATTGATTTGAAGCCCGTGAGGCATACCCGATGCAACCGCCCGGCCTTTGGTGACTTCTATAAACCGCATGAGATCATCACGAGCAGCACCCTCACGCATCGCACGAACATTGCCCATCGCAGGTAAAACTGTCGTTGAGATAATCCCCATGATAACGACAACCATCATCAACTCGATAAGAGTAAATCCGCTGCGTGTTCGAGATGTTGTCAATGGTGTAATCATGTTACTTAGAACTCGTTGGCAGTGAGTGTGCCGCCCGAGCCATCGGGGGCTGTGGTTTGGTTCTCGCAGTTTGCATAGAAGATGGCAACCGGCGGATTTGAGTTGTTACTCACGAAGTAGTTCCACCCCGCACCGGCACTGTTTACCACTGCCCGAGCATTTGCCTGAACCTGGGAAACACTCTGAACTGACCCACGATTGGTAAACGAGTTGATTGGGACATCAACTTTGAGAACAGTCCCGTCGGTGAGTTCGGTAAGCGTTGGATAGGGCGAGTTTCCTTGAATAACCGCGTTTGTTCTGAATGTTGCGATCGAAGCTCGAACACCTGCGACGGTGCTTTGGATTGATGCGGTGCGTGCATCATCTCCAGCCGAGGCGAACTTTGGAACAACGATTGCTGAAAGTATCCCGAGGATCACAACAACAATGAGTACTTCGATGAGGGTAAATGCGTTCTTTTTGGTGTTCATAGTGAGCCTTTGAGTTGTTGAGCAAATCACTTGTTAATGCTGATCATCTGCCACATTGGGAGGAAGACAGAAAGCGCAACAAGCAGGACGATTCCAGCCATCGCGATGGTGATCATGGGTTCGATAATGGTGTTGATGTTCTTTGCGAGATGATCTGACTGTCGATCGTAATGTCGAGCGATAATCTTTCCGGCCCGCGCGAGTTCCTTCGAATCCTTACCAGACCCGAAGAGTCTTCGGGCGAAGTTTGGCAATCCTGTTGCGCGGTTGATGACATCGCCGAGAGATTCGCCGTTACGCATTTGATCACACATCCGTACGCATTCTGCCTGGAATACTGGTCTCCCGGTTGCTCCGCCTGCGATCTCGATAGCTTCGATAACTTCGATCCCTGATTCAAGACCGATGCTCATCACTCGGCTAAACCGTGCAGTCGTGACTGATGTAAACATATTGCCGATGTATGGCAGCTTGTGGATCATTTTCTCCATACGGAATCGACCCGCGGGGTGCTTCCATGACTTTGCTGTGCCGTAGAAAGCTGCGATTGCCACGGCAATGTATGCCCACCAATATTGTGTGAGCGACTGTCCCATCACGCGGATGATTCGTGTAGTCAGCGGAAGTTCTACGCCGTTGGATTCGAAGATCCCTGCGAATTTTGGAACCACAAAGATCACAATTACACCGAGTGCGAATGCGACAAAGCAAACCACAATGGTCGGATAGGCAAGCGCCCGGCGGATCTGCTGGCTTGTCTCAATATTGCGTTCGAGCATATCGGCAAGATGCGCAGAGACCGGGCCGATCTGCCCTGTTTTTTCCGCAGATCGAAGGGTTTCAATGTAGACACCTCCAAAGACAGATTCATACTTTGCAAATGCAACGGTCAGTTTTTCACCCGCCTCGATCATGGTTGCGATATCGGTGACCATGTCGCGAAGGGTTGGGTTTTTTTCATGCTCAGCGATAGACATCAAGCCCCGAGCAATCGGGATGCTTGCCTCGATTAACACACTCATTTCTCGGGTGAGCATTGCAATTTCGAACTGCGTAACCTTCTTCTTACGCTGCGCAAAGATCGAACTTGAAGCTTCCTTAAGCGACAACGGCACAAGCCCCCGCTTGGAGAGCATCTGGAATGCAGCCTGCTCCGAAGGGGCATCAATCGTGCCTTTGCAATGCGATCCTCCGGCTTCGATCGCCTTATATTTGTATGTCGTTGAACTCATTTGACGCTCCGGTTTTAGGCACTGAGTCTGTAAGCTTCATCATCGTTGGACGAGAGTTTGATATCGATTGTTGCGTGAAGCTTGCGGACCTCATTAACGGTTGTAAGACCAAGCTTTGCTTTTTCGATACCATCTTGAAGCATCAAACGCATGCCTTGCGAGCGTGCCATTTTTGTGATCTCTGAAACAACCGCACCCTGGTCAATAAGCTCACGAATTTCTTTCGTAGCGCAAAGCAACTCGTACACGCCAACTCGGCCTTTGTAGCCCAGGTTCATGCACTTTGGACACCCTTTTCCACGAACAAACGAGTGGTTATCCGATGAATCAAAGATCCCAAGTTCACTCAAAGCTTCATCATCTGGATTATCCGGTTCTCTACAGTCTGCACAGACCTTTCGGACGAGCCGCTGGGCCATGACACCGAGCAATGCGTTATTGATTGCAAACGCCGGCACACCAAACTCAAGCAGACGAGGGATCGCACCGATCGCGTCGTTTGTGTGGAGTGTCGAGAATACCAGATGGCCGGTGAGTGCGGATTGCACTGCAATTTTTGCTGTTTCTTCATCTCGAATTTCACCGACAAGGATCACATCGGGATCTTGCCGGAGCATCGAGCGGAGCGCACTGGCGAAGGTCAGGCCGATAGCTGGGTTTGCTTGTACTTGACGAATCAAAGGCAAGCGAATTTCAACCGGATCTTCGATCGTCATAATGTTACGATCGGGCGTATTGATTTCGTTGAGCGCAGTATAGAGGGATGTCGTTTTACCCGAGCCAGTTGGACCAGTGACCAGAACAATGCCGTGAGGCTTGGAGATCATCTGTGTAAACGCCTCGGCCACATCATAAGACATGCCAAGATCTCTGATTCTTCCGATTGAACTTGCAGTACTCAGGAGACGCAAAACAGCATTCTCGCCGTGAATCGTCGGGAGCATGCTCAGGCGAACATCAATGGCAACGCCGTTGTGTTTGAATCTAAACTTGCCGTCTTGTGGGCGACGCGTCTGGGTCACATCAAGATGAGCCATAACTTTTAAGCGTTGAATCAATCCCTCATGCATTGCCAAATCTGGCCCGCGGTGAGGCTGAAGCACGCCATCGACGCGATACCGCAGCATGAGTGATTTGTCATCCGGGTTAATATGGATGTCACTGGCTTTCATCTCGGCCGCCGAGAAGAGGATCTGATTGACCGCCGCAACAACGGGTTCTTGCGAGGATTGAACATCCAAATCCTCCATACCGTCTTCAACTTCATCAGCGCCTGAATCCAATGTGTAGGCGCGAGTGATCAGCAATCGGAGTTGCTGAGAATCACAGACAACTGGGTCGATTTGTTTCTTGAGAATCTGACGGAGTTCGTCGATCGCTTGAAGATCAAGCGGATCTTCCATACCAACGGTTGCGATATCCCCGAGCGTAAAGAGCGGGAACACGCGTAGGCGTTCCGAAACCGACTTTGGTACGCTCCGTGATTGGCGAATATCGATATCAAAGTTGGTGATATCAATAAAGGGATATTCGCAGATCGAAGCCTTTACGATCGCGACATCGTATGGCGTGACTATGTTTGAACGAATGATGGCTTCATCGAAGTCCATTTCGCTTTCCGAAATAGTATCGCGTAGTGTGGCGGCATCGTGATCGGTAAGTTTATTGGCTTCGATCAAGGCCTTTATGATGAACTCTGAAGTATCAAGCATTGTAACTCTCCCAACCTGGCTTGGCATCTTCATCACCAAGCAGGCGACTGATGACATCATCAATTGATTGTCTCGTCTCATCATCTATATCTGCAAATGCACACCCTACGAGATAAGCCGGTCTGCGATCGGTCATTTGAACGCGCTGAACCTTCATGCTGCTGTGGAGCATGACATCGCCCTGAGCACCGGCTGGGTCGAGGATTTCAAACTCAAGACTCAGTCCACGCGCAAAGAAGACCTCAGAGACAAAGCCGATCCCGCCCTCTGCGAAGTCGACTACCTCAATCTCTATCCAACGATCTGGTCCGGTGATGCCTTTGACAAACTGTACAGCATCGAGATGATGCATCGCAACGCGCACCCTCGCAGGGAGCGATATCTCGAACCGTTCAGATCTTCGTACAATGAGTCCGGGATTGGACATTTCGTTTCTCCAACTGTGGCGACCGTTCCGGTCATAGGGCTATACACCCAATTGATCGGAGTGAATGAATACCGGCTCAATTCAAACCCCAGAAAATATGTGAAGAGTTTTTAGCATCAGCCGCAATTAGTACCGTTTTGTTCGGGTATTGAAGATTGAATCTTTGCTGATAATCGCTTGGATTCCACAGCATGCAGAACCTATACTTTGTCGCTCAGCCGGATCGGCTCTGGGCACTCCCTCTGTGGGACAGTTGTATAAATAGTTAATGATCGACGAGTTACACAAAGATTCTCGATCAGGATTCGTCACCAAAGCGCCCTCGAACAGTGTCCGATCACACTGCCGGTGCCGCTGACAAGGAACGGATAGTTATCATGGCCAACACACTCGTACAAGACCTCATTGAATCCGGTATTCACTTCGGACAGCGATCAAGCAGCTGGAACCCGAAGATGACCCCGTACATCTACGGCAAGCGAAACGGGATTCACATCATCGACATCAAGGAAACCGTCAAGGGGCTGTTGCTCGCTCGCAAGTTCCTCACCAAAACCGTTGCAAGCGGCAAGGATGTGTGTTTCGTCGGCACCAAGCGCCAGGCGAAGGGTGTCATCGAACAACGCGTTGGCGATGTTGAGATGCACTATGTGACCGAACGCTGGCTCGGCGGCACCCTCACCAACTTCTCGACTATTCGTAGCCGACTCAAAAGACTCGAAGAACTCGAAGCCATCGAAGCTGATGACAACTTCGAGAGCTACTCCAAGAAGATGGAATCGCAACTCCGCCGCGAGATGCGCAAGATCAAGCGAAACCTCGACGGCATCCGCAAGATGCACAAGATGCCTGGTGCAGTTGTTGCCATTGATGTCAACCGCGAAACCACAGCGCTTCGTGAAGCACGCAAGCTCGGAATTCCAACCATCTGTCTCATCGATACCGATGGCGATCCAGACATGGTTGATATCGCGATCCCAGGGAATGACGATTCAATGCGTTCGATCGATGTAATCGTTCGTGAGCTTTGCAAGGCAATCGCTGACGGCAAGCAGTCACGCGTTGAATCCTCCAAGGGCCGCGAAGAGAAGAGCAATGCTGAATCCGGACCTCGTCGCTCAAGCCGAGCACAGTTCCGTTCGGACGACAGCTCCGCGTCGGCTGGTGCACCCGCAGCACCGGCACCGACAACTGCACCAGCAGCACCAGCAGCACCAGCACCCGCAGAATCCTAATCGATCTGCATACAAACACTGCGTCTCGCAAGATGATCTTGTCGAGCAAATAGAAACAGAAACACTTGAGGCTCGCAGAGTCTCAACGACTGATGCCCAACTGGGCAAAGGACAAACGGAATGTCAACAATCAGTGCTAAAGATGTCATGAGCCTTCGTAATAAAACCAGCCTCGCCATGATGGAGTGCAAGAAAGCACTCGTCGAAGCAGAAGGCGACATCGAAAAAGCAGAAATCCTGCTTCGTAAAAAACTCAAAGGTAAAATGGAAGCAAAGGCTGATCGCGTTGCTGGCGAAGGGCGTGTCGAGATCCTCATCGCAGACGACAAAGCCAGTGCGGTTTTCGTCAAAGTCAAAGCTGAGACCGACTTCACCGCCAAGAATGATCTCTTCATAACAGCTGCATCTCAAATTGCCCAGTTGGCCATCAATGCCGATGCTGGCGAGGTTGCCGTAAATGATGAGATGACCGCGATCATCGACGAGCTTCGCATCACCACCGGCGAGAACATCTCGATCGACAAGATCGTGAAACTTGCAGGCGATGCCGGCACCACCTCGTATGGCTCATATGTTCATCATGATGGCAAGACAGGTGCTTTGGTACAGGTTGAAGGCGCTGTTGGCGACGAAGTGCTCAAGCAACTCGCAATGCATGTCACCGCTGCGATGCCAAGGCCATTGGGAATCACTCCTGATGACATCCCTACTGAGATGGTTGAGAAAGAACGCAAGTTCCGCCTCGAGCAAGCTGTCGAATCTGGCAAGCCACAGCAGATCGCAGAGAAAATGGTTGAGGGCGGCATGAAGAAGTTCTTCTCGGAAGTCGCACTCCTCGAACAGCCATTCATCATAGAGCCTTCAAAGAAGGTCAGCGACTTGATCGGCGATGCGAAGATCTCCAACTTCCTCCGCTGGGAAGTCGGCGAGTAACTCGACGACAAACTTTGATCTGAATTTACAAACTGATCCGCACATGCGGATCAGTTTTTTTGTATACACTCTCTATTACTTGCATGAAAGGATCTACATGGGCGTTAAACCAGCAGCGGGAGAGAAATACACGATTCGACGAAAGGTCTTGAAACTCTTTGGCGCAGCGTTTCATGTCTATGACGAGAACGGATCAGTCATCGGCTTCTGCAAGCAAAAGGCATTCAAGCTCAAAGAAGACTTGAAGCTTTATACTGGCGAAGACATGACCGACATGCTGCTCTCGCTCCAAGCCCTGAGCGTGATCGATTTCAGTTCTACCTATACGGTCAAACTCCCCGACGGCACATCGCTGGGCTCGCTCCGCCGAAAGGGGATGAAATCATCGTTCGTTCGTGATGAGTGGCTCATGTTTGATGCCGAGGGCACCGAAATCGCAATGATTCGGGAAACCGGCTCAGTCGCCCCACTGGCCCGCAGGTATGTAAACAATGCAGCCCTCTTGTTCCCCCAGAAGTTTGAACTGATCCGTTCATCTGACTCGAATCTAATTGCTGTGTTTCGTCAGCATTTCAATCCGTTTATTTATCGCTTGGGCATTGCAATTCGGGAACAAGATGAAGGGATCGATGAGTTATTCATACTTGGGTCAGCCTGCTTGATCTCTGCAATCGAAGGCAAACAAGATTAATCACCAGCAATCAAAGGAAACAAATGCAACCTGATATCACACGAAGAAACGCACTCGCAGGCATCGCAGCGATTGGTGTAGGCGGACTTGTTGCGACATCAACGCAAGCAAGTTCAACTGAATCCGCTGTACTCACACTTGACGACCTGGGATGGGATCCAGCAACAAGTCAATACACATTGCCTCCCCTTCCCTACGCCTATGACGCGCTCTCGACAGCCATCGACGAGCAGACGATGCGCATTCATCATGACAAGCATCATGCCGGGTATGTCCGTGGGCTCAACAATGCGCTTGCAAAGCTCGATGAAATTCGCTGGGACCATACCGATGGAAAATTGATTCAGCATTGGCAACGCCAGCTGAGTTTTCATATGGGCGGGCACATCAACCATACGCTTTTCTGGTCTGGAATGAAATCCGAAATGAGCGGCGGCGGCGGACAGCCAACGGGTAATCTCAACCAGGCGATCAAACGAGACTTTGGATCGTTCGGCAAGTTCACCAAACAGTTTAAACTGGCAGCCACGAAGGTCGAAGGTTCTGGCTGGGGATGGTTGGTGTATGAACCGCTTTCAAAGCGATTGCTCGTCACACAGATGCAGAACCAGCAAGACATGATGTTTGCCGGAGCGATCCCACTCTTGGGCGTTGATGTCTGGGAGCATGCGTATTATCTCAAATACCAAAACCGCCGGGCGGATTATGTTGGGGCATTCATGGGTGTCATCGATTGGGACGAAACCTCTCGACGATTCGAAGCCGCTCGCAAGTGATTCACCTTTTCACATCGCTATAAAAAGACGCCCGACTCTTCGGGCGTCTTTTTTATAGTGTCAATTTCAAGCGTTACCCTACATGTTTCGGGTCGAATGCGTCTTGGAGTGCATCGGTGAGAATGTTAAACGCGAGCACCAGCACGAACATGAAGAAGGTCGCTGCGCCGATCTGCCAAAAGAACCCGGAGACGATCTCAGTATTGGATTGCGAGATCATGATGCCCCAACTTGCACCCTCTTTAAGCCCGAGCCCGAGGTAGGTCAGAACAACCTCGCCTTTGATCGCACCGATGAAGAGTAACGATGAGTTGATAAACATCAGGTGCGATGTGTTGGGGATGATGTGCTTGAGCAGGATGCGGGCTTTGCTTGCGCCGAGTGCCTGGGCAGCTTGCACATAGTCAAGCGATTTGAGTTTGAGTGCTTCGCCTCGTGTCACTCGGCATGGGCCGATCCAGAAAGTCAGACTGAACGCGACATAAAGCGGGATGAGTGTTTTCTCGACTGGCGAGCCAGTGAACATAAACGAGAGCACCACAAGCAGCACAAGGTACGGGATCGACGAGAAGGTGGAGTACAACCAAATCACAATATGATCGATTGCCCCCCCAAAATAACCGGCTGCTGCACCAATGATCGAGCCAAAGAACACCGCAAAGAACGAAACGATTAGCCCAACCTGAATCGCAATCTTGGCCGAATACAACGCACGGAGCAGGATCGATCGCCCTTGTTGATCGGTGCCCAGCATCAGGCGGAACTTGTAGACCAAGCCTTCGATGCCTGTGGGCATCGGGTACAACTCTGCCAACACCGGCTCGATCTCGCCAAGCTTGGCTTCGACTGCATCGTTGATGCCCTCACCTGCTACGAATAACCCGGCTTTGATCTGGTCTATCACAGCCTGGTCATATACCGGGTCCATCGGCTCAAGGTCATACAAGGCATCCATCGCCTCCACCAACGAACTGGTATCGATAGAAACTAGCGGGTCGTTTTCATCAGCGATAATCTGAGCGTAGTCATCGATAAGTTCAATGATCTCATCAATGGTCAGAGCGAGATCATCGTAGAGAATCTCAATATCATCCGATTGGTCGAGCTGAGCCTGAAACTCTGCCAGTTTCTCGGTCGCTATCTGAATCTTTGGAACAGTCGATCGAAGTTCGCGGAGTGTATCTTGCTCGGCGAAGAGGGCCATGCCCTTTGAATGAATCGCACGGAGTTCTTCGATGTCGATTTCGGCGACTTGCCGCTCGGCGAGCCGAGAGAATGCCATGATCTCTTCGACTGTCCGGGCTTCCCCTTCTGGGATATCCGCAGCATTTTCTTTCTGTTGATCAAGTTCGGTAAAGATCTTGCCGGCACGATCGAAGAAGAACTTCACCTGCTCGATCCGTTTAGATGGCTCAGCGATCAATCCAAACCCGGGCTGATTGCTTCCGCCTACTCGTTCGAGGGTTCGTTGGGTAAGCAACGCGCCCATGATGGGACGCTGGCTCAGGTCGTATGCGTCGGTCTTATCGCCGACCCATGCGACGACCTGCATGCTTGTGATCCACACAAACAGCAGCAAATAGAGCGAGATGATGCTCATCGCAACGAGTGCGCCGCGATTGCGGAGCAGCTTTCGCATCGCGGGCGATTCTTTCATTCTTCGAGACAGAATCATGAAAGCCTCACTCTCGGATCAGCGAGTGCGTAGAGCACATCGGTGAGGATGTTTGATGCGATAAACAACGCTGCAAATAGCGCTGTAAATGTCTGGATGACCGGGAAGTCCTTCGCGTTAATCGCTTTGATTAGCGTTCGTCCCATGCCTGGGATGCCGAAATAGACTTCGATCAGGATCGACCCTGTAATAATAAATGGAAGCGAGATCATGATCCGGGTGATAATCGGGATCATCGCGTTCTTGAGCATGTGTACAAACATGACTCTCTTCACGCTCGCGCCCTTGGCCCGTGCGGTACGGATGTAGTCCTTCTGTGATTCTTCAACCATCACCGCTCGATAGAACCGAGTGTCGTATCCAAGTGCAACCGTCACATTGATCATCACCGGAAGCATGCAATACGCGACCCAGTTTGAAGGGACAAAGAAGAACCAACGCGATGAGCCTGCGGACGCATCGACCGAAATCTGGAACGGCCAATCCTTGAACACATTGCTGGGCAGATAGGCCCCCCAATACTGCCCGATCATGATGTAGACCAACACCGAGATACTCATCCCGATCACCGCGATGAACATGAGTATTTTGTCGGGCATCCTCCCTCGATAGAAGGCGGAGATCAGCCCGACACAAATCGCAATCGATGCGGTGATGGTCAGCGTTGGAATGGTCACCGCCATACTCGGCGGGATGGACTTGGTGATCATCTCTTTGACCGTGAACTCTTGATCCCACGATCGCTCGCTGAAATCTAGAAACACGAGTTGTTTCATGAAGATGCCGTATTGCACAATGAACGGCTTGTCGAGCCCGAACTCTTTTTTCTTGAGTTCGATCTCTTTGGGGGTTGGGTTCTTGCTCAGCTGGGCCGAGACCGGATCACTCACCCGTAAAGCAGCCATCATCAGAAAGATAATGGCTAGGAAGACGGGGATGTTGTACAGCGTTCGCCGAACGATATAGGTCCACACGGGTGTAGCTCCGGGATCGATTCACAATGGAAATGTATTCAAAGAAACGAATGAGTGTAAGAAACGAAAATCAGTTCCTTGCGTCATCGTCCACATCAAGATACTTGAACCACCCATAATAGCGTTCGGTTGGCTTGCAGTTGCGCAGCCAAGGATTGATCAGGTAGAATCGTTCGCGGGCCATGCCACCGATATAGGCACAATCGTCGAGCACCATGTCACGCATCTGCTCATAGATCGCGGTACGCTCATCGCTCGGGCCCATAGTCAGGATCTTCTCGTAAAGCGTATCAAACTCTGGGCGTTTATAGTTGTAGTGATTTGAGCCTGGGGATTCGTTTGGGCCAAAGAACAAAGCAAGGTTGTTCTCGGCATCTGGATAGTCACTCGCCCAGGCGAACCCGAACATTGGAGCCTTCTTCTTATTGATATTCTCGATCAGCGTCGAGAAATCAAGATAGACAGGTTCAAACTTGATGTTTACCTCGGCCAACTGACGCTTGACCATCTCGCCGACGGCGTTGTTGATCGCACTCTGAGAAGTCAGGAACCGGATCGGAGGTAAGCCTTCGCCATTTGGGTATCCTGCTTCAGCAAGAAGCTTCTTAGCTTTCGACAGGTTCGGGCCGCGGGCCGCCGCGTCAGCACGGTGGTTTTCTGGGTGGCCGTCGAGCCCCGGGGGGATCGGACCGTCATAGACGATCCGTCGCCCATTGTAGAAAGTCTTGTTGATCTCATCGAGATCCATCGCATACGAAATCGCTCTACGAAGCGCAATCTTCTCTGGGGTGTACCCGCCGAGGAGTTCATCCTCCATATTGAACCCGCGGAAGGTGAAATCAAGCAGCATGTTTGAATGCGATCGGATGCCCTTGCGAAGGTACTCTTCGCTCAGTTCTCTCGATGCGAGATCGAATGCCTCGGTGAAGTAATCCTCAGGCACCTGCGAATATCCGAGCTTGCCCTTGGAAAACTCGAGCCACATAGGCTGATCTTCTGCGAACATGGTGAACTCGATGCGATCAACGAATGGCACTTGTTTGCCAGCTGCACGATGAAGCCGATTGCGTTTGTCAGCCTTGGACCACTCTGATCGCTCTGGGTATAACACCTCGTGATAGTTAGGATTACGATTGGCAGTCATGGACTGCTTGGGCACCCATGTATCGAGGATGAACGGGCCAGTGCCGACGGGGTTACGGGCAAAGTTCTCGCCATAGAACTCAACCGCCTCATGGGACACGATGGAGGTTTGGAACATGGAAAGAATGTACAAGAACCGATAGACAGGTTTTTCGAGGATGATCTCGAACTCGACATCATTGATCTTGCGGAATCCTTCGACCGGAGCATCATAATCAAACTGATCCGCTGCGTTCTGAACATCTTTGTACTCATTGAACCCGAGAATCGTGTGGTCGAGGAGCCACCAGTTTTTGAGTTTGTACTTCTCGTCGGCGAGCCGTTTGATCGAATAGAACACATCATCTGAAGTAATCGCGCGTCCCTTGCCATCAGGGAAGCAAGCGTTGTCTTGAAAATATACCTCTGGCTTGAGTTTAAAGTGCCAAGTGGTGCCGCCGTCTTCGGAAGTAGGCATCTCGGCGAGAAGTAAAGGCTCCATTTCCATCGGATTCGCGTATTTATTGGTAAGGAGTGTTTCATAAAACTGAGCGCAAGCCATGTTGTCGTAAGTAGTTGAGCCAACTACCGGATCAAGGCTCTTTGGGCCATCGGTTCGGATGGGGAGCTGCATGACCTTGAGGGCATCGTCTTTGGGGGCTTCGACCCCGGCAGAAAGAGCCGAGGAGGTCAATATCGCGGTTGAGGCGGTCGCCAGAACGATATTTCTACGGGTACGGGTCCAAATCGACATTGATGTTCTCCTCAAGCCTCTATAAACAGGCCTTTATATACAACTCGAGTACCCCAGAAGGATGCACTCGCAGCCCGAGAGTCTAGGGGCAGACTCGGCATGTCTCAACTTGCTTGGTCATACGACTCTGTTCAGGATTCCTAAACTAAATACGCGCCTTCGACGCCCGACCTGACGATAATTGTTTCAGATGCCAAATATTCCCTCCGATTTTTGTACCGCAACAACCATCCGCCGAGGTTCGGTCGAGTTCTTGTCCTTTGGTGGCTGCAACTATGCCGGGCTTGCCCATCACCCAGATGTCATTCGAGCAGTGAAGGATGCTGTATCGGTGTATGGGTTATCAAGTTCGGCGAGCCGAGAGACGACGGGCAATGCCCGCCCGCATGCGATGCTCGAAGCTCAACTCACCGAATTCTGTAAACATCAGGCTGGGCTGCTTGTCCCTGATGGATACACCGCAAACCTTGCCGCACTCCAAGGACTCGAAGTGCTTGGGATTAAACACGCACTGATCGATGAGCGGGCGCATGCAAGTCTTAAAGATGCGGCGGTGCTTGCGAAAATGGAGATTCATCTATTCGATCATCTTCATGCAAGTCATGCAAGAACACTTCTTCACCAACTCAACGCCCCCGCTGTCATCCTGACCGACTCCGTTTTCACAACCAACGGCGACCTCGCTCCCGCACACGAACTCAACAACGCACTCAGACCATCCGACTGGTTGCTCCTTGACGATTGTCATGGGTTGGGCGTTCTTGGAGATCATGGGCGAGGGACAGCCGACGAACTGTGTCTGGTTTCTGATCAACTCATCGTCACGACAACACTCGCCAAAGGGCTTGGATGCGCTGGCGGGATTGTTATGGGCGCATCTGTTGCGGTTGAATCTGCACGCGATCACTCGATCGCGTATCGGTGTACGACGCCAGCCGCGCCGCCTTTGGTTGCGGCAGGACTTGAGGCACTGAAGATATTGCAGACGGACGATTCGCTCCACACGCAGTTACACACCAATATTGACCGTGTGCGCGATGTTCTACGATCGTTTGACATCGCTGCGCACGACCTACAAACTTCAATCTTTGCCTTTACCATCGGTGATGAATCGAATATGAAGCGTCTAGAGCAGGCATTGCTCGATTGCGAGATCATTCTTCCCTTGATGGAATATCCAAATGGACCGGCCCCGCTCTACTTCCGGCTCGCGGTCAATGCTTCGCACACGCACGAACAACTCGAACAACTCAGGGCAGGACTCGCACAAGTACTCAACTCGAAAGCGAGCGAAGTGGTATGAATGATGATCTTCAACAACGCTTAGGCTTCGCGGTCGCTGCGGCTCAGCGCTCGGCAAAGCTCACGCTCGAATACTTTGGCGCATCGGATCTCGATCAATCAACCAAGCATGACGGCACGCCCGTCACCGTTGCCGATCGTGCATGCGAAACTGATCTGCGAAAACAAATCAATGAAGCTTATCCCGAAGACTCGATCCTTGGCGAAGAGTTTGAACGCAAGGTTGGCACTTCGGAATACGAATGGATCATCGACCCAATCGACGGCACCATCTCATTTGTCCAAGGGGTACCTCTGTTTGGCACCATGTTCGCGTGTATGAAAAACGGAACCCCGGTGCTTGGTGTGATTGCCATGCCTGCACTGAACGAAACGGTGTATGCTGGAGTTGGTTTGGGATGTTGGCATACGACCAACGGGTCTGATCCTATTCGTGCGCGAGTGTCATCTGTTGATCAACTCGACCAGGCATTGATCAACACCACTTCGATGAGTTACTTCACGACGCCTTCGCTTCGCAAGTTGTACGAAGAACTTGATGCACATGCCAAGCACACGCGTGGGTGGAGCGATTGTTATGGGTGGGTATTGCTCGCGACCGGGCGGGTTGATGCGGTGGTCGAGCCCGTGTTGAGCCTTTGGGACTTTGCGGCAGCCGTCCCGATTATCAACGAAGCGGGCGGGCGGTGTACTGATCTGAGCGGGGTCGAAACGCTTGAATCTGGCGAGTTGGTCGCATCGAATGGATTGCTCCAGGATCAGTTAATTGCACTGATTCTGTCTCAGGATGATCCTAATTCATAAACATTTCTGAAGCATCATCTTATAGAAACCCAAATTCTGGGGTCTAGAGCGGATTTAAAGGGATTACCTGAGATCATATTCCATATTTTTTCCTGATTCTATGTGTATTTCTGGCTAGACTTGTCTGCTTCGCCATGCGGCGTTGCAGTCGACGAAGAAGATGCCCGGTTCTCTCTCTCGATACTGACTTGACTCACGGGCATTTGGAAGACAGCAATGCTGAACTTGTATGTAGGGAATCTCCCGTACTCGATGAACGATCAGGAACTCAACGACCTCTTTTCAGAGATTGGTGATGTTCAGTCCGCACGCGTGATGAGCGACAGGGAAACCGGCCGTTCACGCGGTTTCGGTTTCGTTGAAATGGCTGACGATGACGCCGGACACCAAGCAATTGAAAAACTCAATGGCAACGACATTGATGGCCGTGCACTCGTTGTAAACGAAGCACGCCCACGCGAAGAACGCCCACGCGGCGGAGGCTTCGGTGGCGGCGGCGGCGGTGGTCGCGGCGGTTACGGTGGCGGCGGCGGTGGTGGCGGCGGTTACGGCGGCGGCGGCGGTGGTCGCAGCAGCGGTGGCGGCGGCGGCGGTTACGGTGGCGGTGGCGGTGGTCGCAGCGGCGGCGGCGGTGGCGGCAGCTACGGCAGCGGCAGCGGCGGCGGTGGCGGTGGCGGCGGTCGCAGCGGCGGCGGCTGGTAAACCATTCGTTTCGTATAGATATAAAAACCCGTTGCAATCGCAGCGGGTTTTTTCATGGCCAGAACAACTGATGAAAAAGCCCCATGACCAAGTGGGCATGGGGCTTTGAAAACAACTCTTGACTCAATCTACCTCAAGGACAGCCCGCATCAAACTCGATGAGGAACGCAGAGATATCGAAAAAGTTGAGCAATCCATCATTATTGAAATCTGCAACGAGATCCGATGTGTTGAACGCTTCAAGGAATGCAGAGATATCGAAGAAGTTCAACACGCCGTCGGCGTTGAGATCTGCAACCGAACACTGCATGCTCGATTCATGCGAGAGCAAGATACCCTGGAGATTCTGCTCGGCAATACCAGGGCCCGCGATCGTGGAAATAATCCCCGCGCCTCCACCGCGTTCGAAGAACTCAATCCGCACCTTGTGCCAGCCGGCACTCAGCGGAATCGTTCCGCCAACCTTGACCATGCCATGCAAGCCATCGTTGTTGACGACGACCTCATCACCGATATAGAGCTTTGAGCCATCATCCGATTCAGTCGTGAATGTATAGAGTCCTTCGATGAATGCCCAGACATAGCCTGTGAATACGGCACCGACATCGTCAGCCAATCCAGAGTTCATGAAGTTACCGAGCGTTGAGTCATGCACAACATCAGCAGCAACATCATCGGCGAATGGGATGAGTGTGCTGAAGTCTGGCAACTGCCCTAAGACCGGCAACTGATAATACTGAACACTCAGCCCAGAGATCGGATCGACGCGTGCATCTGCTGCTCGCAAAGCACGAACATTGACAGTGACGGCACCAACCTGTGTGCCGCTATTTCCGCTAATGGTATAACTAAAGGTATCCTCACCACTAAAACCATCGACTGGTGTATACAAGAATAGATCACGCCCGCCCGGGCCTTGCCCAGCGAGCAGATCGACTGTGCCGCCAAATGCTGATGAAGAATCGTTCGAGAACAAGGCGATCGAATCGCAAGATTGCGCCTCGTCATTGCCCATCGCATCAATTTCTATAGACTCATTTTGGATTGTCTCGACTGCGTCAGCAACCGCGCTCACGCCTTCACCGATGAGATCACACCCGTTGGAATCCATGTACCCGATGATCGTATCGATCACGCGGGGGTGAAACTCAAGAACGAGATTGGTCATGCCGCCTGAGCATGTATGGCAGTAGGACATAATGGTCCCGCCAAAGGCGAGTGCACAGTTGCCCGATCCACAGCCATCAATCTGAGGCGAGTAGTTATGCGTGTGACCTGTACCAAAGTTATGCCCGAGTTCATGACTGGCAACAACCACATCCCAGTTGCCGCCATTATGATCGACAAGTGGATAGGGGAATGAACCATTAATATACGCAGAAACGCCGTACCCAAAGTTGCTGTTGCACAACACGGAGAGGTACGCAATGCCGCCATAGGGGGTATCGGTGCGGCCCGTAAAGTAATGTACGAGCGCACGATCGACACCGGTCATGCTTCCATTCCAATGATTCCGCACAAGATCAAGCGGATCGCCAGCTGCAACCGAATACGGATCTGAATCATCCGCCCATACACGCAAGAACGGAATCGCAAGCGAAACATTCATATCGCGTTGGTAGATCTCTGAGATCGCACCCATCAGCGAGACGAGGTAGGCCGCCGATGCGTCTGTGTCGCCGTTGAAAATCCGATCGGTAAACTCCCAATCGGTTTCGATTGCGATTCCTGCGACTCGACAAGTTGAACCGACTCCACGATCTGTTCTTGCTGGATATTCCTTGGCAGGCCCTGAAGGCTCAAGAGCAACATCCCCTTGGGTATAGCCACAGAAAGCAGGAGCGTTTGGATCAATCATGTCACTCATGCGAGCTGACTTGAGCGCCTTGAGCAGGTCCTTGCCTTGTGCATATGGACCGGTAGATATCGAGGTCAACACGCCATGCAACTCGACGAAACCGTTGGTTCCATAGGGCGAGATGGCGAGATAAGCCATTGAGTCTGCTTCGCCAGCAACGATGCCGGTAAGCATCACGACATCTGGGCGCGCGAGTTCTTCGAAGCCGTTGATTGAACCAACCACGAGCTGCGCGTCTGCGGTTAAAATAGAGATCCGGTCGAGTTCAAGATCGACCATGCCACTGGGAATACTCAGGTTTTCGACTCGAACATGCTCACCAGGAGCAACAGCCTTGACCATTTTATACTCGATTTGAGCACCCGAAATCTGGACCGACTGAACTTGTGCCAGCGATGTCGTTGCAAGGCAACCCAACATCACTGCACCACGAACCAAAGAGTTCAACATTTGAAAATCCTCCGATCGTCTCCATAAGACGATGCTGCTGTGCCTAACCATGAATGCGACAGAATGAGACCCATCCTGCGTCGTGAGAATCAGGTCAAGCCTGAAGTGTATTGTGGATAGAAAAGATCATCCACTCAGGTATGCGAATGCATTGAAATACCGTGAGATCACACGCGGCGTATGAACGAATGCCGATACGGAAATCAACCCTGATGGTTCCACCATACAGGAAAAACCCTGGCTGTCAACCATGAAGCTGGCTCGCTGTACTAAAATTGCGTACGAATCCCTAACTCTCCGTTGAATAAGCCCTTGCATTTGTGACCTGCCCCCCCCCAATAACAGTCCATTTTTTATGCGAGTATCCTCGTAGAATGGGCATATTGAGAAGGCACGGAAACGACACTCAGCAGAACAGATCATCAACAAGCTTCGAGAAGCCAAGGTCCTGATCAATCGGGGTGGGGTCATTACAACACGGTGAGACCGCATTCATCGCTGGGATATCGCCCGCCAGCAACTGAAACCCGGATCACCCGAGTAGTCAATCATCCATCAGAGGCCTGCTCCGCTCCGATGGGCCAAAGGAACGAGTAGAGGTCGCGCAACCCTCTTCGAAAAACCAACAGAGACACTTTTCTGAGAGTGCTTCAAAATCTGAGGCAGGTTGCAAAAACTGGCCCTCGGGTTATGTGCTTTTAGGCTCCTATGTGGCGGGCCAGCACTTTGTGCTGATCCCAAATCGCCGATTCTGGTTCATAAATAGACATAGTATTGCCCATGTACAGTCTCCGATCACGAAGCGTGTGGCACCTATTGATTCCGTTGCGACGGCCATGTCCCAATCATACGGCATATCTCGCGCTCGTGCATTGACCGAGCCGCTCGAGTTGGTTCGGATCAAGGCCCAGCGAGATCATCTGTACACCGAATCCGCCCTACTCGAAAGAGAGCTGGAGATCTTCAGGTCGAGTAGATTGGCGAAGCCACCCCGAGAACGCCCCCACTTCATCCCTGAGCAACGGGCACAAATCATGCAGTTGGCTGCCCTCAGACAGTGGAGCACGAAGCAAGCCGCCGATCGATTCGGGCTGCATGCAAACACTGTCAACTCGTGGAAGAAGGCTTTGCTCGATAAGAATCGAACGGATCGACTACTCGGATCTCCGCCATGGAATCGGTTGCATGACGGCGTGCGAAGTACAGTCCACGAAATTCGCAGACTCTGCCCAGAGAATGACTTTGGTACGCGCAGTATTGCCAGGCAGATGGTTCGAGCAGGGATCCAGATCAGCAGAGCATCAGTCCGTCGGATACTCGAAGAAGATTTCGTCGAGCCGGGGCGGGGGGATCGGCCTGCTCCGACACCACCCACGTATCATGCTGATCATCTGCTCAAGCCAGAACGCCCCCACTATGTCTGGCACACAAACATCACCGAAATCCGCGTGCTGTGGAAGCGGTTCGAGATCGCGGCCGTGCTCGATGGGTACTCCCGCAAACTGCTGAACGATCAGAGCCTTTGCTCGGAGGCCCAATAAAATGACATGAATCTACTGATCAAGGAAACGGTGAGAAGATCAGAAGCAACTCCCCAGTTTCTCATCAGCGACCATGGCTCGCAGTTTCGCAGGCGATTCAAGGAGGCGTGTGAGCTACAAGGATCAAACATGTTAAGGGCAAGGTGCGTGTCTGGCAACTCAACGGGAAGATCGAACGATTCTTTCGAACGATGAAGGGCTGGATGCGATCGACATGGATGATCCCGTCAACCGATGGAATACAGAGAAGACTCAACGAGTATCAGATCTGGTATAATGAGCACCGGGTGCATGCCGCACATGAAGCCCATACGCCGGACGACAGAATCAAAGGCGTAGAACCAAACCCCATCCTTTATATTGCGAAAGGAGGCATTGAACCAGAGATCAGAGTAGCCAGACAATCCGCACGCGATGATCCGAAACTCTTTCGGCTTGAAATCAACGTCAGAGAGCGGAACAGGGCCGCTTAAATAGCCACTCAAATGCCGAAAAACAGAAGCACAAAAAATCGCTGGACCGCTACTTGTTCCATGCTTAAATCGTGTGTACAAATCTGTGTACAACGGCTGATTTTGAGCAGAAAAAAAGGACTCGCAAATGAATGCAAGTCCTTTAGTTTCAAACAATAGCGGGGGCTCGCTATGCTCGCCGCCGACAGTGCCCTGAGCAGGAGCAAACCCTGTTTTCTCGATCAATACAGGCGATGTTCTGGGGCTATTTCGCAAACCTGTCTTCAACCATTTGATTAAGCCATGTCGTGAAAATCGTCCCATATACAATTATCGCTGCGTGGTTTAATCACTACCCGCCCAATTCGACTGAAATAGCTCGTTTGTCTGTTAAATCTACCCTTGAACTGACCTGCCCCCCAATAACTAGTCCATTCCTTATGCGAGTATCCTCGTAGAATGGGCGTATTTGGAAGGCAGACAATCATGGCCAGGAAACGGCATTCAGCAGAACAGATCATCAACAAACTCAGAGAGGCCGAGGTCCA
>JAJRPN010000026.1 GCA_024280755.1 Planctomycetota bacterium
AGACCAAGATGAAGTCGATCGGCTCCGTGAACATCCCACAGAAGGCGTTCATGGCGGTTCTTGATACGGGGGAGTGAGAGATGGGCGAAGATCATCCAGTTGTGCTCGTTCTTGCAGGTCCCAATGGGGCGGGGAAGTCAACGGCTGCACCTTCGCTGATCCACGAGATGGCGGGGATTGATCGATACATCAATGCCGATGCAATTGCTCGTGGATTGACGCCGTTTGATCCGGCGATGTCTTCGATTGCTGCTGGGCGTGTGATGCTCCGGCATATGGATGAACTCGCCAAAGAACGCCGAAGCTTTGCAATCGAAACAACACTTTCGGGTGTGAAACTGGCTGGGCGTTTATCAAAGTTGTGCGATGATGGGTATCGGATTCACATCGTGTATCTGTGGCTGCCCTCGGCTGAGTTGGCTATTGAGCGGGTCGCCCAACGGGTGCGTCTTGGCGGGCATTCGATTGATAGGGAAGTAGTTAAGCGTCGATATTTCAGGAGTTTAACGAACTTTATGACGATTTATAGCCCGATAGCAAGATCATGGCGTGTCTATGATAATGCTGGTGTATCGCCCATTGCGATCGCATCAGGATCGGGCGATTCGTTGCAGATAGCCGATGATGAGAAGTGGGGAGCGTTTGTGAACGACGCTGAGTTTGGAGGCGACGGCAATGAATGAACAAGAAATCACCCGACGCGTCGAGCAAGCATTCAAGGATGGATCATCTATCGATCTGGCCATGACCCGTGCAGGGCAGCGTGCTTTTCAGTATCACGCATGGACGAACACCAAGCTGCGTATTTGGCGCGATGGCCAGGTGGTCGAACTCGATCCTCAAGATAAGAGTGCGCAGTTGCCCGAGGGGTTTGAGATTCCAAAGAACGGAACGCCGCCTTGGATCGGGCTTTGAGGGTGAACATCCCACAGAAGGCCTTCATGGCGGTGCTTGATACGGGGGAGTAATATAGAGTATGCCTATTGAAGGAATGCTAAAGGACTGTTTTTTGAATGACCTAGAGAAGGTTAAGGCAATGAGCGGTAGGTCTCGGTGGCGTTGTCTTAGAAAAAAGCAAATATATGAATGGGATAGCCTGCATTTTCACATAGAGGTCTATAACGACAGAGGGCGACATCTTGGTGTATTGGACCAAAAGGGCACCTCGATTTCAGACGCTGTTAACGGGAGGCGCATCAATGTCTGACACGACACCTAGAAAAACTTTTATAGATCTTTGTCTTGAGGGTTACGCCTTACTCGAAGATATCCATGACTACATTGACGAATGGCATGAGTCCGAAGGTCATATTTCAATCAGCGAATATCTCGGTATGGAGGCGGGTGAATATAATGCGTGGGTTGAAGAACCGAGTGTTCTTAGGCTGATTGTCAATGCGAAAAGAAATCAGTTGAAATTTGATCAAGTGCTTTCTGATAAAGCGGCGTACTCTTTAGCAGCACGCAGTTCATCTCCAGAAGAAGCACTTGCGATTGAAGAATGGCTTAGAAAAACTGGGCGATTATAACATGAAGCCGTATCTCCCCGAAGAGAATGTGGCGAAGAGATTGCTCCAGAGAACAAAATCTACGCCACCCGTGGATATTGATGCAATTGCATCCAATTTGGCTACGATAGAATATGCTGATTTGCCAAACGAAGCAGATGCTTTATTGTTGTATGATCACGGTGACGATGGCAAGCCTTTAATAATTTTGGATCAGAATCAACTTTCTTCGCGGTTGAGATTTACGCTTGCTCATGAGTTGGGTCACATTGCGATTCCATGGCATGTGGGCAGTCTGGTCTATCATGAAGAACTTTCTATTGAGAATATTGCTGCTTTCCTTGAGTACGAAGAAATCGAGAGAGAGGCAAATCGATTTGCCGCTGAATTGCTTGCGCCACGAGATTGGGTCGCAGGTTTGTTCGATGAACATCAAGGGGATGTGAAAAAAATTCTTTTGAGTTTAACGGATTCTGGTATGTCTATTGAGGCGTCACACTATTGCATGATTCGCGCTGCGCCTATTGGCAACTGTTTAATAAAGTGTAGAAAGCTAGATGATACAGTTGTCACTTCAACACAGACTGGGCGGACTTTTCTGTCGCTTCCTAGAGATAGGGAGGTGTTTGATGCAAAAAAATATTTTAACAAGTTGGATTTTTCTGTCCATATTTCAAAGCAATCTAGTTTTGTTTTTTATTGGATAAAAATGCTTTCGGTATCATTTTCAAAATCTGCTCCGGAGGAATGTTCAAAAGAGTTGATAATGGAGATCATGAATGATGAAGGTTTGGCTGAGGATCAGATTGACAAGTATTCCAAATCAATAAATGGAATTGTGGGATCAATTAACGGGCGAATGAAGGGGGAAGATACGCAGCACCTTTACGATGGGATGCGAAGGAGATTCTTGGCTGACGAGAAATTGAAATTTCTTGTTAAACATCCTAGATTTATGGACTTCATAGCTGCTCGTGTTCATGAGCTTCGCTCTTGAATTTATTATCCGGGTGTCTCAAAGATGCTCGGCGAGCGTGATCTTGAACTGGTCTTTGATATGTATGTTGACCACTCAGTTGAGGATTGATCGAACAATCTCTTTTTAATTGAATACTCGCTGACGGGTTTGGTCATCGGGCGCATCTGGGTTGGTTCTTTATTGGAGGATTGACGATGCCGATGGCTTTATTTCTTGGGATGGTTGGATGTGCGCTCGGGCTTCATGAGCTTGTGGACTGTGAGAGGCATGGTTCTGGGCAGGCTCAAACTGTTGTTGCGCAGAGTGAATCGCATGGTGATTCATGCAGCTCGGCGGTGACTATTGAGATTCATACGCAGACGGGGCACATTGTGATGCCGGTGTGGATCGAGGGCGATGGGCCGCACTGGTTTGTGTTGGATACGGGGAATCAGAACACGGTTTTTTATGCACACCTTGGCGAGAAGCTTGGGCTTGATATGCAGCCGCTCGGCGAGATGGGCGGGGCCGGGTCTGGATCGATCACGGTGCAGATGGCCAGTGATGTGCATGTTGGTTGGCATTAGTTCCACCGTTCAGGGTTCTGGATATAGCCCGGGTTATTGGTTGCCGAGACGGAGCCGATACCATATTGGGGGATGGATTTTGCATCAGGATCGTGTTGTTTGTGTGAGACCGAGCCGTCGGCGTGGGCGGTGATGGCGGTGCCGAAGCCTGTGCCCTTTGGTTTGCGATGGCGGAATGCGGTGGTGGGGGAGAAGTTTTCGATCCAACCAAGACCGGGCTGAAAAAGCCGAGGCGGATCGAGCAGCGCAGAGTTGCTCGGTTGGCCACTAAAGAGAGCAATGAGTGTGTCAGCAAAGACCATTTGGACCGATGGACGATGGAGATCGGAAACTCGAATGGTGCGTTGGTTGTAGAGGGCGAAATAGCCGGTGGTTGAAGGCGCAAGTCCATAGGCGTTGTAGCCATAGGTTGAGGTGAAGCTGTTGGTTGAGCCTTGGGTGTTGTATGAGTTTGCAGGTTGGCTTGGACACTCGAAGACAGAGGTGTCACCCGGGGCGGCGCTGAGATATGGGATGAGTGTGCCTGCGTTATGATCGAGCGTTTGGGTCGCGATGTTTTCGGAGCCGTACCAGTATTGGCGGTTGATTCCTGAACTTCGCAGGTGAGGCATGGCATAGCCGCGGTTGTCATCGGTATACATAATCCAAGCGGTGACGAGTTGGCGTTGGTTTGAGGAACAGATCACGCTTTGTGCGGTTTGCTTCGCGCTTCCAAGGGCGGGGAGCAAGATGCCGATGAGTAATGCAATGATGGCGATGACGACAAGGAGTTCGATCAGCGTGAAGCCTTTTGTTCCGGCGGGCTGGAAGCCCATCCCACCAGGACGGCGATGTGTGAAGGCACGAGATGGATGGCGTGGTTGGGTCATCTTTGTAGGCGGTCAATGAGTTGGTTGAGGGTGATTTGACCCTTTGTGTATCGGTCAATAAGTTGTAAAGGCGTGAGCTGCGTTGGTGCGAAGGCGTGGATTCCATCTGCGCCGGAGGTATAGATCCACGAACCGAACATGGCGGGGGTTGAGCCGGTGCCGGTGTATTGCTCGACGATGAAATCTGGGTCGGTGGGGAGTTTGGTGAGATCGATCATCGCGATATCAGTGTTGTGGCTGATGAAAGTGGTGATGGTTGTTTCGGGGAGCGTGCCGACGAGGAGCATCGGGGTGTTATCGCGTGTGAATGCGATGGGTTGATGTGTCCATCCACCGAGCGAGAGGAACGATTCGCCGCGATCCCAGTAGCCGTTGTTGTTGGTGTCGTCGAGGGTGTCGGTTGCCGAATCCCACAGCACACTCGCGGAGTTACCATTTGTTTCATCGATGTATTGAATGCTCGGAAGCGTTCCAAAGAATGGGAGCGCAACAGACGAGCTGATCGGTACGCCGCCCGAGACGATAACATCTCCAGAGGGTAAGACGATCGGGGTGGCATCGGTGCGATTGGTGGGGACAGACCACGCAAGTTGCCCGGTGTATGTGTTCACCTTGACGGTATTGGAGTTGAACTGAAGCCCTGAGAAGCTATACGACGAGGCGTAGACATGTCCTTTGGCGATCGAGACGCCGGAGAAAAAACCGGCGTTGATGGTGTTGGAGAATGTCCACAGTGGTGATGGAGCGGTCATCGCCGTGGCATCGAAGGCATGGATCAAACCGGCCTGTGAACCCGACCCTGATGCGGTCGCGAGGAAGACGGTGCCGTTGGTATAGGCCGGGGTGTTACCTGAGCTATCGCCGATGAGTGATGCCTGCCACACGATTTCGCCGGGTTGGAACGGGTTGTTGGTTGCATGGAATGGATCGGTATTGATGCAGGTGAGCTTTGAGGCGCTGCCGCCGCCCAGGGAGTAGTTGGTGATGAACGCGCGATCGTTGTGTCCGAGATCGGAAGTAATCACGGGCGATGCGTTGACGACGATGCCGTTGATCAAGGTGGACCAGTTTTGTGTGCCGGTTGCAGCATCTATCGCGATGAGTTGGTTGCCAATAGCGATGATGAGCTGTTGGTGCTGGATATCAATCGCAGGCGTCGACCATGAATCGAGCAGCGGCGATGGGATAGGTGTCGCCCAGTTGAAGCTGCCTGTGATTCGATCGTATGCAACGGCAAAGCTCGATCCAGGCTGAGCCGGGTTGGTTGCGAGTGTGTAGACCTGCTGGCGATCGACAATAAGCCCGGTTTGGGCGATGGGAATATAGGTTGTTGTTCCATCGCCCGATGCGATCCATGTTGGTGATGTGAGCGTTGGAATGGTGGACGATAGATGAGCGGTGCTTTGTCGGCGGGTGTTGCCGCCGAAGTGTGACCAGATCGATGGGGCGTCAATAACCTCTGGCTGCTTTTGATTTGCCGATGGGAATGGCGTGCTCTGTGCGCACAAACTCGAACATGTGAGTATAAGAGCGAGCAGGTGAAGTTGGTTGATCATTCGTGGTTCCAATCAATGGTTGAAACAATCTGCCCGGGTTTCCCCGAGCAAACTGCGATCTCTCTCCGCTCCCTGAGGGATGGGAACGGGAATGAAAGTTCTTATGCTCGGCGTCTGCGTGTCGCAGCCAAAGAGCCGATGCTCAAGAGCACAAGTGCGCCCGGTGCAGGAACCACCGCAACCGCATCAATTTCAAAGGCTTCGCCCGATTCGTTGAGGAAGCGGACATAGTTGGCCGAGCTGAGTCCGGTCGAAGAGATATCGATTCCAACGCCGCCGCCCGAGCCGTTGTAAAGATCGATGATCTGTGAGAAGGAGAGATTCGCCAGATCGGAGAGCATGAGCGATGGGTCCATCGCTTGGGTGAAGTTCGATTCGATCGAGCCGATGCTGCCCGGCGTTGGGAGATCGAAATCGGAGTAACCAAGTGTCGGGAACAAATCGAGCGTGGTGATCGCAGCGGTGAACCAGTTGGTGCCGTCGTTGGATACCTGGATGGTTGCTTCGCCGCCAGCACCAAAGACGAACGGGTTGGACCCGATGACCCCGGTGCCATCGTTGGTCGGATCGGCGTCGAACCATGAGGTATCGCTGAACCCTGCGTTCGAGAAGACGATCAGGTCGATGCCATAGGCGTGTGATGCGTCGTTGGTGATCGCGGTATCGAACCGAAGATCAAGGTGCCCGCCGGAACCGATCGAAACAAGTTCATCGGTGCCAAAGGCCGGGTTGAATGGGGTGACGCCGCCGGGGAAGACGCCTTCGCCCGTGAAGCGTTCGGCAGCACCAAGAGCGGCGCTCGCGTCGTTGTAACCGATCGCCGAGTTTGATCCCGCGTCGTAGGACAACACGCTCGATGCGTATGGGTTGGCGAGGGCAAGGGATGTGGTGACAGCGATCGCTGACGATGTGATGATTGCACGCATGTGCTTCTCTCTTTCCGATGCTTTCGCGGCATCGTGAATCCTGTGTTTGCACACAGACTCCCCATGATGAACAAATCATCAGCATCGCGGGTTCAAAGAGGTGGTGGGGAGGGTTCGCTTGGGAAGGAGGGCGAACAAGTCCACCAACCCCAATCGCGAGGGCCGACATACATGTTCGAGGCAGGTCTTCCGGCTCTGGGTTCAATCCGCTCGGCCTTCCCGAAGACTCAAAGGAGTCTATCAGTGGCTTGCGACTCACTGATCAAGTGGTCGCACAGAGCAGACATCACAACCCATTACGGCGGCGCGTCCGCGGCGGCTTTTCACCGCACTTCCCTTTTCACCCAGATGGAAACGAATCCCCGGGCACCAAGAACAGACAAAGCCTAGGTCGTGTCTGACGGCTCGATCTCAATTCTCGAACACTTTTTTCTCCTCCCCCGGGCCTCCGGGGGAGGTGCCGAGCGCAGTGAGGCGGAGGGGGTCTCCTCTTTTCTTCCCCATTGCCTATTGCCTTCTTTAAGAAAACCCCCTCCGTCTGCTTCGCATCCACCTCCCCCAGAAGCCCGGGGGAGGAGAAAGATTGAATATTTGGGTACAAGCAAATTGCTCGACTTTGGCGGCAATAATCACCCCTCCCATGATTGAAACAGACCTCCAAGCCATTCTCCAGTCCCGATTCGGGCTGCAATCACTCCGCCCGCTTCAGCAGCAGATCATTGATCGCGTGATGGATGGCGGCGATGCCCTCGTTGTCATGCCCACCGGCTCGGGGAAATCATTGTGCTTCCAGCTTCCTGCGATTGCGATGCGGGAGGAATCTGGTGGCGAGGGTGTGGGGTTGGTGTTCTCGCCTTTGATTGCGTTGATGGAAGATCAGGTCGCAGCCCTTCGCAAGAAGGGGGTCAAGGCGTCGTATGTCAACTCGACCGTCCGCAAGCAAGAGCGGCTCAAGCGATACAAGAAGCTCGCAGCCGGCGACTATGAACTTTTCTATGCGACACCTGAGCGGATGGAGAAACCAGATTTCCGAGAAGCACTCGATCAAGTCCCCGGCGGAGTGAACATCTTGGCGATCGATGAGTGCCACTGCGTGACCAAGTGGGGGCATGATCTGCG
The DNA here is from genome assembly GCA_024280755.1 of Planctomycetota bacterium. Lineage (GTDB taxonomy): Bacteria > Planctomycetota > Phycisphaerae > Phycisphaerales > UBA1924 > UBA1924. Next base: position 7,524 of record JAJRPN010000026.1, read on the forward strand.
CCCGGCGTATCAGAAGATCGGCGAGTTTCGCAAGCAGCTTGGTGATCCGATCACGATCGCACTGACCGCGACGGCGACCAAGCCTGTGCGTGAAGATATCCGTACGGTTTTGAATCTGGATATCGAAGAAATGCCTTTGTTTGCAGCCCCGGTTGATCGCCCGAACCTGAAACTCAGTTCGAGCATTGTCTGGGACGATGGCGAGAAGATCGAACATATCAAGGCGATTGCGAGCAAGACCAATGCAACGGGGATCGTGTACTTCACGCTGATCAAGAACCTCGAGCAGATGGCCGATCGGCTGCAAGAAGCTTTGCCCGGGCGAGAGATAGAAATCTATCACGGGCGATTGCATCCCAAAGAACGCACGCGGGTCTATCACCGATTCATCGAAGCCGGTCCTGATGATGGATTGATTCTGCTGGCGACCAACGCATTCGGGATGGGGGTCGATAAGCCCGACTTGCGATACATCGTGCATGGACAGATCCCGGCATCGATCGAGGCGTATCACCAAGAGGTCGGGCGAGCCGGCCGTGACGGCAAGGATTCCATCTGCGAGATGCTCTATTGCCAAGATGATCTGGCGATCCAGCAAGAGTTCATCCGCTGGCAGAACCCGAGTGCGGATCTGTTGATGTCGGTCATGAGCGCGATCGAAGCACGGTATGCCGAGGATGACTTTGATGATGACGACATGCGTTTGATGGTCGTGGGCAAAGGGCACGCTCATGGCATGGGCGGGGGCATCATGGACTATTGCCTGATCCGGCTTGCCCAGCTTGGAGCGATCGAGTTGACCAGTATCCGCTCAGAAGGCGGGCGAGGGCGGTACAGGTTCGTACGATCGCTCGATGACGCCGAGCTTGATGTGGCGGCGATCGCAGAAAAGAACCAACGAGACCTCATGAGGCTCTTGGATGTGGTGAAACTGACCAAAGCTGAGTCAATCCCCGAGTATGTCAACGACTATTTCGATCTGTAACGAGCCGCGACCGTAAGGGAGCGGTCTTTGGAGTTCAAACAAGAAAAGACCGCTCCCTTACGGTCGCGGCTCGTTCAAGATATCGGAATATTCTTGATCTCAGGTCTACCATAGAAACCACTTTAAATCACCACCGAAAGGAACTCATCATGAGCGAACCAATCACAGAAATCATCATCGAAGACCTCGCTGTTGGCGAAGGCGACGAATGCCAGCCAGGCGCGACCGTCAATGTTCACTACAAGGGCGAACTTATGGACGGCACCGTCTTTGATTCATCCCACGGCGGCGACTCGATCAACTTCCCGCTTGGCAACCTGATCCAGGGCTGGCAAGAAGGTATCCCGGGCATGAAGGTCGGCGGCAAGCGCAAGCTCACCATCCCGTACATGAAAGCCTACGGCGAAGCCGGCGCTGGCGGAGCAATCCCACCAAAGGCTGACCTGATCTTCGAGATCGATCTCCTCGGCGTGAGCTAAGAGAAGATTCTTGGTGGCCCGGCTCGGCGAGCCGGGCCACCGAAGACAGTTCACTAATGCCCAAGCCTACCGTTTCCATAGTGATGCCCAGCTTCAACCAAGCACAGTTCTTGGAGGAGGCCATTACGAGCATTCTCGATCAACGCGATCAGATCCACGAGTTCATCGTCCTCGACGGCGGCTCGACCGACGGATCAGTCGAGATCATCGAGAAGTATGCTTCGGAAATTGATCACTGGCAATCCAAACCCGACGGCGGTCAGTCTCATGCGATCGCCGACGGGTTTTCTCGTGTCACGGGCGATGTCATCAACTGGATTAACTCTGATGATGGAATCCTCCCCGGCGCGATCTATGCGGTCCGCGAACGATTTGCAGCGGATGATGAGCTTGGTTTGATCGAAGGCAACACGGTGGTGATCGATGCGGAGTCAAACATTCTCTGTTGCGATCGCCGAGCTGGGCCATCGAAGTGGTGGGTGCAGCACGGATATCTGCGGACGCATCAGCCGAGCACATACTACCGACGGGAGTTGTTCAACCAGGTTGGCGGCGTCGATCGAGCGTTGCAATGCACGATGGATACAGACTTGTGGTATCGATTGATCCCCGCGACCAAGTGTGTTCGTATCAAAAGATACATCGGCATCCATCGCATTCATGAAGACGCCAAAGGGCAGTCGTGGGGCGATGTGTATCGAGAAGAGCGAGAAATGCTCGACACGCGATATCCCAGGCTCCGCAAACGCCCGATCAAACATCAGATCGGACGCGTCGCCTACTACGCAACACAGTTGTGCAATGGCCGAGCAAGCGGTGCGAAGATCGACACAAATCAGTTGGCAGGGATCAGCTTGCACGAAGCGTTCCCTGATGAAACCGCTGCGCTTCGCCCATAAGTTTATTTAGTCGCTTTGAGCACGAAGAGCATGTGGTCTTTATTGGGAAGCCATCCTGGTGGCGTGTTTGAATCGAGCATTTTTCGTAGTGGTGGGATACCAAACCCCTTCGCACGCCAACTCAAACCCCAAATAGTATTCCGAACATAGTCGCGTACGGTGCGAGAAATCTTTGACCGTGTATGACTCATTTTTGTATATCCAATGAGATCGAGGTCAAGCTGTTGGGCAAGGAACTCGATTGTTGGTCTGCTGTAGAAAACAAGATGTTCAGGCAAGTTGCAGTACCAATAGCGTTGTTTTTGAAGTCTCCATCCCCATGCATCCGTGTCGCCTGTGAGAGCGATAAAAATACCGTTTGGTGATAGATGGTTGGCAGCTTGCTTCATAAAAGCGTTGGGGTCGACAAGATGTTCGAGAACATCGATCGCAATGATGACATCAAACCGATGCTCAGGATTGTTTGTGTCAAGATCATCAAAGAGAGCGCCCAAGATAGTTACTCTACGCTCAGTAGCCGTCGCTGCTGCTGCTTCACTTGGTTCAAGCCCAAAGCATTCCCATTGGTCATTCGATGAAGAGGATGATGTGAGATAATCAAGAAGTGCGCCGTTGGAACATCCAACATCAAGAATGCGTTTTCCAGAAGCATTGGTAGTGATACATTTGGCAAGGTCATCGAATCGACGCTTGCGTGGAGATGGGGAGTGTTCCCATTGGTCAGTCGATGACTTTGAATAGCATTCGACGAGCAGATCCATCGAAATTAGCGGGTCTTTAAACTGCAAGGCGCAATGTGAACATCGCATCATGGTGAATGTTGAGTCGCTCAGATCAATTGGGACACCTGCAACTTTGGTCGGGTTTTCGTGTACGATCGGGCCTATTGGGAGCGAATCATGATCGCAGATGGGACATGTCTTTGGCATTTCTACACCTTCGAGAAAGGGCGAGAAGTTGATGGTCAGACACAGTGTAGATCAGCGTTCGTACATCTCTTCGATCATCGCATCAAACTTACCAATATTTTGCTCAACCGTATCCTGAGGCCCCCAGAGCTTAATCAAGACTTTGGTAGTAGGGAGTTCGATTATCACTGCGTGGATCGCGTAGAAGGGGGCGCCGTTGCTTGAGCTTTTGGCGTTTGGATCGACATAGGTGCCCGAGAGATCGAGGATGGTGACCTGATAATCCATGACGGTCTTTGTGGTGATCTTCGCTTTGGTGCGCCCTGAGAATGTATCGGTGATCACCGATTCGAGCAACCGCCGCAACTGCATCGGCGAGCTGGTTTCTTTGGTGAACGCGATCGATGCGTTGCCCAGCGGATTCTGGATATACATCTCGGCAAACCGGCTTCGGCTCGGCACCGCCATGCGCCAATCTTCGGGCATGTCCCAGGCAAAGCCCGCAGCCTGTGCATATTCCTCGTCGCTGTAGGTGATCGCAAGCCCGTTTTCGGGAACGGTCGAGTTCTGCATCTGCGAACCAATATTCACCGCTTTGTCACGGGCACGCCCATAGATGGATTTCGATCCTTGCTCGGCGGTCCATTCTCGTTTCTCGTCGAGATAGAGTTTTTCTGGTTCAGGGTCTGGCTCGGATTCTTCGATCTCTGGCTCGGGTTGTTCTTCTTGAGCCGGAGGGGCCTCGATGCCTTGGTCTTCTGCCAGATCATCAAGGTAGCTCGTGTCTGCTTCAAACTCCGGTGTCGGCGTGCTTGTGTTCGAGTTCGAGTCTGAACAACCAGGGACAACCAGAAGCGTTGAGCAGACCAATGCAGAGCACACGATAAAAGATGGATGATTCATGATGAGAGTCTAGGTGAGAGAAAGGGATTTGTGAATGCCTCAATTAGAACCAGCCAGAGCGAACGGATGAACCCTCAATCATCCGTTCATCGCCCTAGCTGGTCAATTCTCATTATGTCTTAATTTGAATATGGAGCCAATGTGTAAAGTGTCAAAAATGTCAAAAATGTCAAAAATGGGTAGTGGTTCACTTTGAACCGACGGCTGGAAGATAATCAGTGATCCGCCGACCAAGGCGAGATTCTTCAACTTCGATGAGCTTCACAAGGTCAAGAATCGTCATTTGGCGGTCTGCAACGCCCATTGCTACGGCTGGCGTGGTTTTGATTGTTTGGTGCTTGCGACAGAAGTTGTAGTAGAAATAGTGCAGAGCGATTGCATGAGCGTGGTTCTCAACCTTTTTTGAGAATGCGTTGGTGAGGCGAGTAAACCGACGCGACCCCATGCGGAGTGTCAGGTTTTGCCGTTCGATCAAGCTGGTGCTGACATGATCTATGTCAGGGTTGCCACAGATTGAATGCTTGTGGGTGCCGATACAAGCAGGTTGGCTGTAGCGTGTGTCAGGCGAGCCGTCCCACCCGTACTCTTTGATGAGCATAGCATAGTCCACATGCCCACCAAACGCTTTAGATACAGCGTTTCGATACGCTCTGAACCCATCGCTAGTGAGTTGGATGCGTGAATCAACCCGATCGCGGAGATCGGACACGAATGCCTGAGCGGTGTCCGCATCACGCTCACCCATGAGATACGAAACGACCATCTTGGTATCAGCGTCGATCGCTACCCAAGTCCATACCGAACCGTGTCCGGCTGCACCGGCTTTGATCGCTTTGTCTTTGCAGCCGACGAATGACCAGATTTCATCCATTTGGACACGCTCGCATTGGCATGCTTGAAATACCGTGCTATGTGCTCGAAGAAGGGTTTGTTAGTGAAGACGAAGATCGGCGAGTTATTACTGTTTCTGGGTTGCAAACCGCTATCGGAATGGGGATTGGTGACGGGTCGACTCGATTGGCAACATTTGCCGCTCAAATAGCACCTAACTCTGGTGCAGAAGGAGACTTAACGGCCCGACTGAGCAATCCTGTTGAGTTCATTATGCCTCAGGGCGGATTAGCGAAGGGGTATACAGCTCTCTTATTAGCAGATATCTGTGATTGCATTGACCTGCCCCCATATTCTGTACCACTCCCTATGTTAGGGCAGTAGCGTTCCTTTGTCCCACCAGAGGCCTGCGGAGCGTAGCGGAGCAGGCCTCTGGTGGGTGATTCACTACCCGGGTAATCCG
>JAJRPN010000027.1 GCA_024280755.1 Planctomycetota bacterium
AATACAGAGCCGTCAATCTATTTTCGATTGACGGCTTTTCTCTCGTCCAAGCAAGAAACACTACGGATATCGATTCCCTATACTGATCCATGATTCTGCTCATCGACAACTACGACTCCTTCACCTGGAACCTCGTCCAAAGACTTGGCGAGATCGACCCATCCCTCGAACCGGGGAGCGATCTATTAGTCGTTCGCCATGATGAAATTACTACCAGCGAAGCGGACGCACTCGATGATGGTAAAGGCCCGACCCATGTGATTATCTCGCCTGGGCCTTGCACACCCAAAGAGGCGGGGATATCGAGCGAGATGATCGAACATTTCGCGGGGTGCGTTCCTGTCTTGGGCGTGTGCCTGGGGCATCAGTGCATGGCCGACAGTAATGGCATGGTCGTCGAACGCCATCAAATCCTCATGCACGGCAAAACTTCCGAAATCATGCACGACGGGCAAGGGTTGTTCGCAGGTGTCGAGACACCAACGACTGTCGCCCGGTATCACTCGCTGGTGGTTCGACGAAACACTGTGCCCGATCTTGAGATTGATCAGGACGGGTGGGAGGTCTCTGCTTCGTGCTATGACGAGGTTGATGGCGAGCAGGTCGAGGTGGTCATGGGGCTTCGCCGGGTCTGGGCTGATGCGTCCAAGGCACCCCTTGAGGGCGTTCAGTTCCATCCAGAGAGCTTCATGACCCCCGCCGGCACAGCCATGCTCGCAAACTTCTTGCAGATGAGCAAGTAATATTGGCAATGACCTTTTCGGGGTGTCCTCCTCTTCTGGTTTCTGAGTGCCCCGAGCTTCATCTTTCTTTCCTGCTTCTCTCCCTATTGCCTATTGCCCATTCCCTATTGCCTTCTTACAATGCAGGCATGATTCACCCAGAACCAACCACCAAGATCGATCCCACACTCGCCCGAGGCACCATTCTTGAGGTGCGCGATGCAACCGCGAGCACCCCGGCGCAAGTCGTGATGAGTTTTCCCAATAACAGCTATAAGACCGCATTCGAGACCAGTGATGATCTCGAAATGCTCCGTTCACACCTTGGCCAAATGGTCATGGGGCGGATCTTTGCCAAGGCGCGTCGGGTCGATCAGCCTCAGGCTGGCGGTCGGCGGATCGATCCATGCTTTGGAACACCCCGGCGTGTGATGGGCACGGTCGTGGCGATTGATCCGATCGCCAATGTGCTCGTGATGGATGCCGGGGCACCCATTGTGTTGACATTGACCGCGCCGGGTCAAGATGCCAAGCAGTTTGCCGATGCAGACTTTGTTGCGTGCGATGTGATGCCGGGAGCAAGTTTCACGCTTGTGAAATGAATGCAGAGGATAGAAAACCGAAAGGCAAGTTGAATGATTGTAGTGAATACAGAGACGATTCCAGGACGCGAGATCACTGCGATTTTGGGTTTGGTGCAGGGTAATACGGTCCGTTCGAAGAATGTCGGGCGCGATATCGCCGCCGGGTTCAAGAACATGGTCGGGGGCGAACTTAAGGGCTACACCCAACTGCTCGTTGAGTCGCGCAGGCAAAGCGTCGAGCGGATGATTGCGCAAGGTAACGAACTCGGTGCGGATGCGGTTGTGAATGTACGATTCACAACCAGTGCAGTGACGAGTGGGGCAGCCGAGCTGTATGCCTATGGCACAGCGGTGAAACTTGCAGCTGTCGAATCGCCAGCGATGACTGAAATGACGGGAGCCTGAGATGGGCGATCTGATCATGTTTGGTATTCAGATCGGGGGCGTTGTGATCCTGCTCGGACTCGGGTTTGGAATCGGTGGCTATACCGAGCGCAAACATTTCAAACGGCTCAACGCACGCGAGATCGAATGCAAAGGCGTGCTGGTCTCGACCTTATCGAGCCATCCCTATGCAGATCCAACGCAAGGCAGCGAGATGGTCATCGGCGAGTGTGTGATCGCGACAGACTATTTTAAGAGCTTTGTGACCAAGCTCAAGAAAGTCATCGGCGGCGAACTCCGGGCATATCTCTCGCTGATGGATCGCTCAAGACGCGAAGCGGTCCTTCGGCTCGTCGCCGATGCCCAGGCGCATGGATACGACGCGGTATGCAATGTCCGCTTTGTTTCGGCAGATGTCGGCGGGTCGTCATCGATGAAGAAGGGCAGCGCGATGGTCGCGATTATTGCATCGGGCACCGCTTACCGCAGGGTAGCACCAGCAACATCGGCAAGCTGATGGCACGCAAAGGTGCGAACAACAAGGGTAAAAAATGGAAGCTCGGCGGGCGCGATCACTCTGTTCATGCCGAACCCACGATGGCAGCGATGACCGGCAACCTTGATGCCAAGAAAGACCAAACACAAACGCAAGCACACGCCAATATTGACGATGATCACCTTGGAGAGTCTTTCGCAGCCGAGGCTGAGCGGAGCGTGTTCGACGAGCCAACCTATTGCGAGGAACTCGGTGGGGAGGTTCCTGAGAACGCGCTGACCTATGAGAAGTTCCTCGGCGAGCAGCTCGCTGCAACAGGTGCGATGGAGAGCTGGGTTTCTACAGGAATCTTGGCAGCGTGTTCTGGGCTATTCGCCGTCGTTGGTGCGTTTATGAGCAGTTCGACAGCCTTTGGAATGACCGGGCAGATCCAGTTCTTTGCGGTGGTGATCTTTGCGCCGGTGGTTGAAGAGGTGATGAAGACATCGCTGTTGCTCTGGGGTGTTGAACAGAAACCATATCTGTTTCGTTCGCCAAAGCAGCTGATGATCATCGGTGCGTTCTCGGGCTTGGTGTTTGCATCGGTTGAGAATATGTTGTATCTGAAGGTGTACATTGAAGATCCAGGGCCGTTTATTGTTCTCTGGCGATGGACGATATGCGTGGGGCTTCACACCACAACCACCGCCATCGCCACGCTCGGGTTGGTGAAGATTTGGCAGCAGGTGATGCGGACCGGGCGGTTTGCACGAGCCGAAATCGGAGCCAAATATCTCTTTTTCGCAATCGTCCTTCACGCCCTCTATAACGGGTCGATGTACTTTTTAGGCATTCTAGGGCTGTTTTAGCCCGCCCCCCTTAATCAGGGTGGCTTGCGTAGGGTGATCAGCCCATTATGCCCGCATTATCGGGCTTTTTTCTGATCTGAACTCAAGATGCCTTACCATACGCCGGTCTTTTTCTGTGAGGTGGAGGTCGGTTATGGTTGAGAAGATTTGTTTACAGCATTGGTGCATACTCGTCGCGACGAGTATGTTGTCATTTCATGCCAGCGGTTTTGAAAATAACCCCGATGGGCCGCCAAGCGACGGCGGCACGAACGCGGGCAATGCCGATGACTACATCTCGCCTTGGGTCTATGTCGCGGTGCCCGAAGGTGGAACATACACGATGCGAGAGGTCGCGATCGAAGGCACTCCGGGGTGGGATGCGTTCATGCTCTTTGATTTGGGAATCGAGCAATATGAACCTGTTCATATGCTCTCCTCAGGAACCTCAACACCTGGCATTCGTGTGGTTATGTGGATGCCTACCGAACATTGCCTTGGCGACTTTAATGATGATGGCACGACCAATGCGGGCGATCTGCTGATGTTTATTCAGGCATATGTTGCTCAAGACATCGCTGCTGATCTCACGGGGAACGGGGCGATTGATATCTTCGATCAGTTCTTGTTCTTCCAGCTTGTGGTGATGGATTGTGTGCTGGGATAAGCAACGGGTTTGCTACTCGATTCGTGGATCGATCCATTTGTAAAGCACATCAACAATCAGATTGAACATGATGAGCATGGTTGCGAAGACCAGGACCACGCCGATGATCAGAAAGAGGTCTTTGTTCTGTACCGCATTAACGAAGTGTTCGCCCATCCCCGGGACAGTAAAGACCCGTTCGATGACGAATGATCCGGTCATCGCCATCGCGGTCGCTGGGCCGAGGAAACTGAGCACAGGCAAGAACGCATTTTTGAGTGCATGCTTAAGCAGAACCGAGAACTCGGATGCGCCCTTCGCTCTGGCGGTGCGGATGTAATCGGCGCCAAGGGCATCGATCATGCCCATGCGGGTGAGCCGAGCAATATAGGCAGCGAACGGCAGCGAGAGCGTGAAAGCCGGCAGAATGATGCTTTTGGGCGTTCCCCATTGCGCAATGGGGAACCACCCGAGCCAAAGCGAGAAGGTCAAGAGCATGGCTGTCCCGATCACAAAGCTCGGCAGCGAGATCCCAATCATCGAAATCGCGAGGGTCGAAAGATCCGCAAACGAGTTGGGCTTGACCGCACCAATAACTCCCGCACCGACCCCAATAAACAGGGCGATGAGGATGGCTGATGCGCCGAGCGTGACCGAGACCGGGAGCGTGTCGCGGATAATCTCATTCACTGTCTGGTCGTCATATTTGAGCGAAGGCCCAAAGTCAAAGATCGGGCGGGGCGGCACAGGGATGCCCTCTGTAATCGCCATTTCTCGCTCGCGTTTGATCTGCCCCGAGAGCCAATCGCTCGCATAACTCACGCCTGTTGCGCTTTTTAAATAAGAGATATAGAACCTAGGGAACGAATCAAGGTTGTACTGCTTGTTCATCTGCTCGATGACTTCTGGCTTGGGGCGTTTTTCAGGATTCTCAAGCGGGTTGCCCGGCACCGCCCATGCGAGGGTGAGGGTGATGGTGTAGATCACGATCAGAATGAGAGGCAAAGCCAATAGCCGACGAAGGATCAAGGTCATCATGGCGATGTCCCCCCGTTCGTGGTCGCACCAGTGACCGCATGACGCATGGGCTTGGGCTTGTTTGGGCCGATATCATCGGTCATGATGTCGATCAAGAACGCGTTTTGTTTCGTGCGTGGATGCGTCGAAAGCCCGGTGACTTTGTGCGGATCGAACATATAGATGGTCGCGTAGTGAAAAATCGGAATCAAAGGCAGGTCGTCCTCAACAAGAATCCGCTCGGCTTCATGGAGCAGCTTCATGCGTTTGCTCGGATCAAGCTCACGGGCGGCTTGGTCGAGCAGCCCGTCATAGACGGGGTTGTTGTAGGCCCGGTCGTTGTTGCCGTCGGTTGAGTAGTTGATGTTCAGGAAGGTAGTCGGGTCGCCATAATCGCCAAACCACCCTGCACGGGCGGTCATGTAGTCTTTATTTTTGAGATCTTCGCGGAAGATTTTGATTTCGTTCTGTTCGAGCTTGGTTTTTACGCCCAGGTGTTTTTGCCAGCTCTTTGCGATTGCCTGGGCGATCAGATCATGCCCAGAGTCTTTATTGAACGCCATCTCGACGATAAAGTCATCGGGGAAGTCCGCTGCTATGAGCAGTTCGCGTGCTTGCTTGATAATCGCATCACGCTCGGCTTGATTCTTGGCATCGCCGATGTTTGGTAACCCCGTTGGCGATGTATAGCCACCGATCGAGCCCGGCGGGATGAGTGTGGATGCGGTGGGTTCGCCGAGCCTACGAACATCGTCAGCCACCGATCGTTTATCGACACACATCGCAAACGCTCGGCGAACCCGAGCATCGGCAAACGGATTGATCTGCCCATCGGGCAGCTTGGGTTTGCAGTTGAAGTTATAAAAATAAGTCCCGAACGAGGACACCGCATGGGTATGGGCGCGTGGGTCTGGGGGGAGCAGGCGATCGATCGTGAACTGATCGAGCCCTTGGGCGCGATAGCGTTGGACTTCTTCTGCGTGTTCTTCAAGGAACTCGAGCTTCTGGGCGACCATATCGCCACGATAGGGCGCGGTGACATCTGCAACCCAATCGAGCGCACCAGTCTGATACGCCAACACCCCCGCGTTGGGATCGGTAATCGAAGGCATCAAGATCGAGTTGATCGCGATGGCGTCCTTGTTCCAGAAGTATTCATTCTTCTCCATACGCATATCGCGTTTCATGCGCCATTGGGTGAGTTTGAATGGGCCGTTGGATATAAGGACATTGGGCTTGGTCCAACCGGGCTTGCGGATAAGCCGAGCGGTGGTCGGGTTGGGGCGTTCGTATTGCCAAACCAAAGGCTCATACACCGGCGAGAACACCGCAAAGGCACAGAGTTCTAAGAAGTAGGGCACCGGGCGTTCGAGGGTGATGACAAGCGTGTGCGGGTCTGGTGCGTGCATCGCGACGAGTTGATCAAACTTGGCTTTGGTCTGGTCCCAAAGCTCGTACGCCCCGCGTTGACGATCGGCTGGCGAGTTAAACTCGCGGTCGGGGAAGGCACTCAGTTGTTCTTGTCGCCACTCATAAAAGGCAGCCGCGCCTTGGATGTTCATAAACATATTGACATAGTCGGAGACCAGATCCGGGAGCATGGCCCGGCGCCACGAATATCGAAAATCTTCTGCGGTGACCGGCTCGCCGTTGGACCATTTGGCATCATCGCGAAGATGAAAGGTATAGGTTGTGCCGTCGGCTGAAACATCCCAAGATTGGGCAACCGCCGGGATAATGGCGAAGTCGTCGGCGAGTACATCATTCTGAACGAGCCCTTGATAGAGCAATCGGGCGGTGCGCAGATCGTGCATCCAGCTCATCCGTTGGGGATCGAGGGTGTTGACCTCGGAGGAGTTGATAAACACCAGATCGGCGCGCGGGGCGGGGCGATCGGAGAGGACCGAGATCCCGATGAGGGTGAGCAATAAAAAGACTGGTACAAGCATCCGCAACATAGCTACACAATACCGCCGCGGGCACTGGTTGTGTGCCCGCGGCGGGTGAAAGTTCTGGTATATCAGCGATTGCTTGCTTTGTGCTTCTCAGATCAGCGGACGAATCGCCCATTTTCAAACTTGAAGCGTCGGCAAAGCTTCGAGCCATCGCCAAACAGGCTCGATGCTCCGTTGCGGAACTTGCGATCGTCGCCTTGGGTAAGCTGGGCAGCAAACTCGGTTGGGTTGATGGTGCCAAGCCCTGAGCCGTTGAGTTCTGCATCTTTCTTGAGTGCAAAATAGAGCAGGTTTTCGCCAGCTTGTACCGAGCGAACCGCAAGGTCTCTGCTGTCGACAGGGTTGAGCGTTTTTCCGAGCAACCTACGGAGAGTGATCGAGATAATATCGCCACTCAAACCGACCGCTTCTTTGGCGGCTTCAGAGGTTGTGCTCGAGCTGATGTCCGCGATCGATGCGGTCATCGCACCCGCTGCTTCAAGGGCGATGCCTTGGGCATAGCTCGGATCATCGGAGACATTGAGCCCGCGGAGTCGTGAGCCGATAGCCTGCGAGAGTGCGATGATTGCGTGCGAGCGTTCGTTGCCCATATCCTTGCTCGAAAGCATGGTCGCAGCACTTAATGCCCGGACACATGTACGGAAGAGTTCTGGGTCGATTGATTCGTCTGAGGCAAGTTCATCGATTGCATTAATCAAGGCGTTGGCGTCGTTGGCGGTCATCGCTGGGCCAAAGGTGATGGTCGCGGTGAAGATCTGTCCTGCACGCGAAACCGCGAAGAGCTGGACGCCAAGGTCTTCGTGCTTCATCGCATTTCGTACGCGCGTTGCTGATGGTGAAGTGGCGAGATCGCCAGCGATTCTCAGCGAGGAGATCGTCGCTCCGATCGTGCCTTTGTTCTTGAGTTCGTCAAGCAAAGGGGTGAGGGAGATGGAATAGCTCTGACGGAAGGCCACCGATGCGCCGCCTCCGGTTAAGGGCTTGGTGAGTGCTTCGATTGCTCGTTTGGTGTCTTGTGCTTTGTCACTCAGGGCGCGTTCTGTCCAGGCTTGGACGAACTCGTTGATCTGCGTGCGTTGTGTCGATCCGATGGAGATCGCGTTGATAGTCGATCTCGGGAGATCGGCATTGCTCTGGGCGGTTGCGATTGGTGTGCAGACCAAGAGTGCAGCAGCACACACAAAGGCTTGGGCGATGGTCGAGCGTCGAGGTGAGTTGAATCGGATCACGGTTCGTTTCCCTGTTGTTGGGTATTGGACTGGCAATGGGTACTCATTCAGAATCGGCAAGAGTTTATCGTCAAAAAGGTGCCCCGTCACGATTTGGCCGCACAGAACACGAAGCTTGGAGGCTCAGTAGACCTCAAGGAACACCCGTTTGGTCTTTTTGATCTTCTTGGGGATCATTCTGCGCTCCCAGTTGTCGATATCGTTTGCGATTTCTGGGTCCAGGTGCAGATATTGAGCGAGTTGTTCGGGTTCGAGCAGCCGGGCGAGGATCTGGAAGACACCAAGCTCCATACCTGCGATGCCGCAGATATAGAGTAAGGTTCGCTCAGAAGCGAGCATGGGTCCAAACTGATCGAAGTTTTCTGACAACCGATCTTGGACATAGAGTTTTTTTGTTTGGTTCGATGTCAAGTGGCGTGAGACCGCAGTGTGGTAGGAGAAGTGTTCGTACTCCTTTGCCCAGCCTGTGAGTGTTTGATCGTAGAGCAGGTCTGATTCGTAAGGGACACCCATGAGCAATGCAGTGCGTGAGGGCATGCCCAGCTTGATCAGATCCATGATCATGCTTCGGAACGGCGCGATCCCGGTGCCTGTTGCGATGAATATGTAGTCATGGTCGGCGGGGTTCTCTGGCAGGAGGAATCGTTTTCCGACCGGGCCGGTGAGTGTGACCTCGTCGCCAACATTGAGATCGCAGAGGTAGTTCGAGCAGACCCCTTCGAGAAGCTTGTGGGTGTCCCAGTGTTCATCGACCACGCGTTTGACGGTGGTGGTGATGATGGTGCCGTCGCCGGTCTCGCCGCCGGTGGGGGCGGCGATAGAGTAGAGCCGAAGCTTGTGCGGGTTGCCGTTGGATTGGGTTCCCGGCGGGATCACACCAAAGGATTGGCCCGCGTGCCATGCGTTTTCGAGTGCGGTGCCCGAGACATCGATTTCAATGTGGCGAACGAACCCGGCAGCCTTGCGTGAAGTTGTACACAAGTAGGTTGCGTGTACCTTGCCAATAACCGGGGCATTTGGTTTGACATGGTGTTGGTCAACCGCAGGGATGATCGGTATTCCTGCCAACTCGCTCGCATTGGTTGGGGCTGCGTCGCTCATGGATATATGTTAGGGATGAAAAGAACAAAAAATCCGCTTTGGAAGCGGATTCATATGATTGGTGTTCTTGGATTGTTGGATTTGCCTATTGCGGGAGACTTAGCCGTCTGGGTCTTCGATTGGCTCATCTTCAACGGGTTCGTCGTCGTCGAACTCTTCGTCTTCGTAGTCCATATCGTCTGTGTCGTCATCGTAGGTCTCTTCGTATTCTGGTTCTGGCTCAATGCCTCCGAGCTGATCGAGACGAACCGCGGTGGCTTCGATCCGATCGGCTTCTGCACCTTTTACACGGGCACCGCGTAGGGATGATGCTGCACTTTGGTATGCTTCGTCAGCATCTTGCTTGGTTTGGACCTGGTTGTTGGCTGCGGTTTGTGCCAGTGCTACCCAGTCGCCTGGGATACCTGCTTCAGCAAGCCCGTTATAGAGGATGGCTGCTTCTGCATAGCCAGCTGCCTGACGAGCGTAGCACTCGGCGAGGGTTTGCTGGGCGGATGATTTGGAAAGCGATGCGACCTGTTTTGTTACCTTGTTGGCATCACGGAGGGCAGCGATCGAAGCACGGACGAGCGAGATGGCGGTTTCGTTGGCAGATTCAACTTCTGAGTTGCGATGTTGGGTGAAGTCGCCGACGGCGTTTTTGATTCGCTTGGTTGCAGCCGTCGCAGCGGCTTGGGCTTGCTGGGCATCTTCTTGATTGGCAGCTTGGCGAGCAAACAGTTCGATTTTTGATGCTTTGAGCAACTCGATCTGTGATTTGGCCTTTTCGACATTGAGGCTGATCTCGCGGGCACCTGGACGGAGCTGCCCGACTACGCCCTCGATGCGGACCGCTTCGAGTGCATAGCCATCGGCTCGGAGGGTATGCTCACGCACACGAACAACAATCTCGGCTGCCCGTGTTGCACTCACGCGAGCCATCTGGAGTTCGAGCCCGCCTGAGGTATTGCGTTCATCGGCCGACTTGGTCCGAAGGTCTGCGATCTGGGCGTCGAGGTCTGCGATTCTTGAATCGATCTCGTTGCGCTGGGCGGTGTATTTGGTGGCATCTTCTTGGCGGATAGTGATGAGATTTTTGATCTCCGCAAACTCGTCAGAAGGATCAAACTGCCCGGCGGCTTGGGCGATCGCAGACATTGTCAACCATTCGTTGATGATCCCTCGGACAATGCGTCCTTTGTGGAGTGATGCGATCTCTGCTTTGGCAGCATCTTGTGATGCCATTGAGGCTTGACCGAGTTTGGCCAATGAGAGCGAGATGGCTGCTGCTTCGGCGTAGCTGTTCTCGCTGCCGGCGTATTTGGAGACGGAGTTTTCGATCTCTTTATAGGCGGCTTCGGTAAAGGTTACCGAAGCAGTCGAATCGCCCGCAGCGATCGAGCTAAAGGTTCGGTTGGCATCGTTGACCGCAGCCTTGGTATCATCAGATTCTGAACAGCCAGTGAGCCCGGCGATCATGATCAATGAAGCAACGGATGCGATAGCGATGGTTCGGGAGATCGTGGTTGGTGTATTGGTCATTGAGTTGGTCATTGAGCCTGATCCTGTTGGGTATCGCATCATGTATGTCTGTCATTCATTGGACTCGACAGGAATAACGCGATTGCGGGTCCTGAACGAAAACTCGAAACCCATCCTAGCACACTCAGGGGCATATATGTATCCCCGTTTGCATCTCAAAGGATGGATCTCTTGAGCGAAATCAAGGTTCTGGATGGTTTGGGTTGGTGGAGTTGGGTTTGGGTTCTGGTTGGGTCTCGGTTAAAAAGCCGTAATCTGGTCGCGGCTGGTACATAGAGCGAATCCATTCGATCGCATCGCGATACTTGCGATCGCGTGAGGATCTGAAGATCGGGCGGAACCCTCTGCCTGGATAGTCACGGGGGATCTGAGGGTGAGGTGTGAGCGTATTTTTGGCGACCATGCCCATTTGGACCAAAGGGGAATGCTCAGGAGATTCATAGTTGATCAAAGGCGAACCATCATTGAGTTTGAAGGTGTTGAGGATATTGAAGTTGGTGTACACCGTCTCATTGGAGTTGGCTTTGGTGTTGATAAGCTGGAACCGTCCGGCGTTTGGGCCGCCGTGACATCGTGCGGTTGCGCATGCGTTGATGATCCACCCTTGCTGGGCATGGACCTTTGTTTTGAACATTTCCATAGAGGCGGGATTTTCGAGAATTTGAACCTGGCCATAGAGATGGCGGGCTTTGTGCGTGAAGAGGAGTTTCAGTTTTTCGATTTCTGAGAGTGAATAGATCTCGTTTCGTTCGTCTTCGTTTGGAGAGAACGCATCGGGCTTGGAGAGCATCAATGCTTTGAGCGTGGCATCGGGGACTTTGAGCTTTGGAGGGTTTCGGAGATCGATCTCGTAGACACGGATGAGGTTGATTTGTTCTGGGGTGAGCCGGGGGATGTCTAACTTTGTTGCTCTGCGAGTAGCCTGAGATTCTTTGGTTGCTCTTGTGTTGTTTTTCTTTGTATTTTTCTTTGAGTTCTTCGTAGGCGTTCCCATCTCGTCGTATGCGCTGAGCCAAGTGTAGAGTAGCCTCGCGCGAGGATTGTTGGGTTCCTCGATCAGGACCGATTCGAGTTCTTTGACCGCCAAGCCATATGCCCGGCGGTTGCGGAGCCATTCGACAAGCGAAAGGCGGGCGTCGATATCATCGTCTTCGATCGTTGCTCGCATCTGTGCGAATCGTTCGGCGACCGGGGCAAGAACTCTGACCGATGAGATGCTCGAGCGTTGGAATGTTGTTTCGATACCTTTGATCGAGATGATCACGATTTGGGAGTTCTGCTTGATCAACTCGCCGGTGATTGTTCTGCCAGATGCGAGTGTGATGATGCACTCGTTGATTCCATCGCGGTCATCTTGTTGGTCATTTGGGATTGTTTGGAATCCAACAGCCTTGACCTGGGCTTGTGGCGATTGATCGAACAAGACTGGCCCTGAGATTGAGATCAGTAAGAGCAAAGCCATCGCGGCACCTGTTCGGGCGATGGTCGAGCGATGATGATGATGATGATTTGGATGATCTTGGGTATCGGTCATGTTGAAGTGGGGGCTTTGTGGTTTTGTGCGTAAAAACGCCTCTGTCATTGGTTGAGGCGTATTGATCGTGGTCTACCTTACTATATACCGCAATCGGTGGTATGCGGTTCCGTAGGAAGAATGTGTTGTTTTGGGGTTTGTTTCAAGTTTGAGCTGAGGCAGAATTGAACGCAGCCATGGGATATCCATGGCTGCGTGAGAATCAGTGGCGTTTGCTTTGTTTATGCTTGGATTATGCGCTGCACTTGGCGAGTGTTTCTGAGATTCGCTCGCTCAAGAGATCAGGGGTGAAGGGCTTGACAACATAGTTGTTCACACCGGCCTTGATCGCTTCGATCACTCGGCTCTTTTCAGCTTCGGTGGTCACCATGATCAATGGTGTGGACTTGTCGCTCTCGCGGAACTTCTTGACGAAGGTCAAGCCGTCCATGACGGGCATGTTCCAGTCGACCAGGCAGAGCTCTGGTTTGAATGAATCAATCTTGCTCAGGGCATCTTGCCCATCGCATGCTTCTTCGAGATCGGTGTATCCGAGCTGCTTGAGTACGGATTTTTGGATGTTACGCATTGTCTTTGAGTCGTCGATCAAAAGGATTCGCATCGGTATGCTCCTTGGTATGTTCTTTGATGGGGTGTGTTAGGCGGCGGTGGATGTGGTGCTTGCTGCTTCGACTGTTTCGCGGAGTGCGACTTCGAGGACAACCTCGCCGCAGTCTGTGTTACATGGGATGACTACACATGGAATCCCTGAGCCTGACGCGACACGGTGTCCTGCACCGATGACGACAGATGGGCATGAGATCGAGACCGACTTGCGTTGGAACTCTGCTTTGGCATTTCCTGAGATCATATTGATCAGTTCGCCGATGGCGTCGGCGAAGTCATCAGAATCTGAATCCATTTCCATGCCGGTGAAAAGAGCAACAATCGATTCGGCTGTCGATGTTGGCATCGAGAGGACGATGGTGCCCGTCATTTCGCCAGAGACACCGATGATGCCTGAGACATCATGGGTGGTTTTGGAGTCTGATTTGATCCGAGGCTCGCCGATTTCTACGGGGAGCTGGAACATGGTACTGAAGACATTCTGGATTGATGTCATGAATGGGGTGATATAACTGGCGTCCATCTGATTGCTCCTTGATGACGGTGTACTGGTTTGCTGGGGCTGGTGTTCTGGTGATTGGTTAGTGTGCTCCGCACACGGTGTTGCGTTGGTTTCTTGATACTCTCATGAGCTCGGCGATATCCATGATCAAACTGACGCCGCCGTCGTTGCGAACGGTTGCGCCCGAGATGGGCCCTTCGCGTTGGACGCCGTCGAGTGGTTTGATGACGATTTCTTGCTGACCGATTACGCGTGAGACGCGTAGTCCGATGATTTTTTGATTGAATCCGATGACGACCACGAAGTCTTCATCACCTCTGTTTGCTTCTGGAACATCAAAGATGTCTTGCGAGCTGATTAGTGGATAGACCTGACCACGGAGGTGGATAACGGGTTCGTCGCCGAGTTCTGAGATCATGTCGGGTGTGGGATGAACGATCTCGGTGATATTGGTCAATGGAATGGCAAAGACCTCGTCGGCAACGGCGACCATCATCGCGGGCATAATGGCAACCGTCAGCGGGATATTGATGCTGATAGTGGTGCCCACGCCTTCGATGGAATCAATCGAGATGCTGCCTTTGAGCTTGCTTTCGATGTTTGTTCTCACCACATCCATGCCCACGCCTCGCCCTGAGAGATCCGAGACTTGCTCGGCGGTCGAGAACCCGGCTTCGAGGATGAATCGGAAGACCTCTTCATTGGAGAGTGATGCGAGTTGCTCTTGCGAGACGAGTCCGTTGGCGACTGCCTTATTCCCAATAACCTCGCGGCTCAAGCCTTTACCATTATCGATGATCTTTACACTGACATGACTGCCTTCGTGCCCGGCGATAAGTTGAATAACACCCTGGGCATCTTTACCCGCAGCCTTGCGATCTTCAGGCATTTCTACCCCATGATCGGCACTGTTGCGAAGGAGATGGACCATTGGATCACCGAGTTCTTCGATGATTGATTTATCAACTTCGGTATCGCCTCCGATGATTTCGAGCGCGATATTTTTGCCTGTCTTTGAAGCAAGGTCACGGATCAAGCGTGGATATTTGCCAAAGAGCTTATCGAGAGGCTGCATGCGTGTTCGCATGACCGCGACCTGGATATCGCCGGTGACACGATCGAGTGTCGATGCGGTGATTTCCATCTGCTCGATGAGATCAGCTTCGGCATCAGATCGTCCAATATCTTCTGACATGGCACCGATCCGGTTTTTCTGAAGCACCAGCTCGCCAACGAGGTTCATGAGTGATTCGAGGCGCGAGACTTCGACACGAATAGTCTGTTCGATTGCGTTAACGATTTTCTTCTTGGCGGGTGATATATCCGCAGAATCGTTTGAGGTTGGTGGAGCCTTTGCTTCAGCCATTGAAGCTGGTGCAGGCTGCACGCTTTGATCAGGCTCAGCGTTTTGTATTTGAGCTTCAGCGGATTCTGTTGCACCGAATGGGATGCCGTCGACATTCATAGCTTTGATGGCGTCGCATCCTGATTCGAGTACGCCTTCGGTGAGGGTGATTCCGTCGGCAGCCTTTGAAAGGCGATCGAGGAATGTGTCTGTTTCCCAGCTGACGACTTGCTGATTGATCAGCTCCTTGGTTTGGATATCAACGAGCATGCACAATGCGTGCAGGCGGGGGGTGAGCTGGGTGATGTGTTCGATGGAGAGCGATTCGATTCCATCGAGTGATTCGGCCAATGCTTTGGCGAGCGTGTTGACTTCTTCAACATCAAAGAAATCGACTGTGCGCTCGATGTCTTCGAAGAGTTCAGTCAGGTTTCGGCCTGTGCTCGACTTGGCATTCTCATCATGGAGATCATCAATCTTCGCGGTTGCTTGAGTGATGGTGTCGGAGATATCAATCGCGAGATGTTCGATCAGATCAAGCTTCGATGAATCGAGGGTGATGGATCGGACGGTTCGCCCGTCTGGATAGGACGCAGGAGCTGCGGGCTCGTCGGTTGTATCATCTGTTGCTGATGCCGCAGGTGTTTGTGCATTTGGTTGATCATCATCGAGCGATCCGCCATCTCCAAGGAGGGTGAGTTTGCGGATCAGTTCAGCGTCGGCAGCCGTAAGATCGAAGTTGCCTTCTGCGATCTCTTCGAACTGGACTTTGAGAACATCAACCGCTTCGAGCAGCAGGTCCATTTCGTCTTTGCCAATCGTCAACTCGCCATTGCGTGCGGTGTTGAGGGCACTTTCTGAACAATGTGCGATGGCAACAAGGTTGGTGAGGGCGAGGAAGGATGCGCTACCTTTGATGGTGTGCAGTGCGCGGAAGATCTGGTTGAGGAGTTCGAGATCTTCGGGTGTCGATTCGAGTACGACAAGATCGCCTTCGAGTTGTTCGAGTAGCTCACCAGATTCGGTAAGGAAGTCTTGTAAAATTTCAGGATCGAAGTCATTAACACTCATCGTTTAACTCCCCTTCGTTGTGACATGGTCAGTTTTTTGATAGCAGAACCCTTGCGGGATCTGAAGCTGGGTGAACTGGTCGGTGAGCGTCTTGATGCGTTCGGAGTGCCCGATGAAGAGCGTTCCGTCGGCTGCAAGCTGATTATTAAACATCGAAAGCACGCCGGCCTTCATGTCGTCATCGAAGTAGATCAGTACATTTCGACAGAAGATGACATCCCAAGTGCCGTGGCGTTTGGCGGCCATGGTGTCCTTGAGATTATGCTTTTCGAAGTTGACCATCGAGCGGATGGTGTCGTCGAGGACAAAGTCTCGTCCGTCTTGCTTGAAGTAGCGATTCTTCATCAACGAGGTTGTTGTGCGGACAGCGTATGAGGTGTATCGCCCTTCGTTGGCAACATTGATAGCTTTTTCGGAGATGTCGGTCCCGAGGATTTCGATCCGCCAATCGCTGAGTCGAACGCCCAGGGTGCGGTGGATCAGCATCGCGAGTGTGAATGGCTCTTCGCCGGTCGAGCAGGCAGCCGACCAGATGCGTAGGCGTTTTTTCGAAGCCCGTGATTCTAGCAGTTCTGGAAGGATCTGATTTTCGAAGACATCGAGCTGGGAGTCATTGCGGAAGAAGCTTGTTTCGTTGATGGTGATGCGGTTGAACATCTCTTGGAACTCTTCGGTCTGGTACGGCCCCATCGTGAGATAGCCAATGTACTGATCGAAGTTTTCCATTTCGAGCTCTGCGACGCGTTGCGAAAGGCGCGACTCGATGATGTACTTCTTTGAATCTGGGAAGTGAATGCCTGATCGGTCATAGATGATCTTGGCCATCTTGGCGAATTGGTCGGCACTCATTGTAATTCGGTTGTTGGTGATGCTCATAGGTATGAACTTTCTTCAAATAATGCGGTTCAAATCGGTCAGGTGTTGTTACGCTGCGGCTTTGTTCATGCCCGAGAGCTTGCTCAGAGCTTCTGGTGAGAGCAAGTTGTCGAGGTTGAGAAGGATGAGAAGATCATCTCCGAGCTTGGCGACGCCATCGACATAGCTCGAATCGATTGAGGTGGTCATTTGCGGTGTTGGTTCGATGATGTTGCGCTCGATCAGAATCACCTGTTGAACTGAATCAACAATGAACCCGATCGTGTTGCCTTGGACTTCGACCACGATGATGCGTGAATGCTCGTTGAGTTCTGAAGGGGTGATTCCAAACTGAACACGAAGATCGAGGACAGGGATTATTCGCCCACGCAGGTTGATGACGCCTTCGATACCATCTGGGCTTTGTGGTACCTTGGTCAACGCCATCATCCGGTTGATCTCTTGAACGCTGAGAATATCGACCGCGAAGAGTTCTTCTCCAACGGTAAAGCTCACAAGTTGGAGCCGATCAGCGGTTTGTCCAGATTGTGCTGATTGTTGTTGCATCGTTCATCTCCTGTGTCCGGTGTCCGGGTGAGCATGGTGCCCATTGTCTATCGAATGAATGTATTGATCAGTTAATTCGTGTTTGTGAATCAACTCATGCAGATTTTCGGCTTTGCGAATTCCCTGTGTTTCCGGGTGAATTTTGAATACTTAAACTGGTGGGGAGCTTGGTCAAAAGATCTCGGATCTCTTTGGGATCGAGTATTTGGTCTGCCAGGTTGGCGTCGATTACCGCTTTGGGCATGCCATAGACCACGCATGAACTGGCAGATTGTGCGATAATCTGTCCGCCTGCTTTTTTGATTGCAGCAGCACCTTTGGCGCCGTCCGAACCCATGCCGGTGAGCTGAACCGCGAGCAAGTTCTTGCCAAAGAGGTCGGCTGCGATTTCAAAGAGGAGATCGACCGATGGGCGATAGATCGCGCCGGGGACCGAATCGACGAGCCGGGTCACGATCTTTTTTCCAGCGATCCGAGTGGGTTTGATATGGCTTCCGCCTTGTGCGATGTGGATGCCCGGTGTCGAGATAATCGCGCCGTGGGTTGCCAGTGCAGCATCACAGGCGCAGTGCTGATCGAGCCGAGTCGCCAAGCTCTTGGTAAACTGCTCGGGCATATGCTGGGCAACGATAATCGGTATACTAAGGTTGCTCGCGAGCTTTGAGAATATTTCTTCGAGCACTGGTGGGCCGCCGGTGGATGATCCAACGACAACGGCATCGATGCGGGAGAAATCAATTTTGGTCCCGACATGTGCGTCGGCTTGATTATCAGAAACCTTTTTTGAAGGGTTCGCGTGGATGTACTTGCGGTGGCCACCAATGGCATGTAGCTTTTCAAGGAGTTCTTTTTTGAACCCGGCGTCCTTCTTGCCAACGGTGGAAGGGTCTTTGCCTATGACATCACAAGCCCCGATGCGCATCGCTTTGAGTGCTTCTTGGCTGCCAGCAATGGTCAGTGATGAACACATGAGTACCGCTGGTTTGAACGCTCGGCATTTGGCGTTGATCTCGCGGAGTGCCGTCAGCCCGTCTTTGTTGGGCATCTCGATATCGAGGGTGATGAGATCGGGTTTGAGTTCGATCGCTTTTTCGACCGCATCGTTGCCATCGCGGGCGGTGCCGACAACCTCGAATGCGGAGTCGGACGCGACCATCTCCGAGATAATTTTTCGCATGAAGGCAGAATCATCAACAACAAGTACACGCACAAGGCACCTCTTTCGTTCGGTGGCAAAGATCAGAACATTGTCGAGATCGGCCCGTTAGAGAGGGGGCTTGAGTAGGGTTGCCATGTCAGACCAAAAGGACCGATTCCGTTATTTTGATGGAGGTTGTATATAGAAAAGTGTGTGGGAATGGGCAAAAAAGAAGCAGCACCGATCATTCGGTGCTGCTCAATGCAAATGCCCAAGAGAGGACTCGAACCTCCAATCCCATTACAGGAACCACCACCTCAAGGTGGCGCGTCTACCAATTTCGCCACCTGGGCAGGTGATGCGGAGAGAAGTATATCGTCGAATCGTGCAGAGTCGACCCAATTTTCGATTCAATCTCAAATCGGCATGGCGAATCTACCGTCAAGTTCTGCAGATGAACACGCAAGAGTCTACGATCACTCAGAAAACAGTTTCTTATAGGCCCCGCACTTGGCTTTTGCCCTATGCGATGGGACGAGGTTTTATGATGTCAACGCTCTCAGAAGATACCAAACAAGCACTCTACAAATATGCCCAGCAAGGCGCGATCAAAGCAGATGTCTTTGGCCCAATCGCCATTGATGATCGTGGGTTATCCTGCCAGGCGAAAAACGCTGCCGAAGAGGCGTTTTATCGTGTGAGCATTGTTGATGATACGATCTGGATCAGCCTCGAAACCAAAGATCGTTGGCTCTCAGGCTCGATTGAAGGCGATCTTGTCAATACCGGCGACAAGCTCGATGAACTCATCGAAGAGGAAGTCGTCGATCTTGGACACCACGAGGCAAAGGTCGGCTTCGATCATTTTCGATCGCCTGAGATGATGTATGTTTTCCGATCGAGGCTTTCGACCGCGATTGATGATCCAAAGGCTTCAGAGCACGCGCTGATTTGGCTATTGGGATACGAGATCGTGCTTCGTGAGCTTGGTGATATGGATGAAACACAAGAAGATTAATGATTTGATCATTTGATTCAAAGGGAAGGCCGGGTCACAACGATGCGGATTCTGATGCTCGGGTGGGAGTTTCCACCATTTATGTCGGGTGGATTAGGGACAGCGGTCGATGGACTGACCCAATCACTTGTGTCTCAGGGGCAGGAGGTGGTGTTTGTGCTGCCGCACCCAATTCCTGTAGGGCATGTTTCGCATGTCGAGCTTGTTGGGCCGAGGATTCTTGCTCAGCGGGCAGCTTCGTTGCGGGCAGGTCAGATAGCGCGACAGACGATCCCGGTTGCTGTCGGCACATCGAATGCGTCAATGGGCGACACCAGTATCCCGGGCTCGCTCTCGCATCATCAAAGCGTGAGCTATCGCAAGATCATGACCCAACTCGAAACCTTCAAAGCAACCGCGCCCAGTTCATATCCCGGCGTCGATTCGGGTGATGTGCTGCGTCGAGTGGTCGAAACCATTCAAGAACAACGCCACACGCAGACGACTCAACTGCCGGGCTCAGTGGTCTCGAAGGCAGATACCGATCAGTTTACAGCGGTCGCAGGATCATCAGCCGATGAACTGGCGACCGTGATCGAATCCGTCCTCGAATCTTTGGGCGAAATGGGTACAGGCAGTGGGGGGTATGGCTCGGATCTCTTCGGCGATGCCCAAAAATACGCTCGGCTCGTCGCTGCACTCGGGATGACCGAGCGCTTCGATGTGATCCATGCCCATGATTGGTTGACCTATCCCGCGGGGATGATGCTTAAGGCGATTACGGGCAAGCCTTTGGTGTGTCATATCCATGCGACTGAGTTTGATCGCTCGGGCGAACACATCAACCAGGCGGTGTACGATATCGAACGCGCAGGGATGCACGGCGCGGATCGGGTGATCGCGGTGTCGCGATTGACCAAGGCAATTGTCAACGAACGCTATGGCGTGGCGGATGACAAAATCGATGTCGTGTACAACGGCGTCGCTCAAGATGGTGTCCAGCCTATGCGTGGGGCCGCGATCGAAAAGGGCGACAAGATCGTGCTTTTTCTCGGGCGAATCACGATGCAGAAGGGACCGGAATACTTCATCGAAGCCGCCAAGCGGGTGCTTGAAAAAGAGGACAATGTAAAATTCGTTGTTGCAGGATCGGGCGATATGGCTGTGCGGATGATCGAGCACGCAGCTGCGATTGGGATCGGGCACAAAGTTTTGTTCACCGGGTTCTTGCGCGGGCGCGATGTGGATCGGGTCTATCAGATGGCCGATTGCTATGTGATGCCGAGTGTTTCTGAACCCTTCGGGATCGCGCCGCTCGAAGCGATGCGCAACGATGTGCCTGTGATTGTGTCCAAGCAATCCGGAGTCTCTGAGGTCTTGACCCATGCCTTAAAGGTTGATTTCTGGGACACAGATGAGATGGCCAACAAGATTGTGGCCGTATTGCGTTATCCGCCTCTGAGCCAGACCCTGCGTGAGCATGGTCGATTCGAGCTTCGCGGGTTGAACTGGGACGGGGCCGCGGAGAAGTGTGTGAAGGTGTATGCCCGGGCGATGGTTGAAGTATGAGCGAGTTGCAGGCGCAATCGCGTGAAGAGTTGATCGCCGAGCGTGATGAGATCATTATACAACTACAGGGAACTTGGAAATCTAAAAAATTCTTTACTGTTATAAATCTGAATGCTCTCAAGGCGGCAGCGGTTATTGGTGTCGCAGGGTTTCTGCTCGCCTTTGTAGGGTCAGTACTCGGAATCGCGTTCAACCTCGCTATTGGAAATGATCTTGGCCATTTCAAGATCACTGATCTATTCGGTTTCGTTGCTTTACTAGTTATTGGGTACATGGGCATTGCGTTCGCAGTGATGTGGATTGTGGGTGTCGTTCGGGCGAAGGCGGCAGATATCGAGATTAATGGAGCCGTGTTCCAACTGGTTCAGAAAGACCAATCAGAGATATCACTGCATCACCTGACGCATTATTGGATGCCTCATGATGAGGAGTCAGATCGTGAAGATAGCAGAGCAAGTCTCAGTCCTCTTTGGGTAGGGCACATGTTAGAGCGGTGGGATCTAAATCGGTATTGGCTCTACCCAATCCGGATCAGGCCAATGGCGTATCAGCAAGGTCAGGAACTGGTTCGGTTGCTCGATCAAGTCGCAACTCTCAATAATGCATTAGAGAAGTTGAGGGAGAGCGATGGGTGAATCAAGTGAAGAGTTGATGGCCAAACGCGATGAGCTTATTGAGCAGTTGCAAGGGGAGTGGGCGATTGATAAGGATATCAAATCCACCAACCGCAAAGCGATTCGTCTTGGAGGATTGATCATCGTTGCTGGTATGGCGTTGATCATCGTAATTTTTCCTGGGATGTATTTCGTCGCATCTGGGGAAGAGAGGGCGAATGTGCTTGATGGGGCGGGCGAGTTTGGGCTGATAATGTTCGCACTGATGGCCTTCTTTGGAGGGCTTGTTTTCGTTGGCACTCATGCCCAAGCATGGTGGCACCGGAAGCTGAATCCCATCGTGGTTGACGGGCATCGGCTGGTGTGGAACAAGAAAAAAGGGTTCGTGCCTGAACGGGTAAGTCTTCTTGGTTTAGAGCAGGTTGTGACGCCCGGCGGAGACGATGTTGTGTTTGCCCCTTTGGAATCAGGGTTTAAGATGCTTTTAGAGAAAATGATGGGGTCTTCAGGCGGAGCGTTTGGAACTTGTATACTCGGCTCCCCTGGAGAACACAACACGCCGAAGATTTCATCAGCGATGTTCATTGAGGGTGAGCGGTTGATTCGATTGCTCTTTGAAGTTGCAGCGATCAACACCAAACTCAACGAATTCGAAGAAGCCGACGAGCCCAAGGCTTAGCCGACATCGCGTCCTTCGAAGAGCAGCACCGCGAGCGATAAGAAGACCACGATCTGGCACAGGCTATAAAAGAAGACCAGCATGACATGCGAGCCGGGGATCGGCTGATTTTGGGTTACCGCATCGAGTAGCCAGAAGGATTGCATGTTGGGGACGATTGACCAGATGACCAACGGGCCGCTGTGAATAACAGTGGGGGTGAGGAAGATGGAATCGCCTGCGAGCGGTGGTCGGCTCAGCGGTAAGATTTCTTTGCCGATCTGTTGGATCACTATACGGTTATCATCGATTTCTGTAATCACGAGCGCGGGCTCGGGGCGAACATCTTTTTCGGGTGCTTTGTCGGAGGTATAAGGTTCAAAGGTGGGCGTCACGAGCCCGACGCCGCTGGGTGATGAGCCGTAGTAGAAGGAGTCGCCGATTTTGAGATCTTCTTTGGGTGGGCCGGCGAGGGTGATGCGCATCATCGAGCCGGGATTGCGGAGCATGATTTCGTTAAATGCGTTGTCTTCGTCGAGTTCGGAGCTATCCATTGCGAGCAGTTCTCGCAGCGAGACATAGCCTCGCGGGTCAATGTTGCTCTCGGTGAACTCTTCGAGCTCCATATTGTTGCGTTTGGCACCCAAATCCCAGACTTCATCGCGGTAGAAATCGTAGAGGTCAAGATTGAGAGGCGACTGGGTGAGTCCGACTTGGCCGATGCGTTGGTTTTCGTAGATATCACGCCCAAACCAGTGGTTCGAGAGCAAGCCGATGAGAAAGACGCCGGTGCAGATCGAGATGGTAAGGACTTGTCCGAGCCGGGTAGAAATCGCGGTGGCCAGTGCGGTCATCACGAAGAGGGCCATTGCTAGGCAGGTGCATGCGAGCATGATCTGAGGCTTGACATTCTCGACAGGGGACATCATCGTCCAGTCTTCGTCAATGAAGAGGGTCATGAAGTACACGATCCAGATCGCAGGGAGCATGATGAGTGAAGCGCTCTGCCCAAATGACCAGCCGTACATGTAGTTGCCCAAGGCACCAACAGCGATCGAGCCAAAGATGGCGAGCATGGTGAGGGTGATGAGCGGATAGTTCGGGTCATCTGCTGCGGTCGTGAGTACGCCGTGACGGATACCCAAGAGCAAGAAGGCGATCATGATCCCGACAGCGACAAACATCGCTGCGGAGATGCCAAAGAACTTACCCAAAATAACACTTGGGCGTCCGACAGGCTTGGAGACGACTGTGAGGACGGTTTTGTTTTCTATTTCTCGGGAAATCGCAGCGGTTGCGATAAAAGCTGCGAGCATAATGCCCAAAAGGAAGACCCCGCCCATCGAGACATCGAGCAAGAGGCGATCGTCGCCGGTGACTTCGCCGGGGACATTGTTGAGCCCCATCGTGAATCCAACGATCCATGTATTGAGAAGTTGGATAAAGGCAGCGAGGAGCAGCATGATAAAAAACACCGGCTGGCGGATGCTTTCCTTGAATGCGTTGCGTGCGATGGTAATGACAGGTGTAATCATGAAGCGGATATGCTAGGGCCGGCGGATGGTGTTTTGGGTATTTGAGAGCGCACACAGTGCGCTTTGAAGATCCTCGCGGATCTCGGTGGATCTTGTCATAGCTGATACGCTTGGTTTTGTGATGAGTTCGGTATCTGTGCGCACAAAGTTGATGATTCCTCAGATCTGTATGAACCGATCGTGAACAAACCGCGTAGGGAGTAGCACACAATGGGCAAGAATAGGTATGTCGGCATTGGGGAATGTCTGAGGAAATTGATTCAGAGTGGAAACTGGGCAGAAGCATGCCCACAATACCCCTCGAAATGGTTTCCTTGGAGCCATAAAATATTGGATCACTCTTGTGAGTGATCTTGTGCAAGGTGTCGGTGGGCATTTTGGACCCGTCGTTTAGGATGGGCAAACTCATGGGCTCGATGATTCAGTTGACCAACAGACCAGAAAGATCAACCCGATGAATAAGGGCGATTATCTGACTTATCGCAAGGCATCGTCGATCAGTGCGATCGGGTTGGTGTTCCAACTCGCGCTGACATTGATCGTGTTTTTCTATAGCCGAGTCTCTGGCGACTATGCTGCCGGGGGGGCTTCGATTTTCTTGGCCACTGGGCTGATCGCTTGGGGGCTTTTGCTTCTGGTCTTCGATCAGCACCGCCGAGAGCGGATGGAAGCGATGGAAGCCGAGCAGCTTGCTGTTTCTGGCGCGATGGCTGCGAGCGCGTTTGATACGACCGGTGACGAGCTTCGGCTCGCTGCCCGACGATTGGCGTTTATCTATAAATGGATTGTCCCCGCGGGCTCGATCCTGATCGGCGTGATCAATATCTGGGTCGGGCTCTCTCGATTCAAGGTTTGGAACGGGTTCGATTCTTCAAACTATGAGCCGAGCAATGTTGGGTTTGCACTCGCGATCGGGCTTTCGCTCGCGGTTGTTGGGTTTGTCTTTGCTCGATTTGTATCGGGGATGGGCAAAGTCTCGGCATGGTCGAACTTGCGTGCAGGCTCGGCGATTTCTGTTGCGGCTGCTCTTGTTGGCGTGTTGATGGCGGTCGCAGCGTTCTTAGACCTTGCGGTTGGTATTCATATTGTGATCGAATACAGCCCGATCATTATCTCGATCGGGATGATTGTCTTTGGTATCGAGATCGGGCTCAACCTGTTGCTCGATGTGTATCGCCCAAGAAAGCCCGGCGAGCTTCCTCGTCCGGCGTTTGATTCGAGGCTGTTGGGTCTTTTGGCCGCTCCAGATCGGATTGCTGAGAATGTTGGCGAAGCGGTCAACTATCAGTTTGGTATTGATGTGACCTCATCGTGGTTCTATCAGCTTTTGGCGAGAAAAATTGCATTTCTGGCTGTGATGGGCGTGTTTATTGGTTGGTTGATGTCCTCGCTTGTTGTGGTCGAGCCACACGAACGCGGGTTGATTTTGACCAACGGCGTAATTAGCAAGCCTTTGTTTAGTCTTGGTGGTGATGTCGGCGAGGGCGATATTGGACCGGGCCTGCATGTCAAGTTGCCCTGGCCGATCTCACGCTATGAAACCCCTGTTGTGGTTTCGCGTGGTGGACAGAGCGAGTTGCGTACCACTACAGGTATTCGAATTTTGCATCTGGCATCGAATCCGCCATCACCTGGAACGAAGCCAATTTTGTGGACTGAAAAGCATACTGGGGCGGAGTTACTCAATATTGTTCAACCGGAACATGTTGAAGCAAATGCGCACGGCGAGCGTGCAGACCTCCTGGTCGATGTGGACTCCTCATCGGTTGCCGAGCTTTCGTTGTTGGCTGTGGAGGTTCCGGTTCATTATGTGATTCGGAATGTCAAGCTCTTTGATCAGTTCGCTGCTCCTGGTCAGCGTGAGAGTCTGCTTCGCCAGATCGGACAGCGGATCGTGACGCAGTATCTTGGTGAGCTTTCGATTACCGATATATTGTCGACGCATCGCGCCCGGATGCCCGTTGAGCTTAAATCTCGCCTTGAATCGGCGTATAGCCAGCTCAATAACGGTGAAGGAACCGGGATTGAGATTTTGTTTGTCGGAATCAACGGCGTGCATCCACCAACCAAAGTTGCGCCTTCGTTCGAACGCGTGGTGACTGCCCAGCAGAACCGCGAATCGTTGATCGAAGATGCGAGAAAGTATCAGATCAGTACGCTTACCGAGATCGCAGGAACGGTCGAGCTTGCTGAGCAGATTAACGAACAGCTTTTGGCACTCGAAGAAACCCGTCGATCTCTCGGGAGCGAATCTCAAGAGTGCATCGCAGCCGAATTCGAGGTTCAGAAGCTGATCGAACGGGCTGGCGGCGAAGCGGGCGAGTTGATTCTTGCAGCGGGTGCGAGCCGATGGATTCGTCATATGTCCGAACGCGGGCGTGCGAGTTTATTGCAAGGGCAACAGGAGGCGTATCTTGCGGCTCCTGAGCTGTACCGCAGTGATCTGTACTTTAGTGCATTACTTGACGCGATGAAGGCATCGCGTGTCTATCTGACTCCAGCCGATCTGGAGTCACTGAGTATTCGTTTCGAGCTGCAAGATAAGCAGGTCGGGACGGATGTGTTCGATGCCGAATCTGGTGCCGAGTCGCAACAATAATTGCTTGATGGGCGAAGGTCGCCCGTCAAGTTGGTCAGCGTCCAAGTTTGGGCGTGCTTTGGAGAACGAGTCGTGCAGAAGCTAAAAAAGCATGCGATTCTAGTAATTGGCGTACTCTTTGTGATTTTGATCATTCTGTTTAGCTCTAGCTTTACAGTTCGATTTACAGAGACGGCAGTAAAAACACGATTTGGATCGGCGAACGATAAGTCGATCATCACCGAGCCTGGGTTCAAGTTCAAGCTGCCTTATCCGTTTGAGAGTGTCACCAAGTATGACACTCGATTGCGGATGGTGCAGACTCGATCAGAAACGGTCCAGACCGCGGATGATTTTCAGATCATCATCGAGGCCTACTTGAGTTATCGAGTGGAAGATCCATTGTTGTTCTTCAGAAGTTTCTCGAACGCGGGCGACCGTGCATCGGATCACTTCCTTAAGGCTGAGAACGATGTGCTTCGCGATTTGCTTCGCAGTGCGCTCGGCGAAACCAGTAAGTACAAGATGGGCCAGTTGTTTACTTCGCAGCAGGGCGCGTCGGTGATCCCAGAGCTTGAGGAAAAGGTCTTCGGTCTTCTCGTCAGCGGCGGCAACGGCGGCAAGCCTTTGGCGGATTATGGCATCAACATTACCACAATCGGTATCCATCGCATCGTGCTTCCAGAAGCAACGACTTCTGCGGTGATTAGCCGAATGGGTGCGAACCGAGACCGGCTCGCCGAGCGATATGAATCTGAGGGGCGATCCCAAGCGCGTGCGATCGAGGCAGAAGCCAAGAGCAATGCGGACCGGATCCGTGCGTTTGCCCAGCGCCGAGCCGACGAGATTATCGCCAAGGGTGAAGCCGAGGCAGCACCATATCTTGCGCAGCAGAACATCAATCCAGACCTTGCGGTGTTCATCCAGAACATCAAGCTGATGCGTGAAGCGATGGCCAAGAAGTTCACATTGATCTTCTCGACCTCGGACTATGGCATGCAGCTCTTTGATCCAGATGTTCTCAAGGACACACAGGGTGCTTTGCCTGTGCCAATGAACAATGATGCTCAAGGGGCAGGAGGCTAAACGATGGCTGATGCACCACAAGATCATGATCAGAACCCTGTTGAAGAGACGGCTGGAGATCCAGTTGTTGATCAGGTGGAGTCTGAATCTTTGAATGAAGGCTTGATTCCTGCGCGAGCGGCATCTGTGCGGTTCAATCGTGACGCGAGTGCCGGCGCGATGACCAATAAACTCCGCATGGATACCGCGAATCAATCGCTGGCAGATGCATTGCGGATTACTTATGGGCTTCTTCAGTTCGGTATGGTTATTTTGCTGTTCCTCTTTGTGTTCAGTGGGTTCCAGAAAATTAACGAAGGCGAACGCGGTATCTCTGTATTCCTTGGGAAACCATCGGGTAGGCAGATCGAACCAGGCGCGCATCTGACTTGGCCTTATCCGATTGGTGAGATGATCCGTGTTGGCGGCGGTGCTGTTGAAGTTCCATTGGCCAAAGGGTTCATGCCCAATAGTCCTGGTGCTGCGAGCAACGACGCGATGCTCGATATGCCTCTGAACCGTTTTAATGATGGCGGGCAACTGAGTCCGCTGCGCGACGGCTCGTTGATTACAGCGGATCTCAACATTGCTCATACACAATGGACTGTGAACTACCACCGTTCGAATCATCTCCGATTTGTCGAGAATATCCTTCCGGAGCAGGAGTATGCGACGATTATGATCGCGGCTCGGCGGGGTGTTGTTCACACGATGGCCGAGACCACGATTGATGATTTGCTCAAGAAATCGGCCGAGGCGATCGCATCGCGGGTTCGTGAGAAGGCACAAAAAACACTCGATGATCTTGAGTCGGGGATTACAATTGATCGAATTGTGCTTGTCCGCAAGACGCCGCCTTTGTATCTGCTCCGTCAGTTCGCATCGGTGCAATCGGCTGCTCAGAACGCAGGCAAGGCCCGCGAGGACTCTTTGCTTCTCCGCGAGCAAGCCCTCAATCAGGTTGCTGGGCGTGCTGCTTCGGTGTTGATCACGATGATCGACGAGTATGAAAAGTTTACAGAGCTTGGACAAACACAAGAAGCTGTCGAGATGCTCGCGATGATTGATCAGGTGCTTGCAGGCAAAGAAACAGATTTTCAGGATCAGAGTACGCTTGGGTTGATCTCGGGCGAGGTCTCAGAAATTCTCAATGCTGCACAATCACAATCTTCTGGGCGTGTATCGCAAGCGATGGCGGATCTTGAGTTGTTTTATGCCAAGCAGGCGCAGTATGAGGCCAACCCGGCGCTGATGATCGCACGAGATTGGTCGCAGGCAATGGCGGCATTCTTGAACAAGGACTTTGTGACGACGATGTACCTGCCCGAAGGCGTAAATGCGGAGTTGTTGATCAATCCTGATCCAGACATCGAGCGTGAACGAGATCGTCTCCGCAAGAGAGCCGAGGCACTCGAAGGGATGCGTCAACGACGCGAAGATTTCAAGCGTGATGTGTTCAAATCTCAGCGTGGCATTCAGTTAGAGGATGATGAATAATGAGCGATGCGATGACACCATCAAGACCACTTTCAGCTCCTGGGCAAGCCCAGAAGGTAGACGAGGCACGCAAGGCGGTTGTGGGGTGTCAGCAGCTCTCGAAGGTCTTCAAAGATTTCTGGATGCGAGATCGCGCTCGCGCGGTCGATAAGCTCGACCTTGTGATTTATGAGAATGAAATATTTGGTCTTCTTGGTCCAAATGGTTCGGGTAAAAGTACGATCATCAAAATGATTCTCGGGTTGCTCAAACCAACGCACGGGCGTGTGGTGGTGTTCGGCAAGCCGCCAACGGATGTGGCAATGAAGCGGCGGATCGGGTATCTACCCGAAGAGAGCTATTTGTATCCGTTCCTCAATGCACGCGAAACACTCGATTACTATGGCAAGCTCTTTGGACTCGATTCCAAAGTGCGGCAGAAGCGAATCGATGAACTGCTCGAAATGGTCGGGCTCGAACATGCACAGTTCCGCCCGGTACGCGAATATTCCAAAGGCATGCAGCGACGAATCGGGATCGCGCAGGCGTTGATCAATGATCCAGATCTGTTGATTCTTGACGAGCCAACGACCGGGCTTGATCCGATTGGTACCAAGCAGGTCAAAGATTTGATTATCGAACTGGGTCGGCGCGGAAAGACGATTATCTTGTCGAGCCATTTGCTCAGCGATGTTGAAGATGTCGTCGATCGCATGGTGATCCTCTATGGCGGCAAGATCCGTGATGAGGGAACTTGCGAATCGTTGCTTTCAAGTAGTGAACGAACACTCATTGAGACCGACGAGCTCGATGAGCAGACGATCGCTGAGATTGATGAGTTGATCCGCCGACGCACCGGAGGCGAGAAATCGATCCGCACCGTATCGGCGCCGCGTCAAAAACTCGAAGAACTCTTCTTGCGAATCGTCGAAGACGCACAGACCGAAAAAGCATCCACCTCTGGCGCGATGCACGGCGGGCTGACCGCTGCGTTCCTTATGGCCAACGCCGATCGTGAGCATGGTGAGGCGTTGATTGATTCACTGATCAATGACGCCGATGATCATGCAACTGTGAAGAGCGAGACTGAAACTGTAGCTACAGATGCGGAACCGACGCAAAGTGAGTCTCAAGCAGGTGAGGAATCATCATTGATCGATTCACTGACTGGTGATGGTGATGGTGATGGCGAGGTTCCTGCGCAGGTTCAAGATTCGTCTGGTGATCAGAAGAATATAGAAACGCCTCAGGAAGATGTCGATCAAGGTGTGATTGGATCGTTGCTTGATGATGATTCTGAAGCTGATGAGAACAAGGGGTCGCAACGGTGACATTTCGTGAACGCCTCGCCAAGCTCGATCACCTTCAAAAGGGCAAGCTCTTTAAGATTATCGCCAGCGTGCTGATCGCGGTCTTTGCTGCGGTGCTTATTGGGTATGGGTTGCTCAATAACACAACCGACAACACGCAGATGACCAAGCTCATCAATGAGTTGCCCGCCACAGTCACTAACTATGTTGGTGAAGAGATCGAAAACCCTCAGCTTGCTCAGACTCGGCAGATCCAGCAACTACTCAATAATGCCAAGCCCGGCATGCTCTTGGCAGTCGGGACGGCAGTGGTATCGGTGATGTTGATTCTGGTCGTGTGGATGGGGCTCGGATTGGTGTATCCGGTGCTTGGCGCGATCGCGTTGGGCGTCTATTTCTTGCTGCGCGGAGGCTCGTTCGATGTCATGGGCTCGATCGCTGTTGGGATGATGATCCTGACGCTGAGTTTTATGGTGCTGTTGCGAGCTGCGGGTTTGCTCTTTGATTTTTCACATCCGGTGCTGGCGATCGCGAAGAATGTGCTTGCTGAAGCGATTCGGATGAAGATCTCGCTGGTGTTTATTGTGATGCTCTTCTTTGTACTCGCAGCGATGCCGATGTTGCTTAATAATGAGCAAGCGTTGCGGTATCGTGTGCAGAACTTCTTGCAGTACGCTTCTGGATTCACCTTCCTGTTTGTTGCGATGCTCGTGGTGTTCTTTGGGGCTGCTACGGTGACCTATGAACAACGCGAAAAAGTAATTTGGCAAACAATGACCAAGCCTGTCGCGGCGTGGCAGTATCTTCTGGGCAAGTGGCTTGGGGTTGTTGCATTAGCTGCGATTTTGCTCGCGGTCTCGGCGACTGGTGTGTTCTTGTTCACCGAGTATCTCCGCAATCAACCCGCGGTTGGCGAGATCGAATCGTATCAGTCTGCGGATGGATCGAGTATTACCGAGGATCGTCTGATTCTCGAAACACAGGTGCTGACATCTCGTGTTTCGGTGCCACCGACACTTCCGTTTTCGATTAATGACCCGGCCTTTGAGCAAGCGCTTGAGTCTCGAATCCGCCGCGAACAGCTTACTAACCCGGGATATAACCCGAACCCGGCGGAGCGGATGGCCAAGAAGCAGACGATCTATCAGGAAGAGATTTCACAGTATCTTTCGATCGATCCCAATACAGAGCAGTATGAAGAGTTTGTGTTTCGTGGGCTTGGTGCAGCCAAGCGCATGAACCTGCCTTTGACGATGCGGTACAAGATTAATGCGGAGGGCAATCGCCCGGATATGTTCTATATCTTATCGTTTGGGTTCGATGACGGCACGATCCTGCCGCCACGACGGACCGGGCTTGGGTTCTCGCACACAATGACGCTTTCGCCGGAGTTCATTAACTCAAACGGGGAGATTCGGCTTCAGATTTTTAATGGGCAGTTGCTCGCGACAGACGATGGCAACTTTGAAGTGCAAGCCAATATGAATACCTTCACGATCCCGCCCGATGGGCTTGAGATTTCGTATTCGGTCGGTGGGTATCGTGCGAACTTTGTCCGCGTGTTTATTGTCTTGTGGGTGAAGCTTGCAATGCTTGCGATGCTTGCGGTGTGGGCGTCTACCTTTGCGAGCTTCCCGGTGGCGTGTTTGATCGCTGGGGGCTTGTTCTTTATTGGTGAGATCGCCGGGTTTGTTCAAGGGGCACTCCCAGGGTGGGGCAAGACCAATGCCGATGGTGATCCATCGATGTATCGCACGATGATCTACTACTTCGCAGACTGGATCAGCTCTGTCTTTGGTGTGTACAACGAGCTTAAACCGACTTCGCGTTTGGCAGAAGGCAAGATGCTTTCTTGGGCAAATGTGAGCAAGGGCGTGTTGACGCTTGGTGTGATCTCATCACTGTTTTATCTGGCGGGGATCGCGATCTTCCGTCGTCGTCAACTCGCGATTTATTCGGGTCAATAGTCGGTTAGGAGGACCAAGCCATGTCGCATATTCAGCGTGTTCGATTATTTGCAATCTTGTGTCTGTTCGCCGGCTTAGTCGGTTCGGGTTTCTTTGGAACAGCAATCACCAACTCGGCGGGGCGTAACGAGCTTTCGTACACCGATCGAGCAGAGGATGGCGACCCGCCGATGGTCGCACTTGGTGTTGCGATGGGTGCGATGCGAGGCATCTTTGTCAACTACCTTTGGATCCGGGCGACTAACGCCAAAGAAGAAGGGCAGTTCTACGAAGCGGTCGAGCTTGCCGGTTGGATTACTCGCCTGCAACCAAGGCTGCCTCAGGTCTGGACATTCCATGCTTGGAATATGGCATACAACATCTCGGTGACCACACAAACCCCACAAGAACGGTGGGGGTGGGTGAACTCTGGGATTCAGCTTTTGCGCAACGAGGGCATTCGGGCAAACCCAAACGACATGCACATGCACAAAGAGCTGGCATGGATCTTCCTGCACAAAATCGCGGGCTATACCGACGATTCGAATCAGTATTACAAGCAGCAGTTTGCTTATGAGTGGCAGAATATTTTGGGGCGCAAGCCTTTGATTGATCCCGAGCATCGTGATCGAGACAGCGTGATTCAGCTCTATGTCGATTGGATTCAACCGATCGTCGATGCGCCCGCAACGCGCAAGGGGCTCGAAGCACTCAATCCCAAATCCGAGCAGATCGCCAAGATGTATGAATCTGGGATGGGCGAAGACCTTGGGCAGCGGTTCCTCGAACGGTACACGCTTCAAGACGAGATCAAACGCGCCGGGCGAATCGGTTCTGTGATGCGTGTTGCAGGCCCAAAGACGCGCGCGTTCCAAGCGATCCAAGAAAAATTCAAAGATGAGCAAGCCTGGACAGATTTGGTCAACCATGTACGCAAACGCGTATTGATGGATGACTACTTCATGGAACCTGTGCGGATGGTTCAGCAGATCCGCAAGTTTGGGCCGATCGATTATCGCTTGCCATCAGCATATGCGTTGTACTGGGGTTCGCGAGGCACCGATGTCGGGCAGATGCAGGTCAACGAACACAATGCCGATTCGCTCGACTTCCTCAACGCGTTTCGGCTGGTCATGCAATCAATCCAAGACCTTTGGCGATTTGGTGATGTGTACTTCAACTATCTCGATGTCCATGAGCAACGCGTTGCCTATTACCAGGGCGTGCCCAATCCATACTTTGTCCCGACCTATGGCGGGATGCTCGAAGAGATCGTTGCACAATCTGGTTTGTTCGAAGCAGATCGTCGCCCATATCGCCAGTTCTCAGCGGGGTACGAGAACTTCCTGAAGGATTCGATCCGGTTCTTTTATCGCCGGGGCGATCATGTCCAGGCAGAGTATTGGTTCGATGTGCTTCGCAACTGGCCTGGCCAGAACATGAATGATCCGGCGCGTATTGATGAGATGGCGCTGTCGCTCAAGGATTTCTCTGAAAAGCAGATCTTTGATTCGATGGGGTCGCCTCAGGTCGCGGTTTCGGAGGTTTCTGGCGCGTTGCAGGGTGCATATTATTCGGGCTTGATGGTGGGGAATATCGATGTGTTTAATGCACAGTGGGCATATGCCCGCAGTGCCCACGCGTACTTTTTCTCCGAGCAGTTCAGCATTGTTGTCGCAGCATCTGACAAGGCGCGGATGGAGTATATGGACCGAGATTTTCCGTTCTTGGCGGGTAACTTCTTTGTCAATGTGCTGACATCATTGGGCCCAGCAGAAGCTGAAATTCTCTACGGCAATGCACCCAACGATCTTCGCCAATATGCCTACGACGCGTTGCGAACTCGGTTTAAGGGCTTTGTCGATCAGCTCGAAGCGAATGGTGATTCTGAGCCGTTTGATCTCATCTTCCCGGTGCCAGATGGTATGGAAGAGTTTCGGATTGCGTACGAGCGCAAACTCGAAGCCCGCCAAGCGCAGGGCGACGAAGGCGTGATGAAAAAATAACGACCTCCCGGCCGTTATGTATTCGATGGTTGAGGCTCATCTCTTAAAGGTTGCTGTTAGAGCGTCTGCCCGATGAGCTGATCGCGGGCTTGCGTATATCGATTGAGTGTGCCGAGCAGCACGCTGTCTGGCAATGTCGGGCCTGGAGGCGTTTTATCCCAGGCACCCGAGTTGACCAGCGTTTCGAGATGCTCACGAACAAACTGCTTGTCGAAGCTTTTTTGGGCGCGCCCTGGTTTATAATCATCAGCCGGCCAGAACCGCGAAGAATCTGGTGTGAGCGCTTCGTCAATCAAAATCGGATCATTGCTGATGACATTGCCGTCCTCGTCAATCGGGACCCCGAACTCGAACTTGGTGTCTGCAAGGATGATGCCGTGATCTTTGGCGTATGCGCTGGCAGCAACATAAATGTTCAATGAGCGTTCGCGGAGGGTTTCCATCAGTGCTCGCCCGCCGATATCAGCGACATGCTCGCAGGCTTGGTCGAACCCGATGTTTTCATCATGCCCTTCGTCGGCTTTGGTCGCAGGAGTGAAGATCGGTTCCGGGAGTTTGTCACACTGAACGAGCCCCTCGGGCAATGGCACATTGCAAACAGAGCCTGTTTTTTGATACTCTTTGAGCCCTGATCCTTCAAGGTAGCCACGAACAACGCATTCGACAGGGATGACCTTACAGAGCCGACCGATCGTGGTTCGTCCTTCGAGCATCGCGCGGGTGGTCGCTTTGGTGAATGCCTCGTCGGGGATCAGATCGAGTTCTGTGGTGATCAGGTGGGTAGGCGAGAGGTTCTGGTCTTCGATCCACCGGAGCCAAAAAGTGGCGATTTGGGTCAGTAGTCGACCTTTTGAGGGGATCGGGGTGGGCAAAATGACATCAAATGCTGAGATCCGATCGCTGGCAATAATGACCAGCCGAGGGGGGATTCGTTGGCCGTCCATATCGGTATGGGCGGGGATTGTGTAGGTGTCGCGGACCTTGCCTGCGCGTTTGTTAGGCAGCGCGAGATCCGTCTTGAAAACCGGGGCTCCAAAATCCGACAAAGTCCCATTGGTCGAGTCACAAGCCGAGTCGGCACGATCTGAAGTGGGATGGTTTGTATGCACAATCGGAGGATAGCACGCCCGCTGGGGAGAGGTGGATGGTTGTAAACCAAAAGTGTGGCGATTGAGAGCGGTTGCTATGAGAGGGGGGGATAAATCGGAACGAATCCGGGGTATTGGGTCGCCCGACGGTGCCTCTTCCCATATCCTTCCATACAATGAACGGATGATATCTGATCAGATTCTGAGACGGGCAGCGTTTTCTGCGGCTGTCGATGAGGATCCAATGAGGAGTTGATAGTCCCCGATGCTGCGATTTGTTACCCCAGATAAATCTTCCGAGTTGTCATTGCAGGTCTTGCCCGGCGCCTACCTCCTTGGCCCAGACTCGGTCCCTATCGCGGGGGAAGTGGTTGTTGAGGGTGGTGTGATTCGGTGTGAAAAAGGGACCCGCGAAGCCGCATCGCTGGCGTTGCAAGTCGACCTCGACGAAGCTCGGCTTGCCAAGAGCTCTCCCCGTGCGACCCGCAAACCAATAATTGATGATATCGAGCTTAAGCCACTGGGTACCTGGACGCTTCAGACCTGCCTGCTTCCCGATCGAGACCACCCCTATATTTTGGCGCTCGAACTCGCTCGCCATCGGATCATGCTGTTTTTGACCAAACTCGAAGACTGGCAAGCATTCGATATCGATCCCGATTCTCAAGCGATGAGGCTCTTTGATGCTGCTCGTGAAGTATTCACCAAAGCACTCGTCGCATCGAGCGAGCATACTGGCGATGTCGAAGAGGCATCGAGGCTCGGGTTCTTGTCGCTCTGGATCGCGCTTGAGGCCTCCGAGCGTTTGGCGTTGTTGGTCACCGATCGAGACTTTGGCGATCGGATGAATGGGCAGTTATATCTTTCGGTTTCGGAAGAGCATGGGATCACCAAAAAAGCGGTGCCGGTGCTTCATCCAAACCGAGGCGGGGTTGTATTGCCAACCAAACCTGCCATCGGCGCATTGGTTTCACCGAGTATGCTCAACGAGCAGACCAAAGCCGCAGCCGTCAAAGCGTGTGATTTC
Organism: Planctomycetota bacterium; assembly: GCA_024280755.1. GTDB lineage: Bacteria > Planctomycetota > Phycisphaerae > Phycisphaerales > UBA1924 > UBA1924. The sequence continues at coordinate 35,970 of JAJRPN010000027.1, forward strand.
ATATCTCTGCCTATGCGATGGGTCGAGATGGAACCACTCGAAGGCGAGTACGCCTATACCCCAACCGACAAATGGATCGAGTGGGCAATTCGCTCTGCGAAGATGCCCGTCGTTGCTGGGCCAGTCATCGATTTTCGCCCGCAGAGTGTTCCCGAATGGTTGTACATTTGGGAGAACGATTACGAAACGCTCCGCGAGTTGGTCTATGAACATCTCAAAGCGATCGTCACACGCTATCGCCGAACCGTGAGCCGATGGACGGTGTGTTCTGGTCTCCATTGTGGCGAGCATTTCAAGCTTGATTTCCAGCAGATGATCGACCTGACCCGTATCTGTGTGTTAGTTGTTCGTAAACTCCATCCGCGAGCAAAGGTGCAGGTCGAGATTGTTGAGCCTTGGGGCGAGTATCACACGAGTGATCGAAAATCGCTCCCGCCTTTGTTGTATGCAGAGATGCTGACACAGTCGGGGATTCCGATCGATACCTTCTCGCTGCGTGTGCAGATGGGCTCGTATGAATCGGGCTTATCCTCGCGCGATCTGATGGCCTTCTCTGCGATGCTCGATCAATATGCGATGCTCGACCGTCCGATCGCGATCTCGGCATTTGGTGCGCCATCTGGGCGTTTGATCCCGTCGGGCGATGAAGACACCAGGCCACAAGCCGGGCATTGGCGTCAGCATTGGACAGAAAAGGGACAGGCCGATTGGATGTCCACCTTTGGCGCGATCGCGCTCGCCAAGCCGTTCGTAGAATCGATCTGCTGGCACGAGCTTGCCGATCCAAACGGCGCGACCGAGATGCGTACCGGCGGGTTGTTGAACCGCCGAGCCGAGCCCCGCGAGGTACTCGATCGGGTCGTCGAACTCCGCCAAGCGGTTGAATCTTGCACATTGCCTCAACGGTTTATGGCCGACAACTTCCTGCACTTTGAGAATGATCAAGCACCAGCCAGCGAGATCGGGTCGTGACCCGGTCGGTCGGCTCAAAGCGATTCGTACCCCCAAAATCAACAGATGCAGATTGGACACGCACGCCTGCGGCTCTCTTTGCGAGCATTGTCCTCGGGTGCGCTTCGATTGGTGGGTTGGCATGGTCGATGACACGAACAATTGAGCGTGACGCGTTGGTGATGACGCAAATCGAAACGATCGAAGCTGGTGAACCATTGCCAAGCGCGATCGTGCAGATCGAGATCAACTCGGCCAATGCTGCCCAGCTCGATCTGCTCCCCGCGATTGGACCAAAGCTGGCATTACGAATCGTCGAAGACCGCGTAGCGAATGGGCGGTTTGAAACATTCAACGATCTCGATCGTGTACATGGGATCGGGCCGAAGACACTCGAAAAGATCCGCCCGCGCGTGGTAATCGCAGACAAATAAACCCAAGCACTTGGGCCAAGCGCATCCGCTGGCAACAGCGGGTACACTTATTGAAACCAACTCACCCGCATTGGCTGATCGGTCCGCCCGATGATCCAAGGCCCGCGTGTGCGCTGCGCGTACAGAAAGAACACCCGTGAACCTGCTCATACCAATCATCGCCGACGCCGCATTTAAAGCCTTTGCCAAAGGGCTCGACGCGGGGCATCGCACCATCGCGACGGGTTCTGTTGGATCGTCGATCTCGTTGGTTTCGATTGCGTTGAGCAAACAGATCAAACGCCCGGTGCTGATTGTGTGTGCGCATCTCGACGAGGCAGAGGATATCTATGCCGAGATTAACACGGTGCAACCAAACACAGGTGCGGTGTTCCCCGCATTAGAACTCGCGCCGGGTGAATCGAGCGTGAGTGCAGAGCTCTTCGCTCAGCGGGCAGCAATGATCGCTCAGTTCCGGGTTGGGCAGGTGCCTGATGTTCTGATCGCACCGATCTCTGCGCTCATGCAGCCGGTGCCAAGCGAGCAGCGGATCAACGCATTGGTGCGCGAGGTTCGAGAGGCGAGCGAAGTTGCGCCTGGCAAGTTGATCGAATGGATGAGCAACGCCGGGTATGAACGCGTCGACACGATCGAGTATCCAGGGCAGTTCACATCGAGAGGAGGGATCATCGATGTCTTCCCACCGACCGGGCCAACAAGCAACGCGGGCGGCTCGCCGATCCCAGTCCGTATCGATTTCTTTGGCGATGAGATCGATTCGATTTCAGAAATTGACATCGACACAATGGGTTCAGATCGAAAGATCAGTTCGGTTTTACTTGGAGCCGTTGGGGATGCTCAGCTCGCTGGCGCGCGTGATGATCAATCGGTGTTGGAATATTTGCCGAAGGATTCGGTGGTGTTGTTGGCCGAGACCTTTGAGGTTGTTGAGCAAGGGCGAGGCTACTTTGAGCGGATCAGCGACGGGCGAGCGATCTATGGCCCGCCCGCGGCCTTGAAGATTCTCGAAACCAGATTCCACGCGCTCGCCGAGGTGAACCAGTTTTCTGCGGGTAAGGCAGGTGCCGATGCGTTGGTTGGCTTGCCCGTGGGCACGCTGCCGCCGTTCGATCGAGAGGTTTCTGGAGCGATTCGGGAACTTGGCGAACTCAAAGAGCAGGTCGATACCGTTGTGCTCGCATGTGGCTCCGATGGCGAGTTTGCTCGGCTCGGCGAGTTACTCACACTTCATTTGCCCGGTGTAGTTGTCCGCCGAGAGATCCTTGATATCCGCCGAGGGTTTATCTGGGAGGCATCCGATACGGGTGCGGGGATCGGTCGGTTTGCGATAGTTCCTGCGGGCGAGTTGCTGCATCGTTCGAGCGTTCGTAGGCGGATCCAAAAAATCCGCGCCGGGCGGACGATGGATACATTTCTTGATATCCAGATCGACGACTATGTCGTGCATGCCGAGCATGGCATTGCTAAGTTTGTCGGCATGTCGATCATGGACGCATCGGGCACCGCCAAACAACGCCGACAGTTTGATTCAAGTGTGGGCCCCAAAGCCAAGAAACGAAAAGAAGATCAAGAGGAGTATCTCACCCTCGAGTTCGCCGGGCGGAGTCGATTGCATGTGCCGTGCTCGCAGATCGGACTTGTGCAGAAGTATGTTGGTGGGTTTAAGGGCAAGCCGCCGTTGAGTTCGATTGGTGGTAAGAAGTGGAAAGCGCAGAAGGAACGGGTGAGCGAGTCGGTCAAGGACCTGGCATCCGAGATGCTGCGCGTGCGTGCTGCCCGCGAGCATGTACCCGGTTTCTCATACCCGAGCGATACAGATTTGTTCAAAGAGTTCGAAGCCGAGTTTCCCTATGACGAGACCGAAGATCAGCTTAGCTCGATGATTGAGATCAAGAAGGACATGCAATCATCGCGCCCGATGGATCGGTTGATCTGCGGCGATGTCGGGTTTGGCAAGACCGAGCTCGCGATTCGGGCAGCATTTAAAGCGGTCGAAGCCGGGCGACAGGTGGCGATTCTTGTCCCGACAACCGTGCTTGCAGAGCAGCACGAACGAACATTCCGTCAGCGATTTGCCGACTATCCATTCCGGGTGGAATCGCTCTCGCGGTTTAAATCGACCAAAGAGATTAAACGAACAATCGAAGATCTCAAACTCGGGCGCGTCGATGTGGTTGTCGGCACGCATCGATTGTTGTCGAAAGACATTCGATTCGCCGAGCTTGGGATGGTGGTGATCGATGAGGAACAACGCTTTGGTGTTGAGCACAAAGAGGCCTTGCTCCGATTGCGATTGACCGTCGATGTTCTCACGCTGAGCGCAACGCCGATCCCTCGAACGCTGCATATGTCGATGCTTGGGTTGCGCGATATTTCGAGCTTGACGACGCCGCCGGTGGATCGAAGATCGATTGTGACCGAGGTGATCCCGTACAACACGCATCGGATCGCACGGGCGATTCAGCGCGAGCTTGCGCGTGAAGGCCAGGTGTATTATGTGCATAATCGAGTTCATAATATCGAGTCGGTGGCGGACACTATCCGCAAGCTCGTGCCCGGTGCCAAGGTGATTATTGGGCACGGGCAGATGGCGGGGAATGATCTTGAGAAGGTCATGCACCAGTTCATGTCGCGCAAGGCGGACATTTTGGTTTCGACGACGATCATCGAATCAGGAATCGATATCCCGACCGCCAATACAATGATTATTAATGATGCCGATCGATTTGGGTTGTCCGAGCTTCATCAGCTACGCGGGCGCGTTGGGCGTTCGCACCATCGGGCGTATTGCTATTTGCTTTTGCCAGAAGATCGAACTGTCAAAGAGGTCGCCCAAAAACGGCTCAAGGCGATCGAAGAATATTCGATGCTTGGTGCAGGTTTCAAGATCGCGATGCGCGATCTTGAGATTCGCGGCGCGGGTAACTTGTTGGGCGCAGAACAATCCGGGCACATCGCAACGGTGGGGTATGAGATGTATTGCCAGTTGTTGGATCAATCGGTTCACCAACTGACAGAATCTGGCTCGCCCGAGCAGGTGACGCACACCTCGGTCGATATCGGTATCTTTGGCTACATTCCCAAAGCCTATATCCCAAGCGATGCGCGGCGTATCGAAGCGTATCGAAGATTGGGCACCGCGAGTTCGCAGAAAGCGATTGATCAAGTGGTTGAAGATTTAACAAGCGCGTATTCGGATCCGCCAGAGCTTGTCCGTAGGCTGGTGCTTCGGGCAAGGGTGCGGGCAGCGTATCAGGCGTTGTTTGTACGCGGGGTCAGCCAGCGCGGCGAGGATGTCGTGTTTCTCACGGCAACACCAAGTCTTGTGGTTGATCAACTTGCCAATGCACCCGTCGAGATCCGGGTTCTCGAAGGCGATCTCGCACAGACCAACGCCCGGACAAACGCGGGCGAACAACTCGCCGAGGTCTGGACACGCCCACGAACAACACACAAATCACTCATGCAAGGCGCCAAGGCCATCCTTGCGTGGGTTTCCTAACACAGGTTTCACACAAACTCAACGCATCGACAAGCTCGATGTGATAGACTCTTTTACGAACAACCGCGGAACACGACAGGACCTGACCCATGCCAGAATCGAACGATACATCCTTTGAATCCAGCCCAATCCAGCGTGTCGGCGGGGAAACCCAGCTTGATCAGCAACTCGCCTCTCTTCGCCGAAGGCTGATTCGCGAGGCTTCGCAAGCGGTCGATCTGCTCTCCCAATCAATCGAAGTTCTCTGGACCGCCGATCGCGAAGGCGCCAAAGAGGTCAAGCGGATCGAAAAGCAGATCGATATCGAAGAGGTTCGCATCGAGCAAGAGTGCTTCCGAATCCTTGCACTCCAAACACCGTTCGGGGCAGATTTTCGGCTGATCACTTTCAGTCTCAAAGCAAACTCAGATATCGAACGCCTCGCCGATCATGCCTCTTCGATCGCCAAGATCAGCAAGCGTTTCGAAGCTGAGTCTCCAGATTGGCCAGAGTCATTGCGTGAGATGGGCGAGCGGGTGCCGATGATGTGCCAAGAGTTATTGCGCGCAGTGATTAGTGCTGACATCAATGCAGCCAAAGAGGTTGTTAAGCGAGACAAGATCATCGATCGGCTCGACAAACAGACCTTCAAAGAACTCACACAGAAGATTGAATCCAACCCATCATTCGCATCAGACTACATGTTGATGTACCGCATCTCGCGAGAACTCGAACGAGTGGGGGATCTGCTTGGCAATATCGCCGAAGATATTGTATACTTGGTGACGGGTGACATTGTGCGTCATGCGCCTAAGCCTAAGAAGAAGAAAGCCGAGCAATAGACCAACAATGGGAATGAACAAAGGGAAACATGCCTCAGATCATCATAACCATTGGAGCCTTGCTCTTACTCGTCGGCCTTGCCGCGATGGTCAGATCAATCAAGGGGCATTTGATTGCAACGCCACCACTTTGCCGAAAGTGTAAGTACGATCTGTCCGGGCTCGAAATTTCGGTTGATGGGCACTGCCCTGAGCGCGGGCGAACGGTTCTCGATGGCACACGATCGGTACGCCGAAGCCAGCGGAAGTTTCGCTTAGGGTTGCTCCTGTGTTCACTCTTGATGATCAGCACGGGTTCGATCGGCCTTGCGTTTCCAAAGATCATGGGGATGCCGGCGTTTGATCGTGTTGATTTGTACAGCAGCCGATCGGAGATATCGCTCATGGTCTTCGAGCGTGTTGGTGATGAGCGGGCGGAAATAGTTCTCTATCAGAAGCTCATGCGGGGCGAACTCTCAGACCGCGGTGTTGATCGGCTGACCAAACTCGCGATCAAGAAATATCAAACAGAGCAGGCCGGTTCTCTTCACAGTAGATGGAATCATGTGATGTCACTCGCCATGCTCGAACATCGGCTCAGCGACGAGCAACTCCATGCCTTCATCGAGCATCAGGTAACTACCAAGTTCAAGATTAGAACCGAGATCCATCCCGATGATCCAGAGGTCTTCGCGATTGTCTGGATTGATGAGCCGGGGTTTGTTTCTCGGACAAACTTCGCCCGGGTTCCATGGCGGAAACGCCAAGGGATGCCGATAGATGTTCGGTTTGAATCGCCGTTTACACTTGGAGGCAAAGTCTTTGTTGAGGTGATCTCTGGAAATCATACCAGCCGCCAAGAAATCGGCTCAATCACATCGCCCATTTTGGGAGCACATTAGAAAGCCACTCAAAGCCCGGATCTCGGCGCCGATCGATTCAGGAATCTTCAATGTTCATTTCGAATACCAGTTCGAGGTGATGGAGGGCGACACGCTTATTCATGCGTGGACACAACGCGAGGTGGTCACTGTACAAAGATCGCAAGCCGACGGTTTCGTGTATGCGCAACCGATCGACGATGTACCCGTGATCCAAAGTATGATCAGTCGGCTGAGCTTTCACGCGGTGAAGGTTTCAACCAAGCGTGAAGAGGCCCGACAGTTCGACGGCACTAACGGCAATGAGATCGCCCAACCTGTTGTCCGACTGAAAAGCTATCAGATCTTCGATCATTCACTCCTAGGCGATATCCGAATCCGAATTGGTGACACCGAGATTTCGTACGATCCAATCGTCTGGAAAGTCAAGCCACATCCGCAAAGCCCCAGGGGGATGTCCGTCGATTACGACGGCTGGGGTTGGGCCGGGCCAAGCGATTTTGATCAGGTGCTCGACTATTTGGACGAACACGCCGAGTTCTGGGCGAGGGCATTGGAAGTCGGCAAGGTCGATGTACTGATCGTTCCCAATGCCGAACTTGCCAGAGAGAATCCGGGGGTTGAATCGTTCGTGAACCGAACAATCATCTTCCGCGATGTCCCGATTCATGGGCTCGAGCCGTTGTACAGATCGGGCATCGGGAGCACCGGCCATCCCTACTACATCATGCGTTGGCAGCCGATCGGCGGGCATGAGCAGTTCAAATCCAAGCCCCGAACCCAGCCAGTGATGGCCGAGATTCTTGAGACAGAATAAGCCAAACGCCGAGTTTGCATTTGAATAATGTTATATACTCATCTCCATGATCATCATCGGAATCGCTTTATGCACGCTCGGAATATTCACCCTCTTTCTTGCCCTTCGCGGTCGGCTGATATCAAACAACCCACACTGCCATGGCTGCAAGCTCGATCTCATTGGACTCGAACTCAATCAAGATTCCATCTGCCCAGAGTGCGGCAAGTCGATCGTTCCAGACACACCCACAATCCAGATCGGGCTACGCAAACGCCGACCACTCATTGCTGCGCTCGCACTCATGCTCATCTTCGCCGGCGGCGTGGGGATAGCTTGGCCCAAGATTTCACAGATGCCTTCGATCAAGAACATCGATTGGTACGCCAAGTTCCCCGAACCCATACTCCTCAAACTCGAAGCCAGAAGCGACAAGAAAGCCCTCCAAACACTCCACGACCGACTCATCCCCGGTACGCTGAGCGACGATGGTTTGCAAACCCTCATCACCCGATCATTCGCCATGATCGATGACGAAACAAACGCATGGGACGAGCGGTGGGGGGATGTGCTGATCTATGCGTTGCTCTCTGAGAAGATGACGCAAGAGCAAGTCCATCAGTACTTCGAGAGAGCGTTTGAAGTCAAGGTCGATTTCTATTCGGAGATCGGCCACGATGTCGAGCAGACCAGCTACATGACGCATGTCGGCGGGGCGGATCGCGGGGGAAGTGAAACGAACTTCCGGTATGATTGGGCGCGAACAAGGAATGCGAACGGGATGTGGGGCGAACTTGATTCGCCGTACCAGCACAAGGTAGAGAGCAACTTACCCTATAAGCCAGGGCTTGACGCAAAATCGGGAGGCGCGGGCATGTCTGGAAACATTGATTTGAACGAGGATATGCAGTGGATTCCATATTCACAAAATAGCACAGGTACAGGATCGAGCATACCTCTCGACCTTGAGATGGACGAGTTTGATTTCGTATTCAGTTTCACCATCGAGATCTATAAAAATCGTGAACTTTATCACGAGTGGACTAAGCGAATAGTGCATCATGTCACGCGGGTTGATCATCCCCAATATCAGCAGTTCGCTGATGACCCCACAGAAGTGAAGATTCTGGTCGAATCAATGTCGATGAGCCCGATTCAGATTCCTACAAATCTAGAAGAAGCGTTTTTGCATGAGGATTTACTCAGCCGAAGGCCATCGCTGAGTGCAATCAACACAACGCTTGATTCAGAGCATGGATTACTTGGTGAGTTATTTTTCCGAGTCGGCGATCAAGAACTCATTTTTCAGAAAGTAAGATTTACTGGTAAGCCCAACTGGAGCATGGCTTTAACTTCCACCTCGTCCGGCTGGACGCGTGAAAACTCCTGGCTCAACTACTTCACGGACTCCCAAGCGTTCTGGAAGCAGGTGCTCGAAGCAGGCAAAGTTGATGTGATCTATCGACCAAGACCAGAAGACGGCATCGATGCGCCAGCGATCAAATCGATGGTCAATGTCCCGATCATCTTCCGCGATGTGCCTGTGATTAAAATCATCCCCAAGAAAGCAACCTACACCGACAGAGCCACCGGCGAAGAGTATCAAGAGTGGAGGTTCAGACCTGAGCATGAAAGGCAGTTTGGTATGAGTTACACTCAAGCACAGTTGAAGCAGTTCTCGAATCCCAAGCCGGTCGCAGGCGAACTACTCGAAGAAGACTAATCCCCAAGGCATACTTCCATGATCATCATCGGCTCCATCTTCTGTACCCTCGCATTGCTCATCCTTCCCTTTGCATGGAGAGGCCGAGTCATCGCTCGCGGCCAGTTCTGCCGAAAGTGTAAGTTTGATCTCGCAGGGTTGGACATAGAACATCATGAATCCAAGTGCCCAGAGTGCGGCGGCGGGGTTGAGTCTGATTCGAGCCGACGGGTGCTGCTCCGCAAGTCTTCGGCGGCCGGCTTGGTCTTGGGCATGGTCTTGCTTGTTTCAGGGGCCGGGAGTTTGGGCATTGGTACCACAGGCAAAACGAGCGTGCTCTTGGGTGTGCTTCCCGACAACGCGGTCTTCTGGCTTCATGATCTGGGTGTAGATGAAGCGCTCGATGAAATCGTCGCGCGTGTCTCGCTCGTCCCGATCACGCTGGCCGAGAATTTACAAGCCAAGGCGATTAAGGGTGGGCTGGCACACCAGGCCGACACCACGCAGATTTGGGACCCTCGCTGGGGCGAGGTGCTTGCCGTGATGTCAGGCTATCCGAGCATGAGCCAAGAGCAGATTGCCCAGTACATCGGCAACGGGATCAACATTCAAGCCCAGATTCGAGATCGAGTATATCAGGGCGCGGGCAGCGTTGATTTTACACTGACCACATCGCAAGGCCGAATAACATCTCTCAACTTCATGGATACAGGGTTTTTCATATCTCAAAAACCAACTCAGACGGGTATAGTGGGGGAAGACCCCGAGGTCTATCCAAAAAATGCGGGTATTGCCACCAACCTGACTGTATCAAACTCTGGAGGGATGGTCATGCCTTGGAAAGGGAAGATCACTCCAGCTACGGGCGGGTTCGATGTCGAGCCCGGGACAAGCGTGCAGGTGTTCGTCGAGTATGAACTGAGATACTGGCCCCGAGGCGGCAAGGGATTCAGCGCCGGCAAGCACCGTCTTGAGCAATCAGTGCTGGTGCTTGCTCACGAAGATCAGATCGTGCCTTTGTTTAAGGATCAGGAACTTGCACAACAGATCTGCCAGGCGATCTCGATTTCAACGGTCCGTGTACTCAAAGAGATCCCGGATGTTGATCCGATGCGTGGGCATTCGGTGTTGGCGATCAGAACACAGTTCGAGCCACTGCCGGCAACAACCGCCTTCGATGTATTCTTTCGCTTTGATGGCGGCGAAGAGTTTCAATTCGGCAGCCTGATCAACCATGACCCAGACCAAAGACGGCGCGGGGGCATTCTGACATGGCCCCGGGGGATCTTTATTGAGGAAGTTCGAGCCCCGACTGGCCCGCTCGTCGCACGATTAGTCGCCCAAGGCAAGGTCGATGTCATCATGCGACCAAACGCATCATTGGCCGACACTATTCCGAGGATCGAGCGAGTGCTTGATGTCTCGCTCGAGTTCCTTGATGTCCCCGTTGAGATCGTTGATAAAGGGTTTGGATTGCAGAAAACCGCAAACAAGCCCGAGCTTCTGCACGCAGGGCAGTGCCCGTAAGAGATAAATATACATCAGAACTGAACCGCGAATGGATGGTTTCTGTATACTGATATAATGATTATCATTGGAATCGCATTATGTATCGTCGGCTTATTCGTTCTCCTTTTCTCATGGCGCGGACGAATCGTCGCCCGCGGGCAGTTCTGCCGAAAGTGTAAGTTTGATCTCGCAGGGCTCGATCTTGAGAGCGATCAAGCCAAGTGCCCAGAGTGCGGCAATGAGGTTCATCAAGAATCCGCCCGCCGAACACTACTCCGCCGACGATCCCGACTCGGTCTTACAGTTGCAACATTGATGCTCATCGCCAGCATCACGACCCTCGGCGTCTGGTCATCAGGAAACGCCAGCGTCATCCTCGGCGTCATGCCCGATTCGATCATCCTCCAACTCGCCGACATGGATATGGACGCAGCACTCGACGAGCTAGTAATCCGTGTCTCGCGGGTGCCCAATCCGATGACACCGAGCCAGATCAACAGAGCAACAAAGATGGGACTTGCACATCAGGCCAATCTGCTCGTTGGTTTCGATCCTCGATGGGGCGAAGTGCTCTATCTCGCCTGTGCGCAGAATCAGATGAGCGATGAACAAATCAGTGCATATCTGCTCGCCGGTATCCAAATCGACATGCTCATGCGAGATCGTGTACATCAAGGAGCCGACAAGCTTGATTGCTTCATGGAAATTTCTCCTGGGAGATTCGAAGCATTGACAGGTGGCCAAGTTGGATACACAGTTCAAGCCAAGTGGGTAGCCGATGGTATTGTCGGCGAACCTACAAGGAAATACTCAGAGTCAGGAGCAATAGCCGCCCAAGTCCGCGCACCGAGCGGGGGCTGGTGGTCGACCGGAGCGCCGTACCCGATTCACCCAACAGGAGCCGGTTTCGATCAACCAATCGGGACAAAGGTGCGTGCGTATCTTCAATATGACTTTATTATTGAGTATGTCGGCGATCGGTATGGCAACGCAGGCGCGATCGGGCTTCGTGAAGATGAGCCCAGCGATGGCAAGATCATCTTAGACCGGATCACCGTTGAGCAAGATGTCGAGATCATCGATCCAGCCGAACCTATTGTGGAAACCATCGAAGATCCAAAGATTGCCAAGTTGGCGGCTGAGTCACTTTCGATGAGTTCGATCAGGGTAAAGAAAACGCTTCCGGAACCTGAGTATCAGAACTTCCTCATCCCTCTCTCGATCAGTAGAGAATCAAGATCACTCCCCGAGTCGATCTCTCTTCGTGTCTACATTCGGCTAAAAAATGGCCAAGAGGTCGAGATCGGCAGTTGGGTCAACCAAGACCCGTCGGGCGGACAGCACGGCTCTGGGCTGATGTGGCGGGTCAACCCCAAGGAGAAAGGCCAAGAAGAGCTTGAGCGTATTCAGGAAATCATAGATGAGCTGATCGAGGCCGGCAAGGCGGATCTGATACTCCGAACCGATCCCGATCTGGCTCGGGGTAATCCAAGAATTAAACAGGTGATCGGGTTCTCGATGATCATCGAGGATGTCGCCGTCAAGGTTGTTGAAGATCAGACGAGCATTTACAGCTCTCAATCGGGCGATTGGTTCAAAGGCAAGGTGCTCAATGAGTAATCCATCAGATACATATGAGGCGGATACTTCTGACCCAACCCATCGCCCAAAGGGCATGTTTGAGAGACTGACATGATGATATTGGGTGGAATCGCAATCTGTATAACCGGGATCGTCGGCTTCGCCCTCGCAATGCGTGGGCGAGTCGTAGCCCGTGGCCAGTTCTGCCGAAAGTGTAAGTTCGCCCTTGCAGGGATTCCAATTGAGTCGCCAGAAACCAGATGCCCAGAGTGCGGGCGCGAGGTTCATAATCCTGCCCGCCGGCGAGCCAAACTCCGTAAAAAATCAAAGCTCGGGTTCGGCATTGCCGTCTTCCTGTTCTTCTCAGGCTTTGGGTTCATCGGAGTCAGTATAACGAACCAAACAAGCGTGTTCATATCAGCAATGCCTGATGGAATGGTTCTCCAACTCACCGATTGGGGCCTAGACGAAGCCCTCGATGAACTGGTCGTTCGTACATCTGCCGTGCCGATGACCATGTCAAAGACACACCAAGATCGAGCAATTAAGCTCGGACTTGAGAACCAATCCAATCTCGATGTCGAGTTTGATCCACGCTGGGGCGAGGTGCTCTATCTCTCCTGTGCTGATGGGCGAATGTCCCATGATCAAGCGGGGCAATACATTGCCAATCTTGATGATGTGAAGATCACCATGCGAGATCGAGTGCATGCAGGATCACGATGGATAAAGGTCAAGATGGCCGTGCAATCAGTGCGGAATATCTCACTTACCGGCGGCAGCCTTCCGTATCAACGAACGATCCGTGTTTCACGGGCTGGTATCGTTGGGCATGAAGAAATTAAATCACGAAACGGTGGAGGGATGAGGCTTCCTGTAAGCATACAAGTAATCAAAATTGACTGGATGAACACATTACTGAGATATTCGATCAGCCTCAAACGCGATGGACAACTCCCAACGGTCGGCGAGCTGCTCGACTTTGGTTTGGAATATACGATAGAGGTTCGGCCCAAAGGTGAAGACCAGGTGATCTACACCAAAACGATGAGTGTTGATCATCAGATCCAGGTCATTGATCCCAATGAACCCATCGTGCCAGTATTTGTGAATCGTGAACTTGCTCAACAAGTTGCTCAATCACTCTCGATCAAACCCATTCAGGTAACCAAAGCGTTTCCCGACAAGGACAAGTTCCAAAGCACGGTGCCAACACTTTCCATCACCCGCCAAGAACAGAACCTTCAAGAAACGATATCGTTTCGAGTCTTTCTCCGATTGAATGATCCTGAGCAGGATCATCACGAGGAGATAGAGATCGGGAAGTGGGTCGCGCCCGGCACTCACAACCCCCCCCAAAATAGTCTGAATCATTCACAAATGGAATGGCGGGTAGATCCGAAGGATGCAATCAAGGTTGCCTATGCCCGAGAAACAGTTGATCGGATGATTCAACTCGGCAAGGCCGATGTGATACTCCGAACCGATGCTTCACTGGCAGAGGATGATTCGGAGATTGACCAGGTTATTGATCTGGTGATGATCTTTGAGGATGTGCCTCTAGAGATTGTCGAATCGATTTCAGGTTTCTGGAACTCGGGTTCGAGCGATTGGATCGCAGGTCAATATATCGATACGCCCGCCAGCGATGCCTCGAACCAACCTTGACCTGCCGGTTTTGGTACACTTTATCCATGATTATCATCGGCATCGTTCTTCTGAGTGTTGGTTTACTCGTTTCTCTGCTTGCTTTTCGTGGGCGGGTAGTTGCGCGGGGACAGTTTTGTCGGAAATGCCGGTTCGACCTCGTGGGGTTGGATATTGATTCGCCCCAGGCCAAGTGCCCAGAGTGCGGCAGCGAAACCCACCAAGATTCCGCCCGCCGACCCTTGCTCCGTAAACGATCGCGGGTCGGATTGGGTGTTGCTTTGATCATCATGCTCGCAGGCGGAGCCGGTATCTGGGCTGGAGCAGCCGGCAAGACAGGTTCGATCATCACCGCCATGCCCGATCCGATTGTGCTGTGGCTGACGGATTGGGGCGTGGATGAAGCCCTCGATGAGCTGGTGGTGCGGACATCCAAGGTGCCCAATACGATGTCGGCGAAGAGCTGGGACGATGCGATCGAGCAGGGGCTGGCGTTTCAGGCGGATACGGCGATGGTGTGGGATGTGCGGTGGGGGGAGGTTTTGTTAATTGCGATGCTTGAGAGACGCCTTGCAGGCGATGCCTTATACAAGTTTGTAGAGTCCTCGCTCATTGCTGAGTTTGAAACGAGGCAAATCATTCGAGATGAGGATCAGATGGTTTACTACCGTCTCATTGTGAAGGGCAATCCTCGGGGGACATCTGCAGCAATCCCATTCTTGAGGACACCCAAGTCAAGAGTTTTGAATAAATGGATGAAATCCCAGGGAACAGAATCACCGTTTCAGATCAATATCGAGTTTGAGCGTGACTGGATAGATAAACCATTCCCTATTCAAATCAGCGGCGGACAGGTGTGGCTCAGAGAATGGGCTCCTGTCGCGGGAAACCATGTCGATTTTCTGCGATGGATTCCAGTTCCAACGGATTCTCACGATGAGATCACACTACATTCAAGAGCGGATTTTGCATTGTTGGTAGATGGTCAAGAGGTTCATGCCTGGTCTTTGCAACTCGAGAAAACAATCCAAAGATCAGCCGAAGCGATTGAGTACGCACAGGCGGTATCGAATGAGAATATCGTCAATCAGTTTGTGGATGGATTGTCAGTTGGCTATGTCCAGCTTCCCACTAAACGATCGTTGGGTCGAATGCACTTTGGGACTCGAGATGGTAGTAATGCAAGAACTATCCGAGTCCATTATCGAGGGGAAGTATTTCCAGCCGGGATAGCGATGCTCTTTGATGCTTCAGTGGCAATAGAAGGAGTTGAAATTGAGTATGCAGGCTTGTTTACAGACGCTCCAAACGCACTGAATTTCAAACGAGGATGGAGACAAGGGAAAAATATGCTCGACTACTTTGATCAGCACGAAGAGTTCTGGCAGACCGCATTGGAACGAGGGAATGTCGATCTCATTTTACGACCCAACTCTGAGTATGCCAAATATGACCCAAGGTTCACGGCTTATCTCGAGGCAAAGGTGATCTTTCGAAATGTGCCGTTGATGGTACTTGTGCCTAAAGATACCGGAGATATCTGGGAAGAGACAGGCGAGCCCCAGTGGCGGTGGGTTCAAGAGAAACAACAAAGTTATCCATCTACCCTTGCTGAGATTCTTATCGAGGGTGATGATGAGGAATAATGTCTAGGGTACTTCAGAAGGCGATGGTGGGGGATTATGTGTGCGCACGAAAAAGCCTGCTCGTGAGAACAGGCTTTTTGCGACGGTCTTTGACCGGCAAACAGTTGGGTCCATCTTCATTACTCATTACTGAGTGATTATTCGTCACTGATCTCGTAAAAGAACAGTTGTATGACGAACGAGAAAGTGCTCATAGTCTTGATTCGGTTCGCACCGAGATGAACACCATTTTGATTCCCTAAAAGGGTCTCATGGGGGTATTCATACGATCAAGTCTAAGGAAATCCCTTAGAAAGGAGGTGATCCAGCCGCAGGTTCTCCTACGGCTACCTTGTTACGACTTCGTCCCAGTCACCATTCTTGCCGTAGGCACCCCTGAAATGAGGTGACTTCGGGCACTAACAGCTTCCATGACGTGACGGGCGGTGTGTACAAGGCTCAGGAACGTATTCACCGCGTCGTAGCTGATACGCGATTACTAGCGATTCCGGCTTCAAGCAGGCGAATTTCAGCCTGCTATCCGAACTGGGGCATGGTTTTTGCGATTTGCTCCACCTCGCGGTATTGCGTCGCTTTGTCCATACCATTGTAGCACGTTTGCATCCCTAGACATAAGGGCCATGAGGACTTGACGTCATCCCCACCTTCCTCCGGTTTGACACCGGCAGTCTCGCTAGAGTCCTCACCATTACGTGTTAGTAACTAACGATAGGGGTTGCGCTCGTTAAGGGACTTAACCCGACACTTCACAGCACGAGCTGACGACAGCCATGCAGCACCTGTGTATGTTCCACCCAAGGGCGTCGCTCCTGTTTCCAGGAGTTAATCCATACATGTCAAGTCTAGGTAAGGTTCTTCGCGTTGCCTCGAATTAAGCAACATGCTCCACCGCTTGTGTGAGCCCCCGTCAATTCCTTTGAGTTTTAGCCTTGCGACCGTACTCCCCAGGCGGCACACTAATCAGTTTACCTTCGGCCGCGAGACCATGAGAGGCTCCGCGACCTAGTGTGCATCGTTTACGGCGTGGACTACCGGGGTATCTAATCCCGTTCGCTACCCACGCTTTCGTACCTGAGCGTCAGAACAAGCCCAGTCAGTTGCCTTCGCCATTGGCGTTCCCATGAATATCTACGCATTTCACCGCTCCACTCATAGTTCCACTGACCCCTACTTGTCTCAAGATTTGTGGTTTACCCTGCAGTTCCACGGTTGAGCCGTGGGATTTCACAAGATACCTACAAATCCGCCTGCGTACGCTTTAAGCCCAGTGATTCCGATTAACGCTTGGACCTTCAGTATTACCGCGGCTGCTGGCACTGAATTAGCCGGTCCTTCCTTTATGACTGATCATTGTTTCTAGTCATTGACAGTAGTTTACACATCGAAGATGCTTAATCCTACACGCGGCATTGCTCCGTCAGGCTTTCGCCCATTGCGGAAGATTCGTTACTGCAGCCTCCCGTAGGAGTCCGGGCAGTGTCTCAGTCCCGATGCGGCGGGTCATGCTCTCACACCCGCTACCCGTCTTCGGCTTGGTGAGCCTTTACCTCACCAACTACCTGATAGGATAATCGCCGCTCCCAAGGCGGTAAACCTTTCCTCCGTAGAGCACATAAAGTATTACCTTCCGTTTCCAGAAGCTATCCTTTACCTTGGGGTACATTCGATTATATTCCTCGCCCTTTCGCCACTCCCTCCGAAGAGGTCGTTCAACTTGCATGTTTTAGCCATGCCGCCAGCGTTCAATCTGAGCCAGGATCAAACTCTTCAGTTGATATTTTTTGCACGACTCAAAGACTTGCGTCTAAGAACCGATATGCATCAAAAGAAGCCGATCCGACTAACCTACCCGTGCTTCCGAAGAAGGCGTGATAGGCCGGTCTACATGCCCAAGTCCGAAGACTCAAACATGTCCGAGGTGGCAAGACCTCGGAAAAGCTATTACACTCTTTAGTGTTAAAATTCCAAATATTAATATTTGGGGCTTCCACTTGCACAAGAATGTAATGGCAAACAAGTGTGACCTTGTCGCCAACTTTATATAAAACAGCCAATACTCCGTCAAGAGCCCGATATGCTTCGGTTTATGGCGTCTCACATTCTCGTGGTGGACCCAACTGTTCACTTGTCAAAGAGGCCGACGGTGTCTGCATCAAGCAGTCGTTTGTCGTTGCCAACCAGTCTTGGTGGCGGGGAAGAGTATAGGCCGCATCATTTGGTTGTCAAACTGTGAAGCCAATACTCTTGATCAATTTCTTCACATTCCTTCGCTCATCTGCTTCAAAGATCCAACTGACGATCACGCCGATCAGATTCGCTCGCGACTCCGATGCAAGCTGCCCAGATTTCAATATGCTCCTGAAGGGTAGAATTAGTGCGTAATTCATCCTGAATCGCCATTTTGAGCGTCTTGCTCGCTGCGACAAAGGTTGCTCCGGTGGTGCGGACATCATCAATCAGAATGAAAACCCGCTGATCTTGCGCCATGATTTTTTTCATCATCCGTCTGTCTTTGCTCGAAAAGAAAAAAGCATCTTTGATATTTTCTGCTCTGGCAGTCATCGAAAGCCCAACTTGCTCGGGTCGCCATTGCGATGATAAGGCCTGGTGAACTTGGCAGCCGCTGGTTTGGGCTGCTCCGCGAGCAATCACCAGCGTGTGATCGACCCCGCGAGCGATCCGCCGGAATCGGTGCATCGGGATTGGGACCAGCACCGCTTGATCCGGTCGGATCTGGGCATGTTCGAGTTGAGCGAGGATCGCGTGCCCCAAATGAAGCCCAAGCCCGGTGCCTGTGGGGCGCCAATGGGCAAACTTGAGCGATAGGATCTCTTCGCGGAGCTTGGCGCCATATTTTCCGAGCCGGATCGCTCGATCCCAATGCAGTTTCTTCTCTCGACAGCTCGCGCACCCTTCGCCATCGCTTTCATACAGCCCGATGCCCGACCCACAACGCCAGCAATAGTCTGATGTCTCATCGCGGGTCCAACCCGTTTGCATTGCCCATCGATCAAACGCCAACGAGGTTCGTCCAAGCAGGTGCGTTTCGATGGATTCGATCATTCGGCTCGGGAGCCGAATCTGGATCGGAGCTTTCCTTATGGAACGCTCTGGTTCGGGCTCTTGAGGCGGCCAAGTAAATGCACCCTGTTGTTTTTGTACGCGGGGCTGCTCGGTTTGCTCGTCAATATGCGACATCAGTGTGGACCGGCGTCTGGGGTCTTGCTTGATGAGCCAAGTGTGGCGCTGATATGTGCTGCGCGAGCGGCTCGGCGTTGTGATTGGGTCAGCACTTCGTCGAGGATCTTCTGGAGATGGATCGGCTGGGTGCTGAGCAATAAACCATGCACCTGCTCGAGCGTGATCCCCTCAAGAATCCCGGTTAACACACCAAGCCGAACAAGGCTCAACAAATCGAGCGCCTCGTCCACCTTGATCAGTTTGGCATATCGAAGCGTGCCCAATGCTCGGGAGATCTGATCTTCGATCAGTTCTTTGCGATTGCTCAATAGGTTTTTGCGAGCATGGCGTTCATATCCAACCACCCGAGGCACAATTTCGTGTTCCATCTCACGCAACAGCATCTCATCAGATTTGCCCAGCGTGGTCTGGTTCGAGAGCTGATAAAACTCGCCTGAAGACTCAGAGCCTTCACCATGAAACCCACGAACCGCGAGACCCATGTCGTTGGCTGCTCGCTTGACCTTATCAAGCTCGCCCGTGAGTTTGAGGGCGGGGAGGTGGAGCATGACGGAGAGTCTTAGCCCGGTGCCCACATTGGTTGGGCATGCGGTGAGGTATCCAAAGCGGGGGTGATAGGCATAGTCCATGCCCGCTTCGATCATGTCGTCAAGCTCGTTTGCCTCTGCTAAACAAGCACCAAGTGCTAATCCAGAGTGAATGGTTTGGATACGAAGATGATCTTCTTCGTTGATCATAATGCTTACGCGTTCATCGGGGACAAGCACCGCGACGCCTCTGGGTTCTTCGAGCCCGCCCTTGCCCGTGCTGAGCTTGCCCTTTGCGTGCTGGCGAGACATCAGTTGACGCTCGACAAGCAGGTTCCGATCTTCGCGACCGGCACGGTGCAAATCGATCCACATAAACTGCGACGCCGACCCGGTGGTCATGCCAAGAATACGATGCTTGCACGCTTCGAGGATCTGCGTTCGATCAATCCGCGATGCCTGAGGCGTAAACGGGAACCCCGCGATATTTCGCGCCAAACGAACACGCGATGACATCACGACATCGCTCGATTCGCCCAACCCACGAAGCCACTCGGCACGCTTGGAAAACGCTTGCTCGCGCAGTGGGTTTGATCCTTGAGGCGTATCGTCGGCTGCCTGCATCGTTAGGGCTCCAGGGGAGTGGTGGATTCGCCTTCAGTTGAGACAACATCACACAATTGACAACATTAGGAGGAGGCGGGGGCAGAATCAGAAGCGGAAGAGGTTCGTGCTGGTGATACTTCAACTTGAGACGAGACCTGGGACGATGCCAACGAGGTCAGCCGGGTAAGCTCATCGCGCAACATCGCAGCTTGTTCATACTCTTCATCATGGATCGATTTGGCCAATCGTCCACGCAACGCTTCAAGCCGCTCTTCTCGCTGGCGGATATCACCCAGAAGCGATTCAATGCGTGAGGTATCATTGGCTGTTTTGCTCTCGCAAAGTGCTCGCTTGGGCACCTTACCCACATGGCTGCACCCGCCTTCGTGGGCGCGTTCGATCATCGGGCCGATGCGGTCTTCAAAGGTTTGGTAGCAGCTTGGGCATCCGAGCAAGCCGCTCTTTTTGAACCCGGAAAAACTCAATCCGCATCCGATACACGCGGTGGGGGAGGTCTTTGTTTTGATCGTAGGGCGAGGCTTGATCGTTTGATCAGCATGGTCGATAAAACCATCGCCTGGTGAAGCGTCTTCATCTGTAATCACCTGCCCCATTATATAGCTCGAACTTGAAATAAGTTGGCTAATAGGGATGTAGGGGTCCGAACTGACACCCTGTTCGCGTGCGCACTGCTCGCAAAGGTGCCTCTCGACCTTTTTCTTGTTTTTGGTGATGATCACTTCGTGGATCGTCGCTTCATATTGACCACATTCACAGAGCATCCGTTGCCCTCCAGTATTTCAATCCATTGGCTGAACCTGCTGAGTATACAGGATTTGCAGCAAAAACAAAAGAGCCCACACGCAATGTTGTGGGCTTTTAATGGGATATTTTGTAGAGACCGAAATCGCAAACACCCTCAAACAAGGGGTAAGTGGTGACTCGGCAGGCCATTTAGCCCTCTGCAGCAGCAAGTTTCTGCTGGCGAGTGTAGCCATATTTCCGCTTGAGTGGCTTGATCAACAACCCCGAGCGGATCGCATGAGCCGAGGCATAGATACGCTTGGTGCGCTTTGAGCCATCATTGTTGGTGAGCTCAGCGGTGACCTTCTGAAGGTTTGGCTTAAACTTTCGGCGTGACTTGCCGGTGGTTTGGAGACCAAAACCACCCTTTGAGATCTTGGCACCGCCGTAGGCTTTTCTGTTGCCGTAGGTTGTCTTTTTTCCGGTGTAGTGGCATTCAAATGGCATAGTTCTAACCTCAGTCTGGTCCATAAGGACATATCGGTGCCCACCTTGGGCGTTGGGTCGTGATAATAGGCGTGGGAAACGGGAAATCAATAGATCAGCGGAGCAGCAAAGCAGCAAATGGGGAGAAGGATAGATATGAAAGGGGTTTGTTTAGGTAATTTGAGTTAAACAGGGCACCCGGCGCTGGGGGGGAAAATAGGCGGATTGGCTTTCTGGCAATGAATCAATTCCATTTGGCCTTGTTTTCAATCATTGGAGCTTTGGAATCATAAAAATTATTTTTGTCAGCAGCGATGCTCAAATTTCTCATGATTTCGCCATGCTGCGATGCCCATGAAGATGCAGTTAACTTGTTGTAGACCCGCTGGTTTATCTGAAATGTTTTTTTTGCCCCGTCCAGCCATGTAATCTGTTCTGGTGGGAATGACTTTGGCGAAGCATTGTATGCCGTTTCTACGCCTACTCCGTATGACCCTGAAACAATGCTATAGCTGAACTGTGACCGTGATGAATCATACGACCATGTGATAGGGATTACCATTGCAAAGTATGTTCCTGCAACCGAGTTGACGGTAATCACTTTTCCTTGTCCTACAGATTCGAGCAAATAATATCTAGTATTTCCAGCTCTTGATACCCAAACCCCACCCATGTCTCCAATACCAACTGCAACTTGATTAAGATCCGCAAAATCTGACCGCCGCCCATTTGAGGCAGTTGAATTGTTCATGCCATAATTGTCCCCGTAACCCATAAAACTATCCGATGAACCTTGAGGCTCTGGCTCAATCCGCTGTTCTTGAGGTTCATGAGTGATAATTGCCGCGGCTGCCGCAGTAGTGTACAGCATCTCCAACTCTGTACATCCAGGCAGAGCCAACAAACTAAAAATGCTTGCGGTCAAGATAGTTACATTGCTTTTGTTATTCATACTCAAGTATCCTTCGTGTTGTCGTCATATTCACGATTAAGCTATTGAAGCCTCTGACCAGTTCAAAGATTCTACCTTGATACTATAGCCTAAATCAAGTGTGGCCGCAGGGTGCCATGCTGGTGGCGTTTTCGGCTCGTGCATGTCTTCTCTTGATACCCTCCGCGATCCCCAAGACATATGGAGGAGACTTTTTATCACCTCCATGGCACCCGATCGGTTCTTATCGCCTCCCCCGGGCTTCCGGGGGAGGTGCCGAACGCAGTGAGGCGGAGGTTTGGTATTTCTTTTCTTGCCGGCTCATGAAGATCAAGAAAAAGCCCCCTCCGTCGGCTTCGCCGCCACCTCCCCCGGAAGCCCGGGGGAGGCGTAAGAAAGAAAAGCACTGGCTTTTCTTTCATTGCCTATTGCCGGGTGCCATGCTTACGGCGAAGCCTTAAGCATGATCTTTGTAGAATCCCTGACAGAAGAACCTGCTTACGCGCAGCTTGAGCAGGGCATCCAGAGAAGACACGGCTTGCCGAAGACGGTCAAGCCGTGGCACCCATCGGGAAAGAGGAAGCCGTGGCACCCGGCGTAAGAAGGACACCGAGGATGAAGGCACGGGTCAAGCCGTGGCACCCGGCGGGAAAGAGGAAGACACCCCTCCGTCTCGCTTTGCTCGACACCTCCCCGCGGGGCGCAGGGAGGTGCAAGATTTCAAAACGGCAGCCGCCCGAGGAGCCGGATGACTCTTCGGGCGGCGATTATCCTTGGTGGATTTGCCAGTGTGGGTCGTGTCTGATGACAGCCGGTTTAGTTGCTCGAAGCGACTGAACCCTCGATTTCGACCTCTTCCGGGGTGATTTCGATGATGGTTGGTTCGATGTTGAACAACTCGGGTTGGATCTCGAAGTTCTGAACTCGGCCTTCTTGGTCGATGAGGAACTTGGCTTCATCAGCGTAGTCGCGGTCCTGATCTCGTCCTGCGATCGCTTCGAGGCGAGCACGCTGTTCGGTGCGGATGTTGCTCAGGCGGCTGTTGAGTTGGTCGAGCGAGTTGGCCTGGAATCGGCTA
Source organism: Planctomycetota bacterium (assembly GCA_024280755.1). Taxonomy (GTDB): domain Bacteria; phylum Planctomycetota; class Phycisphaerae; order Phycisphaerales; family UBA1924; genus UBA1924. The sequence goes on from JAJRPN010000027.1 coordinate 58,992, forward strand.
TGGGCATCGATCGTGTCTTGGCGATCTTCCATCATCTCAATGAGACGATCATTTCGAGCAATGGTGTCGATCTGGGCATCAAGCTGGAAGAGCTTGGCTTGGAACTCTGATTGCTCACCAACAAGGCGTTCGAGCAGATCTGCGAGCTGGGATTCCTGGTCGCTCAGGTAGCCGAGATCGATGTTGAGATCTTGAGCACGGGTGTTGTAGAGGTTCTGTGTTTGCTCGATTTGCTGACGCTTGGCGTAGGCATCTTCGAGGTCTACAGGCTTGTTGTTAAAGCTGATCCGTACGATTGCACCCGGATTTGCACTCTGGGTGACGCGTGCCTGGGAAATCTGTGAATCGACCACATTGAGATCGTTGCTTGCGAGTGCGACAACTTTGGTGGCGATCTGCATTTCGCGCTGAAGCTGGGCGATTTGGGTCTGAACTTCACTCAGATCGGAGCGGACCTCTGCAATTTTGCCTGGGTACTGTGCTTCGAGCTTCTTGACCTGTGCCCGGAGCAAGATCGGATCTTCGATGTTGCTGTCGATGACGGAGATGATTCCGCCTCGGGTTTGATTGAACATTGCGTGTGCCCGTTGTGGACCTGCGACCGCAACAAGGACACCACCGGCGAGGGCGGTGATCACGACGCCGCGTACTACTGTTTTACCAATGCATCCCATTGTATTTCTCCAAACTAGATGTCGATCTTCCTGAGCATCGACTGGGTTTTGTGTTCCCGATCGAAGTGGATCGGGGTTGGTTTCGTGTGTGTCAAGCGGGTGCTCGACACCTGATATCTGGGAATCTGGGTTGTTGAATTTCATCGTCAGCCAGAAAAACACAAGAAAATCATCTCCAATGGGGCAACTGTGTGTTCTCGGACAGTCAAAATTCGCTTTTATGCACCCTTAGACGGGATATTCGGGTATCCTGATAGGAGGCGTTCATATGAAACTCGGACGCGGAATTTCCTAAGAATGCTGATCCCGCTGCCGGTCTCGCTGGTAGAACGGATGTCCGGTCTCAAGTGTTTCGATGAAAGAGGGTCCATGCTTACCAATATGACGACTAGTTTTATCGCCCGGTTGCGTGCCAACGACGAAGCCGCCTGGTTTGAACTCTGGGAAACCTTCGGGCCGGTAATTCGCATCCAGCTTTCGCGCTGGGGGCGTGGGCGCATCGGGGTCGAGACTGTGCGGGATCTTTCGCAAGAAACACTCGCAGCGTTGTCGAACTCTATAGATAGGTATGACCCTGCGCGCGGGGCTCGTTTCTCGACCTGGTTGTTGGCGATCGCCAAGCATGTGCTGGGCGATGAGATTGATCGAAGGATGGCCCTCAAACGCGGCGGGGGCAAAGCCAACGCGCAGTTTGATGAGACTTGGATGAAAGCAGATGCGACCCAAGGCGTCGATGAAATCTACGAGGCCTCCATCTTCTGTGCCAAGGTCGAAGCAGCGATTAAAATGGTCGAGCGAGAGACCGATTTTACGGACTTTACGATCTATCGGATGCGTGTGCTTGATGGGCAATCTGGTAAAGAGGTTGCGGTGGCGATCGGGGTGTCTGAGCCAACGATTAGTCGACGGCTGGCCAAGGTCCGAGGCGTATTACGGGTTCGTCTGAGCGAGGTCATCGCGACTTATTCGTTTACATCTGATGAACTGTCCGAAGCGGAGCGAAATGGATTGACGCTGAATCCCAAGAATGAGGGCAGCGGGGAGGTCGGCCCTGCGGATAAAGCCGCCGATGTCATGTTTGATGACGCGATCGCGGAAATCTACCACCGGCAAATGTTGCTGCGAGCCGAGGATGAACAAGCCCTTTTGGGTTGATCACCATCGGTAACCAGCCAACAGGGGCAGAGGATTATGTCAATCGTCACCATACTCACGATCATCGCAGCCACTATTCTCAGTGCCATCGGATTGGCAGCGGTGACTTTTTTGTTATCAAAGCTCTTCGGCATCACCCTTCTGGTGCTTCGCAATATCTTCCGATTCATCGGCGAAGAGGTCACCGATACGCTCCGGCTCGTCGGGGCGGTTCTCGCATCGATCCTCTTCGCGCCATTGGTTGTGCTGAGCGTAGTCATCGGGCGTTGGTCAGCATCGAAGCACTACAGCGGTGCATTGATGGGCGAACTTCGTGCAGCGACGCGATGTGTGTACCGGATTTGTATCGGCAACATCGCTCGTCTCTTTGGTGTGTCCAAGGCACTCGAAGGCGTTGAGCAACGAGTTCCTGATATGATGGCTGCAGCACCAACGCGCGACAAGCCATCAAAGAAGCGTGTAGGCATCTTCGAAGGCTATACCATCGTGGGATCGCTCAAGGGCGGCGGCTCGGGCGGGAAGCTGTACATCGCTGAGCCAGATGATGTGAAACGAGCCGTATTTGCCAAGCGCAAGCTCGGCGAGGTTGATCAGGTTGTCATCAAGGTGTTTTCGCTCAAGGACGGCTCGAGTTTGCCTCAGATCGTGCGGGAGAGCCGGGCGCTCGATGCGGCTCGCTCATTGGGCTTGGTGCTTGAGCACGAGATGGCACCAGAGCGTTTCTTCTATGTCATGCGCTATGTGCCGGGCGAATCGCTCTCGGTGGTGACACAACGCTTGCACTCATTGAGCGGCATCTCTGGACTCGAAAACGATCATCTCAAATCAGTGATGAGCTACTCAGAAGATCTTTTGGTCGCGCTCGATACCTATCACCACGCCGAGCTTTGGCATAAGGATGTCAAGCCCGACAACATCATTGTTGATGGGCATGATCAAGACGCCAGGGCGCACTTGGTCGATTTCGGGCTGATTACTCCGATGCGATCAGCGATGACGCTCACCACACATGGTACAGAATATTTCCGCGATCCAGAACTCGTCCGCCAGGCATTGCGCGGCGTGAAGGTGCATCAGATCGACGGCTCAAAGTTTGATATCTATGGCGCTGGTGCGGTGCTGTTTTCGATGATCGAGAACTCGTTCCCTGCGCATGGCGGGTTGTCACAACTCACCAAGCGATGCCCAGAAGCCCTGCGTTGGATCGTGCGTCGCTCGATGGCTGAGTATGATCGTCGTTATCCGAGCGCAGCGGTCATGCTCGCAGATTTGCGTGTAGTGTTGGCTGCCGAAGATCCGTTCACGGTCAAGCCGATTGATTTGCCGAGTGTTTCGCAGGGTGATGTCGCAGCCGCCGAGCAGGTTCAGAGCATTTCTGCGCCTGAGTTTGAGATGCCTGTAAGCTTTGGGCGTTCGCCGGTGCCGCCTGCCCAAGCTGCCCCACAAGCCAATCCACATGGCGGCTCGCCTGTTGGTGTGCCCGCGGGAGCGCGTGTTGGTCGACCCAAAGCGGTGCTTTCGAGCTGGTGGTCGGGTAAGTATAATGTTCAAGGCAGCGCCAGCGGGGCTCAACGCGTCGCTGACGAGCCGGCATTGCGTGGTATGGGAAATGTTCACAGAGCCAAGGCGAATGTGCAGGCTCATGTTGATCGCGTCGCGCCGCCTTTGCGTGATGTAACCGATCGCAAGCCTGCTGCCCAGCAGGTGAAGGATGCTCGCAAGCGTGCGCACCAGATGCGCAATCGTGCCGGTAAGCGGACGAGTTCAAATCGTAAGCGGAAAAACGACTACTCGAACACACCCGGGGCAGCGGTTGTGTTTGCAGGGTTGCTTGGGATGGCTGTGCTGTTTGCTGGAACAGTCGTTGGCTTTGCGATGTTTACGCCAGTATTCCATTCTCAGAATGCACAGGCGACCGCTGTAAGCCCTACGCCACCAATGGCGCCGATGAATCCTGATGATGAGCAAGATTCAATCTCGATCGGGAACATCAAGATTAGTTTCGGTGATGATGGTGTGGTTACTTTGAATACCCATGACGAAGATGAGCATGTTGATATCGAGTGTTCGATTGATGGCTTGGGCATGGTCGATGCCAAGGTGTTGATGGTGCCGATGCTTGCTCAGCCGATCGAGCCTGAGGTGCTCACACAGCTTCAAGAGGGTTTGGGTCAACTCAGATCAAAGGGGATGACGATCTTGGGTGATCTGATTTTAGATGAAGAGGACGAGTTTGTGATCGAGCAAACCGCCGAACTCGCCAATGCAATCGGTTCGATACCGGTTGATTCACCTGAGTACATCATCAAGGTTCAGCAATGGCTCAAGAATAAGTCATTCGATGGTGTCTTGGTACTGGGCGCAGAGCCAGGGCATGCTGATACCCAGACCGCGATGCTGGTGATGGATGAGTTTCATACCATCGTGCCGATCTCAGAGCGGGCGGTGCATGATCTGCTGCTCGTACTCCATAACAACGGCTACTGCGGCGAATAAAGAATCATTTGAGTTTAAGCATGCGACACTTCGATCAGCCGATCGAGTGTCGTTTTGGCATATCCGCCTTGGATAGAAGCACGAGCGAGTTCGATACCCGATGCAAAGTCTTCACACGCATCAGCGACAAGCAACGCGCCGGCGGTCGTGAGAATCACCATGTCGGCGTAGGGGCTTGGGTTGCCTGCGAAGATATCGGTGATGATCTCTGCGCTGTGTTCGACGCTCGAGGCTTGGAGTTGCCCGAGCGTGGCGCGTGCCAAACCCAGATCAATAGCATCTATGGTTTCTTCTTGCAGCACACCATCACGGACATGCATGATACGCGTAGGAGCGGTGGTGGTGAGTTCATCGAGTCCGTCGTGAGCGTGGACGATCATGGCTCGTTTGGCGCCCAGATTGGCAAGGGTCTGGGCCATCGGCTCGACGAGGGCGTTGTCATACACCCCAATAAGCTGACGATCGGCACCCGCCGGGTTAGTCAACGGGCCGAGCGCATTGAAGATGGTCGGGAACCCGAGCGATCGGCGTGGGCCCATCGCATGCTTCATCGCAGGGTGATGATGGATCGCAAAGCAGAAGCACACCCCGGCCTCTTTGAGGCATGTTGATTGCACCGCTGGCGAAGCGTCCACCTTGACGCCGAGGGTTTCGAGAACCTCGGCCGAGCCTCGTCCGGTGCGCGAACGGTTGCCATGCTTGGCGACGACGATTCGTGTGAGCGTAGAATCAGCAGGAAGTTGCACCCCCGCAGCAACGATGGCGGCCGCTGTGGAGACATTGAAGGATTTGGGTGCGCCGCCGGTGCCGCAGGTGTCGATCAGGACTTCGCCATCGGCACAGTTGTATTCAACCTTCTCGACATGTGCTCGCATGGCTTTTGCTGCCCCCGTGAGGGTTGGGGTGTTTGGAGGCATGGTTTGGATGAGCGACAAGATCGCGCCAGTTTGGGCCTGGTCGAGCTGGCCGTTGAGCAATGCGAGGAAGGTTTGCTCGGCGGCTGCCTCATCAAGCGGGGTGCGAGCGAGCAAATCGCGTAAAATCTGATGTATTTGGTCTGGTTCCATACGATGAGAGGGTAGCAGAGTTGTACTCATAAGGTTCTTTCTGATGGCTCGTGTTCTCTCACTAACTCTCCTCCTCCGGGCTTCCGGGGGAGGTGGCTGCGCAGCAGACGGAAGGGGTCTTTGGGGTGGCGTTGATGTTTAAATGAAGGGTAAAACTGAAGCAAGACCCCCTCCGCCTCACTTCGTTCGGCACCTCCCCCGGAGGCCCGGTGGAGGAGAAAAAAAATTCAAAATGTGAGCCGCCAGGCACGACCTCACATGGGTTTGAACGCAAACGCACCTTGGGGCGTATGAAAGTTGTAGAATACAAACAATGCCAAACCCGTCTCGTCAATCTCATCAAACCACGCGCAGCGTCGCCCACCGGGCCGGCGGGGTTGTCCATCGTCGGCGGTTTGTCGATGCGATGGGGTATTGGCTCATTTGGACATTGGCTGGTGCGTCGGTGCTGATCCTGCTCTCGCGGTTGATCGGATGGGAGTTTGGTTTGGTATGGTGGGGGTGGTTGATCTTGGCGGCCGCGATCGCGTTGGTGCCGAGTTTGGTATCTGCGGGCAGGCATCGCATGACCCTTGCCCAAGGCGGCGGCGTACTCGACGATCGACTTGGACTCAACAGCCAACTCCGATCCGCGATTGAACTCGAATCCGATCAAGCATCCAAAGCCCAATCACCCGGATTCGTCGCCCTCGCCCAGAAGCATGCCGAGTCGGCAGCAGCCCAGGTCGAAATCGGTCAGGCATTTGATCCGATCGACCCCAAGCACTGGTGGCGGGCGGGGTTGGTGCTGGTGCTTGCGATTGTTGTTGGGGTCTGGATGCCGATGCGGGCGATTGGTGATCCCAAGATACAAACGGTGATTCCCGAGCAGGCGATTGCGAAGATTGATGATGTTGAGGATTCGATCCGTGATCTGATTGATGACACACAGCCTGAATCGTCAGCGGTGCAAGACGCGATCGCCGATCTGGAATCGCTCAAAGAAGAACTCGCCCAAGGCGTCGATGATCCGAACCAAGCCAATACCCGGACGGCGGTCAAGCTTGAAGAACTCGCCGACGCGCTCGATGACCAAGCCGAGCAAGAGCAAACTCAAGCGAACGAACTGAGCGACCGGATCGCCGAGGCTCAGAACCAGTTTGATGATCAAGATGGTTGGGATGAACAACTCGACGACTTTGCCGATGCGATCAAGGAGCAGGAATACGAAGAGGCCCAGCAGAAACTCGATGAGTTGCGAGAACAGGCCGAGCAGATGAGCGATGCCCAGCGAGAAGCGTTAGCTGATCAACTCGAAGATCTCGCTGATGCGGTCGAACCGGATTCGTTTGAGGATGAGCCAGCGGACGAATCAATGCCCGAGCCATCGCAAGAACTTGCGGATTCGATCCGTGAGGAGGCCGAGGATATCCGTGAGCCTCCTGAGGCGGAATCGGAACAAGAATCAGCGCAAGATGAACCTGAAGATTCAGCCGACGACGAAACCGAAGGCGAGGAACCCGGGCAAGAGCAAACAGAAGAAGAGCAATCTGAGGAAGAGCAATCAGGGGATGGGGAATCTCAAGGGCCGAGCGAAGACCAGGGCGAAGAACCTGCACAAGGAGAATCAGAACAGAACAAGGCAGGTGAAGAAGGCGAGTCCGCTAGCCAAGAGAGCGATGAACCCGGCAAGGAATCTGAAGCACAAGAGCAGCAAGGCAAGCCGAATGAAGACCAATCGCAAGTGGGCGATGAATCTGGTCAGGAATCGGAACAAGTTACAGAGCAAGAAGGTGCCCAAGAACAACAGGACCAAGAAAAAGGCGATGAGCAAGATCGTCAACAAGGTGAAGGTGACAAACCAGAACAATCAGAGTCTGAATCATCTGAAGGTGAACAGCAAAACCAAGATCAGCCTGAGCCTGAGTCTGATGGTGAACAGGGCGAAGCCGGGCAAGAGCAACGCGAGGGTCGGCGTTCGCTTGATGAATCACTCGAAGAGATGGAAAAACGCAAGGAGCGATCCCAGCGTAGCCAAGAGCAAGCCGATGATGTGCGCGAGCAGGCGAGGAAGCTGATCGATCCGAATGAATCACAAGAGCCGTCCGAAGGCGAATCGCAAGGCGTCCGACCCAACGAGAATCAACAAGACCAACGCGGCAGCGCAGGCGATGAGCCTCGCGATAAGGATGATGATTCTGTAGAGTCAGATCCTGATGCGGCGCGTGATTTCGTGCCCGTTGACGCGAGTGATCCCAGTGCGTCAGACAACGCTCAGCCGGTCGGCAAGTGGTACGCGCCCGATGGCGAAGCGGTTGAGCCAAGCAGCGCCAAGCAGGCGGCTCAACGGTTCCGCGAAGCGTCAGGAAAAGCTCAGCGAGCGATCGAAGATCAGCAGGTGCCTCGCAAATATCGCCGAGTGGTGCGCGAAGCATTCAAACGCATGAACGACCGTGCCAACAGTCTCGAATCGGGCGGCAAGGTTGCGCCTCAGGGCAAAGATGCAACGCCCAAATCAAGTACCAAAGACGCTGGCGGCGACGAGTGAATATAGCGATCGACCAACCGTGGTGGCTCATGCTCTCGCTCGTTGGAGTGGTTTCTGGTGCGCTCGGATGGCGATGGATGCGGGGGATTCCAAGGTCCAGACGGGCAACCGCGGTGATGATCCGTGTCGTGCTGTTTGTTGTTCTCGGTATCGCCATGAGCGGCGTCTACCGCGTTGAAACCGCCAATGATCTCGCGGTCATCGCGGTGGTCGATACCTCGATGTCCGTCCAGAGCTTCGCATCATTTGGTAACGATGAACTCGGAGTGCCAATCACCATCGACCGAGCAACCCGAGGCTTCCTCGCTGGCGCAAGTGCCAATCGCCTCTCTGATGATCGGCTTGGGATTGTTGCCTTCGACGGACGATCACAAACCATCGCCCTGCCCACCAAAGCGAAGGTGCTCGACCGTGCGATCGAGATCGATCCAATCGAAGGGTCTGATCTTGTCGGCGCGATCCAAAGCGCACGGACGCAACTCCCCCCCGATGCCAATGCACGCATTATCGTGATTTCTGACGGTCGATCGACGACCACCGGGCTCGATCAGATTCCGAGTGACATCCCGATCGATGTCGTGCCGATCCGGTATGCGGTGCATGAAGAGGTGATTGTCGAATCGGTCGAGTTGCCCGCGCGTTCGTTGCCCGAATCAATTGTTGATGTGCGTGTGGTGCTTCGGAGTTTGGGAGAATCGGCTGGCGAGTTGCTGTTGACCTACAACGCCGAACCCGTCGATATCAACGGCGATCGTCCGGGTTTGCTCCGCCCAGTCCAGCTCGAATCTGGGCAACGGGTGCTTGTTGTGCCGGTGCAACTCGGGACAGGGCGTGTGCATCGCTTTGAGGCGCGGTATATCCCAACACCAATCGGGGACACTCGATACAGCGGCGATACAAGCCTAGGAAACAACCAGGCCGGCGGCGTGACGATGACTTCGGGCAAAGGACGCGTGCTTGTTGTCGCCGAGCAAGATGACACAGGTGTTTCGCAAGCGTTGCATCTGGTGAACACATTGCAGCGGGCGAAGTGGAAAGTTGATGCGGTATTGCCGAGCCAGTTTCCGTCTGATCTACTTGAGCTCGAAGCGTACGACCTGGTGGTGATGGTCAATACACCCCGTGATGCGATTGAACTCGAAGCCGACGCGTTGATCAATGCGTATGTTCAAGATCTCGGCGGCGGGGTTTTGTTTGTCGGCGGGCGCGAAGCGCTGGGCGCGGGCGGCTGGCAAGGCTCGGCGATCGAAAATGTTTTACCTGTAAAACTTGATGTTGCAGATGATCTGATCGTGCCCGCGGTCGCGGTGGTGTTGGTGCTCGATTCATCAGGTTCGATGCGCAACAAGGTGATGGGGTCGTCGCGTTCACAACAAGCGGTGGCCAACGATGCAGCTGCGGGGGCGATTGATATCCTTGACGAAAAAGACATCATTGGTGTCGTTTCATTCTCGAATACCGCAAGGCGAGTCGTGCAGATTGGACCAAATAATCAACCAGAAACAACACGCTCGCAGATCGCATCAATCTCAAGTTCCGGCGGCACAAACATGGGTCCGGCGATGCAGATGGCTGGCGATATGCTCCGCTCGGTTGATGCAGGTACAAAGCACATTATTTTACTCTCCGATGGCGAATCGCAACACCCAGAAACATTGCCCGCCATCGCGACAGAGCTTGGGCAACTCGGAATCAAAGTCTCGACGATCGCGGTGGGGGACGGCGCGGATGAAAAAACAATGCGTGATATTGCTCGGCTTTCGCAGGGTGTGTATTACCGTGTGCGGAACCCAAGCGTGCTCCCGCGGGTGTTTCTCAAAGCCATTCGTGTCGTGCGCACGCCGATGGTTCGAGAGGGTGTAGTCTCACCAATCGTCGTCGAAAACGATACGCCCGCGACTGGTTTCCTTGGGCGGTTGCCCGAGCTTGCGGGCTTGGTGATTACCGAAGAGATCAAGGATGACCCGCGCGTTTCGACGCCGATTGTTTCATCGCAAGGCGAGCCCATCTTTGCGTTTCATCAGGTCGAACTTGGACGCGTCGCGGTGTTTACTTCTGATGTCTCGCGGTGGTCGCGTCAATGGATCGAGTCGGATGTGTTCGCATCGTTTTGGACCAACGCCGCGAGTTGGACCATGCGGAGCGATCAAGATGAGCCCGGCGAGCTGTCATTGATTGTGCGCAACAACCAAGCCGAGATCGAGTACAACGCAATCGATCCCAACGGCGTGCCGATCGACGGCTTAGATGTCTCGGTGCAGGTCTTTGATGCTTCAGGACAAGCGCGGTCGGTCAGTCTTGTACAGGTCGGGTCGGGTCAATACAAAGGCAGCATCGACGAGCTTGGCGCTGGCGTGCATGTTGTGATCGCGAGTCCGCATCAAGCGGGCCAACCATTGCAGCCGACCATTGCAGGACTACAAGTGACCGGCGTAGATGAGTTCAAACACCTGAGCGCAGACTCCCAAGCACTCATCGCACTCGCCAATCGCACCGGCGGGCGCGTCTTTGATCTTGGTGATCCAGCATCGGCCAACCTATTCGATCGAACGGGGTTAGTCGAACGCCAATCCTTGCAGCCGATCTGGACGCTGTTGCTCATCATCGCGTTTGTATTGTTCATACTCGATCTCGGCGCTCGGCGAGTCGCCTTCGATCGCTGGATCGCCCAGGCAAGAGATGAAACCATCGCCGTCTCGCGAGTAGTGCGAGCCGAGCAGGTCGAACATCTCAGAGTATCGAAAGCCGAAAACCAAGACCGCAAGCCAGTCGCCCCCGATATCGATCGGTCTCCTATGCAATCAATGAAGAAAGATGCGGCAGAAAATCCTACAGATACAGAGCCAACTGATAATTCCAACCCACTCCTCGCCGCCAAACGCCGAGCGCGTGAACGGATGGATGAGGATTAGTCTATAAATCGAGAGTTGGAGCATTGCTGATATAGAAAGTGATCGAATCTTTGACAGAATCATAGATTGCAAATCGCGGTTTCTTGAGGCCATCGCGAGGATACCCGACAGCACCAGGACAGATTACAGTTCGACTGTTCGAGTTGAGTTGAACAGGTGTTCCATATTCAAAGTTGACTTTGGAGGCATGCCCGGTAGTCATTCCTGAGTCGGTATATATCGCTGCGATATGAGAATCTCCAACAAATACACGGGTGTACAGAGTTTCATCAAATACGCGCCAAGCTTCGTAGGCGTTAGCAATTTTTCGCGGTGGATCAGCGGGCGATTCATGCGTGTACACCGTGAGTTTTTCAATGATGTGGACAGGTAAGCTCGTCAGCCATTGTTCATTGGATTGCGACAGAACAACATCGTGGTCTTCGTCATGATTGCCGAGAATGCAGGAAATGTTGTGTTCACGGAGCGTATCGCAAACCCAATCATTCTCAGGACCGCCTTCAACGACATCGCCAAGACAAACGATACTGTCGTGACCAACTCGGATTATATCTTTGAGTACAGCACGCAGCGCTTCGCCGTTGCCGTGAATATCACTGATGAGTGCAATGCGTGGCATCTTACTCTACCAACTCGCCAGCCAACATCAGTTTGTCCGCCCCCGTAATTTTCGCCCGCACAATCTTCCCAATGTAGTCACTGGGCGATTGCAAACCAACCGTTGGCACATCGAAGAACACGATCAGATCGCCATCGGTTCTGCCGGAGAGTTGAACGGTTGGGCCTTGGGTTGCCGGGTCGATCACGGCTGTTGGTGCTTGCGGGGCGGAGCCGCCGATGGTGATGCCGACCATTCCCGATCCAGGTTTGGTGTCGGTGCCTCGTTTTTTGTGTTCGTGTCGGGAGAGCCCTTCGACGATGATACCGAACTCGCCTCCGACTTGTTCTTGGGCGATCGAGTCGGAGATTTCGGTCTGCAATGTAAGCAACTCATTGTTGCGAATCTTCTTCACGCTGTCGGGGATGTCATCAGGAATCTTGTCATACGACACCGTGCCCGGGCGAGGCGAGTATTTGAAGATGTAGCAGTTCTTGTATCGGCTTCGGGTGAGTAGCTGCTTGGTCAGCTCATGATCTTCATCGGTTTCGGTGGGGAAGCCGACGATGATGTCGCCGCCAAGCATGAGTGGGCGTCCGATCTCAGGCTGGTGCAAAAACTCATTGCATCGCGCGATGAACTCGTAGTATGTTTCGATATCATGCCCGCGGTTCATCATTTTGAGCATGCGATTCGATCCGGTCTGGGCGGGCACATGGATGAATCGGCAGATGCGCGGGCAGTCACGGATGACCTGCAATACATCATCACCAAAGTCGCGAGGGTAGCTCGTCAAGAACCGCAAGCGTTTGATCGCGGGGACTTCTTCGTGGATGCGGTAGAGCAGATCAGCGAAGGTCGTGGTGTTTGCGCCGGCAAAGGCATCGCGGTTGTGCGATCCTTTATAAGTCCGCCCCTTCTGAGGCTGGACGATCCCATCAACCGTTACCGCCTGGTCATGCTCGAATCGATAGTGATTCACGGTTTGACCAAGAAGCGTAATCTCGATGATGCCTTGGTCGGCGAGTGCTTTGATCTCGTCGATGATGTTCTCAGGCGGGCGATGGATCTCGGCTCCACGCGTATGAGGGACGACGCAGTAGGTGCAAAACTTGTTGCACCCACGCGTGATACGGACATAGGCAGAGCGTCGGCCATCAAAATCTACAGGCGAGATCATCCGCCCAAGATCGAGCGATTCGAGCGAGTCGCCCGCAGCCGCCAGTGTCGAAGATCGACGCGAGGCATTGCCCTGAAGCGCAACTTGTTTGGCCGACCGACGGATGGCGATCTCTGGATCATTGACGGCCAGCGATGTTTTCGTACGAACCGCGTTATCCACAAGCTCGGGGAGTTTGTCGAGTTCGGACGGCCCGCACATAATGTCGACGACGGGCATCCGAGCGATGAGATCTTGTCCATCGCGTTCGGCCATACAGCCCAAAACCCCAACGACGAGATCGGGTTGTTTGAGTTTGCGTTTACGCATCTCGCCGAGCCGAGACCAGACCTTCTGCTCGGCCCGTTCACGCACCGAGCAAGTGTTGTACAGCACAATGTCCGCTTCGTCGGCATTGCTCGTAAAGCGATACCCAATCGCGCCCAATGATCCGGCAACGAGTTCAGAATCAAGCTCGTTCATCTGGCACCCAAAGGTTTCGAGATAGATAGCCTTCGCAGGAGGATTGTCGGTATTGGCGCTGGCATTGCTGGTCATAGGGTTCAAGTGTACGCCCATTGACCCAGATACCCAACACGAAACCCGATCTTGGGATAGACTCTGTCCGTGACAACGATCCACGATATCCAGTCTTGGTTTAAAGAGCTTTCGTTGGCGACGAAATGTCTGCTCTTGTTCGGTGGTGCCTCCGCCTTCATTATCACCATCGCCCTCTCGCTGCCATTGCTCCGAATGAACGGGCTTGTTGGTGCGGGCGAGCAGGAACTTTCGCGGACGGTGTACGCCACATGGGCGGCTTCTGAATCGCCGGGTTCCAAAACCAAGGAGTTCGCTGCTGGTGGTGCGACCATCCGCCCGCTCACGCGAAACCAGATAGACGCAACCGTCGCGGACGATCGTTTTCTTGCCAACGCGATGCGTAAGTTTAATCGCTCGACCACCCGTGTCGAATATTTCGATGCCGACTGGTCGGGTTGGAATCGGATCTATCTCTATGCCCGCGCGACGCGCGATGCCAATGCTCAGATCACCCATGTGGTTGTTTTGGAGCATCGCGCCGACGGTGCCGGGTGGCTGTTGGTCGTCAACTTGCTCTATGTCCTCGCTGCCGGTTCGGTGGTTTTGGCGGTCGCGTTGGTGGTGTATGCGACGATCATCAATCGGTTGATTCTTGGCCCGGTAGAAGCCCTCCAGAAAACCGCCGAGCTTGTCCGCGATGGCGATCTCGATACTCGTTCACAAATCGAAACAGGTGACGAGTTCGAAGAGCTTTCCGAAACAATCAATCTGATGCTCGCAGGGCTCAGTCGACAGCGGGATCAGCTCCGTGATGCTAACAAAGCGATGGACATTAAGCTCACAGAACTTTCCGAAGCCAATATCGCATTGTTCGAATCTGCTCGGCTCAAAGGCGAGTTCTTGGCGAGTGTCTCGCACGAGCTGCGCACGCCGCTCAATGCGATTATCGGCTTTGCCGAACTGCTCCTCGAAATCGCACGCAAGGAAGTGGCAATCAACGCCGAGTGCGAAGGCGAGCCGGTGTACGATCCCAACGAACTGAACAAACGCGAGCGGTACCTCGTCAATATTGTTTCTGCCGGGCGAACCCTGCTCGAAATGATCGAATCACTCTTAGAGATGGCCAAGATCGAAGCCGGGCGTGTCGAGCTCAACATCACCCCGATGAACCTCGCGGAGAACTGTCAGGCATTGGTCGGGTTGATCCATCCCCTTGCCCGCAAGAAAGGCATCACGGTCAAGCTCGATATCGCACCTGATCTGCCGATCATTGAGACTGATCCAAAGAAGTTTCATCAGATCATTTTCAATCTGCTCTCGAATGCAGTCAAGTTCACGGGCAATGGTTCCCAAGACACCACGGGCGAGATCATCCTGCGGGCAGAACCGATCCATGATGATAACACGGGTACTGATCAGATCAGGATCTCCGTCATTGACAACGGCGAGGGAATCGCCACAGATGATCAAGAACGGATCTTCGATAAGTTTCAACAAGTCGATTCTTCGCATACCCGCTCGCACACAGGCACCGGGCTTGGCTTGGCGATCGTGCTCGAACTCACAAGGCTCTTGCAAGGCGAGATCCAAGTGGTCTCAGAACTCGGTGCCGGCTCGATGTTCTCGGTCATGATCCCGACAACAATCAACCAGGTCACCTTCGAAGAAGCAAAGCTCGAAGCCAAGTTCAGAGGCTCGCTCCGCCCGCCAAAGCCAGACGAAAACTCGTCAGCCAACGAAGACCCCGCCGAAGCATCCCAAGAGTTTACAGGCTAAGTTCGTTCTCTAGGTCGTGTCTGCCGGCTCGGTTCCATACAAGAACGCCATCCTTTTCTCCTCCCCCGGGCCTCCGGGGGAGGTGGCTGCGCAGCAGACGGAGGGGGTCTTGAAGAAGGCAATGGGCAATGGGGAATAGGCAATGGGGAAGAGAAGAAAGAGAAGCCCCCCTCCGCCTCACTTCGATCGGCACCTCCCCCGGAAGCTCGGGGGAGGAGAGTATGCGATCAAACACGAGCCGTCAGACACGGCCTAAGCACCGACCGCAGATTCATAGTGCCGAATGGCAATCGGGTCTGTCTGATCAATCGTAAACTCGACTGCGATCACATCGATCCGGATACGCTTGCCTCGGCAATCATCCCGAGCAGCAATCCCCTTGGCCAATGTACGAAGTTTGCGTTTTTTGGCTGCGGTAATGCTCGCTTCAGGCGCAGGCGTCGCTGCCGACTTGCGTGTCCGGGCTTTGACCTCAACAACAATCACGCTGTTGGTCTTTGGGTCGAGGCAGAGGATATCGATCTCGCCCATTTTGAGCCGAAGGTTTCGGGCAAGAATCTGATAGCCCTTTTTCTTCATATGCTTTGTCGCCGCGTCTTCGCCTCGGACCCAAACTGATTTCGGTTTGCCTACGCGAAACCGGAGTAACCGAGCGAGTTTAGTCCTCAAACGCATGGCTCAACCCTGTGGGCCATAGCGTTGTTCTGCGATTTCGAGCAATCTCATCAGCACTTCGTCTCTGCTCGAGACCTTTGCTCGTTCGATCAATCGAGCAAGATAATCATTCCGTGCCTTTGTGCGTCGCTCATATGTTAGGTCGCGTTGAATCTGAAGCTGGGCATCATAAAGCGAAACAGAATCTTGCTTGATCTCGATGAGTTTAACCCAATACACCGTCGAACTCAGATTGATCGGGCCTGCAACTTGTCCGGTCGAAAGCTGTTGGGTTTGTTCGTTGAGTGCATCAGATCCAAAGAAGTTGGTGGTTTCGAAGCTCTCTTCGATCACTACGCTGTGCAAGCCTTGGGTTTCGGTGTTGTAGTTGTTAAGTTTGCCCGCTGCCATCGCGACAAAGTCTTCGCCAGCATCGATCTTGGTTTGGATGGTTGCGATTTTCTCGGCGTCATCGCTAAATGCACGGACTACACGGAAGATCGCTGTCGGCGGCGGGGAATATGTATCAATGTCATGCTCATACCGCTGCTTGATATCGCGCCAAGACACATTCACCCGCTTGTTCACCTCTTGGATGAGTGTGAGTTGAACAAGCGTGTCGATCTCTTTTTGCTGCAATGCTTGATCAAGGGTTACACCTTGCTCTTGCTGAATGCGTCGGCTCGCAAGCTGCGAGCTTCCCAGGTTCTTCGAGAGTAGGTCATTTCGGAAGTTGCTTAAAAACGCCTGAAGCCCAACCCGCTGGGTTGGGGTCAGCGAGGTCAAAGCTTCTGATCGGAGCAGCTCGTCGGTGATGATTCCGTTGAGCCGATTGAGGATCAGTTTGTGTGCGCTTCTGAGCCATTGATCCCCCGGAAGTCGGGAGGCCTCGGTAAGAAGCCGATCCTCGATCGGTTCAAAGAACGAGTTGGTAAAAATCGGCTTGCCATTCACATCGCCAATTTTGGCATCAAGAAGCTCTAGCGAACTGTTCGCTGAAGAATGCACAGGTGAAATGCCCGTTGTCGGTTCAGTCGTCGGCTCAAATGATGGTGGACGAGCAGTCAGTGTGATCCCGTCGCTCGAAATCTCCCGGATTGCAGGCATTTCTTCTGTTGCCGGCGAAGTTCTCTGAGTTGAACTTGCAGCTTGCTCGGTTGTGTTCTCGCTGACAAAGTCATGGAGTCTTACATGTTCGAGGTTCTTAGATCGTGGGCCTTTGACCTTTGAGCCGGTACACCCAGCAAGCAGCATCGACGCGCATAAGAACGAAGAGCAAACACAGACGGATTTCATTGCGATTGGGTACGGTTTGGTCTTCATTGTGTGTTCTCTGAATCGGATAGGAGCTAGAATGTATACTACACCAAATGGAGCCACATATGTCTGAACCTGATGCCCCGAAACTGATTATCGACGATGATTGGAAATCCTCCGCACAAGCCGAGAAAGAAAAACTCGTCGCGGCGGAGAAAGAAAAAGCCGAGCAAGATGCCCAAGCAACCCCCGGAGGGCTCCCAGAGGTCATCGGGTTCAAAGAACTCTTGAGCCTCTTCGCTACCCAAGCATTGATGTATATGGGGGCGATCCCCGATCAATCAGGGCGTGCGATGGTCTCGCTTGAGGTCGCCAAGCTCAATATTGACCTGTTGGCTGTCGTTCAAGACAAAACCAAAGGCAATCTGACTGCTGAAGAGCAAGAGATGATCGATGGCACCGTCTCCGAGCTGCGGATGCAGTTTGTCGAGGTCACCAAAGCCGTCGCTCAGGCTGCCCAAGACGGGACGCTTGAGCAAATGCAGGTGGATCCCAACAATCCAATGGGCCCGGGCTCTGGCCCGTCCCTGAGTATTTAAGTTGTACACCGGCACGCATCAATGTGCCGATAGAAAACCGAATAGATAAGTTTTACCAGAGAACACATCGGAGTATACAGGTGAGTGAAAACGCAGATTCCATGCAAAACCGCCACTTCCTTTTGCGTCGGCTACATTCCCTCTCGGGCATCGTCCCCGTTGGGGTGTTCCTGATCGTTCACCTTGTCACCAACTCCACCATCGCGTGGGGCGGGCTCAACTCACGGGTGGATCAAGAAGGGTTCGGTTGGTTTGATCGTTCGATCGCAACCTTCCAGCATGAAGTGAGCTTCATCAACAACATGCCTTTGCTGTTGCTGATCGAGATCACGCTCTGGTCAGCGATCGGGTTCCACTCCATTTTGGGTGTGTACTACGCCATGAGCGGCAAAGGGAACACAGGTTCCTACAAGTATGGTGGCAACCTCCGCTATGCTCTCCAACGCACCACCGGATACTTCGGCATCTTCTTCATCTTCTACCATGTCGCCACCTTGCGGTGGGGTTGGACATGGCTTGTTCCCGGTGGCGTCGAATGGTCGCATGAGCACGCCTCATCAACATTTGCCGCGGCACTCCAAGGCTCAACCGATGGATTTACCGCGGTCGGTTTTTTGGTCGCGTGTTTTTACTTCCTCGGTGTGAGTGCACTCGTATTCCACTTCGCCAACGGCTTGTGGTCGGCAGCCATCACCTGGGGCATCACTGTCTCGCGTCCAGCACAAAAGCGGTGGGGGATCATGTGTGCCGGGCTCGGTGCAGGGCTGATGTTCCTCGCGTGGGTATCGGTCATCGGATTCGCCACACTTGATTACGATCAAGCACGCGAAGTCGAAGATCAACTGCTCGGCGAAAGCATCCATATGAATGTTGATGACGCACACGATGCCGTCACCTTGACCGGGCACGATGATATCGATGGCTAAATGATGGCTGAATGCTTCAATAAAGCTGCGTAGAACAAACTCAATCAAACTCAGCGTCACACACAACGACGCACAGAGATGAAGAAGAATACAAATGGCTGATCAAAAACGAGTGATTGTTGTCGGAGGCGGGCTCGCAGGGCTCGCAGCAAGTATCCGGGTCGCCGAAGCCGGGATGGCGGTCGATCTGTTCTCGATGGTGCCCGTCAAGCGATCACACTCGGTGTGCGCACAAGGCGGGATCAACGCATGCAACGATGTCGCACGCCAGCAAGGCTATTCCGAGTATCAGCATTTCGATGAAACCCTCATCGGGGGCGATTTCCTCAACGATCAGCACCCGGTGCTTGAGATGACCAACTGGGCACCCAAGATCATCGACCTGCTCGATCGCATGGGCGTGCCTTTTAACCGCTCAAACGAGGGGTTCCGCGATCTGCGTCTCTTTGGTGGTTCGCTCTTCAAACGAACCCATTTCGCAGGCGCAACCACCGGCCAACAACTGCTTTATGCACTCGACGAGCAAACCAGAAGGTTTGCGGCTGAGGGCAAGGTCAATATGAAAGAGTTCTGGGAGTTCCTCTGGCCGATTATTGAAGGCGAAGGAGAGGATGCTCGATGTGTCGGGATTGTCGCCCAGGACATGCGCACCATGCAGATCCAGTCCTTCCGCGCTGATGCCGTGATTATGGCGACCGGCGGGTGTGGATTGGTCTTTGGGAAATCAACCAACTCGGTCATCTGCACCGGCGGCGCTGCATCGCGGTGCTACCAAGCCGGTGCATGGTATGGCAATGCCGAGATGATCCAGGTCCACCCGACCGCGATCCCCGGTGCCGATAAGTGTCGATTGATGTCCGAGTCTGCGCGTGGCGAGGGCGGACGAGTCTGGGTACCCGCCAAGAAGGGCGATACCCGTAAGCCTAAAGACATTCCAGAAAACGAACGGTACTACATCCTCGAAGAACGGTATCCAAAGTACGGCAACTTGGTGCCTCGCGATATTGCGACGCGCGAGATCTTCGATGTCTGTGTCAATGAAGGCATGGGGATCAACGGGACGAATCAAGTCTATCTCGATCTGACCCATATGGACCCGGATTACCTCACCGAAAAACTCGGTGGCATCCTCGATATCTACGAGAAGTTCGTCGGCGATGACCCCCGGTTCACCCCGATGCGGATCTTCCCCGCGGTGCATTATTCGATGGGTGGCTTGTGGACGACCTACACCGCTGGCGATTATCAGCCAGACGCGCCGATCTCTGGGTTTAAACCCGGCGATGCGATCCCCGTTGGTACCGAGCCGGGACAAGGTATGGAAGTGGGGGCGCACAACAATGCGATGACCAATATCACTGGTCTCTATGCCTTTGGCGAAGTGAACTTTGCCTATCACGGCGCAACGCGACTCGGTGCCAATGCACTGCTCAGTTGTATCTTTGACGGCCTATGCAACGGCGTGTCGGTCGTGAACTATGTCCGCGAAGCTGGACACACGCCCGCAGCCGAGATCGACCAATCAGTATTCGATGCAGCGGTTAAGCAAGAGCAAGACAAGCACGACAACCTGCTCAAATCGACCAGCAATGGCACGGGCGATCGCAAGCTCAACCCATACCAGATCGCGTTTGAGCTTGGCGAAGAAATGAACTCCGCTTCGACGGTTGTGAAGACCGGGTCGGGGCTCGAAAAATGCTTGAGCAAACTCGAAGAGCTCAAAGATCGCTACAGCAAGGTCGAACTCGGTGATGGCGCGATGTGGACCAATCAATCACTGAGCTTTACCCGCTCGGTGGGCGACATGATCATCATCGGCGAAGCAATCGCCAAAGCGGGTCTGCTCCGCGAGGAATCCCGAGGCAGCCACTACCGCACCGACTTCCCCGAGCGTGACGATGACAAGTTCTGGAAGGCATCAGTTGCCAAGTTTAACGCAAGTTCAGGCAAGAGCGATGTCGAGTTTGTCGATGTCAAGGCTGGGCTCGTCAAGCTTCGCCCACGAGACTACGGCAAGACCGAATCGAGTGCTGGAGCGAAGAAAGAACCAGTCGGCGCATCATAATGAGATTGGTAGACGAGCCGAGTGATCAAAGAGAAAGAATCAGGAACGACTCCAACTGGACCTGTAAAGGATACGAGCAATGAGTGAAGCAGAAGCCTACTCCTACGACGCAGACATGCGAAAAGCCAACCGCAAACAAGCGGTCGAGGGGCGAAGCGTGATCTTCAAGATCAAACGCTGCGATGGTCCTGGCAAATCGACCCGGTGGGAATCTTTCAAGATCCCCATCGAGACCGGCGCCAATGTGATCTCGTCGCTTAACTGGATCGCAGCGAATCCTGTCACGGTCGAAGGCACCAAGACCACGCCTGTGGTTTGGGACTCGAGCTGCCTCGAAGAGGTCTGCGGCGCATGCACGATGGTCATCAACGGCCGAGTCCGCCAATCATGCTCGTGCTTGATCGATGAATACGCACCCAAAGACGGCGATGTCATGACGCTCGAACCAATGAGCAAGTTCCCCGTTATCCGAGATCTGTGGGTTGATCGCCAACGCTTGTTTAGCAACCTCACCCGCGTCAAAGGATGGGTACCGATCGACGGCACCTACAACATGGGCGCAGGACCCAAGGAATCGCACGAACAACAGCAGATGCGCTATGCACTTTCTGAGTGCATGAGCTGCGGGTGTTGTCTTGAAGCGTGCCCGCAGTTTACCAAAGAAGAAGATGAATCCCAATGGGATTCGAGCTTCGTTGGTGCCCACGCGATCTCGCAGGCTCGGTACTTCAACGAACATGAGACCGGCAAGCAGCTCAAGGACGAACGCATGGATGCACTCTCAGGTGCGGGCGGGATCAACGACTGTGGCAACGCACAGAACTGTGTCAAGGTATGTCCAAAGGGCATCCCGCTGACTGAATCCATCGGGGCGATCGGACGCAGTGCGACCATGCACGCGATCAAGCAGTTCTTCCAAGGCAAGAAGTAAAATTATAGTTTGGAATTTTGATAGCTCGGTGAGCCGAGTTTTTTTCAATGGACACCCGGTCTTTTTTCTTGCTTCTCCCTGCGCCCCGCGGGGAGGTGTCCCGATGAAGTCGGGTCGGAGGGGTGTCTTGAGAGATTGTTTAATTGATGTAGATTCGGAAGACACCCCTCCGTCTCGCTTTGCTCGACACCTCCCCGCGGGGCGCAGGGAGGGGCAAGAATCCGGCGCGGCGAGCCGGACCACCGAAGGCTCGCGTTTTTTATAGAACAGATTATGCGTTGAGATCGAGCCGCTTGGGGCGATCTTGGAGTGCCCGTTGATACGCCGGATATCCAGTCTGGTGCTCCTGGCGATCTCCCTTGGCGTCTTCCTGGTCTGCGTCGGCTAAGTTTCGCACCGCGTCGATGTGTTCGACCTCTTCGACCTTCGCGTTGTACTCATCTTTGATAAGCTTGCGTTTGTAGGTGGCCTTGAATGTTTCTTCAGCCTTTGCCTTTGAAGCAGCCGCCGAGGACACGGGGGCACCCGAAAGGCTTGCAGCTAAGTTGTTTATAGCACCAGTCATACCCTATATATCGGATACACCACGCACTTTACGCCAGTCGATGCGCAAGAAAAACATAGTTTATTTGTAGTTTGATCGGGTCGAGTGACGATTCTGGCCACCTGATCCGGGTGTGATATTGATCAGGTGCCCATGATATTGACGCCGCAGTCTACATAGATGTTCTCGCCGGTGACGCCACTGGCGAGATCGGAGACGAGGTAGACAGCGGTTTTGCCGACTTCACTGCCATCAATGTTGCGTCGCAATGGTGCAGCGACTTCAATCGCTTCTTCGATCCGAGTAATCCCACCAACCGCCGAGCTTGCCAGCGTGCGGAGGAATCCGCCAGAGATCGTATTGACGCGGATACTGTCTTCACCGAGTTCGTACGAGAGATAGCGCGTGGTCGCTTCGAGACAGGCTTTGGCGACCCCCATGATGTTGTATCCGGGGATGACTTTCTCTGAGCCATAGTAGGACATGGCAATGAGCGAGCCCCCGCCATGGGTTTTCATGATGTCTTGTGCGCGTCCTGCCATCGCTGAGAAGCTGTAGGCGGAGATATCGATGGCTTCTAGGTACGCTTTTCTCGGTGTTTTTGAGAAGTTTCCGATCTTGAGCCATTCACGATCGGCGTAGGCGATCGAGTGGATCAAAAAATCCATCCGATCGTGATCCTTTGAATAGTTCTCGAAGAGCGCATCGAGCGCTTCATCTGAGCCTGCATCGCATTCGTAGAGCTTTGGATTGTCGTGGATTTTGGAGACTGCTCGCTCGGTTCGGCGTGCGTTTTTCTCGCCTGGGATGTGTGCATAGGAACACTGGGCACCGTTTTCGGTGAGCGCCTTGGCGATGTGCCAGGCGTATGAACGGTCGTTGGCAACACCAACCACTAGACCAACTTTGCCAGCCAACAAACTCATATGCATACCTTTCAATCTCAGATCCCGAATCTCTCTTTCATTATAGTAGGGCCAATGGATCGGGTGGGGTACGATTCGGGATGGAACGAGCCGACACACATGCAAAACAACAAGATCTCAACACGCTGACATTACCCGAGTTTGCCAATTTTCTTCGCCAATCCGGGTACACCGGCAGGCTGATCGATCTCGCACGCGATGAAGACCTCGGTGAGCCGACGCATGACTGGACGGGGGAACTGATGTTTGCTCCTGATGATCGGTCGTCTGTGCTGATGCGATCGCGGGAAACCGGGATAGTTGCAGGGCTTGCATTCCTCAACGATCTTGTCGATGCGTTTGACGGGATCGGGGAGATCCGGTGGACTGCCAAGGTGAATGATGGTGATCGAGTTGAGCCCGGGACGGTGCTGGCGGAGTTTTCGGGAAATGCCCGAGCGTTGGTCGCGCTCGAACGAACCATGCTCAATCTCATCTCTCGGCTCAGCGGCATCGCTGCCCGGACGAACCTGTTCGTTCAACTCGTTGAGTCGACCAATACCAAAATCTGCGACACCCGCAAAACGACTCCTGGGCTTCGCGCATTCGAAAAATATGCAGTTCGTTGTGGCGGGGGCACGACCCATCGGATGGGGCTCTACGATGCGGTTCTGATCAAGGATAATCACCTTGCAGGGATTGAAGGCAAAGACCTTGCAACAAAGATCGAATCGGTTGCGCACAAGATAGATAAGGAAGGCACTAAGCTCTGGTTTGTGCAGGTCGAAGTGGACACGCTTGATCAGTTCAAAGAAGTGCTTCGTGCCAAGGCAGGCGTTGTGGAGATCGTGCTGTTGGACAATATGACGACGCAGCAACTGAGCCAAGCGGTCAAGCTGCGTGATGAGTCTGGATCGGGTATTTTGCTCGAAGCCTCGGGGGGGGTATCGCATGATACGGTTGCTCAGATCGCGCGCACTGGCGTCGATCGGATCAGTATCGGCGGATTGACCCATCAAGCCCAGAGCCTTGATATCGGGCTCGATTCGGTGTGATGGAGAAACGGAAAAAGGCACGCATTACATGATCACAACAGGGCGCGAAGACATCTCGAAATGGGCATCACGGATTGACACCGTGATCGCCAACACGCCACAGTGTTGTGTGAATCGGGTGGTGGTGGTCGAATCGACACCAAGCACAATGGATGCTGCCCAAGCGTTTGCTGGTGAAAGCTGTGGCGTGCTGCTTGTCGCATCGCAACAAACAAGCGGTCGAGGTCAGCGTGGGCGGGTGTGGCAAGACGGAGATCGGTGTACGCTGCCTTGTACCTTCGTGCTCGATACGAGTGGGGTTGACCCGGTGATGCTTTCTGCGATGATCGGGTGCGCGGTTCACGAAACTATCCGCGATGTCGCGCCGTCTTCAAGCGATTTGATGATCAAATGGCCGAACGATATTGTTATTCGCGAGCAAGGCAAGGATGAGCATGTTGATCTGAAAATTGCGGGTATCTTAATCGAACAGCGAGAACGGATGACTTCTATTGGCATCGGGATTAACTGTGTTCAAGGGCAGGGGGATTGGGGAGCGGATATACAATCCAAAGCGACATCGCTTTCACAGATCGGAGCCCAAATCTCTCGGCTTGATCTTGTGTGTAGCTTGGTCGAACACCTGAGCTATTGGCTTGGAGCTCAAGATCGGGCTGGGGCGCGAAGCTACTACCAAGCGAACGATGCGATGGTCCATACACGCCGATCGTTTCAGTATGACAATCGAAACTTTGAAGGCGTGGTCGAATGTATTGATCCGTTGGATTGCATCGTGCTTCAAACCCCGACCGGCACGCATCGTTTACCGATCGCACAAACCCAGCATGTCCGAAAATGAACTCGTGAAAGGATCAGAGCAGGCGTTTGATGTGCTTGCCCAGTTCTAGTGCTTCTTCTGGGGTGAGCGTGCCTGGGTTCCAGTTGAGTTCTAAGCCCGGCCCGTTTTTAAATGATGGGCTGCCTTGAACATTCTCGCCCCGGTCTTTGAATCGTGGGATGATGTGGAAGTGAACATGGGGGACTGCTTGGCCGGCGTCCTTGCCGTTGTTTTGAAGGATGTTGATCGAACTGGCGCCGGTTACTTTTTTGATCGCCCGAGTAATTCTTGGCAGCACCCGCCCGAGGGCAGCAGCGTGATTATCAGAGAGTTCGTCGATGGTGACCGCGGGCTCTTTGGGAATAACGAGGGCATGCCCCTCGGAGAGCGGGCCAATATCGAGGATGGCGATGACGAAATCATCCTCATAGATTTTATGAGAATCGATTTCGCCTCGGATGATTTTGGAAAAGATGGAGTCGGTCATGTCTAAATCCTAGCGAGTAAACCGGGTTCATGTTCTCGAAGGGCGGTGTTTTTCGGAATGATCTTGATGGTGCCAAATACGCCCGCCCTGACACGGTTTTGAGGCGTACGATTCATCGAATGTCTCCAACTCAATCCACTATCCAGATCCGAAAACTCTCGCCTTTGCTCGTCAACCAGATCGCAGCGGGCGAGGTGATCGAACGCCCCGCATCGGTGCTCAAGGAACTCGTCGAGAACTCAATCGACGCGGGCGCGACGCGGATCACCGTCGAGCTTGAGCAGGGAGGCATTGAGCGGATCAGTATCGCCGATGACGGGCACGGGATCGCACCCGATCAGATGACCCTGGCATTGACCCCTCACGCGACGAGTAAGATTCGTGAGTCGGAAGATTTAGATCGGATCGGCACGATGGGATTCCGAGGCGAAGCCCTCGCATCCATCGCTTCGATCTCGCGACTGTCAATTCGATCACGCAGCGCGGAGTTCGATGAGGGGCGAATCATCGAAGCCGAGGGCGATGTCGTCAGCGAACCCAAGCCCATCGGGTGCCCGGTGGGAACGACGATCGAAGTCAAGAACCTGTTCTTTAACACCCCTGCCCGGCGCAAGTTCTTGCGAACATCAACCACTGAGCAAACCCGATGCTTGGAATGGCTGCGAGATCTGGCGATGGCCAACCCGGCGATTGGTGTGCGGTGTGTGGGCGATGGCAAGGTCAAGCTTGATTTGCCGATTAATCAAACGCCAAGACAACGCGTGGTGGCGATCTTGGGCAAGGAACTCGAAGAGCAGCTCATCGAGGTGAGCGTCGATCAGTTCGATGACACCCGAGGCATTTTGGTGTGGGGATTGGTGGGCTTGCCTGCGATTGCACGGGCAACAAGCAAGGCCCAGCATGTTTTTCTCAATGGACGGACCATTCGAGATCGAACCATTTCGCATGCGATCCGCGAGGCGTTTCGCGGGTTGATTGAACCTGGAAAGCATCCGACTGCCGTGTTGATGATCGAGATGTCGCCGACCGCGGTCGATGTGAATGTGCATCCTGCCAAGCTCGAAGTCCGGTTCCGTGATCAATCGATGGTGCATCGTGCGATCTATCATGGCGTGAAGGACGCGATCGGGCGGGCCGATGTGACGCCGACGCTGTTGCAACGCTTGCCCGGAGCAGGCTTTGATTCGGGCAGTGCGATCATGCCGGGTGTCTCGCCTGAGCAGATCAGCCAACAGCTTGATCATCAGGTAGACAAAATCGTCGAATACCTTGAGGCCAAGCCGCAGGGTTCTGGGCAGGCGTCCATGCCGAGTTCATATCGCCAAGAACTCAAGCAAGTGCTCGCACAAACACCGATGGCGAGTTTCGCATCGAGTATACCAAGCTTTGCACCAACACTGAATCAACAGGTCGGCGAGCTGCCAACCGTGCAGCGGGTCGATAAGGTGCTGCAAGTGCATTCGAGCTATCTTATCTCACAAGATGAACATGGCGTTCTGATTATCGATCAGCACGCATTGCATGAACGGGTGATGTTCAACAAACTCCTTGCGCGTGTGACGGGCAATGGCTCGCTCGAACAACAAGCCCTGCTCATGCCCATCGTGCTCGATGTTCCAAGCACCGTGATTGATAAGTTTGACGAACTCGACGCATTGCTCGAACGCATCGGCGTGCAGGCTGCGCCGATGGGGCCACGCTCTGTCGGGATTCATGCGGTACCAAGCTTCTTGCATTCACGCAATGTCCAGGCCGAGCCGTTCCTTGCCGAGCTATTCGAGAAAATCGATCACGGAGGGTTCGTGCCCACCTCCGAAGAAGCACTCCATGAGATCCTCGATATGATGTCATGCAAAGCTGCGATTAAGGCTGGTGATGTGCTCAGCGACAATGAACTCAATGCGATCATGGCCTTGCGTGAGACTACCGAACGAGCAGCATCGTGCCCGCATGGCCGCCCAACGACCGTTCGGTTGACGATTGAAGAACTCGAAAAGTTGTTCGATCGACGATAAGTAGTTGTGTTGTTTAGACATCATCAAGCAGGTCAACGGCTTTGAAGCGTTTGCCTTCGAGCATCTCAAGGCTCGCGCCGCCGCCGGTGGAGACATGGGAGATGCGGTTGGCAACGCCGAAGATCTCGGCAGCTGCGGCAGAGTCGCCGCCGCCGACGATTGAAGTTGCACCGGCATCGGTTGCATTAGCGACCGCTTCTGCGACGAGCTTGGTGCCCATCATAAATGGCTTCCACTCGAACACGCCCATTGGGCCGTTCCAGACGATGGTCTTCGATGCCTTGATGATCTGTGAATAGCGTGCTGCGGTTTTGGGACCAATGTCGAGTCCCATGAATCCGTTGTCGATTTGGTCATCGAAGACTTGGATGTCGCCAGCCTTTTCTGCGAAGATCGTCGAGCAGATATGATCTTCGGGGAAGTGGAGATCCGTCTTGGATTCCGCAGCGAGTTCGATGATCCGCTTGGCTTCGCCGACCATGTCGTCTTCGACAATCGATGTGCCTACATTGTGCCCAAGTGCCTGGAGGAAGGTGTAGGCCATCGCGCCGCCGACGATGATATGGTCGGCCTTGGGGAGTAGGTGCTCGATCGCGGGGAGCTTGTCGGAAACTTTGGCACCGCCAAGGATCACTGTGAACGGGCGCGTTGGATCGGCGAGGGTTTCGGTGAGGTAGGCGATTTCTTTTTCGACCAGGAACCCGGCGACCTTGGGCTTGTTGCCCATCGCGCTGGGCACGCCGACCATCGAGGTGTGATTGCGATGGCAAGTGCCAAAGGCATCGTTGACATAGATATCACCAAGGTCGGCGAGCTGATTGGCAAAGTCGGATTCGTTTCGTTTTTCGCACCCGTGGAAGCGCAGATTTTCGAGCAGGATCACATCGCCGTCGTTCATCGCGTCGACAGCGACTTTGATCGCAGGAGACTTGCAGTTCTCAGCAGGGATATTCACTTCCTTGTTGAGCAACTCGCTCAAGCGTTTGGCGATTGGTGCCATTGAGTAGGCGGCTTCGTATCCCTTGCCCG
The DNA here is from genome assembly GCA_024280755.1 of Planctomycetota bacterium. Lineage (GTDB taxonomy): Bacteria > Planctomycetota > Phycisphaerae > Phycisphaerales > UBA1924 > UBA1924. The sequence goes on from JAJRPN010000027.1 coordinate 87,180, forward strand.
CAGGGCGTCCAAGGTGAGACATCAAAATCGCCTTGCCACCACGCGAGATGACCGAGTTGATCGTTGGGAGGGCGGCTTGGATTCGTCGGTCATCGGTGATGGTCGAGCCATCGAGGGGGACATTAAAATCGACACGAATCAAGACTCGTTTTCCTGCGACATCGATGTTTGCGATTGTTTGCTTAGCCATGTCGATCTACCTATGTGATGATGGTCAATATCCATCATATTGTACGCGTGCAGCCGCAAAAAAACGGGCAAAAAGCCCGTTTGGAAGATCGTGTTTTTGATTGGATTAGTCTTGGAGCATGTCGCCTGAACGCCCGCGAACCTCGGCGCTGCCGGTGTCAAGAAGCCCGTCTCGCATTTTGCGGAGTTGGGCCTGGATCGATGCGTCGATGAGCTGATCGCCCATACGAAGTTTGATCCCCCCGAGCATGGAAGAATCAGTATATGGGTGCATGATGACATCTTTGCCCAGTGACGCAGACAACTGGGCACGGACCGATTCGAGCTCGCCGGTGCTGATTGGAGTCGCGGTAAAGACATCGACTTCGATGCGTCCGAACTGGTCTTGGACGAGTGCATCCATTGCGACAGCGATCTGCGAAAGGTTCGCCAAGCGTCCCTTGCGGTTGAGTTGGCGGAGGAACTTGAGGGTGATGTCCGAGACCTTGCCGGCGAACATGCGTTCGAGTGATGCGTCGCGTTTGCCCGAATCAATCAGGCGTGATGCGAGCAACTCAGAGAAGGCACGGTTGCTGCGAGCGAGTTCGACGATGTCTTCGAGTTCTGCGAGGATGGACTCGGCGTTTTCTTGCCCGCCGTGCTGCTGGGCAACCTCGAAGAGGCTCTTGGCGTACACCTTGGCGAGTGCGCTTGGTTGTGCTTCGATCAATGGCATTGGGTATCTCCCGGCTTCAGCAGTTCTATGCGCTGAAGCGGTGGTGTTCGTTTAGCAGTTGACCGACTTCATCTCGGCGAGCGATTCATCCATCAGCTTTTGCTGATCATCAACAGTTACTTCGCGAGCAAGGATCTTGCCGGCCATGACGGTTGCGAGGTTGACCGACTCGTTGTAGAGTTCGCTGAGTGCTTGCTTCTTGGCGGCGTCGATGTCGGCGACAGCCTTCTCACGCATGGCGGAGAGTTCTGCGTTGGCGGTTGCCTTGAGGTTTGCAGCCAATGATGCCTGTTGAGCCTTGGTATCTTCGAGCATCTTCTGTGATTCAGCGCGAGCGTCTGAAAGGTTCTGCTCGTACTGGGCGAGTGCTTCCTTGGCCTGCTTGCGTGCGTCCTCGGCTGCAGCGATCTCGCCAACGATCTTTTCGTTGCGTTCATCAAGCCCGGCCACGATCTTGGGCCAGATCATCGCCGCTGAGATGCCCGCGACGATCAAGAAAAGGATGATCGCGGTCATGCCAGGGATAATGCCAGCGCTTGGTTTTTCAATAACCGAAGCCTTCTCGGCTGCGAGTGCAACTGAGCTCATCACCGAGAGAGCAAGGATTGTCGTGAATGTGAAACGCTTCATAAGAAGTTCTCCGATTAAGAGTCCCATCGTGGGATCTTTGATTTCGTGTACAAAGCCAACCCAGAGCATGTTTCAGCTCTGGGTTGGTGAAGTTTGATTAGCCGAAGACAGCGAGAAGGCCAACAACGACCGCAAAGAGGGTCGCACCTTCGATGAGTGCTGCTGCGAGGATCATGTTGGTACCGATGGTGCCAGCAGCTTCTGGTTGACGAGCGATTGACTCGAGCGCACCCTTGCCGACCATACCAATGCCGATGCCACCACCGACGACGGCGAGACCAGCACCGATTGCTGCAAGACCCTTACCGATGTTTTCGGTACCGGCTGCAGCGAGGGCTTCAGCCGCTGCTGCGTCTTGTGCCATGGCCATAGGTGCGAGAACTGCGATTGCACCTGCTGCGAGAACGATTTTCTTAGTGAGTTTCATTTTCGGAAATTCCTTTCAGAGGCCGATTCTTTTGTATACGACCTGAACCTTGGAAATGCGGGAAGAATCCACTGTCGATCCAACTCCGGATCGCAATGGCCTTGGGTGCCCCTCCCGCGGTGCCCCAGGCCCAACTATTGTTAAAAACGGATCACGCGTGGGCGGGTGCCCCTTCGTGATCATGATCGTGTTCACCATGATGCGCCAGAAGCGAGATGAACACGGTCGTGAGGAACATAAATACGAATGCCTGCAAGAAGGAGACAAACAACTCGAGGAAGTAAATCGCGATCACCGCGATACTTGAGATAATACCGACAGGCAAACCGATGACGCCCAGGTTGCTAAACCCTTGAGCCGCAAAGCCCAGAAGCACCGCGACCAAGATATGACCAGCGGTCATGTTGGCGAACAAACGAATCGACAATGCGATTGGTTTAATAAAGGTACCGAGAATTTCGATCGGGATAATGATTGGCCAAACAAAGACGGGTGCGCCAGCGGTCAGATGCTTGAGGTACCCAGCAACACCGAGTTCTTTGAGCCCCGCATAGTTGATCATCAAACCAGCGAGCAACGAGAGGGCAGCAGTGATATAGATACTTTGGGTAGCGGTACCACCAATGAACGCACGGTGCTCGGCGAGCATCTCCGGTGCAAACTGACCAGCCATCAGGTTCTGAAAATCAAGCAAAGGCACCAAGCCAAGCAGGTTGTTGATAAGGATAAAGAAGAAGATCGTCCAAAGGAATGGCATGAACCTGTTTGTGCGCTCATGAAGCAGCGGGCGAACCGTGTTCTCGCGGAGATAGCCACAGATCACTTCAATCATATGTGCAAAGCGTGATTTGGTCACCCAGCGATGATGTCCGTCAGTTTCGGCTCCGGTGGAAACTGCTTTGGCAACAAAGAGCCCACCAAAGATCATGATGAGCGAGGTGATGACCATGTTGGTCTGGGCCGAAGACCAGATCCACCATCCGCCTTCAGAAATGATGAACGGATGATTAATGACATGAGCTACCGGATCGGCAGCAGCGAGTGTGAAAGTCGACATCAGGAAATACCCTCCGCATCAACCGCTGGCGTCATGCCCGGCGTGTGCTTCTGGATCAAAGATAAAACGGATGCAACATCAATGGTCAGCGTGATCATCAATGCGGTAAGCATGGTCAGAAAGAAAACAACGCGATCAGGCGAGGCAATCATATAGATCGCCACACCAATGGTCAGCACGGTCAATGCACGGATCATGGTGCCGGCAAGCACAGGAACGCTCCACTCGGGTGCGTTCTTGGCCGGCATCATGAGCAAGATTCCCATCGGGATCAAGACCCCAGGAATAGTTGCGAGCATCGACCAGAGTCCATCACTCATCACGCCTCCGCGTTGTTGGGCGATCATGCCGCCAGCAAATGCGATGACGACACAAATCACCAGAGCGATCAATCCGGTTCGGATCAAAGGCAGCTTAACCTCGTTGGGCGTGGTTTGATTGGTCATGTGCGGTGCGTGTGTTGATTCAGACTCTATATAAATAGTTGGAGATCATACGAGAACTCCAATCCTGCCGGGCGAGAAGGATAGGGGGCATGAACCCAATCGGCGAGTCAAAAAGAGACCATTTTGCACCCTTTCTTGACAAGTTTTCAAGTTGGTTTTCGCGTGGCAGAAATCTGGATCAAATGAGTCCTCAATTGAACAGATTTCATCAGGTTTCTGGGTCGCCATCAGTTCTTGGTGAGGCTTTGGTCTGTTCCTTATTCAGATCCATCGCTTCACGAACGAACCTATAAAACCCAACCACAAGCCCTGTAATCGCCAAGATAATCGTCCAGAGCATGCCAGTATTGGCGAAATGGTCGATGGCATAGCCGATCAGTCCCAGCCCGATCATGCCATAGACCGGATCGAGCGCGATGCTCCATGCTTTGGCTTGGCGGGCGCGATCGCCTCGGGATGTGTTGTCATTTGGGCTCATCTATCAGATCCTCTTAGAAACTCGTTGGTATCGGCTTGGCCGAGTTGGTTAAAGGATCTTCCCGAATGCGAAGGTTCTCGCGTGTGTGGTTGCTTCTTTGAACTTTGAGATATCCGAGCCTGAGCCTTGGGCGTTGTCCGGTCGCCCGCCGCCCTTGCCACCCATGATCCCCGCGACTTCACGAATCCAATCGCCCGCCTTGAGCCCTTTGTCGATCTGCCCCGCAGGTACGACAGCCATCAGTGCAACACGCCCCGCGCCTTCATCAAGGCTCATCAGCATCACCGCTTTGTTTGGGCAGGCGCTCGTGATGGTTTTGAGCGCAGCTTCGAGGGCTTTGCGATCTGAACCAAGTTCGAGCGATGCGATGACCACTTCTTCGGGTGATCCTGCAGCCGACTCGGCAATTCCAGCAGCCAATGCTTGTGCTTTCTTTGCATTCTCCGCTGCTGCCGCCTTGCCGGCATTCTTGAGCTTCTTCTGGATTTGTGCCAGCTTGACACGAATCGCGTTCTTACCAGGAGCCGGCAAGGTTTCTTGTTCGAGAACCAAAACAAGCTCTTGGTGTTTGGTTGCCAACTCGCCGGGCGATGTTGTGTCGAGTGCGTCAGCCATTGCCAGCAGTTCTGCTGAACGGGCCTGAGCAGCAATCGCGTCTTGCCCGGTAATCGCTGTGATTCGACGGATGCCTTTGGCGATGCCTTCTTCGCTCAAGAGCGCAAAGCGTTTGGCAACGCCGGTCGATTCGATGTGGGTGCCGCCGCAGAACTCGATCGACGCTGTTTTCCAAGCGTCATTCTCAGGGTTCGACATGAGTTGTCCGACCTCAATCCCGATCGAAACCACCCGGACAGGATCTGGGTATGCCTCGCCAAAGACCGCACGCAAGCCGCTGATTTTTTGTGCATCCTCAAGCGGTGCAAGCTCGGCATAGACCGTAAGGTTCTGGTTGATCTCGTGATTCACGATCGATTCGACCTTGGCAACTTCCTCGGCAGTCACCGGCTGAGTGTGGGTAAAATCGAACCGAAGTTTCTCGTCGTTGACGAGTGAACCCCGTTGATCGATCCCATCGCCAAGCACTTCACGCAGCGCAAAGTTCAAGAGATGCGTTGTGGTGTGGTTCGACGAGACCTTCGCCCGGTGTACATTCTTTTGATGGCACATGACATCATCGCCGGTCGTAATTTTTCCCTTGGTGATTCGCCCGATGTGCAAGACATAGCCGCCGAAGGATTGGGTGTCTTCTACACGGAAGTGTGCGCCAGCCTTGATGCACTGAAGCTCGCCAAGATCTGCAACTTGCCCGCCCATCTCGCTATAGAAGTTGGTTTTGTTGAGCACGATCCCGACGCGCCGGGTTCCAGCGGTGGTTGAGTCGGCATGGTTATCGAAGTTGTGCCCGTTCCAGATCGCCTTGACTGTTGCGTTGATATCGCGCACCGCAAACTTAGCCGAGTCATCGGTTGGTTTGATGTTCAGATGCGAGAGCTTGGCGATTTGTTCGGCGCGAAGCTCGATCTTCTGCTCGCCACCTTCTTTGCGTCCGCCCTGGCGAGAGCGATCTTTCGCTTGCTCCATGGCCTTTGCAAAGCCCTCAAGATCAACAGCGAGCCCGCGTTCTTGCGCCATCAGATCGGTGAGATCGACGGGGAAGCCGTAGGTGTCGTAGAGCTTGAAGGCGTCTTCGCCAGAGATCGTACCGGAATCAGTCGCTAACCCGTCGAACATCTTAATCCCACGATCAAGCGTCTTGCCGAAGCTTGTTTCTTCATCTTCGATAATCCCAATCACCCGCTTTGGATCAATGCGCAGTTCTGGGAAGGCATCGCCCATCATTTCGATCACGGTGGGGGCGAGATCGGCCAAGAAGCCTTGGGGGGCGCCGAGTTTCTGGCGGCCATACCGCACCGCACGACGCAAGATGCGCCGAAGCACATACCCGCGTCCTTCATTTGAAGGCATCCCGCCGTCGGTTATCGCAAAGACCAGCGTGCGGATGTGATCGCCGATCACGCGGTACGCCTCGTCCACACCATCGGAGTCGTCGGCTCCGAGCTTGCCTGCGTAGGTGCGAGCGCCAGTGAGTTTGACGAGTGCATCAAAGATCGGCATAAACACATCGGTGTCGTAGTTCGAGTTCTTATCCTGAAGCACCGAAACAATTCGTTCGAGCCCAAGCCCGGTATCAACATGCTGGGCAGGCAGCGTACTCAGCTTGCCGCCTTCGAGCCGATCGTATTGGATAAACACCAGGTTCCAAAGCTCGATCACTTCTGGATCGTCCGCGTTGACCAATGACGAAGCATCACGATTGCCCACGCGATCGTAATGCAGTTCTGAACATGGCCCGCAAGGCCCGGTGTCGCCCATCTCCCAGAAGTTGTCCTTCATATCAAAGGGCATCACGCGTTCTGGCGGGAGGAACTTTTCCCAGATTTGCTTGGCTTCAAGGTCTGGTTCGAGTCCGGCCTTTTCATCACCACCAAAGTAGGAAGCGTAGAAGCGATTTGGGTCAAGCCCAAAACACCCGTTCTCACGCGGCCCGGTCATCAACTCCCACGCCCACGCGATGGTCTCGGCTTTGAAGTAATCGCCAAACGACCAGTTGCCGAGCATCTCGAAGAAGGTATGGTGATAAGTATCCTTGCCCACATCATCAAGGTCGTTGTGCTTGCCGCCCGCGCGGATGCACTTCTGTGTGTTGGTGGCTCGCTTGAGCCCTTGTAATGGCGAGTTGGGATCGAGCGTGCCTTGGAAGATAGGCTTGTATTGATTCATCCCCGCGTTGGCAAAGGTATCGCGCAGCGACGGATCGTTCGTCGGGCAGGTGGTTGACGAGGGCACAAAGGTGTGTGCTTTATCGGTGAAGAACTTGATAAACGCGCTGCGGACTGCAGCGGCGGAGTTGATATCAGTCATGGCATTGGCACTCGTGGACATACGGGCGTTCCGTTTCTGTTCGGTGGTCTGGTCGGTCTCAAGTGATCGGCAGAATTGTGTCGGTAGAGATGTATCGGTGATGATAGGGGCGTGGCATTCGTGTTGTACTGCTCAAAGAGGTCCCAATATGGTACAAATTCACTCGGTTTGCTGGCGAGGTCCCGGTTTTGGGAGTCTGTTTAGACAGCAGCCCAGATATCGATCGGTGGGGGCATTGCAGGATTGCTGAAAATTCGGTCTTTGAACCGTCAGTTGCCTTGTGATACGACATGTAAAAACAAGAGGAGCAGCAATGCGTTATCCGTTTACAACCAAAGCCATTGTGCTCACTTCAGCACTCGTAGCGACCGCAAACGCAGGCGTTATCCGCCATGATGTCGACGACGCGCTCTACCAGCAACTCGGACAACAATCACAGTTCTCGCCTGTGGGACAGCTCGGGATTATCTTTAGTAACGGCAGCTCGGCGAGTTGTTCGGGCACGCTGATCAATGAAGAATGGATCCTCACCGCGGCCCATTGTGTCGATCGAAATACTTCATCAATCACCTTTCTCAATGGTTCAGGGTTCGGGTTTGTCGAGGAGGTGGTGCTTCATCCAGATTGGTCACCCGGGCAGTTTCTCGCTGGCGGCGATCTCGCGCTCCTCCGTATCTCAAGCCCGATCACCACAAGCCCAATTGCACAACTCAATACAGATCGAAACGAACTCGGAGCGGTCGGCACCATCGTCGGCTATGGGCGTACTGGCACCGGCGAAACCGGGGAGATCTTCGGCACCGGAGGCACACTGCGAGCAGGGCAAAATGTGATCGATGTGCTCGGGTCCGCACGCGGGTGGGACAGCCGAATCATGCTGACCGATTTCGATAATCCAAACGATCCAAGCGAGTCGCTCTATGGCAGCGACCAGCCTTTAGTGCTTGAATACTCGATTGCACCCGGAGATTCCGGCGGCGCACTCTTCGTCGAAACCCCCTTGGGCTGGAGACTCGCAGGCGTGAGTTCATTCATCAACTCCACCGACGGCACCCCCAACGGCGACTACGGCGACTCCAACGGCTTCACACGCGTCTCCGACTACGCCGCATGGATCAACTCCGTCATCCCAACCCCAAGCACGCTGCCGATGCTGGCGGGTGGATTGATGTTTGGTGCTCGCCGTCGACGCGGATGATATGAATGACGCGTTTCCAATTTGAGATGAATTGTGGATAAGTAGTTGTGCGTTATAATCAGATGATGGGTTGTATGCTGTTTAGCAGAGTTATGTGAAAAAATCATATTTCCTTTGTGACGGTCTTGGTGAGTTGTGTATCTTCCTATGGTGCATGGTGCATGGTTGGACTCTTATTAGGAGAAAAGCATGAAACAGGCAAGTGCTGTTTGGGTACTCATGGCGTTAGGTTTAATCAATATTTGCTCAGGGTATGTTTGGGCAGAGGAAAACTCCAATTCTGAAGTGATTTACACAATTTATGAGCAATCTGGATGGCATTTCTATCCAGTGACGGCTCAGGGAGAATTTTTTGGTTTTTGGTCTATACCACTTGTGGAAACGAAGATCGGAAACATTCGGAGGCTGTGGTTTGAACATGATGAAGATACGAACTCTTGGGCAGTATATGCATTTGAGCCTCTCGATAAAGATGCATTTATGGAGAGTTTGATCACTGATGGAGCTGATGCGGACTCGTTTGGGTTTATTCAATTTGCGGAGTCGGAAGCAACCGATGATATTGGGAATGGATTTGTTTCCGGAGCAATTGCGTCTGGGCTTCTTGAGGGAGATCCCTTTGCTCCATTGGTGGACTCGCTCGAAGATCCTGAGGAAGTGTTGAACTTGCTCGCAGATGTTGGTTATCCAGTTGCTCCAATGATTTCTGGGGAAATGAGCGTTGGCGCTGGAGCAGCGGGAAATATGTCAGAGGCATTTAAACAGTCGTTGGATTGTTTGGCATTCGCCGGTGGAAGCAACTGCCAGTGGTGTACTTGCACAACGAACTATGGTACGCCAACTCCTACTCCGCCAGGAGGCCCGCACCCGTGGACAGGGGCGGCTGTCGGGGGAGGGGGTTCATTTGTGGATTGCGAGTACACTCGTCCTGCATCTGCACCCTATTGGCTCACCGGTAGAAAAACATTTTGCCCATCGTGTGCTAGCGGGAGTGCTGCAACACCGGCTGGATTAGCGCCGGGTGAAGAGGTTATTACGGTGAGGCGATTGGCTTCTGATGGGTGTGGTACAACACCTGGAGGCGGACTGCCTTCGGATGTTGCTCCACTCACCCCTGGATGGCGTCCGTAAAGGTAGCACGCATTGAAACCGTTGAAAGAAGTTTTGAAAAAATTGGCAATGGTCATAAGCATGATCATTGTCATTTATATCGCTAATTACACAGCGAAGTATTCTGCCTCTGTATTGCTTTCAACAAGACTGTCATCAGATGTTTGGCAACTTGGATCGTCAAGCAGTAGGCTTGTGCCTGACACCCCTCACTCATATCGTTTTTATTCAAATCGAGGTACAAGTCCCACCGTATTTGGGAGGTCGGCAAGTGTGACCCTTCGGCCACACACATCGAATGCAATGGCACTGTTCGAGAGTCTTCCAAATCCACTGAAGAAGCCTATTTATTGGGAGTGTTCGCCCACTCGCTATTTAGGGGCTTATCTGTTCGTTTTGATCACAGTGGTTTTGTATAAGATATTTTTGCAGGGCAATCGTGGGGGGGGTGTTTTACTCAAGAAAACAGTTATTGTTTTGTCATGCGTGCATATAGCAGGGATGGGCATGGTATATCCCGCAATGAGATTGTTTTGGTCTGGTATGCAGGAGGCGTTAAAGCACAAGTACATATCGGGCACTCGTGAACTCGATTCGACTCGTCTGCTCTGGATGTCTTCAGAGATTCATAATACTCTCTACATTGGAATACTTGGAGCGATGGTCTGGTTAACCCTTCTCCTTTCAACCAAGGGCGATGGTATGCGATCTTCTGATTTGAAGTTGAATAAATCGAAAGGGATGTATTTTATTCGAAATGTGATTGGTGTTGGGGCTGTTCTATTTTGCATTATGGCACCATTGTCTATGCCGTTGACGATCGGGTTGATTATTTGATTGCTGTGTTTCTTCAAAATTCAGATCTGTGAATCACTCTTGATGTTGACCTGCCCCCCAATAACTAGTCCATTCCTTATGCGAGTATCCTCGTAGAATGGGCGTATTTGGAAGGCAGACAATCATGGCCAGGAAACGGCATTCAGCAGAGCAGATCATCAACAAACTCAGAGAGGCCGAGGTCCA
>JAJRPN010000028.1 GCA_024280755.1 Planctomycetota bacterium
CTGCGTAGCAGACGGAGGGGGTCTTGAAGAAGGCAATAGGCAATGGGGAATAGGCAATGGGGAAGAGAAGAAAGAGAAGACCCCCTCGGCCTCACTTCGATCGGCACCTCCCCCGGAAGCCCGGGGGAGGCGAAAAGAGAGCGTCCTTGTGTGGGAATAAGTCGTCAGGCACGGCCTAAGAAGGCGAGTCGGGGCACCCTTATCTGAAGGGTTTATGGGCAGCCGATGTTGTAGAGGTTTAAGAAGTCGGAGATATCGAAGAAGTTATGTACACCATCGCCGTTCAGGTCGGCTGCCGGATCGCCCGCATCGAACGCCTGGAGGAATGCCGAGACATCGAAGAAGTTGAATGTGCCATATGGCTCAGCAAGGTCTGCCCCGCTGCAACCGCCTTGGACATCTTCGCAGCTTTGCTCGATAAGCTTGACCGCATCGACGCCAGCTTCGACGACTGAGCCGTCGCCTGAGTCATCTGCCAAGAATCGCACACGAACCTGGCTCGATGGGTTTGCAAAGATGGAGTTGAGATCGAAGTTGTATTCGATCCATCCGCCGCCTTGCGATCCCGAGAGGGTATCAATGGTGGTCCATGAGTTGCCGTTGTTGTTGGAGAGTTGGACAACCATTGAGTCATCGACGGTGCCAACATTGTTTGAATACCACATCGCATAGGTGAGGGTGGTGTTTCCACCTGTTGCGTCCATCGCTGGTGATGTCAGGATTGTGGTGCCGCCGTCAACATCGGAGTTGCCTTCGACATTGTCGGTGAGGTAGCACCTGCCCGATCCATCGAAGTCGGTGCCCGGATCGCCACGCCCGCCGCCGCCTGCCGGGATGCCTCGTTCCCATGCACCATCAGATACGGAGCCTGAGACAGTCCAGCCGGTGTTGGTTTCGAAGTTGTCCGCAAAGATCTCGATGGTTGATGAGACGACATTGGCAACGATTGCTGCTGATGCGCCATCGGTTGGGAAGGTGGTTGCGAAGCTCTCGGCGGTGGTCGCTGCAAAGTAGTAGCTGACATCTGAACCACACGGGACTGTTGGAATCGAAGCAGAGTAGGTGCCGTCGCCGTTGTCGCTCATTGTAATAGGTGTGAATCCTGAGCCAGTATCAAGCATCAGATCAACCGATGAAACAACGACACCATCGCGGGTAATGGCTTTGACCGAAAGCACATCGCCGCCAGCAGGATTGAGTGCGGTTGGAAGCGTGCCAGCTTGGGCCAACACCATCGGGCTGAACTGGGCATCGACACGAACGACGAACAATCCGCGTTCGATATCGGAGATGATTACATTGCCAGATGGGAAGTATGGATAGCTCGACCATGCGCCGTTGAAGTCTGCGCTGTCTGAACCGGGGTAGGTATCGAAGTAGGCGACCTCTACAGGGTTTGCCGGGTCGAGGGCATCAAAGACACGCAAGCCTGAGCGGTAGTTCGCCTGATAGAGTATATTGTCGCGTACATACAGGTTATGGTCGATCGCTGCTCGGCCTGTAGTGAATGTTTTGACGAGGTATGGGTTGGCGAGGTCTTCGACATTGATCAAGCGGGTGGTGGTGACCGAGACGGATGCGCCCTCGTCGAGTTCGTCGTTGAGGTAGAGGTATTTGCGATCGCTTGAGAGCCAAACCTGATGGGCGTACCCGGCGTTTGGATAGAAGAGGGTCGAGAGTGTTTGCGTGTTATTTGGATTGGTCACATCGACAATGCGAAGCCCCGTCGCGGTAAACCCGCTGGAGAACCCGCCCGCACAGAACGCGATCTCGCGTCCGGCCATCGGGCCGTCTTGCATGGTGACGACTTGTGCGTCATGAACATACATTTCGGTCCAGCCACCATCAAGGGCCGGGAGTTCTGGGTTGGTGATGTCGATATGGATCAAGCCGCCGTTGCCGATGTTGGTTCCTGAAACCCAGAGTGAGTTGGAATCTTCGTTGACGATAATGTTGTGTGAGGTGGAGTAGCCCCCGCTGGTCCAGTTGCGGACAAGGGTGACAGTGCCCGCATCGATGTTGGACATATCCATGACCTGGATACCCGAGCCGCCTTCGGATACGCCATAGGCGTAGTCGCCAATGACTTTGACATCGTGCCATAGGCTGATCGGGCCGGCGATGGTATCGACGATGACCGGGCTCGTTGGGTTGGTGATATCAACAAAGCCGTAGCCGCCTTCGAGCCCCATGATCGCGTATTCGCGTCCTGATGACGAGACATACCCCCAGCAATCGTTGCCTGAGATAGTCGAAGGCAGTCCTGGGAAGTTATTGAGTGGGATATGCGAGAGCAGGGTAACATTGGAAGCATCAAACGAGCCACCCCGAGCGGTAGCCATGCCTTGCATCCAGATTTCGCCATAGACCGGAGGCTGATTGTCAAGGATCTTTCGGACATCATCATCATGTGCGTTGGTCGTGGTGCCTGCAACTGCAATAACAAGACCGGCAAATGCAGCATGACGATAACCAAAGCACGAGGTGTGAACTTGACCCATCGGGTTTCTTCCTTTCGATGACCATGCGTTGTTCGATGCAACGCAAACGAGAAGCCTTTGAAGTGCGAATGTATGCACAGACCCCTACAGCTAGAGTAAGCACCAGATTATTCGTCCTGTTTGACGATTCGGTTGCCCAAATACAGGATTTGGTGGCGTGAATTGAGGCTTTGGGTACAATCTTGATAATGAAACACCAATCCCCCTTGTTTGTTTGTATTTTTATCGGCATGCTCTGTTCGATCTCGAACGCTACTGAGTCCGAAAAAAAGCAAAGTTCTGCACCGACAAATGAGTCAACCCGCCCGGTCTTGCTGTTGGTTGATGAATCGCGCCACCCCAGTGTTGAAGTGAGCTGGCAGGTCAAAGGCGAGCGACAAACCTTTGCCGCCACGATGGGATACACCGCTCCAACCGGAGGCGATGCCATCGGGCACAATGTCAAATGCTATGTCACGATGGGGGGCACACGCATCGAGACCGGCGCAGGACACCCAAAGGGCGCCGTCGTTCGGCTCGGCGTGACCAAAATCGAAAACGCAAGGGCGTTCTTTGCGGGGATCGATCCAAACACCGAGATCGAGTTCGCGGTCACCGGCATACATTTCAATCAGCCGATCAAGTATCATAAAGGCACCGGGATCATGCACCTCAAATATGCGCTCGGCGATCTCAAAGCCTGCTCGCTTCCGGGCACGGCACGGAATCAATACCTGCTCTCCGATCCCAAAGATACTTTGGGCGGACGCGTGATCCCAGGTGAGAACGCAACGCCGGGCGCGCTCGATGGCGGGCAAGGTCATGGCGGGTTCATCATCGAGATCGACAAAGATGATCCGACCATAATTTCTATGCGAATCCGTGTGCCCTATGGGCAGCTTCGCCATCTGCAAGATCCGTGGATGAGCCACCTTCCGGGCACCTTCTTTGAGCCTGTGCATATGCACGCCGAGGCAGAGTTTATTCCGGTTGATGTTGAGCCTTCAGATCGCGATCCGATCGTGCCTGAAGTGAACGAAAAAATTGAAGCAGAAACTCAAACAGATCCCGAGGCAGATTCATGATCAAGATCCTTGGTAACCACGACAAGCGTGCGCTCGATGCCGCGTATGAACAAGCCTGCAAATCGCTCGCGGAGGGTGGGATTCCGATCGGCTCTGCGTTGATCAATCCTGCTGGCGAGATTATTGCAGTGGGGCATAACGAAAGAGTGCAGTCGGACGATCCTACTGCTCACGCCGAGACAGTGTGCATCCGGAATGCGGGTCGGCGAAGAGATTGGCACACGCTGACCCTGGCTTCCACTCTTTCGCCATGCGCAATGTGTACTGGCACCGCGATCTTGCACCGCATCCCGCGCGTAGTGATCGGCGAGCATCAGACCTTCATGGGGCGCGAGGATTGGCTCAAGGGCGAGTCGGTCGAGGTGGTTTTGGCGAATGATCCGCGATGTATCTCGTTGATGGAAGCGTTTATTGCCGAGCGACCAGATCTTTGGAACGAGGATATCGGCGTGCCGCCAGAAGAGGCGTAATCGCAAGGGCCATACATCTTAAACCGTGCCATACATCCGATCGCCCGCGTCGCCGAGCCCTGGGATGATGTATCCGATTTCGTTGAGTTTTTCATCCAGGGCTGCCGCGTAGATGGTGACTTCTGGGTGATCTGCCTGTAATCGAGCGATGCCTTCGGGTGCGGCGACGAGGCAGATCATACGGATATCACTCGCACCTGCCTGTCGGAGCATGGTGAGGGCGGCGGATGCGCTCCCGCCGGTGGCGAGCATTGGGTCAACCAAAAGCACCGGCCCGGCATCAAGATCAACCGGGAGCTTATTGAGGTAAGCATGAGGCTCGAGTGTTTTCTCATCTCTGGCGAGCCCAAGGTGTCCTACGCGTGCTTCGGGCATAACTTCGAGGATGCCATCGATCATGCCAAGCCCGGCCCGAAGCACAGGAACGATGGTGATGGTGCCTTTGAGGACGGTGCATTGAGTTATGACCATTGGGGTGTGTACATCGATGGTCTGGGTCGGAAGCGAGCGGGTGACTTCATAGATCATTAATCCAGCAATTTGCGAGAGGGCAGCACGGAAGATCCGGTGCCCGGTGTCTTTATTGCGGATGGTTGCGAGCTTGTGAGCGATCAATGGGTGATCAAAGACGACAACGCGATCTGATTCGGTTTGATGAGTCATAGACAAGTGTATCCGTTGATAGGGTAAAAGCGACGCATAAAAAAACCCCACTCCGTGTGGAGTGGGGCCTGGAGGTTTGTGTCAAGCACAGCTACCGATATCGGCAGTGTGTTGAACCTTCAATGTTGGATTATGGGCATCCCTTGTTGAATGCTGCGAGGAATCCGGAAACATCGAAGAAGTTGTACTCGCCATCGCCGTTGATGTCGGCTGCTGGGTCTTGAGCATTGAAGAGGTTGAGGAACGCTGAAACATCGAAGAAGTTCAGTGTGCCATCGCCGTTCATGTCAGCAACACAGCCTGATGATGGAACAGTGAGTGTTGCGGTAAGTGATACACCAGCATCACGCCACATACCAACAGTTACATCGCCGGTTTCAGGTGCTGCATCGGAAACGAATGAGAAGTTGTAGGTTGTACCCCAACGGATTGCGTTTGCGTTTGCATCTGAAGCGAACGGCGTGGTTGCCCATGACATGGTGCCGCCGCCTTCGACTGGTGACCAGTCTGTGCCATCGATGTTGCCGTCGACGGAGTCATGGTAATCAATATCGTTGAAGTAGTGATCGCTGGTCACACCTGATGATGGAACCGAGAACGAGCCGACGGACATGTGCGAGTTCTGGTTGTGAACTGCGTAGTCGTAGCGCCAAGTGCCGTCACCGAGATCGGTAACCTTTGATGCTACTTCGAGCTTGCCTTCGCCTGGAACAACGACTGTTGCGACTTCAACGCTTGGGTCTGGCGTGTTTGGGCCAAGACCATGCTCTTGCCATGCGATGAGGGCTGATTCTTCGCGGTTGGTTGAACCGGTTGTGAATGCTTGCCCGTTTGCGTTTACGCCCATGCGTTTGTAGCTGACATTGTTGTAGCTCGTTGGGGTAACGCCGTCAGCTTGGAAGTGACCGAACTCGTCCTTGATGACATACTGGCCTTCAGCGAAGTACAGAGCGCCAGAAGACTGGAGCTGCATGTCTGAGCGTTGAACCTGAATACGCTTGAAGATCGAGTTACCGCTTTGGTTGATCGATGTGTATGGGTAAACGAACTGGCCGTCCCATGCGTTGATTTCTGAACGAGGACCAAGGTCGGTCTGTGAACCGTTGAGTCCTGCACCGTATGGATCTGAACACCCAGGGCCGAGCGCACTGAATGTACCGCCACCTTGGCAACCAAAGCCACAAGCGTTGCCTTGGAGCGATGCGAATGAATGCTTCACGAATGAAACACCGAGCTGTTCCATACGACCTTCGTAGAGACGGTAGATCGAAACCTGAATAACAGGATGGTTTGGGGTGCCGTCGATCCAATCGAGGTTGACATCGCCATTATTACAGGCGGTGGTACCTACGGCATACGCGCTGATACCGCCAACGGTACCATAAAAGTTGACATCATCAAGTGTGCCACAAATGACATCGGGTGCTGCGGTAGCGATACCACAGCATGCAGCGAGAGCTGCGATTGCTGTTATTCTAAACATCTTGTTATTTCCTCCAGAAAGTGGGGTTTTGGGTTACGGGTACAGAGTACACGGATAACGGAGTCAATTACAATCAATTCTTAAGCAATTTGCAAAGAAAATGCCCAAACATAAACCAACCTGGCTTTGGGCAGCTACTTTCGGGGTGGAAGCATGGCCTGATGAGATCCATTTTGATCCCGTTCGGCTACGATCCCGTCACGCTATGAAAACAGCCAATCATCATCCTGCAATCGAGATTGACTCTCTGAGCTTTCAATATCCGGGCACAGCTTGCCCGGTAATAGAGATAGACCGATTGGCTATTCGAGCCGATGAGCAGGTGGTTTTGACCGGGCAGTCGGGCAGCGGCAAGAGCACGCTGTTGCATTTGATCGCAGGATTGATGGATCCAACAGCGGGTTCGATCCAGATCAACGGAATCTGTATAAATGGGCTGCGAGGCTCAAAGCGCGATCGGTTTCGTGGTCATCATGTCGGGATGGTCTTTCAGACCTTCCAGCTGCTTCACGGGTTCAGTGTGATCGAAAATATCCTCGCGGCGCTTATGTTCTCGGACTTGCCAAAGGGGCAACATCGAGAACGCGCGTTGGGACTGCTCGAAATGTTGGGGATCAATACTCCAAATGCCCGGATTGAAGAGTTGAGCGTTGGGCAACAACAGCGGGTGGCGGTTGCTCGGGCATTGGCGTGTTCGCCGACGGTTGTGCTTGCGGATGAACCCACCGCTGCGCTTGATCCAGAGTTTGCCAATACCGCGATGGACCTACTCCAGGAAGCTTGCCGATCTGTCGGCTCGGCCTTGGTCTGTGTGACTCATGATAGATCTTTAGTTGAACGATTCGATCGTCATGAACGATTGGAAGATTTGGTTTCTTTGGGGAGTGTTTCGTGATGGCGTTGAGCGATTGGAACATTGTGATGCGGTCGATGCGCAGCCGATGGTTTTCGACAGTGCTGACGATCCTCACCGTCGCGATCGCCAGCGGCTTGATGACGCTTTTGATCTCGATGCGCAGTGCGGGTGAAGATGCTTTTAAGCGAGGCACGGGCAATGTACAGATTTTGATCTCGAAGGAGCCTGGCCCGCTGGCGAGTGTGCTCAACTCGATGTTTTATGCCGAGGCTCCCGGGGGGCCGATTTTGTATTCGCAGTTTGAAGAACTTGTTTCTTCGTATCCGTTTGCGTGGACAGTGCCGACACAGCTTGGGGATTCGTATCAGGGCTCGCCGGTGATGGGCACGACGGGTGCATTTTTTGAATCGTTCCAACCCGCAGCCGATTTGGTGTGGACACTCAGCGATGGGGTGTACTTTGATTCGCCATTCGAGATCGTTGTTGGAGCGGAAGCTGCCAAAGTGCACAATCTTCATCTTGGCGACTCGATCACCCTTGAGCACGGCACGGCGCGGACAATGGGCGGGCATGATCATGGCGAGTTTGGTTTTACTGTCGTTGGGATATTGAACCCGACCGCGACGGCCCACGATCGGGCGCTGTTTACGAGTTTGGAATCTTCTTGGGTACTCCACGCCCACGATCGACGAGAAGCGCAGCTCGGGCATGGCGTGCATACCTCTATAGATGATGTGAGCGATGACGATCGTAAGATCACAGGGATTTACGCATCGATCGGCGAGCGCAAAGCCGCGTTGATGCAGGTGCTTGGTGCATTGCGTGCTGATCCGAACTGGACGGTTGCGAATCCTGCGAGCACGGTGGGCGGGTTGTTCAAAATTGTATCAAACATTGATCAGGTCTTGCTGGCGATGGCGATCGCGGTGATGTTCTCATCGGGGATTTCGATTTTGGTTGCGTTGTACAACACGATGGAGCAACGCCGACGACAGATCGCAGTGTTGCGGGTGCTTGGCGCATCGAAGATGCGTGTGTTTAATTTAGTGCTGACCGAGAGCGCGATCATCGGCTTGCTTGGAGGTTTCGTTGGCATCGCTATCGCGCTTGCTGCGGGAACAGTTGTGTCTGGTATTTTACAAGCCCGCGTTGGGATCGTGGTGAACCCGTCGTTACCTGTGGATGGGTATTTGATGATCGTTTTGGCAACACTTGCGTTGTCGTGTGTTGCGGGGATTATTCCTGCTGTAGTCGCGTATCGCACAGCGGTGGTTCGTTCGTTGAGGCCGATAGGTTAGGAGATTTGTGTGCGTTGGTTCTGGTTGTTCATCTTGGGATTGGTGGTGTTGACAGGCGGGCTGTATGCTTCGCGTGTGCGCACAAAGACGGTTGTTGCACCGATTGCTTCGCCTGCGATTGTGCCAACGCGTGTTCCCCGTAGAACAGTCGAGCCCGATGCGATTCCATCGAGAGTTGTTGAGCCGGAACCAGAACCGGAACCAGAAGAG
Source organism: Planctomycetota bacterium (assembly GCA_024280755.1). GTDB lineage: Bacteria > Planctomycetota > Phycisphaerae > Phycisphaerales > UBA1924 > UBA1924. The sequence continues at coordinate 8,546 of JAJRPN010000028.1, forward strand.
AAGATCGTTCAACGCGAAGTGCGCGAAGAACTCGAAGCAGGGGAAGAAGAGCGAGAAGCTCAAGAGATGATCGTGCCGGTTTTAGATCCAGAGCCTATGTTGGTTGAAGGAGTTGGCGACGAAATAGCTAAAGAAGTTGGTGGTGAACGAGTTGAGTCGGTCGAAGAGGATGTGGTTGAAGAGTTGCCGACGATTGCTGAAGGAAAACCAACAATACTGTCAGAGTCAGAGTCAGAGTCAGAGTCAGAGCCCATTTCTGCGCCAACATTTGAACAACTTGCAGATGGATCACTCAAGATCTTCGCAACAGACACGCTCATCCAAGGCTCAGGCACACAGGCTGATCCGTTTGTGCTGGATTGGGTCACGCTTCGCGCCATCGAGCGGGTGTATAACCCGAAGAAGGGCAAGGGTGAGCTCCCCGCGTGGCTTGATGTACTCGATGGCAAGCGTGTTCGGATCAAAGGCAACACGCTTGTGCCTGTGATCGCGACGACGACTCGTGAGTTGTTGGTGATGCAGAACCCGTGGGATGGATGTTGTATTGGGATCCCGCCTTCGCCGTATGATGCGATTGAGGTCGAACTGAATCATGATGTCGATTTCGGATCAAGTTCGGTTGGGTATGGTATCGTCGAAGGCGTATTTGTTCTCGATCCCTATGTTGTCGATGGGTGGGTGCTTGGGTTGTACATGATCGAAGAGGCAAGCTATCGCAGCGGCGAAGGCGTGCCGTTCCCGGATTTCTAGGGTGAGACAACCGATCTTTGTGCAAGCGAAACGCTGCGGATCAGAACCCCAATGACCTCTTTGGAGGTTGAACATGAAATCATCGGGCGTCTCGTATCTACTCTGGCTGCTCAGCTTTGTTGGGTTCTTTGGCATGCACCGTTTTTATAACGGCAAGTGGATTACCGGCATCATCTGGTTCTTGACTGGCGGTCTTTTTCTTATCGGGCAAGTTATCGATCTCTTTCTTATTCCTGCGATGACCCAGCGGGCGAACTTCAAGACGCGCGTTGAGTTTGCCAAAGCGGGGTATTAACCCAGGCAGCAAGTTGTGTATTCATAAAAGGCCCCAGCTTATTGAGCTGGGGCTTTGTGTTTTGGTTTTGAATGAAGTTTATGGACAACCCGCACTCAACGCAACTAAGAAGGCAGAGACATCGAAGAAGTTGAAGCTGCCGTCGCCTGTGAAGTCGGCTTGTGGGTCGTTGCCTCCGAAGGCATTGAGGAATGCGGAAACATCGAAGAAGTTGAGAATCCCATCGCCGTTCAGATCTGCGGGGCAAGCATTCGCGGCGTTGATGACGAATGTGCAGTTCATGGAACTATTGATCTCAGGTTGGTCACGCAAGCCGATGCCCGAGTTGCTGAACTTAATTGATAGTTCATAATGCCCATCGGTCGCATCCAACGGCGTAGAGAAATCGAATGAAACAGTTCCAAGGTTGCCCGTGTCAATCACAGATTGCTGAAAGACAGGCCCTTGGTAAACACCAGATTGATTGTATTCGCCGATGGTTAAAAGTACAAACCCTTCAAATACGGTACTTGAGTTGGTCATCATCCCATCGAACTCAATGGCCCCATCTTCAGCAAGAGAAAACTCGTAGAGAAACTCGCCGACAAGGTCGTGACCGAACCCGCCTGCAGCAGGGGCTCCCGCCGCTTCGGATCCTTGAAAAGTCAGGGAGACATCAACAGTCCCGGAATCTACATCGTCAAACTCAACAAAGGTGTTTACTTCGCTGGAGAATATGCCATTCTCGTTGTCCATAAAACCGAAGACAACCGCCTGAAGGCTTTGGGTGGTTGTGAGTTGTTCCACAAGAGCGATCGGCGAGTCGGAAAACTCGGATTGCGTATTGTAGATTGATGCGTTGCTTTCGGCACTTGACTGAATCGGCGTGACTTGTGCAACTAGGCTCGATGCAAATATGCCGACAACACCCGCAACGATACTGATCGTGTTCATGTTTTTCATGATCTATTCTCTCTGTGTTCTGGTTCCCTCTCGGTAACACCGTGTGTGCCGAGTGTTGAGTGTACCAGAGATTTAGATCGTACACAAGAGGATAAAACGGCTTGAAATCAAGCCTTAAAATGGAGGAATCTCTTCGTCGCCAGATCCATCGCGGAAGTTCTCGACCGGCCCGCTCTTGTTGCCGGGGGCAAAGTCGACCGCTGCTGGGGTTGGTGGAGAAGCAGGTTGGTCGCCACTGGCGGCAAAGTCAGGGCTGTCGAATCCGCCGCCGCTGTCGAACTCGTGGCTGCCGTAGGACTTGCCGTCCATTTCTTGGCTAAACCCATAGCTCCCGCCTTGATGATGTCCGTCATGATTCTTGAATCGAACCGTGCTTGCATCCCAGATCAGCTTCACCGTTCCGGTTGGGCCGTTACGCTGCTTGGCGATGATCAGCTCGGTCATGTTGAGTTTTTCACGGTTGTCTTCATCGAACTCTGGGCTTGTTGGATCCCATGCCGGATCGCCGCGATGGTAGTAGGACTCGCGATGGAGCAGCATGACCACATCGGCATCTTGTTCGATCGATCCTGATTCACGCAGGTCTGACATCTTCGGGCGGTTGCCTTCGCGCTGCTCGGCGCCACGATTGAGCTGGGCGAGACAGATAATCGGGAGTTTGAGTTCACGGGCGAGTGCTTTGATCGAACGGGAGATCTCGGAGACTTCAACCTGGCGAGATTCACGGGCCGAAGTGGGGGAGGTCAACAGCTGCAAGTAGTCAATCACGATACAACCGATGTTGTATCGTTGTTTCATCCGCCGGGCCTTGGCTCGCATGGCGAGTACGGTCATGCCCGGCGTATCGTCGATATAAATCGGTGCGTCGGCGAGTTCGGCTGATGCCCGGGTGAGTTTTTCCCATTCGCCGCCGTTGACGCGTCCGGTGCGGAGTTGGTTTGAATCGACGCCTGATCGTGATGATAATAAACGCTGGACCAATGCCCCGCGAGCCATTTCCAACGAGAACACGCCCACCGGCACAGGGTTATTGAGCTGCTTGGGTGCCCAAGGCGTTGCCCCGCCAAAGGCGATTTGCTCGGCGATGTTGAGCGCGATCGCGGTCTTGCCCATTGATGGACGAGCTGCCATGATCAACATTTCTTCAGGCTGTAAGCCAGAAAGCAACTCATCAAGATCGGTAAACCCGGTCGCCGTTCCAGCGACCGCTTTTCCGTCGGCTTTCTCGATGCGATCCATCTCGGCGAGCAAGAGTTCCTTGAGTGTTTCGGGCTCGGCGTTGATATCTTCGGATGCGATATCGAAGATTCGTTTTTCTGCAAGATCAATCACGGTCTTGGCTGCATCAATCCCGCCGCCGCCCTGGTTGTAGGCATCGTAGAGGATCTCGCCGGCGGCATCGATCAGTTTGCGGAGCCGGGCGCTGTCTGCAATGAGCTTTGCGTAGTATGGCGCGTTGGCTGCACTGGGTACCGCCTCGGCGAGTTCCATCAAATAATCCGCACCACCGACCTGATCGAACAAGCCTTTGGCGCGGAGTGATTCGGTCAACTGAACAAGGTCACCTGTTTGGTGTGCTTCGTAGGTTTCGACCAATGTTTGGTAGATCGTGCCGTGGGATTCTTTGTAGAATGGGTCGGCGTTGGGGATCAGCTCGACCACATCATTGAGGATGGTTGGGTCGAGCAAGATCGAGCCAAGGAGCGACCGTTCCGCATCGACATGGTGCGGCGGTGTGCGATCGAACAGCTTGCCCATGTCGGGGACATTGGACTTTTTGCCCTTTTTGAAGGAGCCGCCGGATTTGGATTCGTAGAGGGATGATTCGTTCACAGGGACATAGTAAGCGATCTTGCTCGCCGGGTTCATAACCGACAAGTTGATCCCATCGAATTGGCGAGATTCAGGATGTTTTGTCGTACAATACACCATGAGCACCCCTCCATCACCGATCAATTTTTATGACGAAGGCGAACGCCTCCCGGACATCTTGCCCGATTCACCATTTCCGATCTTCAAAGAGTGGTTCGACCAGGCCATGAGCGAGAAGCTGGCCCCGAACCCCAACTCGATGAACCTCGCCACCATCCACAGCGATGGCTTTGCCGATGCCCGCACTCTTCTTTGCAAATCGATTGATGTCGATGCCGGCTCGATTATGTTCTACACCAACTACAACGGCATGAAGGGGCAACAACTCGCTGCCAACCCCAACGCCAGCGGCACCATCCACTGGGATCACTACGAACGCCAAGTCCGCATCCGAGGAACCGTCATCAAAGCCACCGAGGCGCAGTCCGATGCCTACTTCGCATCGCGTGCCCTTGAGTCTCGCTTGGGTTCATGGATCTCGGATCAATCCCAGCCGATCGAATCCCGTGATGCACTGCTCGAAAAAGTAGTGGATGTCATCGACAAGTTAGGAATCGACGCGGCAGACCTGATGAATAACAAAGAAATCATCATCCCCCGCCCGCCACACTGGGGCGGCTACCACCTCCACGCCCACACCCTCGAACTCTGGTCCGCCGGCACAGGCCGAATCCACGACCGCGCCCGCTGGACCCGCGATCTGAATATCAACGCCGATCAAGCAACCGTCGGCCAATGGTCATCGACCCGATTACAGCCATAAGAGTTCTTTCCCTCTCGCTCTTCATTTTCTTGTCCCTCATTTCTTGTCCCTCCCCCGTCCTGACGGGGGAGGTGTCTTCGCAGCAGACGGAGGGGGTCTTCTCGACTTATCCGGGTGCCACTACTCGCCGTCCTCGGCGCAGTAGTGCTCTTAAGAAAACGGATGATCAATCAAAGCACTACTGCGCTGCTTCGCATCGAGTAGTGGCACCCAGTTGAGAGTTCAAGTAAACATCACCCGCACCAACGCGCCGCTAAGTTTCTTCCAGGTCTCTTTATCAACCATCTCGCCGGTCTTGGTTTCGAGCCTTGCCGCACCGAGTCGCTCGGCGTGAAGCCAATAGCCGCAGAGCATATCCCACGCCCAGAAGATTGATCGCTTGGGATCATACAGATTCGTAGGCTCACTGGTCAGCCCATTGAGTTCAACGATTCCAAACCCTTTGCCTTGGGCGAGTTCTTCGAGTGAATCGCATCGGAGATCAAACCGTCCAATATCAAACCCGCGACCTTGATCATCAATAAACCGATCGACGATCTCGCCGATGCGTGCAGAGAGTTCATCGGTGATCAGGTGTACGCCATCGGTGAACATCGCCCCCTGCGAATGATTCCCCGCGATGCCCAATGCGATCTCTTCGCCGACATCGGGCACCATGTTGAGATGTTCGCTCATCCGCGTCATAAACATTCGGCTCTGCGCCCGATACCGCTTGTTTCCAAGGATCAAACGCCGAATCGATTGTTTGCCATCGCCAACAACAACTGGAAAATGTTTGATCGTGATCGCGTAGATGAATCCTGATGGGCCGTCATAGTTTGCATCGGTGATCGACTCCGTATGGCGAACCCACAGCACCCCGACCTCCATCTCGCCGGCGTGTCGTTGCTGAATCACAAATGCCTCGTCGTTATCCGTGCAATAGTCGATCAGTTCAGATTCGGATCGAATCATCTCGACGGCTCGCCCGCGCTCGCCCTGGTCGGGTTTGCAAAAGACAGGGTATCCCCCGAGTTGGTCATCGTTGTTCAATATTTCTATTGCCTGTTCAACCCGATTTTCATTTTCGTTCTCATCAATGAGCACGCAATGCAAGATGGCTTTGTCATCAACAGTTCCGTCGCCGAGCTTGCGATTGATATCCATCTTTGATTCGCACATGATCCCTGCGTCGTGTGCGTAGCCAGGATTCACCGAAGTCAGCTCGATCAACCACCGCCGAGCGATCATCCGTTTGATGCCCCACCAAAGCATCGGCAGGTAGACCAATCCTGTTACCCAATATTCATGATTTGTGATCCGGTTGAACTCGCCTTTGAGCCGTTGTCGCCCTTCCCATGTGACGACGAGCCTCATCCCCGAGAGCATGCCAAGGAAGACCGCGAATCCAATTGCGAATCCAACACTGCCAAATCGCTCGGTAAGTGAAACCACAAGCCCGCCCATTAGCAAGCTAACAGCAAACACCCCAAGCACATACGCCACGCCTCGCACCCACCCAAGCAGAGAGAACGGGCGATCGATCCGATGCGCCCCGCAGAACAACCACCAGCTTCGCCCAACGATCATCCCCAAGATCGCCACGCCAAAGTCCACGCTCATCATCGACGCGAACAGCATCACGATTGCGAGCCCGACCGTCGTGCAATACCGAACAAGAATCACAACTGCAATCAGCTGTACCCACCAAGGTGCACTCTGAATCCAATCGGCAATCTTGTGCAGCAATCCGTCGGCCCCATGCCGGTCAGGAACCGGGGCAAGATTCAAATACCCAATCTCGGGTGTTACGCCAGCTTGATCATGGCGATCAAAGAATGCGTTGAGATATCCAGCGGTTTCATTGGCTTGCATGAACGGCAAGAAGTGCGACGCGTCGAGCATCACCAGCTTTGATGTTGGCATCATCTCATGATGCAGCTCCGCGCCCCATGCTGGCACGAGCGGATCGTTTCGCCCATGCAAAATCATCGCCGGCGTCGTAATCGTCGGCATGATCCGCGTCAGCTCCCGTTGGTCTGAGTCCCAAAAACTCCACAACCAACCAATCCGTAAATCACGCGTTCCCAACACGCCAAAGTGGGGGATCAGATCAGGCACAAAGCCAGTAGCACCCAAACCCACAGCATACTTTACATGCTCAAAGAAATATGACCCGCTTCCTTCGCTCTCCTGTGCCCCAACAGACGCCAACATCGTTAGCGATGCGATGCGATCGGGATTAAGGTCAGCCATTCGGAGTCCTACGCCGCCGCCGTTGGACCATCCAACAAGATGTACACGATCAACACCCATCGAATCAAGAAAAGAGAACATGTGCCTCGCTTGCACACGGTATGACACATCATCGCCCATGCCAGATTGCGCAAACCCAACCAAGTCGGGCGAATACACCGCTCGATTTTCAGCCGTCAACAGCCCACCGATCCGTGCGAAGTCGGTCCCCATCCCCGGCGCACCATGCATCAACAACACCGGCGTCTTCGCGTCTGGGTCTTCATCCGCCCACTTGCCCCATTGTTGATACACAACATCGAGCATCTCATCAGCAATCACTTCGCCGTCATGCCCACGGTTAGAAATTTCAACTGAAGGCCGATCCGCACCCGGCAACAACACATCGTTCATCCCGCCGCTCATCAGTTGGAATGCGTGAGATGCGATCAGCATCAGCAAGTATACAACAGCCATGATGGTCTTCGAGCGTTTACTCATGAGTTGATGATTGGCCTTTTGTTGCTGAAGTTTTTATCGGCACAAACTCCCGCTTCCGAATCTCCGCCGTCCCAAGCTGGCCGCACGCTGCCATCGAATCCCGTCCCTTTGTTCGCCTTCGATTTACAAACAGACCCAGCTTCATCAGCCGCGTTACAAACTGATCCGTTTGCTCCTCGGTAGGTGCAGGCCAAGGCGAATCTCGGCGTGGGTTATAAGGGATGATGTTCAACAACCCGCCGTGCCCTTTGCCCTTCTCTCGCGTTGGATCTTTCGAGAACGGCTTCATCCATGCGGCAAGCTCTGCCGCATGTTCGTCGGCATCATTCACACCCGGGATAAGCACATACTCAATCATGATCTTCCGCCCGCCTCGCACTTCACGAAGCTCAAGAAGAATGTCCTGGAGCGCTTGCATATTCCATTTTTTATTGATCGGCATCAACTTCGATCGCACTTCGTCGTTGGACGCATTGAGCGACAACGCCAACCCTAATCGTTTCCAGCCGCGAACCTGCACGAGTTCTTTGATCCGTTTGAGTCCATCGACCCGTCCGACGGTTGAGACCGTGATCGAAGCCATCGGGATATTGACCCCGTTGTGATCCGTCAGGCATTCGATCGCCAGCAGCACCTCATCGAGATTATCCATTGGTTCACCCATGCCCATAAACACAATGTTGTCGATGTGGACGCCCTCGATAAACTTGGCCGCCCACCATTGCGCGACGATCTCGGCGGCGGTGAGCGATCGGATCAATCCCATCTGGGCCGTCTCACAAAAATCACACCCCAGTGCGCACCCAACCTGCGAAGATACACACAGCGTGTGCGTCTTGCGGCCTGACCTGCCGATCATTGGGATAATCACCGACTCGATATCATCAAAATCAATCCCGCGATTGGCGAGCCGATGCTCCGGGTTGGGCAGGCGTTGTACAAACTTGATCGTGACGCCCTCGTTGCCGGGCTCTTCCTGGCGCGTGACAATCTCGGGCAACTCAATCTTGGCGATGCTTGATTCCACCAACCCATCACAAAGAATCGCCTTGTATGCTTCCTTGGCTTTGCCGCGTCCGATCCCGACAGCCGTGCAGCGTTCTTGATACGCCGCGAGCGTGAGCCCCATCGGGGAAATCGGATTGAGTTCATCAGCGATTGTCATCGTCGAAGGATAGACAAGAAAAAGCCCGCTGCGATACACAGCGGGCTTTGAAAACAGTCTTCAACACAGACGAGATCCGATTAGTTCTCGTCTTCAGCATCCTTGACCATTTGATCAAGCATGGTGCCGATGAGTGCGACGGTTTCGCCGCTGGATTTTCCATCGCTCGAACCCGTCACCATCACGCGAGGCGTGATCTGGATCCGGTTCTCGCCGATGACGCGAAGTACTTCGATCATCGCGGCGTTGGCTTTACCGATCTGATCCGCGATCATCTTGTACGCATTCGCCTGAGCCGTCGCTTCGATCTCAACCGACTCAGCCTGCGCCCTCGCTTCGATGATCCGTTTTTCTTTATCCTGCTCCGCGATCTTCACCTCGTACGAAGCCGTCGCGAGCCGTTTTTCTTCCTCAGCTTCCTGCTGAGTCTTCGAGAGTTCCTTCTGCTGAACCGCAGCCTTCTGCTGTTCCTGGAAGGTGATCTGCTCCTGCACCGCGATCTCACGATCACGCTGCGTGTTTAAGAGTTCGCCGAGCGTTTCTTCGTCGCCGACATCGCCGATACGGACACCAGTGATCGTCACGCCCATCCGTGCCATCTCCTTGGAGATCATCGCCAACGACTGTGATTCCTGAATCGAACGCTGGTTCACATAATCCAACGCCTTCACGCTCTCGGCGTTATTACGGAAAATAGCACGAACCGTCGAGTTCAACTTGGCTAACAAAGGTTCAATATCCGCGCCGAGTTTGGCGACGACTACGGGCGCGTTCTTAGGCTCGATTTTGTACTCCACACGCACATCGACCGGGAAGGTAAACCCGTCGCTCGTCCGCACCGTGATCTCACGCTGCTCGTTGGCATTGGCTCGGTTCCGAGCCGTTCCCCCTTGTTCGATATATCCTTTCTCGCCAGCGGTAAACCGAATAATCGTCTCCCGAGTCGAGATGATCGACACAGAATATGCCTTTGTGTTTACCGGATATTTTCCGGGATGCAAAGGCTCGGCCAAGATCCCCTTTTCATGGGCATTGGCCAAAATAACAGGTTCGTCATCTGGTGTTACGGTAACGCTCAGCGTCGGCGGATCACCAAAGTTACTCTTCAAAACAGCAACAGTCGCTGGCGGCACTTCCGTCGCATCCACCATCTCTACGGCAAACAACTCAGGATTCAATCGATACATCCCCGCAGTCAACACATTACTCTGGGGCCCCTTGCGACCCTTGCCCGCCGTCAAGAAATGTTTGGGGTCTTCAATCATTCGTTTGAACTCGGCGTTGGTCACTTCTGGAGCAAAGACCTGCCCAGCGTCCAATGGCAAACCATCACGAGACTCAACAAGCCCGATCTTGTCCGCCGGAATATCAATCAACCGCTCCGTATCAATATCAAACAACACCGGCCAGTACCAAAGATGCCAACCCGGCGCCAACACATCCGCCTGCGGGCCCATCTCGCCATTGGTCGCCAGAATCATCCCGGGTGCCAGCGCTGGCCCAAGGGCGTTCCTTTTGACGATCCCAACCTCGGACGCCCCGACATACCGGATCGATGAGAGCACAACACCCACAATCAACACCGCAACCCCAAGCGAGATCAATGCGATCCGCGCCGACTTCTGAGGCACACGAAATGCGCTCGACACACACATGATCGCGACAATAATTCCTAACAACAACGCTGCGTTCGACATCCGTCCTCCTTCAATGAGACCATTTGTCCCAAATGATACAGTTATTATAGGACGGAACATCCATCGGCGTACATCTCACCCCCAACGAGCTACCATCAATCTTCACAATCCATTTTTTAGCCAACAGATAGAGCCAAACCATGTCATCCACGCCATCGATGAAGATCAAAGACGCATTCGCTGCCAAGCCAGGCATCGAACTCACCATCAAGGGTTGGGTCCGCACCAAACGGGACTCCAAAGCCGACGGCGGCCTCTCATTCATCGCCATCAACGACGGCACATGCTTTGACTCGATCCAGGTCGTCGCACGACATGACCTCGAAAACTATGAAGAGGTTTCCAAGATTGGCACAGGGTGTTCGGTGGAGGTTGACGGCACACTTGTTGAATCTCAAGGCAAAGGACAAACCGTTGAAATCCAGGCGAGTGCTGTTCGGGTCATCGGGTGGGTCGAAGATCCAGAGACTTACCCCGCATCAAACAAACGACACTCCTTCGAATACCTCCGCGAAGTCGCTCACTTGCGTTCACGCACCAACACCTTCGGTGCCGTCGCACGCGTGAGTCACGCATTGAGCCAATCCGTTCACCGATTCTTCGATGAACAAGATTTCTACTGGGTCCATACCCCAATCATCACCGGCTCAGACTGTGAAGGGGCCGGCGAGATGTTCCGCGTCTCCACTCTCGACTTCATGAACATCCCCAAAACGGAAGAAGGCGAAGTCGACTTCTCCCAAGATTTCTTCGGCAAAGAATCACACCTCACCGTGTCCGGCCAGCTCAATGTCGAAACCTACGCCAGCTCGCTTAGCCGCGTGTATACCTTTGGTCCAACCTTTCGAGCCGAAAACTCCAACACCACCCGCCACCTCGCCGAGTTCTGGATGATCGAGCCTGAGATCGCTTTCGCGGATCTCCATGACGACATCGACCTCGCCAGCGGCATGCTCCGCGCATGCGCAAGCGATCTGCTTGAAAAACGCATGGATGATCTCAAGTTCTTCGATCTCCGTATCGAGAAGGGCATCATTGATCGCCTCAAGATGATGGCCGAGTCTCCGGTCAAGACCATCACCTACACCGATGCGATCAAGATCCTTGAGAACTGCAACGAGAAGTTTGAGCATCAGGTCAAGTGGGGCATTGACATGCAGACAGAGCATGAACGGTTCTTATGCGAGAAACACTTCAAACAACCCGTCGCTGTCATCAACTACCCCAAGGACATCAAAGCCTTTTACATGCGGATGAACGACGAAGGCACAGATGGCGCACCGGGTCGAACAGTTGCTGCGGTTGATGTCCTGGTGCCGGGCGTCGGCGAACTCCTCGGCGGCTCGCAACGCGAAGAACGATTGCCCTTCCTCGATGCACGCATCGAAGAAATGGGACTCGACAAAGCCGACTACTGGTGGTATCGCGATCTGCGAAAGTACGGCACCGTTCCACACGCCGGCTTTGGGTTGGGCTTCGAACGGCTGGTCTTGTTCTGCACAGGCATGCAAAACATCCGGGATGTTATCCCCTTCCCGCGCGCACCAAAGCAGGCTGATTTCTAAATGCGAATCATTCCCCTTATCGCCTGTGCAGCTTCGAGCGCCGTCTTTGCAGATACGCCTCTGCCTGCTGACGCGATCGAATCAATTCGTGTGAATCAAGTTGTCAGTGCGATGGAAGCCGCCATCGCCAAGGCTGACATCGGTGCCTATATGGCGTTGGTCGATCCGACCGATTCTGTCTTTGCGACTGAGCAGCGTGCATGGATATCTGATTTGCAATCTCATCCGGTTGATGATGTTGAGATCATCATCGCATGGAACGAGCCTGTTCGGCTTCAGGATGACGGCAGCGCAATCGCTCCAATCGAAATCGCCTGGCATGTCATCGGCGAAGAACTCGATCGACACTTTGCCTATCAAGCACTCTTCGAACCCGTCGGCGCCCCCAACGGCCAATGGATTTTCGCTGGGCGAGCGTGGGATGTCTTCGATGACGACACGCAGGGCGTTCGGGTTTATAGCGATATTGTCCACGAAGACCTTGCGTATCTCTGTGCCGATCGTGTTGAACACTTGCGTGACGAGATCGCCATAAATATGGGGTTTGATTATTCGGAAGTCGAGCCCAAAGAAGTTGTCGTCAAGGTCTACCCAGACATGTCCTCGCTCCAAGCATCGATCTATCTGTCGTACACCGATCGGCTTTCGGGCTGGAACGAGCCAGGAGAATCAATCAAAATCCTAGGCAGAGAAAACTACAGCGTTGAGATGCTCGATCCATTGCTCGCCCACGAAATCGGGCACGCAGTGAGCTTTGAGTTTGGTCCTGAGATCAACCTCGCTCCTTGGTGGACGCTCGAGGGCATTGCTGAAGTGGCTTCTGGGTTGTTTCGAGATTCTTGGGAATCAAAGAACAAGCGGATAGTAAATCTTGCCAAGAAGGACAATCTCCGAGATTGGTCGCTCCTCGCCGACTTCCGAGGCGAAGCCAACAACCACCAACGCCATGTCTATCTCCAAGGCTGGTCGATGATCGACTACATCGATCGCATTCACACCATCGAAAAACGAAACCAATGGTTCGCTCAGATTGGCACGGGCGCGACGCTTGATCAAGCAAGCCAAAGCGCCTTGGGGATGAGCTTTACTCAGCTTGACACCAACTGGCATCAATCATTGCTCGACACTCCTTCAGATTAATACGCCCATCTCTGTGTGATATGAGTAGGCATTAAAAAAGCCCCGCAACCAAAGTGGTGCGGGGCTTGGGTCTGTGCGTGATGAACTTTAGTCTTCGTTGACCAGTGGGCCCAGGGTTTCTGGTTCTGGTTCAGGGCCTGACTTACAGCTCAGGAGCAACGCGGCACCAACGACCGCTGAGATTGCTGAAGCGACGAGGATTGCGAGTTTGGCGTGCTCGAGATCGGTTGGTGACTTGGCGAAGGCAAGGTTTGCGATGAAGATCGCCATGGTGAACCCGATCCCGGCGAGTGTCGCAGCGCCGATGATGTGCCGCCAAGTGACGCCGGTAGGCAGCGATGCGATCCCGAGTTTGACAGCGATAAAGCACATGATACCGATGCCTAGAGGCTTACCAAGGAAGAGTCCCAAGATAATACCCATCGACGAGGCGTTTCCTAGGTTTTCGATCACGCCGCCATGGATGGGGATGCCTGCGTTGGCAAGGGCAAAGATGGGGATGATGATAAATGCGGCCCACGGGTGAAGCACATGCTCGATACGATGGAGTGGCGGGAGCACCTGTCGCGAGTTCTTCATAATCGCGTTGACGGCTGCCCGGCGTTCGGATGATGTCGTTACGGAGGCTTGGGGGTCGTCGTGTGCATCTGCAAAGACATCGAGGGCTTTGCGGGTTGAGAACACGAAGTTCACCGCGTTGACTCGGGCATGAGCCGGGATGGTCAATGCGAGGAGCACGCCTGCGATGGTTGCATGGACTCCTGACATATAAACGCAGTACCACAGCGGGATGCCCATCACGAGATACATGGTGATCCAGCGGACACGCAGGATGTTCATCACAGCCAAGATGGCAACGATGATGCCGGCGTACCCGAGGTAGTTCATCTGAAGATGATCGGTGTAGAACACCGCGATGACGGCCAGTGCGCCAAGGTCATCGACGATCGCCAAACTTGTTAAGAAAACCTTGAGCGAGTTGGGGATTCGTGATCCGAGCATCGCGAGAATACCGACAGCAAAGGCGATATCGGTCGCCATGGGGATACCCCAGCCGTTGATAGTTGGTTTACCCATATTGAGCCCGGCGAAGATGAGTGCTGGCCCGATCATGCCGCCGATTGCACCGAAGATTGGGAGTGCGGCACGCTTGGGTGATGCGAGTTCGCCGACGAGGATTTCTCGTTTGATTTCAAGCCCGACGACGAGGAAGAAGATCGCCATGAGCAGGTCATTGATCCATGCAGCGGTCGAGTGTCCCATGTACCAGTAGGGATAGTCTTTAACTGGTGCCCATGCGTGGGCATCCTGTGATCCGGCTTCGTCGTCGCCATGGCCGGCATCAGCAACTGCATGAGTTGCGTCATCGATCACAGCGTCAGTTTGCTCATCGGCGTGTTCGTCGATGATGTCATGAGTTGTGTCTTGTGCATGTTCGGCATCAGCATCATGTGCTCCAGGCGTATCACCGTAATCCGCTGCGGGTGCCCCATGGCTCTCATTATGGAAAACCGTGATACGGGTTTCGGTTTGATTGAAGATCTCAAAGTAGGTGTCGGCGTATTTGGAGTTGGCCCAGATCATCGCGACGGCGGTCATGAGGAGCAGGACGATGCCGCCAGAGCTAGAAAGCTTGGCGAATCGTGTGAATGGGCGAGCGAGGCGTTCACCTGGCTCAGTCTTGAGATCGTGTTCTGCGGTTGGAATATGATGGTCGTCTGACATGGGTCTGGTTCCTCGTCCTTGAGATGCCGTATCGGAGCCCCCAAATGCGGGGGTGTGATAACCTAAAGGCCTGTATCTATATCGTTCCAAGGGTGCGTAGATATTGAGTAGTGTTTGATACGGGGGATTAATTTTGGGCTTTGATGATTAATCATCGCGCAGATATCCCATTGCCCACTCTGATTTGGGTGGATGAGCAAGCACAACTTTGTGTGGCAATACGGATGATTATCAATGCTGGAACGGGTACAAACCAGGCAGATCAAGGATCTGGGTGAGCTCATCGAGTGCATCGGTGAGCGAGTTTGCGAGTTTGGGATCGAGCAAATCATTCGATGTCAGCTCATCTGGATAGTGCTTTTCTACCCATCCAACCAGCGTTTTGTAGAGTGAATCATCGAGCATCACTCCCTGGTGGACTGCTAATCGTTCTTGATCGCTCATGACCACCCGCAGGCGCAGGCACGCCGGGCCGCCGCCGTTACGCATCGATTCACGGACATCAAGGTAGTGAACCGCATTGATCGGATTCGACGAATCGGCAACCATGCGATCGACAAATGCCGCCACGCGCGGGTTTTCTTTGGATTCGAGCGGTGCGAACAGCGCCATGGTGCCATCGTTCATCGTGACGATCTGGGAGTTGAAGATATAGCTAGTGACGGCATCTTCGAGCGAGAAGTCTGTATTATTCGCCTCGATAATGATCAAAGGCTCGCCGAGCGGGCCAGCGATATCGGTGATCATTGAACGCGAAGTCGCAAAGGCTTGTTCGTGGTAGAAGAACACCTGTTCGTTGCCCGTGGCGATGACATCATTGTGGAACACGCCCGCATCAATCGCATCTGGGTGCTGGCGGGTGTAGACGGTGTTGATCGGATCGAGCTTGTGCAATCGAGCGATGGCTTCGGTGGCGGCTCGGGTTTGACGCGATGGATATTTCCGCGCCCCGCCAGCAGCATCTTCGCGATCGAACCCATAGACAAACATTTCGACTCCCGGCTCGCCGTGCCTGGTGGCAAACCGGATATGGTTGGCAGCTCCTTCGTCGGCATAGCGCATCTGATCGGGCAATGGGTCATGAACAACAAAGTGGTTGTCGTTGTTGAAAATCATGCGGAGCATGCGGGTTGTGATGGGGTGTTCGAGTGAGCGGTGATAATTTGAGATCAGGTTCGCCGGGGTCAGGTGGACTTTGTTGTCGGCGGTGTCGGCACTTGGCGAGACGGTCGCTGCATTGGCAGCCCACATGCTGCTCGCGCTCCAGATGGCTGCGAGCAAGGTTGGATCGCTGGCATGGGCATCTTTGAGGAGTTGTTCGTCGGAGCCGCTGAATCCGATTCGGCGCAGTGCGCCAAGGTCCGGGCGATGTTGAGGCGGCATCACGCCTTGGCTCAAACCCATATCCATCAAGAGCTTCATCTTTGATAAACCCTGAAGAGCCGCAGCCTTGGGCTTGGAGGTGCCCCCCGCGTTGGTCGCCGAGGCCACATTGCCCGGGGAGAGCCCGGCGTAGTTGTGGGTTGGGCCGATGAGTCCGTCAAAGTTGGTTTCGCGAGCGATTGGCATGGAGAAGGATAGGGCAGGGTTTCGATGTCTTCCAACGAGCCGCGACCGTAAGGGAGCGGTCTTTGCGTGCTGATAAGATGAAACAAGACCGCTCCCTTACGGTCGCGGCTCGTAAAGAGCTAAGAGTTCTTTGGCGGGATCGGTTTGCCGTGGGGATCGGTGTGTTGGTTGGGAAGATCAGGGTCGATCAAGTGTTCGAGCTGCTCGGCGGTCTCGTGCACATGATCCGGGCTGATACCGACTTGTTCGACAAGATAGCCTTCCCATTGACGATGTTTGCGGATGATGCCCGCACCCTGAGCAAGCCCGGTTTGGGTGAGTTGGAGTTGGGTATTGACCACTTTGATGAGCTTATGTGTCAGTGCGCGATCGATCGCTTTGTGTGTGCGCTTTGATGATCCAAGCGTGGCAATAAGTTGCTCGCGGGTTGTGTGTTCCTCGGTTTCGGCGAGTCGATAGAGCGCCCCGAGGATATCTTCGAGTGCGACCAGATTTCCGAGCTTGCGTTGGTTGCGGGCTTTGGCGATGACGCCGTGCGATGGCGAACCGATCATGACAACGACCAGGATCGCGCCGGCGGTGCTCGCCATCATGCCCGCCGCGTTGACACCCATCCATGATGCAAGGGCGTATCCACCGATCGCGGTGAGCAGGGCGATGATTGCACTAACCAGGATTTGTGTGATGAGCCGATCGGTGAGCAATCGGGCAGTGGCAGCCGGGCAGATGAGCATCGCGATAACCAAGATCGATCCCACCGCCTCGAACGACGCGACGGCCGCGATAGCGACAAAGGTCATCAACGCCATGTGCATGACCCCTGCATTGATCCCTTGGACGGTCGCGATCCCAGCATCGAACGATGCGATGCGGAGTTCCTTGAAGAAGACGGTGATGAAGATGATGACGGCAATGGTGGTGGCGAGCAGTGTCCAGATTTGGCGGGGGACTTCGCTCCTGATGTTTTCACTGAGGAAATGGCTCCATTCGGTTGGAGAGGTTGTCCAGAAGAGGATTTGAAGATTGCCATGGAGAACACAGTTGGCGTCGAGATCAACACCACGAGCATTGGCGTTTTCGAGCAGGAATACGCCGAGTGCAAAGAGCACGGAGAACACCACGCCCATCGCGGCTCCGGGTTCAACTTTGCCCAAGCGTTTGATAACTTCGACCAATATCACGGTAACGAGAGCCGATACAGCCGCTCCAATAAACATGTGTATTGGTGATCGGTCTTGGGTAATGAGGAATGCTAAAACCAAACCGGGTAGGACAGCGTGCGAGATCGCATCGCCCATCAAGCTCTGCTTGCGAAGAACAAGAAAGTTGCCAAGCAATCCACACGACAAAGACGCAAAGATCGCACCGAGTAATGGGAAGAGATCGAGGGTGAGGAATGTTTGGATCAGTTCGGGGATCATGCAGGATCTCCGTTATCAATCGTGATGCCTCGTTGGCTTAGTGCTTCTTCAAGCTCGGCGATGAGTTCGTCGGTCAGCACATGTTCGACCTGGTCGACCGACCAATCGACATGCGTGGGCGCGATGTCGGCGTATGAAACAAGGTACTGCTCCCAGAGTTGATGGTTGCGGTGGATGCGTTTGCCCTGGGTTCGACCACTATCAGTCAAAGCGAGTGTGTTATTGGTTTTCATGATCCAGCCTCGCATGGTCATGAGTTTGATGAAGATGATCGATGCTTTAGGCTGGGAAGCATTGTCGATTTGAAGTTCAATTTCATAGAGTGATTCGAGCACATGGTCGCGGGCGATGAGGAGTTTGAGCCGAAGTCTGCGGATGGTGTCAGCCAAGATTCCTCGCGTTGGCGCGAGCAGCATCGAGAGCCCAAAGATAGACCCGGCAACGAGCACGATCACCGCGCCAGCGGGTTTGCGTGGAAACAGTGCGCTGATCGATGCGCCCGCGTAGCCAGACAACCCGCCGATGATCGCGCTGATCAGCACGAGCTTCCAGAGCCGATCAGTCCAAAACCGTGCAGCAGCAGGGGGGATGATGATCATCGCAACGATCAAGATTAAACCCACTGCCTGCAAGCCAGAAACAGTAATAAGCACCACCAAACCGAGCATTATTGAATCGATCAACCAAACAGGTAAGCCCGTGGATCGCGCAAAGGTTTCATTAAAACAGACCACCATGAACTCTTTGAGCATGATCAGTGCGGCCAGTGAGGCAACAATGCCGATGATTCCCATAAGTACAGCGTCGGATCGTGTCATCGCAGCGGCTTGGCCGTAGATATAATGATTAAGCCCGGCGCCACCTCCAGATGACGATGTCTGGACGAGCGATAGGAGCACGATGCCGATGCCGAAAAAGACCGAGAGCACAATTCCGATGGCAGCGTCCTCCTTAAGACGAGAATGGTGCAAGATGAGATGGATACATGCGACGCCGAGGATGCCGGTGATCGCGGCACCGAGCATGAGTAGTGGCATGGATCGGCCCGAGTATCCAAGCGAGGTTGAGATCAAGAATGCGCCTGCGATTCCCGGCAGGGTCGCGTGGCTCAGCGCGTCAGCGGTGAGTGATCGTTTGCGCAAGAGTGCGAACGAACCAATCACACCCGCAGCGATCCCGAGCAGTGTCGTGCCCAGAATGACCGCGTTTGTGTTAAACCCCCCCTGCAATGTCAGGGTATCGAAGATTTCTTCAAAGTTGATCGGCAAATCGTTCATCAGTGATCGTTAGTTTCCCTTTGCTGCCCGCGCGACTGCTTCAGCAGCCTCGGCCAAGAGTGTGAGTCGACCGCCGTAGGTTTTTTGAAGATTGTCCGCGGTGAAGACTTCACCCACCGGCCCCGATGCAACGATGCGCATATTCAACAGCAACACATGGTCAAAGTATTCAGGAACGGTTTGCAGATCGTGATGGACAACGATGACGGTCTTGCCATTTGTGCGGAGTTCGCGCAGAACATCAATGATCGCCCGTTCGGTTGCCGCGTCAACACCTGCGAACGGTTCGTCCATAAAGTACAGGTCGGCTTCTTGGGTGAGTGCGCGGGCGAGGAACACGCGTTGTTGTTGCCCGCCTGAGAGCTGCGAGATTTGGCGTTTGGCAAAGTCGGCCATGCCCACGCGTTCGAGGGCTTCCATCGCGGCGAGCTTGTGGAATTTGGTAACTGGTCGGCACCAACCAATTTTTCGGTAGCGACCCATGCACACGACATCGAGGGCAGACACCGGAAAATCCCAATCAACAGACTCACGCTGGGGGACATAGCCGATGCGGGATCGGGCTTGTTTGTAGGACTGCCCCCAGAACTCGACCGTGCCCGCAGCCCGTGGGATAAGCCCGAGGCAGGCTTTGATCATGGTGCTTTTTCCCGCGCCGTTTGGCCCGACGATGGCGATCAGGGCGTTGGACGGCGCGTCGTAGTCGACATCCCAAAGAACAGGTTTTCGAGCGTAGGCGACGGTCATCGCATGGATCGAGACCGGCGAATCGGCGGAGTGTTCTGGGCGAGCGTCAAGCGTGGAGCGTGGCGAGTACACGGCTGGAGGGGGTGTCCTTGTGCTTAAACTCGCCTCCCCCGGGCCTCCGGGGGAGGTGTCTGCGCAGCAGACGGAGGGGGTCTTCGAGATTGTGTTGATGTGAGAGGGCGAAGGGCAGGCAGAGGAAGACCCCCTTCGCCTCACTTCGTTCGGCACCTCCCCCGGAGGCCCGGGGGAGGCGAAAAGCAAGCGGTCGAGTATGGGAAAGCGGATTGTTGTGCTCATGGTTCAGAATCCGAAAGTTTACCGTTCATGCCGAGCTCGGGGACATCAGCCCCGAGGGCTTTGGCGATGAGTGTGATGTTGTGATCGATCATCCCGATGTAGGTGCCCTCGTAGGAACCTTCTTTGCCCATTGCATCGGAGAAGAGCGAGCCACCGATGATGACGGAGTGCCCGCGATCATTGGCGCCAGCGATAAGCGCACGAATGTTGCGCTCCGAGACAGTGGTCTCGACAAAGACCGCAGCGATTTTGCGAGTCACGAGCAGGTCGACGATGCGTTCGATATCACGAACACCCGCTTCTGATTCGGTGGAGATGCCTTGGATTCCGACAACTTGAAAATCATATCGACGGCCAAAGTAGCTAAACGCATCGTGTGCGGTAACAAGCACGCGTTGCTCTTTGGAGATCGAGCCCAGGGCATCAGTTGCGTAGGTATGGAGCGCGTCGATATCGTCAGCGAGCAGTGCCATGTTCGCGTCGTAGAGTTCTTTGGATTCAGGATCGTGTTCGACGAGTGTGGCATGGATGAACTGGGCGGCTTGTTCCCAAGCGAGCGGGTCCATCCAGACATGGGGATCGTGATGCCCATCGAACTCGGGAGGCGAAAAGAGTTGTTCGCGATCGAGTGAATCAGTGACGGCGAAGACCTTGGTGACTTTGGCGACGCGATCGAAGGCGTCGATCATCTTGCCTTCGAGGTGGAGACCCGAGTACAACACGATGTCGGCTTTCATCAACAATTGGATATCGTTGCGGGTGGGTTGGTAGAGATGCGGATCAATGCCCGAACTCATCAAGCCTTGAACACGGGCGCGATCACCAGCGATGCGTTTGGTGATGTCGGTGATCATGCCTGTGGTGGTGACGATGGTGTAGGATGCGTTTGATTCCTGTGTGGTTGAGTCGGCGCGATCCGCGTCGCTGCAACCTATGAGGAGGAGCGAGAGGGCGAGAATGAGCGAGATGGTGAGGAGTCGGCGCATAGTTGCTCCTAGAAATATGTAGCCAAGGCTACATGTAGCAAGGGCTACATTAGCAGGTTCGGGTGCCTTGGTCGATTCAAAAATGGGTATTTGTATCAAAATGGGAGAAGATATTGCCCCTGAGCCACTCATTGAGGCGAGATTTGGGGGTGAGAACTTGACAATTCGGCTTTGGTCGCGTTCGCTCATTGCCCGAAAGGTCTTTTATAGAGCACTTTTTAGCAGAGTGGTCTATAAAGGATAGAGCCAAGATTTGTAAGACATCCCAACCGCCTTGTTCCAGCACCCCACACCCCAAAGAGAACAGAACACATGGCCAAGAAAACCACGACCAAGAAGACTGCCAAGAAAACGACCAAAAAAGTCGCCAAGAAAACAACCAAAAAGGTTGGCAAGAAGATCGCCAAGAAGGCGAGCGGACGCAAGTCGTTCGGGTCAAACTACAAAAAGGGCGATGCGACTGGCAAGTCATTGGTGATCGTGGAATCCCCAGCAAAGGCCAAGACGATCAACAAGTATCTGGGCAATGAGTTTGTCGTGCTTGCCTCAGTCGGACATGTTCGGGACTTGCCGAGCAAGAATCCAAAGGGTGTCAAAGACCCGGTCCCGGGCGTGAAGATCGAGAAACGATTCCAGCCCAGCTACGAGATTCTCAAGGGCAAAGAGCAGGTTATGAAGGACCTGAAGAACGCTGCAAAGGATGCGTTGGCCAGCGGAGGGACCGTCTGGTTCGCGACCGACCTCGACCGCGAGGGGGAAGCGATCGCTTGGCACATTGCCCAAGAACTTAAGATCGAATCGAAAGATGCGAAGCGTGTGATCTTCACCGCGATCACCAAGAAGGAAATCGAGAAAGCGTTCGAAAATCCTTTGGCGATTGATGAAGAACGGGTAAATGCCCAGCAGGCGCGAAGGATTTTGGATCGCATCGTTGGATATCAGGTCTCGCCTTTGCTTTGGAAGAAGGTCGCGCGCGGTTTGAGTGCCGGGCGTGTGCAATCCGTCGCGGTACGGATCATCGTCGAACGCGAACGCCAGATCCGTGCGTTTATCCCCGATGAATACTGGTCAATCCAAGGCTACTTCGCTCTTGACGCTGCCAATATAGGTAAGCTCGGTTCAGAGTGGCGAGATTATCTCGCTGAGCGTGATGAAAAGGGCAAAGGGCGAACGGTTAAATCTCAGAACGCTTGGCTTGCAAGAAACAATACCGTTCGGGCAGAGCTTGTTGAGTTTGATGGGAAGAAGTTTGACCCTCGGATTTTGAGCGCGTCGATTGTGCCAGTGCCTGAAGTACTCAACGAGGATACCGTAACCGACCGCGTTGCTGCGGTTGCCAAGGCATTCGAAGATTCAAAGAACCATGACTTGGGCGCCACCGTTGCGAGTATCGCAGCATCATGTGGATTGTGCGAGATCAACGCGCAGACCACCAAAGATGAACGCGGGCGCGGCCCGGCGATGTGGAAGCGGGATATCTCTGGTGTTGTTGGCAGCGATGTAAACTACACGATCGAATCGATCGATACCCGTCGGACCAAGTCGCGTGCGCCTGGCCCGTTCATTACTTCGACCTTGCAGCAATCTGCTTCTTCGCGCATCGGATTCGGTGCGCAACGAACAATGCGGGCAGCCCAAGGGTTGTACGAAGGTGTGAATATTCCTGGCGAAGGGCCGGTCGGTTTGATTACTTACATGCGTACCGACTCGACCCACATCGACGGCGAAGCACTCAACGCGTGTAGAAATCATATCAGCTCAACCTACGGCGACAAGTACCTGCCCGATAAGCCAAACCTCTTCAAATCCACCAACAAAGATGCGCAGGCGGCACATGAGGCCATCCGCCCAACCGATGTTTCTCGTCATCCAGATGCGATCGCCAAATCACTCAAGCCTGATCAGTACAAACTCTACAAGCTCATCTGGGAACGCTTTGTTGCCTGCCAAATGGTACCGGGCGAATGGGACGCGACTGCGGTCATGATCCGGGGCGGCGAAGCAAACAAAGCACTCTTCCGCGCAACGGGGCGAACACTCGTTTTTGATGGCCACTTCCGCGTGAGCGGCGTGCCGACATCGGGTGATGAACTCAACTTGCCTAAGCTCGAAGAGAAGCAGGCGATGTTCCCGTTCGACTTCCAAGTGAATCAAAAATTCACGGCTCCTCCAGGGCGATTCTCCGAAGCGAGTTTGATTAAAACACTTGAATCTGAGGGAATTGGTCGCCCATCGACCTATGCGAGCATCATCCAGACGATCCAAGATCGTAAATATGTCGAGCAGCTCCAGCGCGCGTTCTATTCGACCGATCTGGGCGAGGTTGTGACAGATAAGTTGATCGAAGGGTTCCCGAACCTGATGGATCTGAGCTATACGCGAAAGCTCGAAGAGGACCTTGACAAGATCGAAGAAGAGCATCTCGATTGGATCGATATGCTCGAACAGTTCTATGGCCGATTCTCCAAGAGCCTCGAGCGTGCCCACGAAGAGATGACCCACGCCAAGGCCGAGATCAAGCCTGCGCCCGAAGAGTATCGATGCGAGAAATGTGAGTCGTCGCTCGTGTATCGCTTCGGAAAGAACGGCCGATTCTTGAGCTGTTCGACCTATCCAGATTGCAACTATGCGTGTCCGTGTGATCGTGAAGGCAAGCCTCAGATGGCGGAGTTTGTGGATGTGAAGTGTCCTAAAACTGGGCGCCCGATGATCCGCAAGACCGGCCGGTTTGGGCCATTCTTGACGACGCCGTTGGAAGAGGGCGAGACGAATGCTGACGGGTTGATTTTGAACATCGACAAGAAGGGCTTTGTGAACGCTCCGAGCGTGCCGCCACTCGAAACCGAGTTGCCATGTCCCAACTGTGACAGCCCATTGAATCTTCGCAACGGCGTGCGTGGGCCCTGGCTCGGATGCAGCCGATTTCCCAAGTGTCGCGGGCGTGGCAAGTGGGCCGGGCTTGAAGAGGAGATCAAATCTGATCTTGAATCCAAGCTCGCAGCCCATGAAAAGCTTCATCCGGTTGCAACCATCACCCGGATGGACGGCACCGCGTTGACCGATGCCAAGGGCAAGCCGGTCGCCGAGGCACCAAAGGTTGATGAGTTAGTGTTGCTAGAGGACCCAAGAGCCGTAGCTGCCAGTTGACGCGGTCTATCATGCCTGTTGTGAACTTTCGATGAAAACAGGCGGTCGATGAAACTGACTTCAAAGAACATTCTTCGCACGATTGGCGGCTGGGTGCACGACCATCCAGACGGGTGGCTCAATGTGCTCGGCGCGATTATCGGCGCGATCACTGCGATCGGCGCGGTGCTTTTTTCGCGTGGGTTGATGCGAGCCGAGCATTGGACCGAGCACCTCCAAGGCGAGATAGCATGGTGGATGTTGCCAGTTATCCCGATGATCGGCGCGTTGTTGACCGGGTTGTTGGTGTACAACTTTGCGCGTGAAGCTGGCGGGCACGGGGTGCCTCAGGTTTTGGATGCGATTGTTCGCAAGGGCGGCAAGATCCCTGCGCGGATCGGGCTCGTCAAAGTCATCGCGAGTATCTGTACCGTTGGTACCGGGGGCTCGGCGGGTGCCGAAGGCCCGATTGTGCAGATCGGTGCTGTGACGGGTTCGGTGATTGCTCGCAAGATCGGTGTGCCTCGCCGACATATCGGGACGCTTGTTGGGTGCGGTGCCGCAGCAGGGATATCGAGTATTTTTAACGCACCCATCGCGGGCGTGTTCTTTGCCCTTGAGATTCTGCTGCGAGATTTTTCGCTCAAGACCTTCACGCCGATCGTGATCGCGTCTGTCTTTGCCACCGCGATGACGCAGGTGATCCTCGGCGACAACAACGCGATTTTCTCGACCGAGCTTCCTAACTATGTATTTAGCGTGCTCGAACTCCCCAGCTATATTGTGCTCGGTGTGCTGTGTGCATTCGGAGCATGGACCTTCACGATGGTGCTCGAACGCGGCGAAGATGTGTTCGATAAGATGAAACTGCACCAGGTGCTCAAGCCTGTGCTTGGCGCGTTGATGCTTGGTGTGTTGGGTATTTTCGGCATGTGGGCGTTTGCCAAGATGCCTGGAAATGAAATTCTTGGAAGCGGGCACAGCACCATCCCCGCGTTCTTTGGCAATGGCTATTCGGTGATCACCCACCTCGTGAATCCGGAGAGCTATCTTGAAGGGCAGATCGTGTGGGGCATGATCGGGGTGCTTGGGATTCTGGTAATCGCTAAGATTCTCGCGACAACCTTCACGCTCGCATCGGGCGGCAGCGGCGGGGTGTTCGCGCCGGGGTTGTTTACTGGTGCTGCTATTGGCGGGATCTTTGGGATTGTGCTCGACAAGGCAGGCTTGGTTGTCGAAGGTTCATCGCCGGCGTCATATGCGCTCGTTGGGATGGCTGCGGTGATCGCCGGCACGACCTTCGCGCCGATGACCGCTATTTTAATCTTGTTTGAAATCACCCGCGAGCCTCATGTGCTCGCGCCGATTATGCTCGCCGCGATTGTGTCCACCGCGATGACACGCAAGCTCATGCCCGATTCGATCTACACCGCCAAGCTTCGAAGAGCGGGCATTCGGATTGGCACAAGCCGCGACATGTCGCTGCTGCGTCATGTGCCCGTGAGCAGTGTTGACTACGCGGCGTTACCACCCGAGCCGGTGTACGCGTCCGATCCGCTGAGCAAGCTTATTACGCTGCACGCACATCACAATGTGCCCGATTTTCCGGTGGTTGATGCCGACGGCCAATACATCGGCATGGTGACGGGTGCGGACATGCGTACCGCCCTGATCGACCGCGAAGCCATCCCGTTGTTGCTGGTCGCCGAACTCATGCGATCCGACTTCCCGGTCATCAAGCCCGACGAACATCTTGATACAGTGATGGAAAAGTTCTCAAAGCACGAGATTTCGAGCCTTGTTCTTGTCGACGGATTCTCCGGCGAAAAACCAATCGCATTGGTGACGCGGATGAAGGTGATGGCGAGATACAACGCCGTGCTTGATGAGGGGTGATGGAACCCAGAGACATGAGGTTGCGTATGGTGTGTGGGGATTCATGATGCAACACAAACAACAGAGAAAATTGTTGGGTCTTCTATCAATCTATGAATGGGCGATTATCGCAATGGTCGTTGTTATTTTGATTGGCATTCTTTATCCTGCAGTGCGTGGCGGGAATCGCAGTCCGGTCTTGAGATCTGCTTCAAAAATGCGTTCACTCGCACAGGCGCTCATTATTTACAGCACAAATCACGGAGATGTGTTCCCTGCTCAAGCACAGTACCCAAGCATATTGCTTGAGATGGAGAATATTGACGATATTGATCTCGTCTCGCCTGTCGAAAAAAATGATGTGGTCTCATATTTTTATGTGCCAGGGCCTTGTGATTTCGATGACAAGCAGATTTTACTCTACGAAGACCCATCGCACTGGGAAATGATTGTGATTGTTTGCTTTGCTGATGCCCATGTTGAAGCAATCGACAAAGAGGCTTTCGAGCGGATGCTTGCCGAGCAACTTGCGGCTCAAAGCGAACCGCCGTAATCTGGGTGCCACGCCTTGACCGTCTTCGGCAAGGCGTGGCTTGAGGGGTTCGAGGATTTGAAGCCACTGCTTGCCGAAGACGGTCAAGCAGTGGCACCCGGAGTAGTCAGCCCCGTGAAACTCGGCAGCCTGTTTTCGGTACAATAGGGTATGAACACGCTCATTGATCGTACAGCCATCATTTCTACTCTTTTCATGGCCTCACTCGCTGGGCATGCGATTGCTATTGAACCTGATTACAGCGACCTCGTCGCCAAGCAGGTCACGCCTGCGATCGAAGCAGAGTTGATCCCCGGCGCGGTCATCGGGATCTACAAAGATGGAGAGGCGAGCTACTACCCCATCGGCACGCTCAACTTCGATCAAGATCAAGCGCCGTCTATATATACGCTCTATGAGATCGGATCGATCTCGAAAGTCATCACCGGCACACTCTTCGCCGACGCGGTTCGGCGAGGCGAAGTCTCGCGCGATACGCTCGTCAATGATCTTTTGCCCGATGGCTACGAGGTCAAAGCGGTCGATGGCGAAGATCTCAAGCTCTGGCATCTGACCACACATACTTCCGGCTGGGCAACCGCACCGATCAATATTTCGCCAGCCGACGGCGAAAAACCATTTACTGGCTACACCCAAGAGATGTTGTTCGAGGCGGTCAACAAAATGCCGCCCAAGCAAGCCCCCGGCACCGCGTTTGAATACTCAAACTTCGCAGTCGGGCTGCTCGGTACACTGATCTCGATCAATGCCAACACCGAATACGAAACACTCGTCAAAGAACGCATATTTCATCCGCTCGATATCGAAAATTTTACCATCGAGCTCGCGCCAGATCAACAAACAATGCTCGCGCCTGCCACCGCGGGCGGCCGGCAGACAAAGCCTTGGGGCAAGACCGGGCCGATGGATCCCTGTGGCATGTGGGTGACCAACGCGCCGGGGCTGCTCGAGTTTGCGATCGCGAATCTTGATGAGCATGAGGGCGAGATATACGAGTCGCTTTCGATGTCGCACGAGCTTTTGTTTGATTCTGGTGACGGCGGCAAAGTTTGTCACGGGTGGCTCATCTACGGCGACGGAACAACCTATTGGCACAACGGCATGACCGGCGGCTACTCGTCATACATGGCGGTCAATCCCACGCACGATGTCGCGGTCGTGATGCTTACCAACGGGGCAGCCTTCGAGACCACCACCATCGGCATGAAGATCTTCCAAGCCGTCATGGGTATGAACCCCGATCCGATTTCGATCGAGGTCGCCGAGAAACTCGATACATCCTTCACTGATCGTATCATCGGCGTGTACCACTCCGAGATGGGGTTCGATATGACCATCACCGCCGCACGAGGCAAAGTCTTCGCCCAACTCACCGGCCAACAAGCTTTATCGCTGAGCCTTGTCTCCAAGAACCGTTTCAAGATTGATCTTGTGGAAGCCGAGCTTGAGTTTGCAATGCCTGAAGAAGGCGAAGCGACAAGCGTGACGCTGTTTCAGAATGGGATGGAGATCAAGTGCGAGCGCAAGGAGTGATTGGAACTACGCTGTAGGACTTGCGTAGAGTACTAGGTGAACATGAAGATTCGAATTTCAATCTTGGAACTGATTGTAGTTGTTGTTATTGTCACAGTACTTTCAACAATTCTGTATAGCTCAGTATATTCCGGGTGCTATTCATCCCCCGAAAATATACGGCAAGCAAATCTGCGGATACTGAATTCGCTGCTCAATATGTATGCAACTGAGCACGAAGGTCATTACCCACGAGAAGACAAGCTCGAATCATTCATGGACTAGACAGGTTTCATCTACCCAGAGCCAGTCTTCGGCGACAACGACCAAGACGACATCTGGATGTGCCCAATCCCTTGGCCAGATCGATGCATTCCTGAAGACATCACCCAAGAAGAACTCGCACAGATTCCAATGCTCCACAACAAGGTTGATCTGAATCCAGAGGGAACCTCAGTCGCGTTCTGGGATGGGGATGTTCGGTTGCTCACGAATGAAGAGTTCGCAAGCGTCGTGAATGTCGAAGATTCGGTTTGTCTCGGGTGTCAGTTTCCGGTGCCGGAGTTCATGCGAGATGAGGGGCCTTGATCTGAACGAGCCGCGACCGTGAGGGAGCGGTCTTATTGATTTGCATTCAAGAGAAGATCGCTCCCTCACGGTCGCGGCTCGTTGGGTCACTCCCCCAGCGTTTTCTTCCGCCTGAGAATATGGTGATAGTGCTGGGCAAACCGATGAGATTCATCTCGCACCTGTTGGAGTAAACGCAAGCCGGGGTTGTTGCGGCCGAGTTTGATCGGTTCGGTCGAACCTTGCACATAGATCAGCTCTTCCTTCTTCGCCAGCGACACCACCATCGGCGGCTGCACATCGAGTTGCTCGAAAGCGTCCATCGCACTGTGGAGTTGACCCAGCCCGCCGTCGATGAGGATGACATCTGGGTAGAGTTCGTGCCCGTCGCCAGCTTCGCGGTATCGGCGCGAGATCACTTCACGCATGGATGCGTAATCGTCATTGGCTCTGCCGTGCGATAGGTTTGAAAACGATTTGATGCGGAATCTTCGGTACTCTTGTTTGAACGGCCGCCCGTCGATAAAGCAGACCTTCGAGGCCACCGTTTCGTTGCCTTGCAGGTGGGCGATATCGAAGCCTTCGACGCACCGGATGGGTTTGTCCATGTCGAGAGCGCGTTGGAGGCTCTCGCAACCCTTGAGCGGGTCGATGTAGCCGATTTCGGATTCGGGCTGCCATTGATCAGATTGTGATGCCCGCTCTTCGAGCTTTTGGATCGCTTTGATCTGATCGCGCAATGTCGCGGCGGTTTCAAAATCTAACGCCGTCGACGCGGCTTGCATTTCTGTTTCGAGTTCTTTGAGCATCGTCGAGCGTTTAGATTTGAAGAACCGAAGCAAGCGAGCGATGTCGGCGCGATACACCTCTTTAGAAATACTTTCATTGCACGGCGCGGTGCATTTGCCGATCGCAGCGAGTAGGCACGGGCGGAAGAACTTGTTGTTCTTGTCGCCTTCGATGATGTCCAATGAACAAGTCCGAAACTTGAACACGGCTTGGAGCGCATCAACCGCGGTGTGCAACGCGCCAGATGATGTGAACGGGCCGAGGATGCTGGCGTTGGAAAACCGCGGGTCCTTCGAGCCGTCGGCTTTGATGCCCGTCGGATTACGCGTCACGAACACCCGTGGATAATCCTCGCGCATGGTGATGACCAGATACGGGAATGTACGATCATCTTTTTGAGCTGCGTTGTGGCGAGGATGAATATCCTTGATCAACCGATTCTCAGCAAGCAACGCCTCCCACGCGGTCTCGGTGGTGAAGGTGTCGAAGCAATGGACTTCATCGAGCAGCTTGTTTTTTCGTGGCCCAAGATCAGTCGAAGGCAGAAAGTACGACGCCACCCGATCACACAGCTTGCTCGCCTTGCCGACATAGATGACGAGCCCTTTGTGATCCTTCATCAGATACACACCGGGGAGCGCATGGAGTTTTTTGGCTTCGCTGTGCAGACGGGTCATACGAGCCGCGAGAGACTCCGTCCCCCAAGGCGGCGGATCGCTCGCCGGGGCGTGCCCCTCGTCGTCAAGAAAAGATGTATCAGGATCATCAGCCACGGGGGATTGTATGGCGAAGTTTTTCCCAACGAGCCGCGACCGTGAGGGAGCGGTCTTATTTGATTTGTACGCCCTCAAAAGACCACTCCCTCACGGTCGCGGCTCGTTGGGATAGGAGTCATGAAAAAAACACCCAGCCGATCGACTGGGTGCATTGGTTTGTGTTTTCACGATTGATTCAATCGTAGATGTAGTCTGGCCCACGCCACTGCTGCCACTTCTTCAAGCGGAAACGCCAGAAGTTCTCTTCGAAGTTCTTCTGCGATTCAGGTGACCATTCTTGATAGGCTGGGAGCATCCGGGCTTCGGATGCAACCACCCTGAGCAGGTCCTCAGCTTCTTGCACGGTCAAAGGCTCGGCTTCGCCGCTGCGGATCGCAGCGTGGAGCAAATCTTGGTACATCGCGTTGAGATGGGCGTAGTCTTCGAGGGTGGTCTCGGACATCGGTGCATCATTAAGACGAATCGCTTCGGCTCGCAATATAGTGTCTACGGCTCTCGCTTGGTGACGCTGACCAGTCGTCCGCTCAACGCGGCAACCAGATGAAAAAGCGAGCACGGCGGCTCCAGCAACGATTATCAGTGTTTTAGCTGTACGATTCATACTCACTCCATCGGTTCTCGGACGACTTGCCATAAACAATATACGAGCAATTCTGTCGATTGTTCAACTTGTTCATCGGGCAATATCAGCCCTTACGATAGCGCCAATAGGCACATCATCTCCATTCCAATCCCAATTGCTTTGTCATTGAAGTCAAATGTCGGGGTATGAAGCCCCGGATACGCCTGGGTCTCGCTCTCATTGAGTCCAATCAGATAGAAACACGAAGGCACCTCAAGGCAGTAATATGAGAAGTCTTCGCCGCCCATCGAAGGCTCTTTGACAAGCTCGAAGTTGTTCGTAAGTTCTGCGTTGTGCGATATTTGCGTGACGCGATCTGCCTCGGTTGGATCGTTATTGGTGACGGGATACCCATTGTTCCAGGTGATGTCAGCAGTGCATCCCATCGCTTTGGCGGTCGATTCGACGAGTTCGAAGAACCGGGCTTTGATCATCGCTCGAGTATCCATATCGAGCGTGCGGATGGTGCCTTTGAGCTCGGCTGTTTCTGGAATTATGTTGTACGCCGTACCCGCATGGATTGCGCCAAAGGTGACGACGAGCGAATCGGTGGGGGAGGTTGTCCGCGAGACCAGGCTCTGGGCAGCCGTGATGATCTGGGCCGACGCCACGATCGGATCGTTGCACAGATGCGGATACGCCGCGTGCCCTTGGGTGCCTGTGAGTGTGATCTCGAAGGTGTCGGTTGCTGCGAGCAACGCGCCCGGCTTGGTCGCGACCGTACCCAAAGCCATGTCCGGCCAGCCGTGCAATCCATACATCCGAGTGATTGCGGGTCCGAGTCCTGCGTCTTGGTCGCCTTTGAGCGCGCCATCTCGGACCATTTTTTCGCCGCCGCCACCGCCTTCTTCTGCGGGTTGGAAAACGAGTGTGACCGGGTTGGGTCGTTCTTCGAGTCCCATCAACACGCGAGCAACGCCGAGTAAAATCGCGGTGTGCCCATCGTGCCCGCAGGCGTGCATTTGTCCATTATGTGTCGATTTGTGCGCAAAGTCATTGAGTTCGGTGATCGGCAGCGCGTCCATGTCGGCTCGAAGCCCGATGCACGCGCCGATGTTTTGTCCCGTCGCGGGGATATGCGCCATCACGCCATACCCGGTCCCGGGTTCGCGTCCGCCCATATTGGCGCGGAAAGTGATGCCCAACCTGGTCAACTCAGCCTGGATCAGCGCGGACGAATACTCTTCGGTAAAGAGGATCTGCGGGTGGGCATGAAGATCATGACGAATCGCGGTAATCTCATCAAGGTGTTCATTGATGAGCGAAACGATACTTGTTTTCTTTGTAGATGTGGTGGTGGGCATGCCCAGAGTATATGCGGGTCGAATCAGATTCGATCAGGCAGCAAGGTTACGAATCTGCATCTGCTCGTCGATAAACTGACGAGCGATGTGCTCAAGATTCATGATCTTGAGTGATGATTCATCATTGCACTGGTTGTGAGCACGGATCGCATTGAACTCGGCCTGATTGGCAAAGAACGCATCAGCAACATCGGGCGCGAAGTGGGTTCCGTGCAGGCTCTTGATGAGATTGGATGTCTCTTCATGCGACATAGCATCTTTATAGACCCGTTTAGAGGTCACGGCATCATAGAAGTCAGCAAGTGCCACGATCCGGGCAGCGAGGGAGATATCGGTGCCTTTGAGCCCGAACGGGTATCCGGTGCCGTCCCATTTTTCGTGATGCTGAAGAGCAATCTCGATACCCATATCAATAAACTCATCAGCACCAAGCTTCGCACGGATTGCCAAAAGCGTGTCGGCACCAATCAAAGCGTGCTTCTCCATCACCTCACGCTCTTGGGGGGTCAATCGACCGGGCTTGAGCAGGATCGAATCGGGGATGCCGACCTTGCCGATATCATGAAGCGAGGAAGCAAGCACAATCCGATCGATCCATTTGGCGTTGATCTCTTGATACTTTGGCGAGAGCGCGTCCGCAAGAACACGGGCATATAACCCGATGCGTTCGAGGTGTGCCCCTGTATCGGTATCACGATAGTCTGCCAGCTTGGCAAGACCAAAGATCAGAGCGTTGCGTTTGCATAATCCTGCGTGGACCTGCTTGGTGACTTCTTTGTTGAGTTTGGCGTTGGATTCTTCAAGCGTGTCCTGATATCGCTTCGAGGCGAGGAACAAAATCAACCCGGTCAGCATAAAGACACAGAACGCTACCGAGATACGGAACACAAACAACCGATCGGCAGCCGCTTGCGAGAGATTAAACTCGATGCGGATCCATGCGTCGACCAAGAACTCGCCAGCGACAAGCACCGCTGCCTGGAAAATCAAAATGCCTAGGAACAACGCCCGGCGGTTCTGAGGCCGAAACGGCCATTCAAGTTTGCTTGGTATTCCAATCACAAACCATGTATCGGCTCATCACCCGTTTCGATTCTTGATGGGCAAGTGGATTATGGATTCAAGTGGTATTCGAGTGCAGATTGCGACGGTCACGCAAGAAATATGGGCGTTTTTAAGGACTTATCAGCACCTGCTCACACACATCCATCGCCTCTCGGACCTTCTGGGCAGCCCTGATATAGTCCGGTAGCCGATCAATACTCAACACATCATCAGCATACAACGCCCGGAGTGTTCCATCAATCGGGGTGTTGTGCGTGGTCGATTCATACAACAAGGCCTCGGCGGTAGGCGACACAAGAAACGCAGCGAGTTGCTTGGCGAGCGATTGGTGTGGAGCGTCCTTGATAATTGCCACAGTGTTGGGGATCAAGGTCGGACCAAGGCTAGGCCAAGTTGGATGATCGTGTGCAGATTCATACACAAGCTCAACCTTCCAGTTGTTCCTTTGTCCGCTCCATACATCATCCGTATCGGTCAGCCCGATATCGATCTCGCCCATTGCGATCGCCTGTACAACGCTCGCGTTGCCGTCGTAGAGCCGAAGGTTGTTGGCTTCCATATCGACAAGCCATTGGGTGAACGATTCGATCCCCCATTGATCCGCGAGCATCGCCATGTGGATGCGCGTGGTGCCAAACTGCGGGCGGGCCATGCCGATGATTCCCCTATACTTGGGGTCGATCATCTCGCCAAGTGTTGTTGGAGGCTCGTCGATCCGATCAGGGGCAAACGCAATGACCCGCGACCGCATCGCCATACCAACCCACGACCAGTTCTCTGCATGCAACGCATCGGGCCAATCATCTGCAACCATGCCTGCCATTGCGCCGGGTTCGAGTGCGCCCGCTTGATCAAGCAAGATCGTGCCCATCGGCTCGCTCGACCACCACACATCAGCAACCGGATGATCCATCTCGGCCTGAATCCGTGTAACAAGCCCGGTGGTCTTGGTGGCTTCGGTATCACCCAGAAGATGAACCTTGATCCCCGTTTGTGCAGTAAATGCGTCAACCACCTGCTTGGCAAAGGTATCATCAACGCTGGTATAGAGCACAACAGTGTTTGCAGCTTCGCTTGAACCCGATTGGCTGCATCCATTTGCAATCAATATACAAATCGCAGCACACCCGGCAGGGAGAAGTTTTTTTGGCATCGATTAATCGTCTTTCTTTTCGCTCTTTGTTGTACTCGTTGCATCGCTCCCAGCGGGGGCGGGCTTGGTGTCTTCGTTGTTCGCCTTTTTGGCAGCTTGGTCGAGCCGACCAAAGTATTCTTGCACGGCGGACTCGTGCTTGCGTGGAATCCGCTTGGTCTCGATCGCTTCAGCAGCTTGGGTCGTCGCGCTCTGCACCGCTTGCGAGAAGGTCGCGGTCGATTCGCCACGGATTTGCGAACCCTGCACCATGGTCGATGCGATGACCGGCCCTTCGTTGGTGGTCTGGACATCTGCCCGTTCTTTTTTGAGCATGTAGTCGGCTGCTCGGGCATCTGGACCTGCACCCATGCCTTTGCCCGGCCCGCCCGAGCCGCTACCAAAGCCTTGCGAGTTGCCTTCTCTAAACTGTCCGGTTTGGCCAAACTTCGCGTTCTCACCAAACCCTTGCCCATCACCAGAGTTGCCCCCGGAGCATTCGCTCAGCTTGGTGAGCTGCGAGCTGCACTCGCTCATCGATTGTTCGAGCGATTGCATTTCTTGCTGCATCATTTCCATATCAGAAAGCTGCCCAGACATCGACTCAAGCCCTTGAGCCATCTCGGACGGATTCGATTGTTGCATCCCCGCAGCCATCTGTCCCATCGCCTGGGCCATCGACCCGGCCGCATCGGATGCCCGTTGTTGGGCTTTGGCTGCTTGGCTGAGCTGCTGGGCTTGTTCTTCGGTTAAACCCGCATCTTGGAGTGCCTTTTTGAGTGCTTCGGGATCGGTCGCGAGTTGCTTGGCTTGTTGTTCGGACAAGCCCGACGCTTTGAGTTGTTCCTCAAGATCGGCGCGGTTCTGGGCGAGCTTTTCGAGCTGTTTCTTCATGGCTTCAAGCCCTTCAGAAGCTTGTTTCTTCTGCTCCTCGCTCATCGATCCGTCTTCAAGAGCCTTGGCCATCTCTTCGAGCTTCTTCTGTGCTTCACCGAAGTCGCCCCGGGCCATCGCGCGGGCCATCTCCGAAGCTGGGCCGGGCTTGGGGGTGTTGAGCTGGCGGGTCATGTCCTTGATCGCATCAAAGGTCGCGCCGTCTTCGTTGTTGCGTTTTTCATCGAGCTTGTCGGAGAGATTGGTGAGTTCTTTGATCGCGCTGCGGGCGATCTCTTCAGGATCAACAAACGCGATCTCATCGGGGGTGAGTTCTTTGGCGGTTTCATCGCCAATCGTTTCAAGATCAATCCCAGTCTTTGCCTGGATCTCTTCCATCAGCTTGCGTGTGTCGTTGACAGTTGCTTTGACCTCTTCGATTTGGGCCTGCTGGGCTTGGGCTTGTTCTTTCTTGGCGAGCAACCCGGTGATGTCGGTGGCAGGCACCCACCAGATCGCAACGATCGCCAACGCGGCAGCGATAGGCATCGGCCAGTGCTTTGGATTCTCGATCGGGAGCGCATCCTTAATCACCACGCGTTTGGCCTGGGCCGAGGCATCGGTGACGATCGCTTGTGACCACGAGTCTTTATTCTGGTTCACACACATCGCCGTCGAGATCGATTCTCGCAATCCGGCACGATCATCAATCTCGCGAGCGACTTCATCCTCGTTGGGCTTGCGAACCATTGCCCAGATCAACGCCCCGACGACAGCGACGCCTGCTGCGACGATCGCTGCGAGGGTCCAAGGAATCTCGACAGTCGGAACAAGCTTTTGGGTCAGCCGAGCGAGAAAAAGGGCGCATAAAACAATGAATGAGGTGAGCGCAAGCGTGCGGAGCAGATCAATCATGAAGAGCCGACGCGAGGCTTTGGCGAGAACTTGCTTGATGTCATTCATGATCGAACTCCTGATTCGCTGCCCTCAATGCCCATTCATCGGCTTTCACCCTGTAGAATGATGCAATCTATACAACATCATACCAGTGTAGTGCCAGTTCGGTTGCTTAAATAAGGAATGTGACCCGTTGGATACAAATGACCCAAACCCAGATTCTGGCCCTCAGGCCTGGTTTTTTAGGCGGGCACTGCTCGGCTTTGTGGATGGTCATTATATAGATCGGCCAGCGTGCGATGGGGCCTTTGAGCGGATGCACCGTCAAGATGCGATCGGCGATCGGCTGCATCTGCTCTTTGCCTGCCTTGGGTTGGTCTGTATGTTCGGCCCGGTGACACTGACCGAGATCGCGTTTGGGCCTTTGGTTGTGTTCTTTTTCGTCCGGGTGATCAATACCTTTCCGGTCTGGATTCACGGGTTCGGGCAACCAGTCGCTCTGGCTGCGATCGCGATCGCCGGGTGGATGATGCTCAGCTTGCTCTGGTCCGGCGATCCGTATTTGGGGTGGGGCGAGATCGCAGAACTGCGATGGTTTGCGCTTGTTGGATTGATCTTCCCGGTGATCGAGCATCGCCGAGCGTTGATCACAGCGATGTGCATCGGCATCGCGTTTGGTCAGCTCGGGCAGATCGCTGATGCGTTCGATGGATTTGGGATCGGTTGGCTCGCTCAACTTGTTGAAAACCATCCGAACCGAATCGCCGGGTGGTGGCAGCCTGTGGTCGGTGGCTCGATCTTGGTCGGTGGGCTCGGGCTTCATCTGCCGTCAGTAATATTTGCAAGCGGGCGAACTCGGCTTTGGGGAATGGCGGGGGTGGTTAGTGTCGGGGTTGGAATCATCGCAACGGGAACCCGTGGTGCTTGGATCGCCAGCGTGCTGTTGATTATTGGCTCAATCTGCTTTGGAGCTTTCACCAGGCGCATGCGCACAAGGCAGGTCGTCGTGCTTATTCTTGGTGCCTTGGTCATCAGCCTGATTGGTGGAGCATTGATGCGAGAGAGCTTGTCGATTCGGTTTGATCAAGCCCGCTCAGAAATCGGGCAAGCCTTTGATGGTCAGTATGATTCAAGCACCGGGTTGCGTGTGAAGATGGGGCAGTTCGCGATTGATGCTGCAGCCGCCCATCCGCTGATCGGTGTCGGGGCGGGTGGGTATCAAACTTGGGTAAATATCCAAGACCCTGAAGCCGGCGTGCATGCCCATGCCCACAACAGCCTGCTTCAGATCGCAAGTACACTCGGGATCGTGGGGGTCTTGCTCTGGTTCGTGCTGATGCTGAGTGCGATTCGATCAGCTTGGCGGATCTGGGATGCGCAAACGGAGGGGTATATCGGGCTCGCTCCCTTGTTCGCAATTGTTGGGTTTTTACTCGTGTCGCTGACGGATTCGATCCAGCTCAACGCCCAAACCGCAGCAATGCTCGGGGCATTGGTTGCTTTGTGCCCAGCATATCGCCCAAAGCATCCGATTTGGCGATCAGATAAGTAAAGATTGCAAGACAACCGCCCGATGGGTGAATACACTGGTGTGCCTGATTTTGGATGAAAATCCATTTGGGCAAAAACCATCTTGGTGCGATGGCTGAGCGGTTGAAGGCGCTCGACTTGAAATCGAGTGACCCTTTGCGGGGTCCGTGGGTTCGAATCCCTCTCGCACCGTTGACTATGCGTTCCAACTCGAAAGGGTTGGAACGCTTTTTTTATTGGCATTGGGTCAGAGGGCGTATCCCAAAGATGCACTTTGCAATAACCATCTATTTATTCAACAATCATGATCGGGCAGTTTTCTGGCTAGGATTCAAGGCAGAAATCAACCGGGAGTATGATGATGGAAGATCAACCGATCGAACTTGACCTGGCGCGTCCAGACAACTCTGGCGAGCCGATGAGCGATGGGATTACAGTCGAGAAGATTCGTGAGATGGTCGAGTTGTTCTATTCTCGCACGCAGCAAGATGATCTGCTCGGGCCGATCTTTGATGAGATTGTTGAAGACTGGGATGCGCATTATGAAAAAATGACCCGGTTCTGGTCGTCGGCCACCATGCACGCAGGGACTTATTCAGGCAGGCCGATCGAGGCGCACAAGTTTGGCGGGCTGAGCATCGCCCACTTTGAGCGGTGGGTCGAGATGTTCACCAAGACCGTCAGCGATGTGTTCTCGAAGAATGATGCCGCGATCTTTGTTGACCTTGGGCAAAAAATGGCGAGCAATATCGCCATGCGCATCGGCACAGGTCGACTCAGTTATTGATATCATAGAGCGAAGAGGAAAACAAAGGAACGCTCTATGACCAACACTCCTTCAGCTACCAACGAACCCGAATATGTCCTCGGTACCAACGACGCCGAGCTTCATCGGCTGGGCTTTCAGCATCGGCTCTGGTTTGTGCCCACGCATCGGCTGTGGGAACGCGCGGGGATCGCGCCGGGCAAACAGATTCTTGATGTCGGGTGCGGGCCAGGGTTCGCTTCGCTGGATATGGCTCAGATCGTGACGCACACCGGGCGCGTAGTGGGGGTGGACGAGTCGCCGCCTTATATCGAGTTTGCCAATCAACAAGCACACAATCGCAAGCTGCCTCACGCCAGTTTTTATATTGGTGATGTGACGCATATCGATCAGGTGCTTGCCGAGCAGAGCGTTGAACCCGGCTCGTTTGATATCGCCTATGTTCGTTGGGTGATGTGCTTTGTGGATGATCCGACAACAACAATCAACTCGATCGTCAAGATGCTCAAGCCCGGCGGCAAGCTATTGATTCAGGATTATTTCAACTACGATTCAATGCGTGTTTCGCCCATCAGCGAAGCGTTCGAGACGGTCATCGCCGCGATCGCCAAGAGCTGGCAAGAGCATGGTGGCGACACCGATATCATGGGCAAGCTCCCACACATTGCGATCGATGCCGGTCTCACGCTCGATCATATTGGACGCGCAGAGATTGAGACACCAAGGCCGGGCAACACGATGTGGAACTGGCCCGATAGTTTCTGGCCGGTGTTTATCCCTCGGCTTGTAGATCTTGGATACATTACCAAGGTGCAACTCGATGCGTTCTTTGAATCTTGGGAACAGATTTCGAATGATCCCGCAGCGTTTATGCACCTGCCTCCGGTGTATGAGATGATTGCAACCAAACCAAACTAGGCGGTGTTTGACGACTCATTCCCCACACAAGGACGCTCTCTTTTCGCCTCCCCCGGGCCTCCGGGGGAGCACCCCATAGGGCGGTTGTGGCGGAGAAGCCGACGGAGGGGGTCTTTCTTGAAGAAGGCAATGGGCAATGGGGAATAGGCAATGGGGAAGAGAAGAAAGAGAAGACCCCCTCCGCCTCACTTCGATCGGCACCTCCCCCGGAAGCCCGGGGGAGGAGAAAAGGATGGCGTTCTTGTATGGAACTGAGCCGTCAGACACGGCCTAGCCCCGCATGGATTCGAGATCGTCCCATCGGGCGTAGAGCCGGGCAGATTCGGCCTGTGCTTCGTCGAGGGCTTTGCACGCCTTGGTCATTTTCTCATGATCAGCGAGCACCTTTGGGTCGGCCAGAGCTGCCTGAGCGGTTTCGATCTGGCCGTCAGCTTCCATGATGTTCTCTTCGATCGAGTCGTACTCGCGTTGGTCTTTATAGGACAACTTCTTGGGCTGATTGGCAGCCCGCGTCTTGCCTGTTTTTTCGGCTTGCAGCTTGGGTTGGCTCGCAGCTTCTTGTTGCTTTGATTGTGCGTTAAGCACGCGGATCGCCTGGTCGAGGCTTGGGCAGATTTGTTGCTCGCCGGTGCCATCGAGCACGACGATCCTTGTCGCGAGTTTTTCGAGCATGATCCGATCATGGGTGACCAAGATTACGGCGCCCGGGAAGTCGCTGAGCGATTCTTCGAGCAGCTCAAGCGTTGGGATATCCAGATCATTGGTGGGTTCATCGAGCACCAGGACATCCGCAGCTTCGAGCATGATCCGTGCGATATGGACGCGGGCAAGCTCGCCGCCACTGAGTGACCCGACCGGCTGGGCGAGTTGGTCATCGCGGAACATAAATCGCCGAGACCACGATTTGACATGCATGGTTCGCCCACGAAACTCAACACGATCGCTCACCGGGCAAAGCGCTTCACTCAAAGGCGTACTCGGCGGGAAGTCTTCGCGGTGTTGGGAGAACACAACGACCTTAGGCATCGGGTCTGAATATTGGATCGAGCCTTCGTCGGGTTGGATTTCGCCAGTGAGGACTTTGATCAGCGTGGTTTTTCCGCTGCCGTTGGCACCGAGAAGCCCGACACAATCGCCAACCCCAAGCACCAGATCGAGCTTGGAAAAAAGCTTGTTGTCGCCATAGGCCTTTGAGATTTCGGTCGCTGCGATCAGTTTTTTGGTCTGGCGATCGGTGGATGAGAACTCGACGAGTGCGCCCGTGTTGGTGGCAGCCTCGTTGCGTGCCTTGAGCTCGCCAAGCTGGGCGCGGCGGTCTGCACTGGCATCAATTTGTTTTTTTTGCTTTGTTTGTCGCCCTTGTGCACCGCGTCCGAGCCAGACATCATCTCGGCGAACCTCGTTGGCGAGCGATTGAACCGCTTTGGCTTGGCCATCGACAAACTCGGCTCGTCGGCGGACAAACTCGGTGTAGTTTCCATCGACGCTGAGCAACCCGCCTGGATAGGCATCAGAGAGTTCGATGATCCGTGTCGCGACTTGTTCGAGGAACCGTCGGTCATGGGTGACGAAGACGGAGGCGTATGCTGCTTGTCCGCCGATGCGTTGGGAGAGGAACTCTTCGAGCCATGCGATGCCCGCGAGATCAAGGTGGTTGGTTGGTTCGTCGAGGAGGACGAGATCTGGCTCGTTGCCGCACGATGAGAGGGCGCATGCGCTCGAGAGTCTTTTTCGCCAGCCGCCCGAGAGCGCCGATGCTTGCATGGTCCATTGATCTTTTTCAAACCCGACTCGGCTCAGCGCCATCTCGGTGATGGTCTCTGGGTCAAGATGATTTGCTGCATGCTCTGGAGCCTTATTTAAAACAGCATCGAACACACTGATCCCTTCGTCGAAGACATCAACCTGCGGGATGTACACCGACGAGACCGCAGATGGCGTAACGATCTCCCCGGTATCAGGTGGGTCTTGTTGGGCGAGGATTTTGAGGAGTGTCGATTTTCCTGCGCCGTTTGGTCCGATAACCCCGATCCGGTCGCCCTGGTCGACACGGAGAGAGATGCCTTCAAAGAGTGTTCGCACGCTATGGGTTTTCGAGATGTTTCGTGCGTGAAGGAGCATATTCACCAGTGTTGTTCGGGATTTTGATTGTTCAAGAAGCTAATCGTAGGACAAGCCGCTGGTTGTTTGATTCATCATTCTGAGTAATAATTTGAAACTGGTTACTGGGGTTTGCTCAAGTTATCGGGCTTGTTCAGCCCAAGTGCGATCTCTCTTCGAGACTCTCTTGTTTCGATAATCTAGGAGAACAAAATGGTCGATTACGCTCTTTATGGAACCAGACACAAACGATCAAGCCGTTGCAACCCTCTCGCCATCATCCGAAACCGGAACTGAGTTTCAAGGAGATGAAGCCGCAGAAGCGGTGACTCGTTATGTGGTGGTGGAAGTCAATCACAACTTCTATGGCATGCCAACATCGTCAACAGTTGAACTGATGAGCTCGCAGATGGTATCGGTTACCCGTGTGCCTCACAGCCCTGCATTTATTACGGGCGTGGTGAACCATCGTGGTACGATCATCCCGGTTGTCGATCTTCGATCGCTCTTAGGCTTCGAGCCTCGCTCTGCCGAGACAGAGAAGCTGTCAGATATGTTTGAGGGGCTCAAGAACGATCATGTTGGATGGCTCAACGCGCTCCAAGAAGCGATTTACACCAGCAGCGAGTTTACCAAAGCGACCGACCCAACAAAGTGTAACTTTGGGAAGTGGTATGAGTCTGTGGTTGAGGGTTCGTCGCCGATGAGTGCGATGGTTGCGGATGATCCAATCCTCAAAGCACTCTTCGATCGGTTCGACCGCCCACATCGGAATATCCATTCCCTCGCTCAAAAGGCATTGAACTTTAAGGAAGATGGAAAGGTTGAGAAGGCAATCGCCTTGATCGATGAGTCTCGACAAACAGATCTCGCCGAAATGTGCACAATCTTCGATCAGATCCTAGAGATTGTCTCGACCCGTCTCGATTCGATGATGGTGATCACCGAGGTTGGCTCGCGCAAAGCTGCGATTGCAGTTGACGGTGTTTCGTTTGTGGTCGATTGCGACGATAGCTCGGTTGAGCCGTTGCCAGACACCGCGGATAACACCGAGTTTCTCTCAGGGCTTGTGCATCAAGACGATGGCACCTATATCCTGATCGCAGATCTGGATCATATCTACAACATCGCGTGCCCAAGCAAGGGCTAACAACAACTTGGTGCTGATTATACCTTTGGCCGATCGATCTTTGGGTCGGTCGGCTTTTTCCATACGATATCAGGATCTTTGTGCAAGACGCCTGCGCTCTGTTTGACGCATCTTCGACAGGCGATTACAGCATCATCAAGCGGGCTCTGCCAGTGCAGGCCGTCGCGTTGTGTTTCGAGGCAAAGCTTACAGGTCTCACGCTCTGAAGGTGTGTAGCCCGAATCAAGGTAGACCAGTTCTGTGAATGCGATCGCCAGGCATTGGCTACAGATCAACGACCCGCGATGCCCCTCGACCATTTGCCGATCTTCATCCCAAGGCATGGTGCAATAGTTACACTTGAACACGAGCTCGCCTTGGTCATTTGTTTCGTTCATCAGGAATCCTTCTTTGATGATTGCGAAGAAACCATCAGTTGATGGCGAGCGAGTTTTTCGTAGGTTTCACATGTTTCCATGAGTTGCTCGTGCGTGCCCTGCCCGACGACTTTGCCGTCGTCTAGCACAACTATTCGATCTGCGCCCAGCACCGTCGATAGGCGATGGGCAACGATCAGGCTTGTGCGATCTTTGCAGAACGAATCAAGCACTTCGCCGATGAGTTTTTCGGAATGGGCATCAATCATCGAAGTCGCTTCATCGAGAATCAAAATAGCCGGATTGCGCAAGATCGCCCGTGCGATGGCCAAGCGTTGGCGTTGTCCCCCCGACATGGTGAGTCCTTGCTCGCCAACCTGTGTGTCGAGCCCGTTTTCAAGCTCGCCGATGAACTCCATTGCTCGTGCATCACGGGCAGCCTGTTCGATTTGTTCACGCGAAGCATGGCGGTTGCCATAAGCGATGTTCTCTGCGATCGTGCCTTTGAACAGCACGACTTCTTGGGTGACGACACCAATTTGTTTTCGCAGCGAGCGGATCCGAACCCGAGCCAAGTCGGTGCCATCGATCAGCATCCGCCCTTCATCGGGGTCGAATAGCCGGGGGATGAGCGAGAGCAAGGTCGTCTTGCCGCACCCGTTTGGACCCACAAACGCAACGGTTTCGCCATGCTTGATTGTAAGCGAGATGCCCGAAATCGCAGGTTTGGTTGCGCCGGGATAAATCACCGCGACATCATCAAAGACGATCGTGTTGTGATGGCGGGCGAGCTTTGGTAGGCGTTTTTCGTGCCCGGGTTCGGGATCTGCTGAAAGAAGTTTGTCGAGACGATCGGCAGCCGCGCCCGATTGTTGAATATCGTTGACCAGCCCGGACATCGGTTTGATGCTTGCCCCTGCGAGGGCAAGGGCAACAAGCACAGTCATGAACTCTGATTTGTCGAGCGATCCATCGATGATGAGCTTGGCTGCGACAATGGTCAAGCCGCCAAGGGCGAACATGGTCATCAGCTCGGCCATCGGCCCAGCAAGGGCGCGGGCGGTGCGGATCTTGAGCTGTTGTCGAAGCACTTCTTTGTTGATCCGCGAGAATCGACCCGCTTCGTAGCGTTCGGTGGTATGCACCTTGACTACCCGCAAGCCCTGAAGCGCCTCGGTCGAAGCGCGATACAGATCTGCCCGGCTCGAGAGTGCCTTGCCAGATGCCTTGCGAATTCGTTTCCCGAGCTTTCGGATAACCGTTGCCAAGATCGGCATGACCAAAAGGGCGACGATCGCAAGCTGCCAGTTGGTTAAAAACGCAA
Organism: Planctomycetota bacterium; assembly: GCA_024280755.1. Taxonomy (GTDB): domain Bacteria; phylum Planctomycetota; class Phycisphaerae; order Phycisphaerales; family UBA1924; genus UBA1924. The sequence continues at coordinate 52,707 of JAJRPN010000028.1, forward strand.
CGCACAATGCTACAAAGCCTTTGGTTATATGGGCGACCGCCTTCGAGAGCATGGCGACAAAGCCCGCGGAGAGTGCTTCGGTATCGTTGACGATCCGAGAGATCGCATCTGTTGGGCCTTCAGCGACAATCGTTTTGAGTGGCAGCTCAAGCACTTGTCCAAACGCGAGCCTGCGGACTCGTGCGACGGTGGTATGGACGACCGTGAGGGCGAGGTATTGGTGCATAAAGTTTGCGAACGCGCCGATAAAACTCAGCACGCCAAGCGAGACCATAATCAGTACAATGCTGTCGAACGAGTTTGCCGGGAGCAGTTCAATCCACTGAGGCTGGATGATCCCAAAGAACTCGCCGGTGTCGATGTATCTTTGGGCGATTTCTTGAAGCCCCGCGCTGCCCGGCTCGAGCAAGATATCAAGAATCGGGCGCATCGCGATGACCCCAGCACCCACCCCGCCAGCAGAGATCAGCGCAAAGAAAGCACCGAGCATCAAGTGCCCGCGCATACGCAACATCTGCTTTGCAAATTTCCAGAACGCGTCCATAGGGATCAATCATACGAGCCGAGTCGGCTTATATCTCCACTCGATCACGGGTGATGCGAATATGCTCAGGCGAGTGCAGCTTGCCCTGATCCATCCCCGGACACCCCCGAGATTCTTCCTTCCACGCCCGCTTGCCAACAAGATTACTCTTCCAGAATGGCCAGGTTCGGCATTGCTCAGGACGCGATCCATAGACGCTGCAGCCGGTTTTACCCGCATCGTCCCGCGTAAGGAACACGCAATCAAACCCAAATCCATCCGCTTGGATCTCATTGAGCGATCTGCCGACAAGTGTATCGCGGGTGTGTTGCTCATAAAACGCTTCTTTGGAGATCCCAAGGCCAGCCGCCATCGCCTGCGCTTCGTCATCGGTAAACAAAACAAACCCGGTCGGCCCGGTGCAACAGTTTCCGCATTGGGTGCAGGTAAACCGCAAGCCTACTTCGCTGGTATCGGTGGCACCCGTTGGGTCAGGCTTATCGAACCATTCTTGTGCATGCCTTGAGTTGGGGGCACTCATGCGTTCGCCAATCGTTGGATGACAACCAATGTCTGGTCATCATCCCGTTCGAGTTTGTGGGTGAACTTGTACAATGCTTTGTGAATCGAATCAATCACACACTGAGGCATCCCCGTGCAAGAGTTGAGCGAATCCATCAATCGTTCAACCCCAAACATATCAAGCTCGTTGTCCGTAGAGAGATGTCGAGGGGCAGATGCTTCGGTGATCCCGTCTGTATACAAGATCAGCGTATCACCCGGCTCCATCATGCACGAGTCAGACTCGAACTCGATATCTGTCGTGATTCCTAGAGGCAAGGTTCCAGCGCTTTCGAGCAGTATGATCGTGCCATCCTTTCGTCGAATCATCGGCGGGTTGTGCCCGCACCGGGTCCATTGCACTTTGCCCGTGCATGGATCAAGCACGCAAAAGAACGCTGTGGCAAACTCGCCGTTGAGATTTGCATCGACAAGTTTTCGGTTGCAATATCGTGCGACATCTGCAATGTCATCAACGACCGATCGTGAATCTTCGAGGGTATCACGATAGCAATGCAAAATGGCCCGAAGCATCGCCATAACCGTCGCTGCCCCAGGGCCATGCCCAGAGACATCTGCGATCACAATCCCGACACGGTTGTCTTCGCCCTGAAAATAGTCGAAGTAGTCACCCCCAGCAATGTTGCTCGTCAGATAACTCGTCGCGAGCGTGAATCCTTCAAGCTTGGGTGCCCGATCAGGCAGCAACTGGCGTTGGATCTTGGCGATCTGCTCGAACTGCTCCATGAGTTGTTCGTTGAGGGTTTCTGCCTGTTTGCGAAAGACCAGGTTTCGTGTGGCGGTACCCATCATGTTCATGTCGAGTAAACCCGCAACAAATGTGTCCAGATCTTCCCAGTCGGCTTGTTCATGAAAACTCAATGACCAGTTGAGCGCTTCACCATTGTCAAAGGCTGGCATCGCCGAGACAGATTTGAGCTGAGCCGCATATGGCCCAAGCTCCTTTGAGAGCACTCGGTCTTTGGTGAGATCAAACCCGCTGATCACAGCCGGCTCGCCGCCAGCAATAATTTCGCCAATCAAACCGCCTTCATACACCGGGAGCCTCTCCCAATCCAACCAGGGGTTGCCTGTTGGCGATGGTTGAGGCGATTGCTTTACGCTGTGGGTGATCGAACGCGTGATCTTATATTTCCCGATGGGCAAATCACGGATCGAAATACTGACAAACGCATCACGCGGAAACCGTTGCCCAACCCAAGGCCCAAACGCCTTGAGCATCTCCGCCGGGTCCTTCACCGAACTCACCTCACGCAACACCTTTGATAACGCTGCGATCTTTGGATTCGCAGAGAGATCAATAAACCGATGGTCGATCAGTTCAGAAGACAGGTTCGCAGCTTGGTCTGAATCAGCACTCATGCACACCCCGCTTCGATAGCGTCGCACAATGTCTGCGCATGTTCAAGCATCGCATCAACCTCTTTGTGCGCACGATCATGGTCATCACATGGCAACAGCGGGATATTGATCCGTACATTCCACGCTGCCGATCGCGCAGCTGCTTGTCCGAGGACTGCCGCCACACAGAGATCAGATTTGAGTTGTTTGTTTGTTGTAGCGATGAGTTTTTCGCACAGCCGAAGCATATCGACACCCAACGCCAACATCGCTTGTGGCGGGCCAATCGCCCCAGCCACCGCCTCGTCCCACCCGGCGACTCGGTCAGGGTGATCCTTGTCGAGTTTCCAGAGCGTATTGAGCACGCCATACCCCGCAGCATCCTCGTCACCGAGCGTCAAGAACATCGCTCGGGCACGATTGAGCTGCTTCTGCGCATCAGCATTGAATGCTTGGTGCTTGGCGAGTGTTTTTTTATCGACCGAATAGCTCACCACCATCCCCGCGGTCGCTGCTGCCGTCGCGCCGGCGATCGCCGCCGCCGCACCGCCACCGGGCGTAGGCACCTTGGCGTTGAGCGATTCAAGAAATCCGCCGACGGCTTGTGATGCAATGGTTGGAGTAGATTCAGTGCTCATGGAACTATCTTAGCGCCCTATGCGTCTCTGGATTCATATAGAAAACGGGCAAGTTCAACAGTGGTGGGGATCAACTCTTCGGGATGGGTTTGTGTCCAATTGTAGAGTTCTTCGAGCGTGAGCCATTTGGTCTCGGTGTATTCCCAGTTTGTATTGATCGCGGGTGCATGGTCGAGCACGACTGGGATTGCAATGTCGGTCGATCCCACAGCGTCATCATGTACCAACGCTCTGGCTGCGTATGGCCTGCTTGAAATTCGCACGCCGATCTCTTCTTTGATCTCGCGTGCAACTTCTGCTGTGATCTGTTTGAGATGGAGTGTGTTGCGTACGCGTGGAACATCGACCCCACCCGAAGGCCCAAACTCCCACAGGCCTCCATACCGATGAAGCTGTGTGGATCGTTTGCCAAGCAAGTACACGCCGACATCGCGAACATAGTCGGGTGCGATCAAGATTCCGGTCACCGCCAGCAGCGAGATGCCCGCGTCAACCGTATCGCGCACCGCATGGTGTTTGTATTCTTCAACCGAAGCATGGATCACGCCGGTGGCTGGGTCGTAGGAATCGAACGCGAGCATCGATCCATTGAAGTATCGCGGGTTCTGTGCGCACAATCCTTGCCATGCAACATCAACCGCGTCGGCTTGTTCATGTACCTTTGGCGAACGATCAATCTTGATCGTGATTGGTCCCATGATGGCTTCGATTCGTACCATACTTCTTTCTGGTAGAACGGGCTTCTAGCCCGTTTCTTGATCTTGTCGTAGAACATCTTTAAGAAAGAAACGGGCTGGAAGCCCGTTCCACCAGATGAAAGGAGTCAGTTCAGGAATCCGCCGAGCTGTCCGCCGATGTCGCCGAGCCCGAGTTCCTCAGCTTCGCGGGAGATCAAATCCTGCACCTGCTGCTGGGCGCGTTGGGTTGCGTCGTTGATCGCATCCTTTATAAGCGATGTCGCCAGGTCGCGGGTCTTCTCATCGACCGCCATGCCTGCGAGCAATGCCGGGTCGAGCGTGAGATCGAGGAGCTTCATCTTGCCATTGACGACGGCTCGGCATGCTCCGCCCCCAGCTTCGCCCTCGACGCGCATGGCTTCGATCTTGGCTTTGATCCGCTCGCCCGCTTCTGCGAGCTGCTCTTTGTTTTTCATCAATGACCCAAGGGCCTGCATGGTTTTGAGTTTGTCGAACATCTATGGGTCTCACTTGCTTTGGCTATTTGTTCTTGGGGTGCACGCGTTTGATCTCGCCTTCGAATACATCGAGCACAGATCGAACCAATGGGTCTTCCATCACTTCTTCGGGTGTTGGCCCGCGCAACTGGGGCGTTGGTTGTGTGCGTTCAGGTGGAGCATCTTGTGCCGGCTTCGAGTCGGGTGCAGGCTCAGATTTGACCACCTGAATCTTCCGCCGATGGCTCGGAGCCTGGGCGTCATTGGGTTCATCGCGTTTGATTGGTTTGACGGGTCGTAGGGGCAGCGTTGGTCGAGGCTTGGGAGCTTCGATTGGTTTCGGGACCGAAACCGACGCTGCCCTCACGCTTTTTTTATTGCGTTTCCTCCTGCAACCACAAACGCAGCCACATCCGCAATCTTCTCGGTCATCGCCAAACGAACCATGCACGCATCGAGCAGTGCCCGTGGTGCAGGCGAGGATTTAATCGCCCGCTGGACCGATTCGCACAACGCGATCATGTGCACCACGCCCGCCGCATCGAACCGCCGGGCGCGTTCATACTCGGTCGTTCTCGCCTCATCGGAAAGATCAACCAGATCGGTGTCCATGCCGCAGGATCCGAGGACCATCAGATCGCGGAACCGTTCGAGGAGTGACCCAAGCAACTGTTCGCCCGAGATGCCTTTGTTCATCAGCGTGCCTGTGGATTGCAAAACGACCTTGGGATCACCATCGGCAATCGCATCAATCAAGGTGCTGAGCAGATCACGATCGGGCAACCCGAGGAGTTCTTCGAGCAGCGTGGTCGTCAGCTTTTTCTCGCCCGAAGCCAACAGCCGATCGAGCAACGAGAGCGCATCACGCATCGAACCATTGCCCAAACGAGCGAGCGTGAACACCAGCTCATCGTCGGCTTTGAAGCCTTCGGATTTGACCAATGACTTGAGATGCTCAGCGATCGCGCCGACGGGAATATTGCGGAAATCGAACCGCTGACACCGCGATTGGATCGTCGCGGGCACCTTGTGCGATTCGGTCGTGCAGAGGATGAACTTGACATGCTCGGGCGGCTCCTCCATCGTCTTGAGCAACGCATTAAACGCCTGCATCGAGAGCATGTGCACTTCGTCAATGATGTAGACCTTGTACCGCCCACGCATCGGGCGATAGGCGCTGTTGGCGATCAACTCGCGTGTGTGATCGACGCCGGTGTTGGAGGCTGCGTCGATCTCGATGACATCGGTATCTTGTCCTGCGAAGATCGCAGCCGCGATGTCGTCCTTATAGTCCGGGTTATTGAGTTCATTGGCGAAGATCCGCGCCATCGAGGTCTTGCCGACCCCTCGCGTGCCAGTAAAGAGGTAGGCATGATGCACCCGGTCTGAATCAATCGCAGATTTGAGTGTTTTGGCGATGGGCGATTGCCCAACGACTTCATCGAATGTACGAGAACGGTGTTTGCGAGCGAGTGCGGTGTAGGCCATGGGAGATGATAGCATCGATGTATATGGACTAAATTGAAAATCGGGCTATGGATTGAGACGAATCTTCTGATATACTGGGTTGTCCTTTCTTTGGCGTGACGGGCAAAATCACTGCTTTTGAAAGGAGCATAAAATGAAGAAGTATACGAATCAGATAGAAGACCACCAGTTGTACGAACAGGACCGATTTTGAGATCATGAGCAAGCGCCGAAAGGGCTTCTGTTCAGAAACCGCGGTCAAGCGTGGTATGAGATCCATCACTACCGAGATGGGCGAGAAGGAACTTCTCGAAAAGCTCGGACGCAATGATCTGTGCCCTTGCGGCTCAGGAATCCGGTTTTAAGAAGTGCTGCCTCAAGACGGGGCAATTTTGATGGCTCGAACCGGGCAACATATACTCGATAAACAAATAGATGCGGGCACCATCAAGATGATGGTGCCCGCAGGTGTTTTTGTGGAGGTCTGTTTCAGACCTGCCCCAACCCCCCATTGTCGATGCCCAGGACACCAACGGCACCGGATGACGGCTGCTTATGGCTGCTGCGGTCAAGCCCTGACCAGTTTCACAGGCCACCCGTGCATCGGGCCCGGGCATCGACAAGAGGGGGTCGAGAGCGGGGATCGTAGGGGGGCATCTGGCGATCGCCAACTCAATAGAAACTCTCTTTCTGAGAGTTCTGTGGGGATGGATCTGGTTGCTTGGCGAAAATCTTGGGCTTGGGCGGTGATCTGGCAGGTTCTGGCAGGTTCTGGTATGTTCTGGTGGCAGTTGGTCGATACTTTCTCTTGGATATACTTGCACTCTTCGTTGTGTATATATTCGGACCTTTCCACGACCTCTCGGAGTTTGAAGACCCATGGCCGACCAGACATTTGATAAAGAGATCGCTTCGACCGACTGCGCCAAGGCGCCGTTGAACTCGCGATGGATCTTCAAGCTCCTCGTCATTACGCTCGTCGTGTTCGCTGTGGGGGCTTGGGGGCTTTGGGATGCGTCGTCTGTGTATCCTAAGCGAGGGATCCGATATGCGGACTGGGCCAAGTGGCAGTATCTTGAACAAGCGAAGAAAGCCAACGCAGAAGACTTCGGGGTTTTTATTCGTGAATCTTCTGTGACGAATCCGGCTGAAGAGTTTGAGCGGCTTTCAGTGACCGAAACGAAGACCCGCAATATTCTTGACTCTTCCAACTCGTCGAGTTTGCGGAACCTGCGTGCATCAATGATGAATACCCGGTATAACTGGCTCGAAGCGTTGAAGGTTGTTGGTCGGCTCGATGCAGAGCATACAGCGATTGGATCGCCTCAGAACGAGCTTGATGTACTGAAAACAAAGTGGCAGAGCGCCGGCTCGGTGCCCAAGCCTTTGCATACACTCGATTTGATTGTGCAATGGATGATCATGGCGGTATGCTGGTCGATCGCTTTGTATATGTTCCTTCATATGCTCAAGGTTCGATCGAAGAAATATGCTTGGAAAGCATCTTCGATGACGCTTACGCTGCCGGGGGGTGCTTCGATTACGCCTGCGGATCTTGAAGAGGTCGACAAGCGCAAGTGGGATAAGTTTATCGTGTTTCTTAAGATCAAATCTTCTCATCCTCAGCTCGGAGGCAAGGAGATATCGGTTGATACCTATCAGCATAATCTGATCGAAGATTGGGTTTTGGCGATGGAAGAGAAGGCGTTTGGTTCCCAAGAAGATGGGGATGATTCAGATTCACCCGCACAATCAGACACAGATTCAGACGATTGATATTCTTCAACAAACGGTGAATGTATGAGTTGGCCAATCTGGGAAGTTTGGGTGATCGCATCGGTCGCGCTGCTCACTGGGATCGCTGGGCTGGTGTTTGTTGTGCTGGCGTTGCCGGGCATCTGGTTGATGACCCTGGTATCCGCTTTGTGCATGTGGTGGCAGCCTGAGATTATTTCTTGGAGGGCTGTGCTGACGCTGGCGATCTTGGGCGTGATTTCGGAGATCGCCGATATCGTTGCATCTGCGGTGGGTGTTAAAAAGCTCGGCGGATCTCGCCGGGGTGCGGCCGGCTCGGTCATCGGCACGATGGCTGGGGCGATCGTGGGAACTGTAGCAATCCCGATCCCGATCATCGGCACGATTGTTGGTGGGATTGTTGGCGCCGGGGCTGGGGCGATGTTTGTTGAGCGGACGGTTGTTCAACAGAGCTGGAAAGACTCTGCCAAATCTGGAGGCGGGGCAGCTGCGGGGCGTGCGGTGTCGATCTTTGTCAAAATGGGATTGACGATTGTTTCCTGGGTGTTCTTTATCGCTGCGGCGTTTGTGTGATTTAGTCTTCGATCTCGGGGATCAAATCAACATACATGTTTCGGCGGTTTCGATAGAAGTTGAGATGGATCGATTGGTCTCCGTCGCTGTCGGTGATGTATTGGGCGATGTCTTGGATCGTTTCAAATTTTTGGCCATCGATGCTGTAGACAAAGTCGTTGACTTGAAGCCCGCGGCGTTCGGCGGGTGAGTCGAGATCGACGCTGGTGACGATAAACCCTCGGAGCGTTTTGGTCGGTTGGCCTCGGCGTCTGCTTTCGAGCGGGAGGGTTCCTGATGCAAACTTAGCACCGATTTTTTGGAGATACAAACCCGGAACGACTTGGCGTTGGGCCAGGTTGATCTCTTCGTCACGATTGGCGACGATCGCTGTAGTTGTTTTGTATCGGCCATCGCGGATGAAGCTGATTTCGACGGGTTCGTTCGGCTTGGTGAGCATGATGGCGTTGGAGAGGCGGACGATGTTTTCGGTGGTTCGCCCGCCGAGCGAGATGATGATATCGCCCGGCTCAAGCCCGGCTTTTTTCGCGGGGCCATCGCCGATGAGTCTTTGGATCACAACCCCGCCATCGATATCGAGCTTATGGGCATCGACTGGTGGGAGAACTTGCATGTTGATCCCGAGCCATCCGCGTTCGACGCTTCCGGTCTCGATGATTTGGTTCATGACGGCCTGGGCGATATCTGCGGGGATCGCAAACCCGAGCCCGTTGTTTGAGCCTGTGCGTGAGATGATGGCGGTGTTGATTCCGATGATGTTGCCGTGAAGATCGACGAGCGGGCCGCCAGAGTTTCCGGGGTTGATTGCAGCATCGGTCTGGATGAACTCTTGGAGCTTTTGTCCTTTGCTTTTATTGAGCGCTGCGAACTGTGGGCTGGTCGAGCCTCTGCCCTTTGCGCTGACGATGCCGGCGGTTACTGTTTGTTCGAATCCAAAGGGTGAGCCGATAGCTAAGACCCATTGCCCAACGCGAATCGCTTCGGAGTCGGCAAAGGTCGCGGCCACAATGCCGTCGGCTTCGATTTTGAGAACCGCGAGATCGGTCTCGGCGAAGGTGCCAACGAAGGCGGCGGGGAGCTCCCGTCCGTCTGAGAGTCGGACAGAGATGTATCGACCCGCTTCGATGACATGGTTGTTGGTGAGGATGTAGCCTCGGGTGTCGACGATAACGCCCGAGCCGAGTCCTTCGTTCGATCTTGGATCAGCCCGACGGTTTGAGTTGCGGACGGTGATATGAACAACGGAGGGTTCGATTTTTTCTGCCGCGTATTCGAATGCGTCCGAGATATTGAACGCCATGCTCATCGCTTGTTTTTGTGTGGAATCTGGTTGTGCCTCGGTGTGTGCGATTGCCAATGGCGAGATCGCTGTGAGGAGGATGAGCGTGATCGTTCGACTTGAGAGTTTCATACCGCAGCTTCCTTTACATCTATAACCTGCTTCAACCTGTCTGTATACCGAGTCTGCGCATGCCGGTGGCACTCATGGGGCAACCTGTTATTCATTGGGAATATTCCAGATTCTATTGCGAGCCGTATTCTGCCCAGCTTGAGCTGGTTTCGGAGACCCGTACGCGTTCGAGCATGAGATGAGTCGGCAGCGTAAAGACATTCCCATGAGGATCTGTATACGAACCGCCGGCTTTGATCTGGGCGGACACAAACTCATAGATGCGCCGAGCAAGCACTTCTGTCGTCGGGTCTTCATTCTCCAGAACGATCAGACGGGCGGTATATTGCTCGGGGATGGTTTTTAGAAACGGATCGTTGGAGTTGATCATCAGGGCATGATCGTATTGATCAAGGTAGTCTTCAACAGCCAGTTTGAGGGCTTTGAAGTCGCACACCATGTCGTTGTCATCAAGATGGTCCGAAGCAATGACGAGTTCGACGGTGCGCGAATGCCCGTGGGGGAGTCGGCAGCGACCCGGGTGCTTGGAGAGCATGTGCCCATTTTCGATTTCGAAGGATTTGCAAACGCGGTAGATCATGGGGAATGGTAGGAGGCATTCTCTGACGAGCCGCGACCGTGAGGGAGTGGTCTTGTTGTTTTCAATGGTCTCAAAGACCACTCCCTCACGGTCGCGGCTCGTTAAGATATGATTTATGTCCCTCGGGTGTCGCCGAAGAGGGCGATGTGGAGGCGGGGGCAGTAGGTCCAACCTCGTTTGAGGCAAACTTCAAGGATCCATTGGATTGATTTACGATCTGGGACTGCGACGCCTTCGGGCATGAGCATGATATCGCGGGGGGCATAGCCCTGAATGTGCGCAAGAACCTGGTCAATCTCGATGAGGTCGGCGGGGTTGCTGACGACGAACTTGAGTTGGCGATCTGGGGTTGATGCGAGGAGTTCATTGATCGAATCAAAGTTGAGTCGGCGTTCTTCATGGCGGATTGCCCAAACGCCTGAGTCATCACGAGGGTCATTGGTTGGGGTCGAGTTGGCGAGCTTGGGCGAGAGGCTCATGAGATGGCAGGACACCCCGGGCAGGGTGACGGTGCCTGCGGTTTCGATGGTGATGTGGAAACCGAGTTGGGCGAGTTGATTGGAGAGGGGGACGAGTTGATCGAAGATCATGGGCTCGCCGCCGGTGAGGACGGCGTGGTGGGTGCCCGATGCTTTGGCGATGGTTGCTTCATGGATGAGCGATTCAATAGTGCGTTTGGTATGCTCTGGTTTCCAACTTGCATAGGGCGTATCGCACCAGGTGCAGCGGAGGTTGCACCCCGAGACACGACAGAACCACGAAGGCACGCCGGCGAGTTTTCCCTCGCCTTGGATCGAGGTGAAGGTTTCGGAGATGGGGAGTGTGTCGCTCATATGAAGAGTCATGCGTAGATCGTCGGGTCGGGGATGTTGGCTTGTTTGAATCCTGCTTTGCGGAGGATGCACGAATCGCAATGCCCGCATGCGCCGCCTGCGGGTGATGGATCATAACACGAATGGGTCTTGCTGTAGTCCACGCCGAGCATTGTCCCGGCTTGGATGATCTGGGCTTTGGTCATCTTAAGTAGCGGGGTGTGGACCTGGATGTTCTTTCCCTCGACGCCGAGCTTGGTGGCGAGGTTGGCGGTTTGTATAAAGGATGCGATGAACTCTGGTCGGCAGTCTGGGTAGCCTGAGTAGTCGATGGCGTTGACGCCGATGAAGAGATCGGACGAGTTGAGGGTTTCTGCGTAGGCCAGTGCGATCGAGAGGAAGACCAGATTTCGTGCGGGGACATAGGTGATCGGGATGTCGGTCATCGCCGACTCATCGCGATCTTTGGGGACTTCGATGTCGGCGGTGAGTGCCGAGCCGCCAAAGGAACCGATGTCGAGGTTGAAGATTCGATGGGAGGCAGCATTCATGGATGACGCGATGTGTGCGCACGCATCGAGTTCATTGCGATGGCGTTGCCCGTAGTCAAAGGCGAGTGTGTGGCAGGCGTAGCCTTGCTCTTGGGCCATCGCCAGGACGGTGGAGGAGTCGAGCCCGCCGCTGAGCAGGATGACGGCGGGTGGTTTGTTCATGGGGTTTTCATGGATCTGATCAGGCATTTGGGAAGGTTATGTCTCATGTTGCGGATTTGTGCAATATCGTGCTGTATTGGGTGACGAAGCACTCGCCTCGCAAGCATGTGCGGACCTGGTTGGCGATGGTGTTGCTGCCGATTGATCCGACGCGCGAAGAGTCCGCAAGGCTCGAAGAGAGATGCAGGCCTCGCGGATCAAGGCGGGTGATTGTATTCGGAGCGAGAAGGTGCTGGCGAAGATGAGGAAGCTGCGCAGGGCTTGAGTCGATTTGACAAGTGCCGTGGGGTGGGGGTATATTGCTTCTGTTCTCTTTTTAGATTGCCAGGAGCATTATTATGACCAGATCGTTTATGTTGACAGTTGCGATTGCACTCACTTCATTGTTTTCATATGCTGGGCAACCGTCATACCTCGTGTATGAACTTGCTGGTATGCCCGCTGATGCGGTATCGAGTTCGGTAGCCGTGGTTATGGATGACGGTCGTTGTTATGGCGTATGGATTGATGATGCAGGTGAACAACGCGAGTTTGTATGGTGTCTTGAGCCAACGGCAGATTATCCGGCAGGGTTTACAGAAGTTGTGATCGACTTTGCCGGTGAAAGTGGAGATATCAACAATGACCGACACTGGGCTAAACAGGTCTGGGGCTGGTCAGAACCGTTACAAGTTTCGATTCCAAATGCAGGATTATGGATTCCAGGAGCGGCTCAGTTTACGATCGGTTCACTCGGCGGCGACATGAGTGCCTCTCGCGGGCTCAGCGATGACGGACTCATCGTGGGGTGGTCGAAGACAAATGAGCTCGATTCCCATGGCAACCAAAGAACTCGAGGCTTTGTTTGGGATGGTGTCAATGGGATGATCGCTGTACCGGATGTTTTAGGGTTTGAGCATTTGACACTCAATGATGTGCAGCCGAGTGAGTATGTTACGGTAGGTACGGCTTGGAATAACTCGGCAGCCGTCTGGGCGCCGATGGGTGACGAGATTGTCTATGACGATTCGGTCGGTGTGTATCTTGATGAAAACGATTCGCCAGTATTGCTCGATGGGCTGCTCCCGTCTGGGAGTGTGTGGCAGGTTGCCGGTGCAAACTCGGTCAACTCACATCGGTGGATTGGTGGTTCAGCGATGGGCAGCGATGGGTTGCTCCACGCGGTGTTGCTTGTGCCCAATAAAGCGGATTCAAATCAGAATGGGGTGATTGATACGACTGATCTGATCAAAATTTACTCAAGAGATGCTGTCGATCGAGATGTATTGGTTAACTGCATGGATTAAATAATTAGTTATGAATGTGGTAGTTTGGTGTGCAAAATAAATCTGCGGGGCTTTGGAAAAATGTGCAGGTGGAGCGGTGAGCATGAATCGGAGTATGTGTTGAAATCCTATAGATACCCAAAGACAATCCCTGTCGTCCTCTCGTTTGCTTTGACTGCCGTATTCACTTCTGTCATAGTGGCTTTGTTGAACACGCCAAACTGGGACAAGGACGACACGATACTGTCGAGCCTGTTGTTGGTGGGTATCATTTGTATCTGGATATACACGATATTCGTGCTCCGGAAGCGAATCGAAATACACCGTTCAAGAAAACTGGTCGTGGTGCGTAATTTTTTCTATTCGAAGCACTTCTTTACCATGTTTCCATCTCGGTACGCTGAAATTCGCTTTGATGAAATTGTTTCTGTATCGCTATGTCCAGTGCCAAGACGCAGAGGAGATCAGTTCTGGGTTGTGTACACCACTCAATCAAAGGTTCGGTTCTCTGAGAGGATTATGGGAGTGCAATCATTGATCGATGAGTTGAGAGTGATTGCATCGAGCAACTCGCATGGATGTGCTCGACAGGAAAGAATGGACGAGCAGTTTTTGAAATGGGCTTCGATAGCAATCATTGGTGTGCCGCTAATCTTTGTAGTGATTGCATTGTGGTCATTTATCTGAAGCATTGAAATCTGTAATCATCGCTTCCGCAGCACACCCGCGTTAAAACTTCGGCCTTCGATTCGGAACTTGCGTTCGAAGTTGGTGCCGACGAGTTCGCCTTTACCTGCGGATTCAGGAGCGGCGAAATCAGTGATCTCGAAGGGGAGTGATTCGCATTGATCGAGGAAAGTGTGAATCGCAGGCGGGGCAGCGGGGATGCTCGGGCGGGTGAAATCTTCGTGGGCTGACGATGAGCCTGTTGCCCAGAGGTCGAAGTGGGAGAGATCCCAAGCCCAGAGATCATCGTGGTCGGTGACGACGCGGAGCTCGACACCGGGCTGGAGGCAGCGCCAGATATCGAACAAGGTTTGATGTTGGATGACCCGTTTTTTGTGGTGCTTTTTCTTGGGCCAAGGGTCGGAGAAGTAGAGGTGGACGACATCGATCGAGTCGTCGGGGCATCGCCACTTGAGGAGTTGTGATGCGTCGGTGTGCAGCACACGGACATTGGTGTGCGTGTTTTCGTTTTCTTGCTTTCGGCGGATGCGATCGGCGATGTAGGCGGCGAACTCGCCGGCCCATTCGATGCCGAGGAAGTTGGTGTCAGGCTCAAGATGAGCTTGCTGGACTAAGAACGCACCTTTGCCGGAGCCGATTTCGAGCTCGAAGCGTTTGGATGGGTCTTTGAACCATGTGCGGAGATCGAGCCGGGCGGATTCTGGGTCGTTGATGATCGAATCGGGGAGGACGGGGAGTTCGGTTTCTGAGATAGCGACCACCCCAGGGGCGGTGTCGAGTGCTTTTCCATGGCCGAGTCCGAATGACATGGTGGGAGTGTATCCCAACGAGCCGCGACCGTGAGGGAGCGGTCTTTGGATTTTTAATAAAGAGAAGACCACTCCCTCACGGTCGCGGCTCGTTGAAGAGGAATAGGGAACCTAAGATCAGGGATGCCAGAATCACAACAAGCAACGCCTCCAGTAACAGGTTCGTTCCAACTCCGTGTTCGGTATGTCGAGTGCGATCCGATGGGGGTGGTGCATCATTCGAGCTATCTGCCTTGGATGGAGATGGGGCGGACGGAGTTGTTGCGCGAGGCTGGGCAGAACTATGCCCAGCTTGAAGCCGACGGGGTGTTCTTGGTGGTGACGAGGGTCGAGGTGAAATACCGTCGGCCGATCAAGTATGATGATCTTGTTGAGATTCGCACGAAGGTCGAGAAGTCGAGTAAGGTCAAGCTGCACCATTCATATGAGATTGTACTGGTCGAGCGAGGCGGAGAAACGAGCGAGCAGGTCTGTGCGATCGCAACGACGGAGCTGGCGTGTGTGGGGGAAGATGGCCGACCGAGGGCGCTGCCGGGGTGGTTGGGAGCATGAACACTCTCCTCCCCCGGGCTTCCGGGGGAGGTGGCACGCGCAGCGTGACGGAGGGGGTCTTATTCCTGCGTTCTTGCTTGCTCTCTCATAGCCATCTGCTTTTCCGCAACGCGGCGAATCATGTGCAACACGCCTTCCAAATGATCACGCACATCAGAAGCGGGGAACCGAACGATTTTGATTCCGTGTTCACGCATCCATGCGTCACGGCTCTGGTCTCGTATGAGTTGTTTGCCCGAATGCATCGAGCCATCGACTTCGACAACCAGTCTCGCAGCGTGGCAGTAGAAATCTGCGATGTATGGGCCGACGGCGACTTGTTTGCGAAAGTGAAGTTCGTTGAGTTTCTTCGTTTTGATCGCGAGCCAGAGCCGGCATTCTGGAGGCGTGAGTTTTCGGCGGAGTTGCTTTGCTTGTGACTGAGATCTTGAGGTTGATTTTATTTGTGATCGGTAGGTGCGGGGTTCATTCATGGTTTTTAAGACCCCCTCCGCCTCACTTCGTTCGGCACCTCCCCCGGAGGCCCGGGGGAGGAGAGTTGTCAATCGCTCGATTGGCTGTGACATCTTGGCACCTAGCTCAAATAGTTCTAGGTATAAAGAACCAGTAAGCAAATCCGACTAACAAGCTGATACACCAGATCGCAGCAAGGCAGGCAAAAAAGATATCGTGAGAATTTCGTTTCTTTGATCCCTTTCGGAGACGAAGAGAGTTTGTGACGAGCGGCACATTTAGCAGGCAGACCACAGATGCTAAAAACAGAAATGCGAGCACACGAAACGCAAGGCCTAGGCTGGATAGTGTGGTGAAGAGTATTCCAAGGGACGCCAATCCAAACAATAAGCGCATTCGGCCTTTGGAGTAAGTTGGACCTGCTGAATTTTGGCGATTTGGAGCCATCACATCAACCTCTCAATCGCCTGCGACACATTGCGGATCGGGATCAGTTCCATCCCTTTAATCCTCGGCAGCTTCGACGATCCCATATCGGGAACGAAGCTGTGGGTGTAGCCTAAGCGGGCGGATTCGCGGAGGCGTTGTTCGAGTTGGGTGGCGGGGCGGAGTTCGCCGCCGAGGCCGATTTCGCCGATGGCGATGGTGGTTGGGGGGAGTGATCGTTTGTAGTGGGCGCCGGCGATGGCGATGGCTAAGGCGAGATCGCTGGCGGGTTCGATGATTTTTAAGCCTCCGACTGCGGAGCAGAAGACATCGCGGTCGGCGAGGCGTAAGCCGCCGTGTTGTTCTAATACGGCGATGAGCATTGACAAGCGGTTGGAATCTAAGCCTGAGGATTTTCGCTTTGCGCTGCCGACGAAGCCGGTGGCCGTTAAGGCTTGGAGTTCGACGAGTACGCAGCGCGAGCCGTGCATCGCGGGGCATGCGACGGAGCCCGGGCGGTGTTCGGTGCCGGATTGGAGGGCGGCCAGCGACATGCCGCCGGGGAGTTGTTGTAAGCCTTTTCCGGTCATCTCGAAGATGCCCAGTTCGAGCGTGGTGCCGAAACGGTTTTTGATGGCGCGGACGATGCGAACGGAGTGGTAGCGATCGCCTTCGAAGTACAGCACGGCATCGACCATGTGTTCGAGCATGCGTGGCCCGGCGAGTGTGCCTTCTTTGGTGACATGCCCGACGAGGACGATCGCGATGCCGGTGGCTTTGGCGAAGTAGACGAGTTCGGCGCAGCATCGGCGGAGCTGGGTGACCGAACCCGGTGCGGCTTCGAGATCAGCCTTGTAGATCATCTGGATGGAATCGATCACGCAGACATCGGGTTTGATTTTGCGTGCTTGGTCGAGGATTCTCGCGAGGTTGGTGTCGGCGAGGACGAAGAGGCCGTCGGCATCAGCAACGCCAAGGCGATCGGCACGCATTTGGATCTGCTGGGCGGATTCTTCGGACGAGACATAGAGGACTTTGCTTGTCCAATCTCGTTTGGCTGAATCCATGTTAATCGGCGATGCCCACGCGCCGGCTGCCTGCAAGAGCAGGGTTGATTTGCCGATTCCCGGTTCGCCGCCGACGAGGATGACGGAGCCGGGGACGAGACCTTTATGGGTGTCGGTTTCTGAGCCTCCGAGGACGCGGTCGAACTCGGAGATGCCGGTGGGGAGTCTGCGCATCGGGGCGCGGTTGGTCATGATCTCGGTGATCGGCGTGGCGGCGGGGGAGTTGCCGATGCCTTTGGTTTCGATGAATCCGCCGCCACGGTGTGGGTCGGATTTGGCGGATTTGTCGAACTGTGTTTCTTCGAGCGAGTCCCATTGGTCACAATCGGGGCATTTGCCCATCCATCGGTGGTGTGTTGAGCCGCAGGCGGTGCAGACGAAGATGGTGCGTGTTTTGCTCATGGAGTGAGTATAGCCCAAAGGCCTGTTTGGGCGGGTAGTGTTCGGGTGTTTTATTGGGGGATTTGGTTGCAGGGTACCTATAGTGATGGCGGGATTAGATTATTCGAGTTGTATGCGAGGTGTGTGTGGGCCAAGAAGAACGATTAGCGATTCAGGATGCGGTGAAGAAGCCTCGGCGGAAATGGCGTCGGCGTGCGCTATGGGTGTTGTTCATTTTTCCTTTGGGATTGATCGCAGGGGTATTGGTTATCGGACAAACATCGGTGATGCAGATGATCGTTGAGCCGATCTTGGAGGATCAGCTTGGGGTGAAGGTGTCGTCTGGGTCGATTCATCTGATGCCTACGGGTGAGATTGTGATCAACGATGCGGTATGCAGAACAGTCACGATCGACAATCGTGCGGGTTCTTTGATCGAGTTCGAGCAGGCGACGATCTTGGTAAACTGGTGGGGTGTGGTCAAGGGGAGCGGGCAGGTGCGATCTATTTTGATCGACAAGCCTACGGTTCGGGTGAGCCAGGATATTGAATCCGGTGCGCTCAATCTTGCCGCGATGAAGTTTAAATCTGGTGGCGGCGGCGGAGCGACGCCTGCGATGGAAATCCGCAATGGTCTCTTGCAGATTGGCGAGCATGATCAAGATTCGTATCGGGTGCTGAAAGAGCTTTCGATCACTGGGCAGCTCACTGAGCAAACAAACAGCGGCGTGTCGGCGTTTGATTTTATCGCGTTGCCGATCGAAGCGAGTTTGTCGAGTTCGATGGCCAATACAAGAGGGTCCTTTGGTCTTACTGGGCAGATTTCTAAAGATGGGATTGATGGCGTGCTCGATGGTGTGCGCCTTGAGGACTGGCCCGCCGAGATTGTGCCAAGCCGATCGCGTGGGATGTATGATCGGCTCGGGCTTTCGGGCGATCTTGCTCCGACACGGTTTCATGTGTCACCCGATGGGTTAGTCGATATTGTGCTGACGCTCGAAGGTGTCTCGCTCAATCTTCCTTTCGATGATACTGGTTCGATGTCGGGCTCTGTGGAAGCGGGTGATTTGCTTCGGATGCGCCAAACGCGAGGGAAGATCCGGTTTGGGACCACCGGGCTTGTTGCCGATCTCAAGGGCGTGATCGACGAGCTTGAGTATGATGTTGTGCTTGATTTTCAGGGCTTAGAGAAGGACAGCCCGTTTGATGCGACGCTGGTGACCGATTTTCGACTCGACGAACATTTTAAGCCCGCCAAGTTCTTGCCTCCCAATGTAATGTCCAAGCTCGATCGATTTGAGAATCCGATTGCGGATGTCCATGCGGTGGTGCAGGTCTCGCGTGGCAAAGCACGGAACGCAGAGATCAAGGTTTCGGGTAAGGCGATCTTGTCCAACGGCAGCGCGATCTATAAGAAGTTTCGATATCCGTTTTACAATATGAGCGGCGTGATTGAGTTCGATCCTGATCAGTTGATCATTCGCGATATCAAAGGCACCGGCCCAACTGGAGCGATGCTTGTTGCCAACGGCGTGTTCTCGCCCTTGGGCGAGCAGTCGGTTGTCAAGCTGGTGCTGCGGGTTGATGGTGTGGCGATGGATGAGCATTTGATCGCGGCACTTGATGAGGATAAACGCAAACTGGTCGATGCGCTTTTTAGCGAACAGAGTTATGCCAAGTTGCTCAGCGAGGGTTTGGTGTTGACGCGGGGCGACGCGGATGGATTAGGGCAGTTGCGCAGGCAGGCGTGGGATCGGCTCGATGAGTTGAAGGATCAGCCTCAGAGTGCTGTTCGCGCCGAGTTGGCCAAAGAGCTTGCCGCGATTGACCACCAGCTTGAATCGCCGGTGTTTGACTTTGGGGGCGTTGCCAATGTGGTTGTCGAGTTGGTTCGTCATCCAGAGCGTCCATCGGATAATCGATGGACGACGGATGTGCTTGTCAAGTTGCCCAGTGCCGGGTTGGTCTCGAAGCATTTTCCGCTGCCAATTCTTGCCAAAGATGTCGAGATCAAGATTAACGAAAAACGCGTCGCACTCACCGGGGGCGAATATCGCGGGCTGCATGGCGGGTGGGCGAAGGTCGATGTTCAGATCGATCTGACCAAGGAGAAAGCAAAGCCGATTATTGAGATCGTGGCGCGCGATTTTCCGATTGAGCAATCATTGATTGCTGCGATTCCTGGGTATTACGACACGCCGAGCGATGATCCGGATGATATCTCGATGCGTCGGATTCTCGATCGGCTCAACTTGTCGGGGATGCTCGAATGCGATGGGATCATCGGCCCGCGCGGCGATGGTCGGCTCGGGTATGACATCGAGGCGACCGTGCTGAGCGGGAATGCGCGTCCCAAGATGCTCAAGGGTGGCGATGGGATTGCATCAGAGCCGATCTCGCTCGATGATATATATGGCACGGTGTATATCACCGAAGAGCTGATTATCGTATCGCTCGACGGGTTGCTCTCTTCGCCAGAGCAGCCTTTGGCGCCGACACCGATCGAGATATTGACTCAGCTAACGCTGCCAAGCAAGAAACGGGGCGAGAATGGTGAGCGAAGGGTCAATGGGTTGTTGCCGATGGAGTTTGGCCCGGCGTTGCCAGGTCCGGTGTTGTATGCGACGGCGTATGCCGACGGTGTTGATTTGGCGATGCCTTTGGAGCATGCGATTGCGGTGATCTCGCCGAGGGTTGCGCGGGATTTGTTGGAAAAGAAATCGGTCTATTCACCCGATGGTCTTTTGGGAATGGGTGCGGTGCTCGAGGGTGTTGTTGGCGGCTCGATTGACGCGACGATCATGGTGGACCGGATTGATGAGCTTGGGTTTGATTTTGATGGCACAAGGTATCGGGTTGGGTCTTCTTGGGGGCAAACCGAGTTTGTGCTTTCGAGTGAGCCAACACTTGGGTTTGATGGGTTCCGGGTTTCGATTCAGGCGGATGGGCAGAGTGCTGGTGTGCTTTCGCTCGATGGTTCGTTGCCATTAGCGAGGAGGGGGAGATATATTGAAATCACCAAGCCGAGCGCGTTGACGATTGCGTTTGATGATGGGACATTTGAGTCGCCGATTACGC
Source organism: Planctomycetota bacterium (assembly GCA_024280755.1). Taxonomy (GTDB): domain Bacteria; phylum Planctomycetota; class Phycisphaerae; order Phycisphaerales; family UBA1924; genus UBA1924. The sequence goes on from JAJRPN010000028.1 coordinate 72,994, forward strand.
AGTATGTGATTGATCGTTTTTCGAGCTCGCAGAAGGAATCATGGTTCAAGGCCCATGCCTTGGGCGGGCGGTTTGATCTGGGTGTAACGCTCACGCCCAAGCTCGGGACACACAAGATCAAGGGCAATAGCAAAGGCAGCGGGCAAGTGGTTAAGCTTGTGCCCACCATGATCAACGGCTCGCTCTCTCCCAAGTCGGTCTCGCTGATGATGGGTGATGAGCGGGCAGCGTTTGATGATGTGTCGGGCGAGTTGATCTTTGAAGGGTTCGATGGCAGGGTTAGTCGGCTTCGAGCGGTGAATGGCGAAACAAGCGTTGGGGTTGATGGCAGATGGTCAATGAGTCCAAATCAAGGAATTGAGTTTGATCTCAATGTTGATGCAAAGGGTGATTTGCTCACTGGCCCGATTCGGGCGATTATGCCCGGCGCGGTTGGTTCGGTGATTGATCGTTTGGAGATCAAAGCAGAGGGGCCCGTCGAGGTTGAAGGCTTGCGGATTACCGGCTCAGGAATTGGTCAAGACGACGCGGTATATGACATCTTTGGGAGCGCGAGCCTCAAGAATGGGAGCGCTGTGATTGGGCTGGCGATCACTGGGATTGTTGGAGACCTTGGGTTTGCAGTGCATGGCACGAACGATACGCTTGGGTATGAGATCACCCTCGATGCCCAGAGGCTCCGGGCCGGCTCGATGCGTGTGCATGATGCACAAGTGACGATTATTGGCGATGCCCACAATCCGGGCGTGGTGCTGATTCCAGAGATCCGCGCTGGGATGCACGGCGGGCAAATCGCAGGGAGCGCACAGATCCGTCCAGACGCAGATGGCGAAGCAAACTATTGGCTTGAACTCCACGCTTCTGGTGTTCGGGCGGCGCCGGTGTTTAATGATTTGTTGTTGCCACCCGAGGGGCTTGCGGGCCCGCCTTTGCCTGGCGAGACCTCGGTGTTGTCTGTTTGGAGCCTGGGCGATGATCTTTCACGCGGGGCGATGATTGGTGATCTGACGATGACGGGCCCGGTTGGTGATCCGTCGAGACGCTCTGGGCGTGGGCTTGTGCGTATCGCGGGGGGGTCGGTGGTCGCGATGCCAGGATTGATTCAGCTCATCGAAGCGAGTAATTTGTCATTGCCTGCAGGATCCCCTTTGGACTTTGTCGAGGCGGCGTTTTATATCGATGGACAGGTCATGGCGTTCGAGCAGTTGAGCGCATCGTCGAAACGCGTTGAGATCCTTGGGTATGGCACGATGGACTGGAGCACGCAAGAGGTTGATCTGCGATTCCGTTCGCGTTCGGTGCATCCGATCCCGATTATATCTCAGTTCATCGAGCAGCTCCGCGACGAGCTGATCACGACGCGCGTGACGGGGACGCTCGGCGATCCGAAATATTCTGCTCAGCAGTTCGGATCGACGCGCCGGGTGATCAGTGCGATGCTTGGGAATCAGGTTTCGGAACAACAAAGCCGATTGCGCGAGGTTGAAACGCAGGTTCAGGCGAGCCAGAACCGGGCCGAGCGGGGCCGGCTAGACACGGTGCATCAGCCTGTGGAACCGAGCAAGGGCAGCGGGTGGGATTGGGCACAGGATGGTTCATGAGCGGGCTGAGATGCTCAGAATCGAGCTTTCTGCCCAAAGATGACACCGCGCGTTGGGCGACATAGAATCCTTATTCAACACGAATGACAAGAAGAGCAAAAGCAGATAGATCGTCGAGCAAAATCGGCATCAGGAAATGGAAAATCAATGGCCAAAGAACATAACCGCGTAGAACTCGATCCGCCTAGCAGCACCCAACCCAAGAATGAACTCGCAGCCCCGCCAGAGCAGGCGCAGGTTCGCCGAGCGGACGATGGTGAGGTGCAAGATCGGATTTGCGAACTTCTTGACATGGTCGCGGGCACTTCGGAGAGCTACGACGCAAAGCTCATCGGCGAACTCATCACCGCGGGTTTGAAACTGATCCCCGATGGGCGAGACACCGGGGAACTCAAGCTGATGACCGCTGCGATGAAAGAGCTTCGATATGCGTATCGTGTGTTTGGTGAATATCCAAATGTACACAAGGTGACGATCTTTGGGTCGGCGCGCACGCCTGAGGATCACCCGGATTATTTGTCGGCCGTCGAGTTCTCGAAGCTGATGGCCGAGGCTGGTTGGATGTCGATTACCGGCGCAGGCAACGGGATCATGAAGGCCGGACACGAAGGGCCAGGGCGCGAAGCAAGCTTTGGCGTGGCGATTCACTTGCCATTCGAGACGAGCGCGAATGAGTATATCGTTGGCGACGAAAAGCTGATCAACTTCCGCTACTTCTTCACCCGCAAGCTGATGTTCCTTTCGCAGGCTGAAGCGGTTGTGTGTTATCCTGGCGGGTTTGGTACGCTCGACGAGACATTCGAGACGCTGACCTTGATCCAGACCGGCAAGGCGAGCATGGTGCCGATCGTGTTTATTGATGGCGACCGTGAAGGTCAGAACGGATCATACTGGGAAGGCTGGGATCGGTATGTCCGCCAGCAGCTCGCTGGGCGTGGCTGGATTAGTGAAGAAGATTTTCATCTGTACTACATCGCCAAAGATCCGCAGGACGCTGCGGATCATGTGATTAATTTCTATAAGAACTATCACTCGTCGCGGTATGTGCGTGATGATCTGATCATTCGGATCAACAAGAAGCTCCGCGAGGAGGACATCGCGATTCTCAATGATGAGTTCTCGGTGCTGGTCAAGACCGGCAAGATTGTACAGTGCGAAGCGTATCCACAGGAGCGTGATCATTTGGATCTGCCTCGGATCGTGTTTACGCATACACGGTACAAGTTTGGACTTGTGCGCGCGTTCATTGATCGGATCAACTCGTTTGACGCACCCGATGCCTAAGTTGTGTTTGAACTATTCTGTTCGATTGCTCGGCAGCGTGTTGTGCGCTGCTGTGCTGTGCGCTGGCGGCTGTAGTTCTGGCGGAGCAGATGCTTCTGATGGGATTGAGTTTTCGCCGGGGAACAATGCGCCTGCGCCGATCGATTCAGCATCGACGCGTGGGCTTGAGGTTCGGCTTTGGGTCGTGGACGATACCGACTGGTCGGCGGCTCGCTTGCTGGCAGATCAGGCGGGGACGCTTATCGATGAACAGACCCGTGCGCGTTGGGCGGATTGGGGGTTTCGGCTTGTCGCGATCCCGGTGGATGAGGTGGACGGGTTGCTCGAAGGGTTAAGGCCAGTCCAGCCGATCAATGTGCAATGGCTCGGCGAGTTTGGCAAGTGGCGAGCGATTATTCGAACGGGTAGTTTGCGGACTGAAACTGTCCGTGTTGGGCAGCGTGCAGTGCAGGTAGATCAAGGTCGCCCGCGTTTGATTGCGCGATCTTGGATCGAGCCGATGCTGACGAGTGCTGATGTGGTCCCAGGGTTGCGTTTAGACTTTGGTGTACAGATCGAAACCAAAGATCGCAAAGGCTACGCTGCTCGGCTCCGCGATGAGGGATACCTTGGGGTGACCCGCGAACGCACGATTGAAGACAATGGTCCGGTGTTTGATGAGTTGTTGATGTCGATGATGTTTGACGGCTCGCAGGCGTTGGTCATTTTGGGCGAAGCACCAGAGACCAACTGGAACGATTTGCCCGAGCCTGTTTCGTTGATTGTTGTTGATGATTCTGATAACCATGTCGATCCTGAAAATCCGAAAAACGAGGAGGCACCACCCAAGCTGAGCCCGGCGTTTGGTCCTGGCGGGGATGATCAGGGTGGATATCGGGAAGTGCCGGCCGATCGTGATGAGCAAGCATCGTTTGATGGTTCAACATCGCGCGGGCGCCAAGCACATGAGCCGAGCAAGCCGATGGGTAAAACGCTTGGCGAGCTGATGCTGATGAGCGATGGATCGCGCATTGTGCAAGCGGGCAAGACGCGGATTATTCCCAAGCGGGTCATTGTTGTCTTAATCCCGCGCGTCGAAGGCGGGTTTCGGCTTGTGCCTATGGCGCAAGCGATGGGGGGGAATCCATGAGCATGCTGATTGCTATTTTGAGCCTTGTTGTTGGCTTGGTTGTGCTGATTGTTGGTGCGGATCTGCTTGTGCGCGGTGCCGCCCAGCTTGCGCGGGTGATGGGGCTGAGCCCGTTTGCGATTGGCGTGACGGTGGTTGCCTTTGGAACAAGCGCGCCAGAACTGTTTGCCTCGATCGGTGCTGCGTTGCAGAATGTGCCTGATCTTGCGGTGGGCAATGTGGTTGGGTCAAACATCGCCAATATTTTGTTGATCTTAGGCGTGGGTGCGATCATGGTGCCTATTTCGGTGCATCGCAGGGTGCGCAAGATCGAGCTGCCGATCATGCTCGCGATTACGGTTGGTGCGTCGATGTTGATGATCGATCATAAGATTACTCGAATCGAAGGCGGGATCTTGGTTGGTGGGCTTGTTGCGTATGTCTTATTTATCATCAAGGCTCACCGGATTGATATTGAGCATGAAGGCGACGAGGTCGCGACGCATCCAAAGTCATTGCGTACAGATATTTTGATGATCCTGATCGGGATCGCAGGACTTGGGCTTGGTGCCAAAGGGTTGGTCTATGGCGCGACAGAACTTGCGAGCTGGGCCAATGTGAGCGCGGGGATTGTCGGAACGACGATCGTGGCGTTTGGGACGAGCCTGCCCGAGTTGGCTGCGACAGTTCGGGCTGCGATAAGCAAAGAGTCCGATATGGCGGTGGGTAATGTTGTTGGGTCCAATATTTTTAATCTGCTCAGTGTGCTTGGGATCACCTCGTTGATTCGTCCATTGACGATGCCTGCCACGATTGAGATTCATATATGGACCATGTTGGCGGTGAGCATCTCGCTGGTGGTGCTCGTGGCGTTCCGTCCTGCGTTGGGTCGAGCGATCGGGATTGTGTTTGTTATGGTCTATGTTGGTTATATCATTGCCTCGTTTATGCGTCCAGATATCGTTTCTATGCCCAGTCCCTAAGTCCAGATGAACTCTTCTCCAGCGACGCCCGATGATGAGTACGCTGTCTTTATTGAGGAGAACTGATGCTTCGGGTTCCGATTTCACATACCAAGCCGGGGATGGAACTGGCGATGCCGGTGTATAACCCGCGTGTGTCATCGAGGCTTTTGCTACGAACTGGTGCGGTGCTTGAGCAGAGCACGATCGAGCGATTGATCGAACTCCAACTCCCCGAGCTTTGGATAAAGTATCCGAATATGGAGATGATCTCGAAGTTTGTTTCACCCAAGATCATTTCATCACGGGCCGAGATCGCTTCGGATGTGTCGAGCGCGTTCGATCAAGCGGGCAAAGGCATGCACGCGCGGATGGACTTTGTGAAGTACAAAACAGCGATGAACAAGCTGATGGGTCGGTTGATTGATGATCCTGAAGCTGCGGTTTTTATTGGGGATATCGCAGATACCGGCTCGCCCGCGATTCGTCACGGAGCCAATGTTGGATTCTTGAGCATGCTCATGGGGCTTCGCTTGGGGTTCTACCTGCTCAAAGAACGCAAGCGGCTTTCGTCGCGCCGGGCGAAGGATGTCACAGGCTTGGGTGTTGCGGCGATGCTTCACGATGTGGGGATGACCAGGCTCAAGGCATCGGTACTCGATCGGTGGACACGCGAGCATGATACAACAGATCCGCAATGGCAAGAGCATGTCCAGATTGGATATCATATGCTTCGCGGGCAGGTCGAGCCGTCGGCTGCTGCTGCTGTGCTGCACCATCATCAACGCTTCGATGGTTCAGGGTTCCCAAAGCGAAAGAAGAACGCAGACAAACCAGTTGGGCTTGCAGGATCGCGGATTCATATCTTTGCAAGGATCTTACTTGTCGCAGATTTGTACGATCGGCTGGTGCATCCGGCATATACCATCGGGGACTCTGAGGAGACGATGAAATCTCGCCCGCCGGTGTATGCGATGCACACTTTGCTTCAAGAGAAGTACCAATCTTGGATTGATCCGATCGTATTCCGATCGTTGATGTCTGTGTGCCCGGCCTATTCGCCGGGGACTCGGGTGTTGCTGTCCAATGGGATGCAGGGTGCTGTGATCGATTGGTGCTCGCTCGACCCATGTCGACCAACGGTGACCGAGATATCACACTTCGAAGACGATGATGATGCAGAGACGATTGATCTGCGTAAGCACCACGAGATTTCGATTATCGAAGCGGACGGGCATGATGTTCGGGCGTTCAATTTTTATCCAGAGAACAAGCGTTCGTTTGATTTGTACGCGATTGAGAAGAGCATGAGCAACGGGGCGTATGCGTTTGATCTTGAAGAAACGAACAAGCTCAGGATTGACGATGATCAAAGTGCTGCCTGAGTGACAGGCCGATTCATGGCTACCATTGCTTGTGCCTGCTCAAGATAATAATACAGATGCTCAAACATGGTTGATCGCTGTCGCTGCTCCGCGCGAGCTCGATGCGGTGCTTTGCGCGATGAATTATATTGGTGAGTATCCTGCCCTTTGGCAATGTGTTTCGTGCGAGAACGGCTTTGATGTGGTCTGGACAGGGGTTGGAAAATCAAACGCAGCCGGGGCAATCGCGCGGGTGATCGATGTTTTTCGTCATATTGGTGTGCTGAGTGTGGGGATCGCGGGGGCTTTGCCGGGGAGTTCTCAGGTGCAAGTTGGCGAGGTGGTGTGCGCATCGCGGTCATACTTTGGTGATGAAGGCGTGATGGCACCCGATGGGTTCATCTCCTGTGCGCAGATGGGCTTTGCACCCTTCAATGGGCAAGAGGATTGGATCGAGCATCCCCAGCGTATGGTTGAATGGCTTGGTGAGCTGGCAGATCATATCGGACCCGTCGCATGTGTTTCGATGTGTTCGGGAACGGACGCGCTCGCTGAGCGCACAGCGAGTGTTGTTTCAGGGCAGTTCGAGCGTGGAATTGCTGAAGCGATGGAGGGTGCAGCTGTGGCATTGGCTGCGCACCGGATAGATGAGCGTTTGTTGACGGGCGAGCTTCGGGTGATCTCGAACACGACCGGCGATCGAAGCAAACAGATATGGGATCTCGACGGCGCACTCAAAAAGCTCGAAAAGATTCTCGGACGGATGACCACAACCCAGAGTTGAGAACTTAGTCTGTATGTGCGGGTTGGGCCGGTCTGTTGTGCCTGCCTGTGCCCATGATTTGCATGTGTTTGTAAGCGAGTTAATCCAAGCTATAGATCGGTCGATCCCCCATTTGAAGGGCGGTTCTTGATGCAGTGTTTGCTGATCGAGGATTCGTCCACACCGACGCCGGGTGGGAAGGGAATCGAGTTTGATGAAACGCACACAAAGGTTTGGAAAGCTCGGTGCAAAGATGGGCAAGGGTAAGCTCGGGTCATCGCTGTCATCTGTTGGATCAATGCGTCCCGGCGCGATCCCTCTGTCGATCGAGTTTGGCGTATCTGGGATCAAAGTCCTGTCCATTTCTGGAACAAACCCGAGTTCGATTGTGGCCGCAGCTTTCATGCCAACGCCCGACGACTTGCTCGATAACGCAGCAAAGCGGTTGTTGTTCCAGATGGATGCGTTGCCCAAGTTTCTCAAAGGCGAAAAAATCAATGCAGCCCGCGCCACGACCATGATCCCAAGCGGGCAGATGATGTGCAAGCATCTCCAACTTGTTCCAGCCGACGGCGTGCCGATCGAACAGGTTGCAGGCGCACAGTTGAGCGCACAGCTTGGTTGCTCGCCGGGCGAGCTGCTGGTTCGGTGCCGGGTTGTCAAGGGCGCGAGCGTCAACGGCAAGGTCGAGGTGATCTGCTTCGCAGCATCACGCGAGTTTGTTGGTCGATTGATGGGGTCATTGAAAAATGCAAAGCTTGAACCGGTTGGGATTCAAACCGAGTTTGATGCGATAGCCAAGGCTGTCGAACTTCGTGATGGGACCCCTGGCGGGGTTGGATCGGTCAAGCCAACGCTTGTACTTGATCTTGGCAGCGGGTCGACAAAAGTGTTGATCATGCACGGCCAAAATATGGCGTTTGCTCGCAATATCGAACTCGGTGCTCGCCACTTCGACGAAACGATTTGTCATCAGCTTCGTTGCACGACGATGGAAGCCCGGCAGATGCGCGAGGAACTCATGGTGCTTATGCCCCAGAAAGTGGGAGCCTCGACCGCGTCTGCATCTATGCCCGGCATGCCAAACATGCCGCCAATTTCTACATCGGAAGAGGAATCGGCTGAAAATGAAGCATCATCTACGGAAGCGTTTCAGCGTGGCCCTCAGATTGATCTGAGTGAACCGCTTGAGATTATGGTCGATGAGATTTCGATGTGCTTGCGATATCACAGCGCGTTGTTCCCATCGACGCGCGTCGAGCGATTAATCTTTGTAGGCGGGCAATCACGAAATCATCTTGTGTGCGAGCATCTCGCCCGCACGCTCAAGCTCGAAGCGCAGATGCTCGATCCGCTCGCGTGTCTTGCTCGTTCGGGCAAGGTTCCGACGAGCGGCGTTGATCTGCGAACGCCTCAACCTGGGTGGGCAGGGGTTGTTGGTTCAGCATTGTGCCCGATGGATTTGTAAGAACAGATTCATTGGGCCGACAGGGTGATGATGACAAGTGTTTGATTGAATGAAGTTGACTTTGGAGGCGAATGAATGAGTAATCCCAAGGAAAGCCAGGCGCAGGGCGGCAGCTTCTTGCCTCAGGAGTATGTCAAAGGCAAAGGCCAGCTTCGAGCAAACATACTCGTGCTGATGCTTTTCACGCTTGTACTTGCAGGCGTGATCGGTGCATTTGTCGTGAACCATCAACGATGGAACCGCGTGCATGAGCAGCAAAAACTTGTCGCAGCCGAGTATGAAGAAGAAGCAGCAAAGATCAGCCAGCTTCAATCGCTCGAAAAGCAACGCGTCGATCTGATCGAACGGGCTGAAGTCGTGACCGCGCTCAAAGACCGCGTTCCGCGCTCGGTATTGCTCGGCGAGGTGATCCGATCGGTCCCCGAGGGTTTGACACTTACCACCGTGAATCTCGAAGGTGAACGCGTAAAGATTGTCGCTCCAGCACCAGATCCCAAGGCTGCTAAAAAAACGCGAGCACTCAAAGGAAAGAGCGTAGGCAAGGGCAAGGACATCAAGAAGGAAGCAGTCAAGGTGCTTCCTCCAAAGTTCAAGTTCACGCTGTCTGCCCAGGGCATTGCTCAAGAGAATGATTTGATTGCTGATTTCTTATCGTCGATTAAGGCATCGCCATTGTTTGGAGATGTTGAGCTTCAGTACATCAAGGAAACAACGATCGACAAGCTTCAGTATCGCAAGTTCAAAGTGACGATGAAGTTGCTTGAGAACAGCGATGCTCGCCTGGTCGATGGGACAGAAGAGTATGAAATTGGCACGGTAGATTTCGGGATTGCCGGCTCTGGGACTGATACAGAATAATTGCTAGGGAGAGCATACTTATGCGATTTGGAACACGAGAACTCGTACTATTTTTAGCGGTGTTGATGCTACCGATCGTGAGTTATTTTTTGGTTTTTCAGCCTCAGAGTAAGAACATCGAACAGGCCAAAGGCGAGATTGCGCACAAAAAAGAAATGCTTACCTTGTTGCGTATCGAAACAAGCCGAAACGAGGATCTCAAGAATGCAAACGAGATTATCAAAGCCCGAATCGATGAAATGGAAGATCTGTTGCCATCGAATAAGGAAATGGATCTGATTGTCCGCCAGGTTTCCGCATTGGCGATCGAAGCCGGGCTGACTTCACCGACACTTAAGAGCGCAAAGCCGGTCGCAGCAGCCCGTTTCCGCGAGCAGCCTTTGGAGATGTCGACAAAGGGATCATTTGAAGGGTTCTATGCGTTCCTTCTTGAGATCGAACGCTTGCCTCGGATTACTCGGATCGTTGATATGGTCATCAAGGATTCGCTCGAAGAAGATATGGAGATTAGTGCGGAGTTCACATTGAGTATCTATTTCCAGGCTGACGAGCAGGTCGCTCAAGGAGCAACTCCATGAGTGAGTTTAACGATTCAATGAGCGATCCATCTGGCTCATCCGATCAGCCCGAAGCGTCAAAGAGCATCTTTCTCAATATGGCCGAGACAGATAGCACGGGGATTCCTTCGCTCAAACAAGCACCGATGTCCGCGATCTCAGCGACCGAGCAGTCGAAGACAAATACACAGCTCGTTATTACTGCGTGCGTACTTGCGATCGGTGCGGGTGCGATCTACGGCATGCGGTATGTCGGGATGAAAGCGGGGCTCGATGAGGGGATGGTCTCGATTGATTACGCAGCAGACGAAAACTCTGCGAGCTTTGCAAGACGATTTGGCTCAGTGATGAGAGAACTTGACAAAAGCACAATCTCGGTACATCTCTCGAATACGGATGAGTTCGCGAGCAATCCGTTTTCACGCCCACAGATTGAGACTGATGAGTATGTTGAGCCGATCGATCCGGGGATGTCTGAAGCCGAGCGGCTTGCGCATCAGCGCGAACGCGAAGAACAACGCAACATCGAGCAACGCCGAGAAGATGTTATTGGCGAAGCGATGCGATTTAGACTCCAAGGAATTATCGGTGGCTCTCGCCCAGCAGCTCGTATCTCGGGCAAGCCTGTTCGCGCTGGCATGCAACTCGGTGAGTTCTTTACCGTGATCGAAATCGGAAGTCAGATCGTGATTATCGAAGCCGACGGGATGCGGTTCGAGCTTTCTATGCGGGACGAAACAACACAAATCAGCGAGTGAGTGAAGGGGTACGATGTCAGATATTGATGACATTTTGAGCGAGCTCGGGGTCGGATCGGATTCGAACGAGACCAAACGCCAGCCAAGGCGTGGGCGTTCGTCGATGCCCAAGGATCAGCATACGCTTGATAAGCGTCCGGGCTCATTTAGCCCGTTGCCTTCGATGCCTTCGAGCCAGACACGCTATGGCGAAGAGGATGGTTCGAGTGTTGACGAAGATCCATCGGTTATTCAACGCCGAAAGAAAGATTCGTCGGCTCCAATCAAAAACGCAATGCTCGATGTGTATAGCCCAGGAAATGGTGATGCAACCGTAGACTCGGTGCTCTCAGAAATGCTCATCGAAAGCGAAGCAATCACCGCTGAGCAACTGACAACAGCAGAAGGTGTGCTCAAACAATCACCGGGCCGAGAGCTTATCGAAATCCTCTTTGAACAAGGTGCAGACGAAGAAGCAGTTCAGATCGTGATCGCTCAACGGGCAGGCATCCCGTTTGAGCGTGTTGATCTTGAGAAGGGACTCGATGGCGGGTTCGATGGCAAGCTTATGCAGCGCCTAGGGCTCGAGTTCTGTCATGCTCATCAAGCATTGCCATTGAGAACCGAAGGTTCTCGCGTGGTCGTGGGGATGATCAACCCGAGCGATGTATTCACGATCGACGAGATCCGAACGCGATTGCGGGTATCGAGCATTAAGATCTCGCTCACGACTCCAAGCGATGTTCGCGCAGCGCTTGAACTTGTTGGCGGCGAAAAAGTATCCGATATCAACCTTTCCGAAATCCTTGCAGATGTCGAAGAATCAGATGTTGAAGTAACAACAACCCAAAGTACCGAAGCGGTCGATCTTGAATCACAGGCGGGCGAATCACCTGTTATTCGGTATGTGAACTACATTATTCAGAACGCAGTAAAAGAAGGCGCGTCTGATATTCACATCGAGCCGGGCGAAAAGAAGATCAAGGTGCGATTGCGCATCGACGGCATCTTGTTCGAGTCAATGAACCCGCCTCCGGGTATGGCCGCCGCGATTACATCGCGTCTTAAGATCATGGCGGACTTGGATATTTCCGAGCGTCGTGTGCCTCAAGATGGGCGCATCCGATGTGTGGTACAAGGGCGAAAGCTCGATCTTCGTGTGTCGTCATTGCCGACGGGGTATGGCGAGAAGATCGTAATGCGTATCCTCGATACCAAGTCGATTAATGTAAAGCTCGAAGATTTGGGCTTCGATCAAAAAACGCTCGATATCTGGAAAGCACAGATCGTTGTGCCTCATGGTATTTTATTGGTGACCGGGCCAACGGGGTCTGGTAAAACAACCACGCTGTATTCGTCGCTGCGTCAGATTGATAAAGCCAAGCTCAATGTGTCAACGGTTGAAGACCCGATCGAATACCACCTTGATGGAATCACCCAGACCCAGACCCACGCCAAGATCGATATGACCTTCGCAAAGGCACTCAAGGCCCTGCTTCGCCAGGACCCTGATGTGATCATGCTCGGTGAAATTCGTGATCATGAGACCGCACATACTGCCGTGCAGGCTGCGCTCACTGGTCATTTGGTATTGTCTACTCTGCATACAAATGATGCACCGAGTTCGGTCACACGATTGGTCAATGTTGGTCTTGAGCCGTTCTTGGTCGGCGCTGCACTCAACGGCGTGCTCGCCCAGCGATTGCTCCGCCGACTGTGTCAACATTGCAAAGCGCAAGAAGCTCCATCCGAAGAGATGGGTGAGTTCTTAGAGATGAACGGGTTGCCCAGCGATGAGATGTGGATGCCTCAGGGTTGCGATAAGTGTCGCAATACCGGGTATTCTGGTCGAGTTGGTATTTACGAGATGCTCGCCGTCGATGATACCCTGCGCGATGTGATCGCTCGGAATCCCAATGTGTCCGAGTTTCGTAGGCTGTGCCTTGAACGCGGTATGAGTTCGTTGCGATCCGACGGCATCAACAAAGCGACTGATGGCTTGACGAGTATCCAAGAGGTGCTTCGCGTAACCTCGGCTCACTAAACTAGGTATAACTTTCGTCAAGATTCAATACAGTCAGCGTAATGGATATTGCGTGCGCCTGTGATTTTGCATAGAATGACTCATATCGCCCTAAGCGACCATTGAGGAGTTCAACATGTCAGACCAAAATACAAACAACGCAATCGAATCCGTCCTTCAGGAAAACCGCGTCTTCAATCCGCCATCCGCAGCCGAGGTCGGTGCGAGCAAATGGTTGATCTCCTCACTCGATCAGTATCACGAGATGTATAAGGAGTCGATCGATTCGCCCGAGACCTTCTGGGGGAATATCGCCAAGGATTTTCATTGGTTTAAAAAATGGGACACCGTTCTTGAGTGGGACGCTCCCGATGCCAAATGGTTCAACGGCGGCACAACCAATGTCTGCTACAACTGCGTCGATCGACAGGTCGAACAGGGGTTCGGCGATGATGTTGCGATTATCTGGGAAGGCGAGCCGGTGGATGATTCTGGCGCACCAATCGATCAACGCACGCTGAGCTATAAGGATCTTCAAACCGAAGTTTCCAAGCTCGCCAATGTGCTCAAATCCAAAGGCATCACTAAGTGCGACATTGTGACTATTTATATGGGCATGGTGCCCGAGCTGGCCATCGCGATGCTTGCCTGTGCTCGTATCGGTGCGCCCCATTCCGTGATCTTTGGCGGGTTCAGCGCTCAAGCAATCGCCGACCGTGTGGGCGATGCCAAATCCAAGATGATCATCACCTGCGACGGCTCATGGCGTCGCGGTAAGGTTGTGCCCCTCAAGAAAAATGTTGATGATGCGATCGTCATGCTGAAAGAATCAGGTGGTCAACCCGTCGAGCATGTGCTGTGCTTAGGTCGATGCCATAACGATATTGCATGGGGCGAACTCGATCGGTGCTGGAAAGAAGAGATGGAAAAAGCATCGCCCGACTGCCCATGCGAAGAACTCGAAGCAGAGGACATGCTCTTCTTGCTCTACACCTCCGGCTCGACCGGAAAACCAAAGGGCATCGTCCACACCGTCGCCGGGTACATGATCTTCACGGCAACAACCGCCAAGTATACTTTTAACCTCATTCCCGATACCAACCAAACCTTCTGGTGCACCGCAGATTGCGGGTGGATCACCGGGCACTCCTACATCGTCTATGGCATCCTCCCAAACCGCGTCCCGACATTGATGTTCGAGGGCGGCCCAGACTACCCAACCCCGGCCCGCTTCTGGCAGATCGTCGATCGCCATCAGGTGACGCAGTTCTACACCGCACCGACCGCCATCCGTGCGTTTATGAAGTGGGGCGATGAGCATCCTGCATCGTGCGATCTCTCATCCATCCAAGTGCTCGGCACCGTCGGCGAGCCAATCAATCCGGAAGCATGGATGTGGTACCGCGAAAAGATCGGCCGCAATATTTGCCCGATTGTCGATACCTATTGGCAAACCGAGACCGGCGGACATGTCCTGACCCCGTTCCCCGGCGCGACTCCGACCAAGCCCGGCTCTTGCACGCTCCCGATGTTCGGGATCGACGCAGCCGTGTGTGATGAAGCGGGCAATGCCGCCAAAGAAAATGTCGGCGGGTTGATGACCATCCGCAAGCCTTGGCCCGGCATGCTCCGCGGCGTCTACGGCGATCGCCAACGATTCATCGACACCTATTGGAGCACCGTCGCCAAAGACGGCGAGCCGTATTATGCCGCCGGCGACAATACAAGGCGCGACTAAATGGGCAACTTCTGGATCATGGGTCGAACCGATGATGTGATCAATGTCTCCGGGCATCGCCTGGGCACGATGGAAGTCGAGAGTGCATTGGTTTCGCACGAGAGCGTGGTCGAGGCTGCCGTCGTCGGCATGCCTCACGAAATCAAAGGCACCGGCATCGCCGCCTTCGTCACCCCCGCGCCCGGTTTCGAAGCAAGCGACGAACTCAAGGCCGCCCTCCGCGCCCATGTCGCCAAAGAAATCGGCGCCATCGCCAAGCCCGACATGATCCGGTTTACAGGCTCCCTCCCCAAAACCCGCTCCGGCAAGATCATGCGAAGATTGCTCCGTTCAATTGCTGCGGGCGATACCAACATCACCCAAGATATGAGCACCCTCGAAGATTTGTCCGTCGTCGCGAAGCTGTCGGAGAGTGAAGAGTAATCAGTCGAAACGGAATCAAGCCCGGCTGTTTCCCAATAACCAAGATGACGCATGGAGTATGATTCATATTGCAAGTAGCGTTGTACTAAGCGGTGTCTGACGGCTCGTGTTTGATGACATACTCTCCTCCCCCGGGCCTCCGGGGGAGGTGGCTGCGCAGCAGACGGAGGGGGTCTTCTGATGCTGAAACAAAGGGTAAAGCGAAGCAAGACCCCCTCCGCCTCACTTCGATCGGCACCTCCCCCGGAGGCCCGGGGGAGGAGAAAAGAATGGCGTTCTTGTATGGAACTGAGCCGACAGACACGGCCTAGTAAAGGGGAGGGCAAAGAGTGATTCATATCGAACGGTCGGCTGCGGGTCTGTGTGCATTGAGCCTGCTGGCAGCGAGTGGCTGTTCATCAACGCAGCACACAGCCGAACAGCCCGTTGAAATAGCTCCGTTTGATGTACCAACCTCCGCCCCCCGCCCAGAGGCCGACGAACCCATCGAGCGGTTTGTTGCACGCTGGAACGCATGGGCGGATTCGGTGCCTGAGGATCAACGAGTTGGCGATGCGATAGAACAGGCGAACAATCGGATGATAGAAAAGCTCAAGCAGATCCCTGATTTGTATGAGGGCTACGACGCATGCACAGTGACATATATGGCCACGCCCGGAGATTTTTTATGGGAAGAAGCGGGGCGTATTTATGAATCAATGGCCCCCGAGCTCGACCTGATGCGTGAACTGGTACAACGCGAGGCCATTGGTGTTCAGCTTGATCCTCATGAGGTTGCAGATCCGCTCTATTCCATGCTTATGTACTCCTCGCCAGTGAGTTCGGCTGCATACGCACTTGGAGTCAGAGTGAGGTATCTGGTCCTTGCAGGGCGAGCCCAAGAATCGGTCGATGATGTACGGGCGATCTTCGAATCACAAAGGCTCAGGCTGGAATCGCCGGGCCTTCTCGGTTGGCTCGGTGCGGGTGCCATTCGAGACTTGGCATGGAACACATTGAATAAAACACTCGTGGTTGACCCAGACGCGTACACCGATGATCAACTCGCCGAGTTCCAAGACCGGTTGGTCAATTGGGTTGATGAGGACATGACCCCGATGGTCAAAGCCGAAGAATACTTCGGGATCCTTGGGCTCCGTGACCTCTACTTAGAATCGATCGATGGCAATCTGTCTGAAGAAGCAACCCAAATGATTGTCGAGGAGTTCGGCGCGATAGCTGGGTTTCGGGTAGCAGTCGATCTCTCACCTGTATTCGGGATGGAGAAGGGATACAAACTATCAAAGATAGAGTTTGCCCCTCTCGATCAACAGATCGTCATGCTCAAAGAGTACAACGCAGCACTCATCGCAGACTATAAAGCGTATCCGCCACTGGTTTGCACAAGTCATTTCAAGCTGCTCGCCAACGACCTGAGCATCAACAAAGACACGATTTCATTCCTTCCCGCATTCCAGTTCACCGGCTTGAATGACATCTTGGCAAGCGTCAACATATTGGACACTATCGAAGTCAGATCGACCATCATTATCCTCGCAATCCACCGCCACCGCCTCGCCACCGGCGAGTGGCCAAAATCACTCGAAGACATCTCATCCGAACATCTCCGAGTCGATCCCATCGACATGCACACCGGCGATCCGTTCGGATACACCGTAATGAATAACAGGCCTCGGCTATGGTCGGGAGGCCCGGATGGTGATGACGATGACGGCACTTCGGTGAAGCCAGTGATGAAAAAATCGCCCATCGAACCCTATGACGAGTATGAGGTCGATCCTGTCCGAACTTGGTTCACCCTCGACCAATGGGATGCGCTCAGCGAAGAAGACCAAGCCAAATATGACGGCGACTGGATCCTCTACCCGCCCAAATGGAAAGATCGCTGGGGCAATGAGGAATATTGAACTTTGGATTATCTTGAGTGAATGAATAATCCCATTCGGCGCGCCAAGTTGGAAAAAACACTATATTGTATGACCATGCAAACACGCCACCTTCTCGCATTGAGTGTCTGCACAGCTTCGCTGTGGGCGCAGACGGATTCACCAACGATTGCAGCCCCTGAAGCAGAATCGTCAGCGAGCGACATCATTGATGAATCGTCATCGCGCTGGTCGTTCAAAGACATCGCACGCAGAGATCTCACATTCTACTGGGAAAACGACGGCACAGCCCCCAACCTCGTCAGCAACACCGACCGCTTCTACACCAACGGCTTCGGCGTCGAGCTTTCGTTCGATCCAGGCTTGAGCGACAGCCTAAAAGCCAAACTCGCACCCGCAGGCGAATGGACCGATCCACGCTTTGGCTTTGGGCTTGCGATTAAACAACGAATTTTTACCGGGATCGATATCACCGATCCTGCCCCGGCCATCGGCGATCATCCCTATAGCGGCTACCTCTACTTCGGGTTCTCCTTCCAACGGGCCGACGCGAAGAAGCATGACCACTTCGAGCTTGATCTCGGTGTTGTCGGCGAGCGATCACAAGCCGAGGGGGTCCAGCGATTTGTTCATAACCTCTTCCCAGATCAAGATACCCCCCAAGGCTGGTCGAGCCAGCACGCCAACGAGATGACCATCAACTTCAGCTATGACCGAACCTGGAAAAGCGAGCCGGGCAATATCGCAGGCGTCGAGTTCGAGATGCTTCCATCCGTTGGGTTTGATCTGGGCAATGTGTCGACCCGCGCACGCGGGCGATTGACCTTCCGCGCCGGGTACAACATCCCCGACGATTTTGGTCCAGCATCACTCCTCGGGTTCAAAGATCACACGATCAGTAGGTATTCCCAAGACGCCCCGGCTTGTTCAATCTATGGCTACTTCACCGTTGGAATCGACGCGGTCGCCCATTCCATTTTCCTCGATGGCAACACCTTCGCCACCAGCCGATCGGTCGATTCCGAACCATTCCTTGCACAAGCCAAGTTCGGGATAGCAGCACGATACAAAGCGTTCTATCTCGGCTGGTCCCAATCCTTCGAGACCGAATCTTACGAGACCCAACCCGACGCCCAAACCTGGGGCTCGTTCGTCGTTGGGTGCTCATTTGGTTTTTAATGCAGGATGTCTTCAATCATGACTGATCAACAAACATCGAGCGAGTTCGGCTATCGTCAATCTCTAGCCGAGGAATCTCGCGGGTCTATCCCGTGGTTCCTCCTACCCTTCATGATTCTCATTCGTCCAGGCAAGTTCATGCTCTCTTGGGGCATCCATGCGAGAGTCGGCTGGGTTTTGTTGGCCGCGTGGGTTGTCGGGTCATCAGGGATGATCAATATCGTCACCAACTGGACCAGATTCAGACCGGATTCATTGCCGATCGTAATCGATTCGTGGGTAACCGTGTGGATGATTATCCTCAGCTTGGGGATCCTTCACGGGGCGATCGGCTACGGTCTTGGCGGGCTCTGGACATGGCTTCGGTTGAGAGTTTGTGGCGTGCGAGGCAACGAGTGACATCGATCCACACGGATAGTTTGTCTCTCAAGGGTCTTCGATGAACTTCCCTCACTGTTGGCGCTGGCGTATTTCTCGATCCGGTACGACACGATCAGCGACATCATGGGTCTGCCGGTGGATTTAGTGAACTTGTTCGTGGGGCTGTTCATGCTCTTGGCGCCGATCATTGCCTTCCTCGGCGTGCTTGCGTGCTACAAGGTACGAACAATCTGGGCAACAATCTTGTTTTTACTGATCCCAATGTCTTGGCGGTTGACACTCGTCTGGGCCATACTTACAACCACCGGCGGCGTGCTTCTTCCCGATACCCAGCATCCTATTGCTCACACCGACGATCGCTTCATATTTGATCATCCCGCAGATTGGTCTGTGGTACCACCCAAGCCACTCGATGAGCACACGATCGATCAGATCGAAGTCAAATCAGAAACCGCCGACGCCTCAGTGCTTATCCGAGTGCTACGCCTAGATGGAATTGATCCAAACGAGCACGATCTAGCATTCATCGAAACGATGGGGTATGACATCGGGAAGAAAACCGTTCATCCCAAGGTATATTTAGGTGAGTTGTATGGGTATGGCGAAGAGTATGAACTTCAAAAAGAGGGCAAGAAATACAAAATATTCCATCTGCTCGCAGGATTAGACCATGACCATTGGGTTTTGGTCCGCTCATTGGCGAGCCAGCATTACGAAGATGCATCTTTCTATGCGGTGAAGCAGATCGTCAACTCATTGATCATATCAAGCGTTGATGTTGTGGCACCAGATGTGGAGTATCCAAAGCAGATCACCCGAAACTGGTTCACCCACCAAGCACCGGGAAACTGGGCAGAAGTTCTCGATAACCACGCTCAGTTTCAGGCCGTCGAACAACTGGCCTTTGGCAAATCCTACATCCGTTTCACGATCTATGATCGAACCGGCGGCAATGGCGGTAAGGATGATCCTCAGAAAGAACTCTCGGCTGTTTTAGAGAATGGCAAGCATGCCAAGCCAAAGAGTTCTCACACGCCGATGAATAGTTGGCTCGGCTTCGAAGGAGTCGGAGCCAAAGGGACCGTTTGGCAACCACTCTGGGGAGCGCATGATTTTCAGGTGCTCTTTGTCCCTCTTGAAGATGGCCGAACTTTGGGGATCAAAAAATACCAAGCCCAATCCTCCGCCGAGCTCACCGATCCCGGATTCGAACTCATCGAATCAACATTCAAGCTCCTCGTCGAACCGGCTTCGTCCGAGCCCTAACCCAATCGACTGGCATATCATCACCCATGACCACCCCAAGCACTCCACTCGTCAGCGTCATCATGGGTTCCAAATCCGATTGGCCCGATGTCATGGAGCACACAGCCGCGGCTCTTGATCAACTCGGTATCCCCCACGAGGTCAAAGTCGTCTCTGCCCATCGAACACCCGATTTGCTCGTTTCTCATGCCAAAGAGGCCAAAGCTCGCGGGATTGAGGTCATCATCGCTGGCGCTGGCGGGGCGGCTCATCTCCCCGGCATGGTCGCCGCGATGACCACGCTGCCCGTCATCGGGGTGCCCGTCATGAGCAAAGCACTCAAAGGCATGGACTCCCTGCTTTCGATCGCCCAGATGCCCGCCGGGGTTCCGGTCGCCACCGTCGCTATTGGCAAAGCCGGGGCGGCCAACGCCGGGTTGCTTGCAGGCTCGATCTTGGCAAATAAGTACCCAGAGATCGACACCAAGCTCGGAGCCTTCCGCGCCAAACAAACGCAAACCGTGCTCGATAATCCTGATCCTCGTTCATAAGGCATTCGTCACCATCACTACCAATCAGCCCATCCAACGCGTCGGAATCATCGGAGGCGGGCAGCTCGCCCAAATGCTCGCCCAATCGGTCAAGCACCTCGGGATCCAATGCACCGTGCTCGACCCAAGCACCGAGTGCTGCGCGCGATCCGTCTGCGAACAGATCGTGGGCGACTACGACGATGTCGAATCACTCAAGGCCCTCGCCGACTGGTCGGATGTGGTGAGCTATGAGTTTGAAAATGTCTCCGCGTCGGCTGCCGTGATCGAAGACATCGCCGAGATCCATCCAAGCACCCAAGCGTTAGCCGTCGCGCAGGATCGTCATATCGAACGGTCGATGTTCCAAGAGCTTGGGATTGCGATCCCAGCGTATCAACCCGTCGATGATGTTGAGTCGCTCAACGCTGCCTTGCAATCCATAGGCACCCCGTCGATCCTCAAAGCTCGGCGTCTGGGATACGACGGCAAAGGGCAGGTCCTCATCAACGATGCCAACCATGCAGCCGACGCCCTAAAGACCATCGGCTCCGTCCCCGCGATCCTCGACAAGTTCGTCGAGTTCCAACGCGAGCTCTCGATCGTCGCGGCCCGTGATAAACACGGAAACATCGCGTTTTATCCGCTCGCCCAAAATGTCCATCGCGGAGGCATCCTCCGTGTATCCAAAGCCCCCGCCCGCGATGTTTCTGATGCGTTGGCGACCCAGGCTCAAGAAGCCGCCCGCAAGATTCTCGAAAAGTTTGACTATGTCGGAGTGTTGGCTGTCGAGTTCTTCCAGATCGGCAAGGGTGACAACGCTCACCTCGTCGCCAACGAGATCGCCCCGCGCGTGCACAACACCGGGCACTGGACAATCGAAGGCTCAAAGACCAGCCAGTTTGAGAACCACATGCGTGCGGTAATGGGCATGGAACTGGGCTCAACCGATTCTGTCGGCCATAGCGCGATGGTGAACATCATCAGCAACGAACCTCGCCCCGGCGCCCTCGATGCACTCCCCGAGGCGCATGTCCACATGTACGGCAAAGAACCCCGGGCCGGGCGAAAAATCGGGCATGTCACCCTCAACGCCGACACCCCCGACAAGCTCGACGCCCTATTAGAACGCTTTACCCGCGTGGTGGGTTAATCTCTGGGTGCCACGGCTTGACCGTCTTCGGCAAGCCGTGTCTTGTGTTCTTGTTCCTCCACCGCCCCAGCGCAAGAGATGACCGCATCTTTGCAGATGGAGTGGGCCTCTACCTTTTCTCAGAATAAGTTGTATTTGAGAATGCACCAGATTGCCTCGAACCCGTCCTTCCAGCCAATCTTTTTTCCCTCTTCATAAGTACGCCCAGCGTATGAAATTGGGACCTCGTAGATCCGCAGCGGGCGAGGGGTATTGGTCGTTGCATCAACAACACGGGCTTTGGCCAGCTTGGCGATCAGCTCGGGCTCGACCCCAAAGCGGAGTTCGGTGATCTGGATATCTTCGATCGCTTCGCGTGTGAACGCCTTGAATCCGCATTCGATATCCGTCAGGTTCAGGTTGCTCATCATGTTTGAGGTGAGCGTGATCAACCGATTCGCGATTGAGTGCCAGTAGTAGAGCACCCGGTGGGTCTGCCCAAGAAACCGCGTCCCGATCACCGCATCCGCTCGCCCGTCAAGAATCGGTTTGAGCATCGCATCGTGCTCGTGCGGGTCATACTCAAGATCAGCATCTTGGATAATCATCGCGTCGGCGTTGTCGTCGAGCGCAGCCTTGATCCCGGCTTTGAGCGCAGATCCTTTGCCGAGGTTCATCGGCAGGTGGAGAGCTGTGGTGTCGTCGCGTTTGGCGAAATGATCGATGATTGATTTTGTCTGATCAGTTGAGCCATCGTTGACCAGATAGATCATGCGTTGGCAGGGTGTACCGTCTTTGGCCGTCGGCACGGGGGTGTTGATCAGCCGATTGAAAAGCAAAGGCACCAAAGCCTCTTCGTTATACACCGGGATGATCACTGCGATACGCATACTCAAAGGATACCCGCGAGTGCCATCGCCTTCCGCTGAGCGTTGGAAATTGCAACCTGATCAAGGGCTTCAAGTGTTCGATAGGCTCTGGATGGTGTACTTTGCACGCCGATTGCACCATACACCACAAACTCGACGATTCGATGGGTGGTGATATGGGTAAATCGCCCGAGTTCGGTAAGCTGTTGATGATCTATGCTCAGAACCTCGCCAATCTCGGCTGGGGTCGGGTGATGGTCATCGCGTTCGATGGTGGGGGCTTGAAACATATTGGCCCACATCCCCGATGACGGGCGTTGTTCGAGTAAGACCGATTCGTCTTGAGTCGAAATGATCGTAGAGCAATACATCCGTTTCTGTTTGGCGCGAGGCTTGGGCAACGGGATCGATTCGGTTGTGCCAGCCTCCAACGCCTGGCAGTGCGATCGTAATGGGCATTGATCGCATCGTATATTCTTAGGCGTGCAGCAAGTCGCGCCCAGTTCCATCATCGCCTCGTTCAATACATTGGGTTTATCCGCTACAATGACCAACTCCGTCGCCCGTTGCCATGCCCATTTGATAGTTTCTTTCTCCGCCTGAGGCACCGATTTATTATGCAATCGAAGCAGTACGCGGGTGACATTCCCATCGACAATCGGTTCACGCTGATGGAACACCATCGAGGCAATTGCTCCGGCGGTATATCTCCCGATGCCGGGGAGGGATTCGAGTTGTTTCACATCATCAGGCACAACGCTGTTGTGATGTTCGACGATCGCTTGGGCGCAGGCGTGGAGCATTCTTGCCCGGCGGTAATATCCAAGCCCGGCCCACAGCGCAAGCACTTCTTCCTCGGGAGCTTGGGCGAGGGATTGAACGGTTGGGAACCGATCGATAAAAGGCTGATATTTTTCAAGCACCCGAGAGACCTGCGTTTGCTGAAGCATGCACTCGGAAACGAGCGCGTGGTAGGGATCGCGGGCTTCGAGACGCCAAGGCAGATCGCGGGCATTGGCTCTGAACCAGGTTTCGAGTTGGCGGGTGAGCTTAGCGTCGTTCATAGGGTCTTTGCGAGGGTGCTCTCGATGGCTTTGGTGACCGATTTCCAGTTTGTTCCTGGCGAGACACAGACCGAAATGAACCCGGTGTGAATTAACACATTGGTGACCCCCGGGATCGCAAAGAGCGCATGCCCGAGGGGGTCGTCGATCGCATCGTCTGCCTTGAAATAGGAACGGATCGCGCCCGGCGAAGGCTCGACAATCAGCTTTCGGGCGTTGGGGTTGGGGGTTGTTTCGATTTTGGTGATCGTATAGGGCATATTGATCCGCTTTGGGCAACAGTTTGAATGCACAGCGTGCGATAAATGGTTAGAATCAATGATAATCGCACACAATGCGATGGTGAAGGATAGCAATTTGGGATCATCAGATCGGTTCAATGACCTGCTTAATCGGCTCAGCTCCTACTCATGGTGGGAGGTCGCTGTCGAACTGGTCTTGATCTGGCTGGTTGTGTATGCGGTTTTTCGCTTTGTTCAAGGCACCAGGGCAGCCCGTGCGCTCAAAGGGCTCCTTTTTATCCTCATTGTCGGGACGCTCTTCGTCCGGTTCTTTGGCGATGATATCTTTGTCCGCATGTCGTATTTGTATGATCGCATGCTCGCGGTCATTGCCATTGCCCTCGTGGTGATCTTTCAGCCTGAGCTTCGCAGGGCACTTATCAGACTCGGCGAGACCCGGTTTTTGCAAGGCGGGTACGAGGGCGCTGCCAAAGTTGCGGGCGAACTGGCTCCTGCATGTGCTTTTCTCTCCAAAGCGAGATTCGGTGCCATTATTGTCATCGAAAGGCGTGTCGGGCTCAAAGCAGTCATCGAGGGCGGCACTATTCTCAATGCGGATATCTCCGCCGCACTCATCCAGACCATTTTTCATCCCGGGTCCGCCTTGCATGATCTCGCGGTAGTGATCCGTAATGAGACGGTCCATTCGGCGGGCGTCCAGCTTCCGATGGCTGGGCCGACCGAAGTTCCAGACCAATCGCTCGGTTCGCGCCATCGTGCAGCTGTCGGGGTGACCAAAGATTCGGATGCGATCGTCGTGGTAGTCTCGGAAGAATCTGGGCTGATCCGAATTGCCCAGCGAGGCGTACTCAGTGCGCCCATCAATCCCAACGATCTTGAATCTGTGCTTCGTGAGAAACTCGGACACCACGAAACACTCGATGATGTGCATACAGAGGAAACCGCTTCGGTCGTCGACGATGAGCAGTCAGGGTTTGCCAACGATCAAGATGCTATCTCGCGTGAGGAGATCGCTCCTGACGAATCACTTATGGTTAGCGATCTCAAAGCTGGGGACACCAAGCAGACGGGGGGGGCAAGCTGATGAAAGAATCAGGCTCCTTCGTTGGGCATCTCAAAACATTTATCTCAGTAACACTCATCGCTGTAATGGTCTGGTTGCTTGCCGAATCAAAGATGGTGCGTACACAAACATTCGAGGCGCAAGTCGTTCTCACGACGGTGCCGATGGCGAATGATTCGCTTGAAGAAGCATCTTTGGTTGTACGCCAGGCGTCGCGATCAACCGACGGGTTGATCCAGAGTCTTGTACGAACGGTCTCGATCGAGATCGAAGGCTCGACTTCGGGGATTGATCGGTTCAGCCGAAGGCTGCAAAATCGCATCGAGCTGCGCATCGGGCGAGAGATCCCCGCCAATCCGGGCATGCACACGCTCGATCTTCGTTCGATCTTACGAGATTCAGCCGACATGGCGATTCAAGGTGTCGTGATCTCAAAGGTCACACCCGAAGTTATCTTCGTGCAGGTTGATGAACTGGTGACCCGTGAGTTCCCGATTCGGGTCGATATGCCCGCGGGTGTCGAGCTTGATGGCGCACCAAGGACCGATCCGCCGACCGTTCGGGTGGTCGCGCCTTCGAGCGTGCTTGCCGGGGTGGATGCCAATGAAGCTGTTGTTCGGGTCGAGGCGATCAAGCTTGCCCAGCTTGCCCAAGGGCGACGAGAAACGATCCCGGATATTGCGATCGAGATCGCTGGAATTGGCAGCAATAACTGGGCGACGGTCATCGAACCTGCTCATGTTGATGTCTTTGTCACGCTCCACACCCTGAGCGAGACCATGAGGCTCGATCGCTTGCCAGTCCAGGTGCTGATTGCTCCTGCCGAGATCGGAAAATGGCGAGTCCAGATCGCAGATGCGGACAAAGACCTGGTCAATATCGAGATTTCTGGACCCGCAGCCGCGATTGAACTGCTCAAATCGGGAGCAGTTTCGCCCAGAGCCTTTGTCATGTTGGGCTTTGAAGAGCTTGAGCGAGGGGTTGGCTCCAAGCCCGCCCAGATCCTCGGGCTCCCAGTGGGATGCCGAATCGAGAGTGCCGAATTTACGGTCAATTTACAGATTTCTCGGCTCGTCGGGGCGAATCCTGCTTCGGGCGAGCCGGTGGATGAATAATCGGGCGAATAGCCGATTTGTCTCTGAGTCTCAATAATTTCAACTGCTGACAATTGCAAGACTTCCAGCTCTGACTTCTGGTCTTTGGTGCCCTACCCTTCCCTCCCATATCGATCGGGATTCTTTCCGATCTTGGGACATTTGAAACCCCTTTTTCACGCACCGTACGCCCAAAAAGCACCCGGCTGTCGGGTGCTGAGTTGGACAACGCAGGAGAGCTTCCCGTGAAGATCAAGACCGATGAAATCGTCTCAGTAATCAAGCAAGAAATTGAAAACTTTTCCAGCGAGCTGGAGATCTCAGAAGTAGGGCGCGTTGTCGAAGTCGGCGACGGTATTGCTCGCATCTATGGTCTCTCAAAGGCGATGGCTGGTGAACTTATCGAGTTCGAATCCTCAGAAGGCGCCGTCATGGGCCAGGTGATGAACCTCGAAGAAGACACCGTCGGTGCCATCATCTACGGCAACTTCCTCACGGTCAAAGAAGGCGACACCGTCAAAGCGACTGGTAAGCTTCTTGAAGTGCCTGTTGGCGAAGAACTCCTCGGGCGCGTGGTTGACCCATTGGGCAATCCCATCGATGGCGGCCCCGCACTAGGCCACACCAAAACCGCACTCGTTGACATCATCGCTCCGGGCATCGCTGCTCGTCAGCCAGTTCACGAACCACTGCAAACCGGCATCAAAGCGATCGACGCGATGATCCCTGTTGGCCGCGGGCAGCGCGAGTTGATCATTGGTGACCGCAAGACTGGGAAGACCGCGGTTTCACTCGACGCGATCATCAACCAGAAGCAATACTGGGGCACAGACGACGCGGTTGTTTGTATCTATGTTGCGGTTGGTCAGAAAGAATCAACGGTTGCAGGCGTGGTCCAGACGCTGCGTGATGCCGGCGCGATGGATTACACCATCGTCGTCAACGCGGGTTCATCTGACCCTGCACCATTGCAGTACATCGCTCCCTACTCGGGCACCGCGATGGGTGAGCACTTCATGTGGTCGGGCAAAGAAGAGGGCAAGACTCTCACCAGTGGTGCGAAGTATCCTAAGCATGTGTTGGTTGTTTATGATGACCTTTCTAAGCAGGCTGTTGCCTATCGCCAGCTTTCGCTCTTGCTCCGTCGTCCTCCAGGGCGTGAAGCATTCCCAGGCGATGTGTTCTACCTGCATAGCCGATTGCTCGAACGCTCAACCAAGCTCTCCGATGAGCATGGTGCGGGTTCATTGACTGCGTTGCCAATTATTGAAACACAGGAAGGCGATGTTTCTGCATACATCCCAACCAATGTAATCTCGATTACCGATGGCCAGATCTACCTCGAACCAGAACTCTTCTTCTCAGGCGTTCGTCCTGCGATTAATGTGGGTATCTCGGTTTCGCGTGTAGGCGGTGCTGCTCAGGTGAAAGCCATGAAGAAGATCGCGGGTTCACTGCGATTGGACTTGGCTGCGTATCGTGAGCTCGAAGCATTTGCTCAGCTTGGTACTGATCTTGACAAAGCGACCAAGGCTCAGCTCGATCGCGGTGCTCGTATGGTGGAGTTGCTCAAGCAGCCTCAGTATGTGCCTCAGAATGTAACCAACCAGATCATCTCGATCTATGCGGGGACTAAGGGTTTCCTTGATACTGTCGAGTTGACCAAGGTCGCCGCATTCGAAAAAGCAATGCACGAATACTTCCAAACTTCAGCCAAGGGTGTGTGGGATGCCATCAACGAAGCGAAGGCGCTCAATGATGATATTGAGAAGCAACTTGTTGAGGCGTTGAACAATTTTAAGGCGGGTTGGAACGGGTAAAACCTTCTTTTTTCAAACAATAGATTCATAGAAAACGCCCCGGACCGGGGCGTTTTTGCTGTTGACAGCGAGTTCTCGGACGGGTATGGTGGGTTGCAAACTGCGAGCGATTGGTGTCGATGGCTGTGGTTTTGAATAGAGGGACTCGTAAGGGGATAGAGATGAAGAAAATGTTTTTACAGAGTAAGACTATTGCGAGACTTGGTTTCTTTGTCGTTGGCGGTGCTGTGACAGCAGGAGCTTACGGACAACAGAGTCTCGCATCGAGTAGATTTGACACTGATACAGAAGGTTGGGTTGGGCAAGATTTCACTGGTTTATGTTCGACACTGACTCCTCAAGGGGGCTTCAGCGGGTCATTTGTGGCATCGGGTGGATTGCCCGGAGGATATTTTACTTATCGTGAACCCGCGTCTTCTGGAATTAAGCCTTTCTTTCGTGCGAGTTTGCTATTTCAGGGCGATTTTTCAAACGCATATGGTGGATTTCTAAAGTACGACAGGCGGATGTTTCCTGGCGCTAGTTTTTTTAGTGCCCGAGATGTCCATTTGCAAGGAGTTGTAGAGGGGCAAGTGGTAACACTTATTGGTGATTCAAAGGCTCGCCCATCGTGGGCGTGGCGTGCGTCGTGGGTGCCACTAATTGAAGGTGCTTGGAGATTCGAAACATGTGAGGGGGCTTATGCTACGGAGAGTCAGGTTCGTGATGTACTTGCCAATTTGACTGAGGTTTTTATAAATGCTGAGTATCGTCAAGGGGTTGAAGATCTTGATATCGATAATGTTATAATTCTTGGCCCGCCAATCGGTCCGATGAGTACCTTTGAACAGGATGTCGATGGGTGGACAATAGCTGGTAGTGCAACTCTCAGTTGGTATGATTCTCCTGGAGATAGCCCGCAATGTATTCAAGCAGAAGATAACACTGCAGGCGTGGAGCATATTTTTGTTGCGCCAGAAAAATTCAGTGGCGATCAATCAAGCGCTATCGGTCGAACATTAGAGTTGGATTTTTGGGCAAGCCCGGGTGGTTCAACTGTGCCAGACGGTGGGGCTCCGGGCTTTGTTCGTGTTTTGGGTGCCAACGGGGAAGTCTTGCTTTATCACAATGCAAAGTTGCCTATTACGGGTGGAGAGTGGAGACATCATTCAATACCGCTTTTACCTTCTCCGGCATGGACAAGGGGAAGCGATCAAGAACTGGCTACTGCTGAGGACTTTGAGCAAGTATTTGGTAATATTGATAAACTTGCGATTCGAGGCGAGTATGCATCTGGCGATGAAACCGAGCGCCTAGATAATGTTGTGTTTGGTATCAGTACTCCATCTGTGGTCATCTCGGTTAATGGGGTGATTGACAGCTTGGTGTGCATGTCTAGTTCGTTGTCAGTTGAATCAGTCATAGGTGGGGAGGGGCCCTTTGATTTTTTCTGGCAAGTTGAGTCGCCTGAGAATAGCGGGATTTATGTGAATTTAGCTGATGGCATATTCACTGAACTTGTCACGGGGTTTGAAATAAATGTTCAGGGAGTTGGTGCCGAAACTCTCGATGTATCCGGATTTGATCGAGGAGATAGAGTGAGTAATGCCCGATTTGTGGTGATTGTTTCAAATCCTATTGGGAGTGTGAGGAGCAATCGAGTTACGGTTGATCTAGATTGTTGTCCCGCCGATTTGACCGGCGATGGGTTATTGAACTTCTTCGATATCTCTGCTTTCCTGATGGCCTTTGCGGATGCAGATCCATCTGCCGATTTTACGGGCGATGGGTTGTTCAACTTCTTTGATATCTCCGACTTCCTCGCAGCCTTTGCTGCCGGGTGTCCATAACCATTTGAATTGTGCCATTTTGCTCCTTCAGAGGCCAAAATTAGTATTCTGGCATCGAATTTCGTGTGAAACTTGTTGCTGTTGTGGTACACTTGGGGCGAAAGAGGGAAATGAACTATGAGATCGAATATGAATACTCGTCGTCTTGTTGCTGGAGCTTTGGCTTCGATTGCCATCGCGGCCGCCGGTGCAACCGCCGGCCCGAGCGGTGGGGCGTTTGAAATTGTTTCGTACACCATCGACGCGGGGGGCACAAGCTCAACCGCCGGCGGCTCGTACGAACTCGCAGGCACCATCGGCCAGCCAGATGCTGGCGCCGAGATGACTGGCGGCTCGTTCTCGCTTACCGGCGGGTTCTGGGCAGGGGTGAGTTCTGCTGTCGTTTGTGATGCAGATCTCAATGGTGATGGCTTCCTCAACTTCTTTGATATCTCCGCGTTCTTGGGCTTGTTCTCTGCGATGGATCCGATTGCCGATTTTAATGACGACGGTTTATTCAACTTCTTCGATATCTCGGCCTTCCTCGTCGCGTTCTCGGCAGGGTGTCCGTAAGATCGATGGTTGAAAACTTGGTTTTATCTTTCGGCATCCATTGAGTATGGGTGCCGATTTTTATGTAAAAAAACACCCCTTGAATCAACCGATCCAAGGGGTGTGAGGTTGTATTCGCAGAAGCGATCGATGTGTTATGGACAGCCTTGGCTGAAGAGCCCGAGGAATGCCGAGACATCGAAGAAGTTGATCACGCCATCACTGTTGAAATCTGCTGCAAGATCGCCAGCACTAAACAGGCTGAGGAACGCGGAGATATCAAAGAAGTTCAATACGCCATCGCTGTTGAGATCGGCCAGGCAAGTTGTGCCGTTGGGGCAATCTGGTGCGATGACACAAACTTCGATCGAGCAGCACTCTTCAAGCGATGCGTCGTGCATGGTCATCAAGAAGCAGACTTCTTCGCCGGGGTTTGCACCACAGATAGTCAGTGTTACGGTTTCTGTGCCGTAGCTGAGCATCGGCGGGTAGTCCCATCGGCTCGAATCAACATTGCCAGTATCGATGGTGATCCCGGCGGGTGATATTGGAACGAAATACGAGTAGAAAATGTCGTCGCCGGTGAGGTTGTCGACATCAAATGTATAAGTGAAGCAGCCTGCGACGCCATCAACCGTACAGTCGATTTGTTCGTCATGAATCTGGGCACAGTCACAATCGGGGACGATGATACAGTGTTCAATCGAACAACATTCTTCAAAGTCTGCGGTGTTGAGGCTCAGCGTGAAGCAGAGCTCATCGCCGGGCAGCCCGCCGTTGAATGTGAGCGTGACCTGTGTGGTGTCGCCATCAAGAAGCAGGCTCGGTAGTGTGATGATCCCGAAGGGGACGATACTAAAGCCGGCATCTGGAAGCACGAGCAGGTATTGCACATCTTGACCCGAGTTGTTCGTCAGGTCGAAGGTGAGTGTGTAGTTGCCTGATGTATCGAGATCACACAAGAGTTCTTCATTGGTGATGGTTGCACATGGGCCTTGGATTGGTCCGGGGCATGAGATTTCGACCGAGCCGATTCCTCGTTTGTCTTGATCGATAGTGTCTTCGTCCATGTCGATCAGGATTGAATCTGGCATATCGCCGCCACCTTGTGGGAGCCCTTGGATGCCGTAGATATTGTTTGGCACGCCAAGTGTGAGTGCGTCACCAGTTACCCAGACGCGATCGTCTGGAGCCCCAGCGTATGAATAGTCACACCCGCCTGCGCTGTCTGCACTCGGTACGCCTGCGCCGACATTGTAAATATCTGGCGATGGGATCCATCGCCCTTGATCATCACAGATGTATTCGAGCGCCCGCGATTGATGCGGAATGGTGTTGAATCGTCCGGTATCCAAATCGGTTTGCATCGAGCGTTCAGCGACCATCATTCTGCCGGTGGACGAGAATGCGATGTCGGAAACAGGGTTCGAATAATTACCTAAGTATGCGGGGATGGTGATTTCGAGTTGCTCTGTTCCGCCAATAAAATCGCCCAATGCGTCATAGGCAACCGACCAGACTTGATTGGCACCTGCGACTGATTGAGCACCTTGGTCTTCTACCCAGATGGAGTAGTACACGCGCCCGTTGAAAGACTGAACCGCCCAAACTCGCTCACCAAGGGGGGCTGCGCCCGGGAGATCTCCAGCTTCAGGGGTACAGTCCGAGACTATACCCGTTGCATGATCCCAGGTGCTCAGGCATACGCCCGAAGCATCGATGCGATAGATCCGCCCGTCTTCAAAGTTTGAGACATAGACCATCTGCTTGACCACATCAAAGCAGAGATTGCCAAGCCCAGGATATGATTCTGCAACACCAAACGGCGAGGCTGCGATCAGCGGGGCACTGGTGTTGGGCAGGGTGGCGAAGACGGTGGGGACGCCGGTGACGGAATCGATCTTGAACACCTGTGCGGGGGTTCCACCGATTGCACCAATAATGTCGACGCCATAGATCGACGAGTTGGCAGCAAAGATGTTGCCTTGGTCATCGAGTGCGACGCCAAAGATTTGCCCCATCTGCGAGCGAATCCAATCTGGATGAGAGTAGACATTGGTGAGCCAGCTCACACCAAGCGGTGCGGTTGTCTGATCGGTAAGGTCGTACACATTGAGCACGCCTTGTAGATTATCTGCTCGCCATTGCGAACCCACGGCGATCTGGCCGCCTCCGAAGAGTTGATACTTATCATCTTGAAACTGTGGCCGTTCTCCGTCGCAATCTCCTGGTCCAACATCGGCCAATGTCGGTGAGATCGCTGTCGCGACTGCTGCTGCAGCCACGATCCATGTGTTCTTGAACATGGTGAATACCCCTCTTCTGTTGTCGGGTTCCCCTCTTAGGGGCAACCCCTCTCCATATTTCTGTCTCGCATACGGTACGCGAGAACTGGTGTTGGCTCAGAAGCCAAGCTCAATACGCCAAATCGAATGCTGGCGATTGATTGGGCGACTGTACCAAAAAAAGCCAGCTATTGCAAACTTGAGAGTGTTGGTTCGTAAATGCTTTTTAGAAAGCGAGTTGCTGGGATGTGCTGTTTTGAGAACGCGGTTTTTGATCGTTCATTCGTGTCTATACTTTCCAGATGAAGAGGGATTTATCTCAGGCAACTCGATCGAATGCCCAAGATTCATCTCCGCGAGTCGGTTGTCCATCGGCTATGAACGAAGATCTTGATCCTGAAGTTGCGTTTGAGTGGCCTCGTGATGCGATGCGCGATGGGGATTGGTCTGTTGCTGGTGTGCGTTGGCGTGTGATGCGCAAGGTCTATCCAGATCATCCTGCACCCTGGTTCCAGGGCATCGCTTCTCATTTGCGTGCTGGCGAGCTCGATCAGGCTCAAGGCTTGATCGATATTGCCAAAGACAAATATCCAAATCATCCCAGTGCGTTGATTCTTCCAGCAGAACTCGCCATCAAACATAAGCAATGGCCGATTGCTCAAGGCCTTGTTTCGCAGGCTCAAGAACTGCATGCAGCAAACCCGCAAACATGGATTATCAGTGCAGACCTTGCCGAGCTTCGTGAAGACTTTGAAGAAGCATCGGCATGCCTATGCAAGGCGATTGAATGCGCGCCCGATCGCCCCAACCTACTCAAGCGATACGCCGAGTTGGCGATGGATGCTGAAAAGTATGAAGAAGCCCAAAGGCGGTGGGGGATCTTGCGTGATCGGTTTCCAGAAGTGCAAGCCGGGTATCAACGCGGGGCGCAGGCTGCGAGTTTGGATGGAGACAATGCGCTTTCCAAGGATTTGCTTCTCAAGCTCAAATATGGCCCAGAATATATATCACCAGATGAGCATATCGAAACGAACCAAGCGAATCAAGCTGACCAAGCTGTTCATGCCAAGCCTAGCCAGTCGCCTTTGATGATGTTGTTCGGGTTGATCTGGACGAAGGCGATGTTTAATCTGCATTCTGAGGTTCGGCGAAACTACCTGAGCTTTGGGTGGTGGGTGATTGAGCCTTTGATGTATATGGCGGTCTATCAGCTTGTTTTTGGGTTGTTGCTCAATCGTGGGGGCGAGAACTATTCGGTTCTGTTGATGACCGGATTAATCCCCTGGATGTGGACGCTCAAAGCGATCAGCGCATCGAGCGGGAGTATTTTCGGCGGGCAGAGTTTGATGCTTCAGGTCGGGGTGCATCCGATCATGTTCCCAATGGTGATGCTTGTGCAGGCGACGGTCAAACAGATCCCGGTTTTTATCTTGCTCATGGGCTTTGTGTGGTTTAACGGGATCGGGCCGGGCTCGCATTGGCTGATGCTTTTACCGATCATGCTTGTCCAACTCTTGTTTACCACAGCTGCGTCGTTGGCGGTCGCGGGGATCATGCCCTTTGTGCGAGATTTATTGAATCTTGTGCCCACAGGGCTCACGCTGTTGATGTTCTTGTCTGGTATTTTTTATGACTATCGCACCATCGACGAAAAATGGCACAGCCTATTCTTGCTCAACCCGGTCGCGTTTTTGATTAAGTGCTATCGGGAGGTGCTTGTTGATCAGGCTGCTCCAGATTTCTCGGGACTCGCATGGCGAGGCGTGTTGTGTGCGATCGCTTGCGGCTTGCTCGTGGTGATGTATCACCGATTACGGTATGTGTATCCTCGTGCGGTGATGGAGTAAGTGGTCATGGAGCCTGTCGTTTCACTTGTTGATGTTGGTGTGCGGTACAAACGCAAGGGGAGTATTTTTCGCCGATCGTCCTACTACCAAGCGTTGGAATCGGTGAATCTTGAAATCTTCCCTGGCGAAACGCTTGGCGTGCTTGGCCGAAATGGTGCAGGAAAATCGACGCTCTTGCGTGTGCTCGCCGGGATATTGCATCCTGATCAAGGCGAAGTCATCAACAACGGCCACTCCGTATCGCTCTTGGCGTTGCAAGCCGGTTTTGATCCTGTACTCAACGGACACGAAAACGCGATTCTGAGCGGAATGCTCCAAGGGCTCACCCGCAAAGAGGTGACGAGCCGAGTCGATGAGATCCGTGAGTACGCAGACATCGGCGAGTTCTTCAACGAGCCGGTGCGGACTTATTCGACAGGGATGCGTGCTCGGCTCGGTTTCGCGATCGCTACGATTACGCGTCCCGATGTGCTGTTGATCGATGAGGTGCTTGGGGTGGGTGATCAAGAGTTTCGTGAGAAGTCGGAGCAGACACTGACTACAAGAATTAAATCTGGGCAATCGGTTGTGCTTGTTACGCATTCACAGGCTCAGACAAGGCATTTGTGCGATCGTCTCGTGGAGCTAGAGCACGGTCTGGTACATGCGGTGGAGCGGGTATAGGCATTCCTTGTGCTCGATGACTAGTATCGAGAGCCTCTGCTTGAGTGCGTTTTTAAAGGATTTTACATCAAATGATCAGCAGTTTTATCAATTCCAAGTTTGAGAGTCAGGTCCAAGATCGCATTGCGCAACTGCCTGAGGATGCCTCGTTGCATGATCTCTTTGGCGGCTGCTCTGATGAGCTCTGGCTTTGGGTGCTCACCCAAGGACGCAGGACAATACCTCAGATTACAAGTTTGCTCCCGACTCTTCCCGATGAGCAGCTTCAGATGCAGTACACCGGCAAGAGCGGCGACGATGGATTGAATCAAGCACTTAGCGCGATCAGTGTTATGCGTGACGGGGCCGAGCGGTGCGGGTTTGATCTGAGTAAACCTGACATGAACATTTTGGACTTTGGGTGTGGTTGGGGACGGATCACCCAGACTTTGCTCAGAGATACACAAATCAAGAATCTTGCCGGGGCTGATGTACAGCAGGGAGTGCTCGATATGTGCGTACAGAGCGGGCTGAGTTGTCAGTTCTCGTGTGTTGAGCCATGGCCTCCAACGAAGCTCGAGTCGGCGTCCTTTGATCTGATCTTTGCATATTCTGTATTTAGTCATCTTTCCCAAGAGAATCACATGGCGTGGGTTGAAGAGTTGGCATCGAAGCTCAAGCCTGGCGGCGTGCTCGCGGTCACCACTCGTCCTCGATCATTTATCACGATGGTCAAAGAGTTGCGATCTCGCAAGGATCTGCCGGCGCATGCCAATGGTGCCGCAGCGGCGTTCATGGATACCTCGGCATGGTTGGGTCGATATGATGCGGGCGAGTTTTGCTTTGATATCGCCGGAAGCGGGGGGAAGAATCTCGCAGGCGGATATTATGGTGAGGCGATCGTACCCAAACAGTTTATCGAGCGTCATTGGAGCAAGTTCTTTGATCGCATCGAGTTCATCCATGCTCATGAGCACGGCAAGTTCGATCAGAGTGTGATCATCGCTCGGCGAAGCTTGTAAGAGTCATCAACTGAGTGTCTGAAAATTGAGGGCGACCAATCGAAGTTTCCATTCTCATCCCGGTGCGCAATGGCGTTTCTTATACGCGCGCATGTCTTGAATCGCTATTCGAGTCGATGCCTACAGATTGGACGATCGGGCAAGACTTTGAAGTGATCGTATTCGACGATGCAAGCACCGATTCCACGAGTGCGCTCCTCGCAGAGTATGAAGATCGGATCACGGTTATTGTCGGCGATGGGCACGGCTGGTATGCACACAACAATAATGCGATGGCTAAGCTGGCGAACGGGCGATGGCTGTGCATGCTCAATAACGACACTATTCTCGAACCGGGCTGGCTTGAGCCGATGCTTGAACTGGCAGAGTCCAAGCCAAGTGTTGGTGTTGTTGGCAATATTCATGTGTTTCCAAACCGGAAAACCGTGAATCATGCTGGGGTGGTGTTTAATGAACATCGCATTCCACGCAACCTGTATGACGGGCTTGCGATCACGACACCTGGTATCCAACAAGATCGCCAACTCCAAGCTGCGATGGCTGCCTGTTGGATTACGCCAAAGTCGCTCTATGATCAGCTCGACGGCTTCGATGAAGGGTATCGAACAGGCTCGGAAGATGTTGATTATTGCCAGCGTGTGCGCGAGGCAGGTTCTCAGGTTTGGATCGCAGGACAAAGCGTAATCGTCCATCACGGCGGCTCCACCCCAGGGCGATATGCACACGAAGCAATCAATGAACGCAGGTTTCTTGATCGATGGGCAGAGACAATCGAAGTTGACTGGCGAACCGTGGGTTCAAACGAAGGAGTCAACTGGCCTTGCCGAACCGTTGTTTATCGGTTTGCGAGGGCTGTTTGGCGGAATCCATTGGTGAAGGTGCTGATGGGGCCGGTGATGAACACTGCGGCGGGCGTTCGATTTCGTCAGTGTATTGTTCGTAAGCTCGTCAATAGTTCAAGCTGAATCATGATCCCTATTTGAGGCTATGATTCCCTATGAATACTGATCATCTTGTTGCTCATGGGCATTGCCCGGCATGCGGGCAGGACACGACATTCCGATCCAAAGAACATTGGCTCAGCGATCACTTTCTCTGTGACAACTGCGGTTCAATCCCCCGAGAACGGGCGTTGATGCGTGTGATCGAGATGTATTATCCCAACTGGCGAGACTTACGGATTCATGAATCATCGCCTGGAAATCGGGGAACAAGTGTGACTTTGCGGCGAGAGTGCAAGAACTACACAGCGTCTCAATATGATACAAAGATTGCGTTTGGTAAAAAGCATCGGAGTGGTTCGTATCAGAGTGAGGATCTTGAGAATCAAACATTTGAGGACGAGGCCTTTGATCTTGTGATTACGCAAGATGTGATGGAGCATGTGTTTGACCCTGATGCAGCATTTCGTGAGATTTCAAGAACGCTGCGTCCTGGTGGGGCGCATATTTTTACGACGCCTTTGGTCAATAAGGGTGATCAGACTCAACGATGCGCGATACTGCATGAAGACGGGGTAGTCGAGCATCTCCGTGAACCAGAGTATCACGGGAACCCAATCGATTCATCGGGCTCGCTGGTGACCTTTCGCTGGGGCTATGACATCACCCGGCGGGTCATGGATGCGTGCGGCTTGATGACGACGATGATCTGTATTGATGATCTGAGCATGGGGATCCGTGCGGAGTATATCGAGGTGTGTGTGACACACAAGCCTGCGTTGATTGGCGAGTGTACGAAAGAGAAAGAGCCAACCCAGGACAAAGCCCCTGAACGGATCAACTTCGATCTTCATCGTCCCGGAGTAACGCCGGGGAATCTTCATGCTGGGAGTTGTCGGTGGTCAGAGCCTCATGAGCGTTCGGCTATTGGGACGATCCCTGAGAGTCTCGACGAGCATCCTCGTCGAGATGAGTTGCTCGAGGCGTTCGATGCACAGGCGTATCTGAAGATGAACAGCGATTTGGCTCGAGCTGGGATTACAGTTGAAACCGCACGCGAGCACTTTCTAGAGTATGGATATCGGCAGCGCCGGGTATTCTCAAAGCATCTCTATGACACGCTCGATGCAAAGTTTTATCGACAGCGGTATCCGCAGCTCGAGCTATCTAATCGGCATGATGCCAATGTCCATTATGCGTATGTTGGTCGGTATGAGGACAAGATCCCCAACAAGATCACCGATGAGCACATGAACGCGAGGGTTCATTTGTTTCAGATGGGAAAGGTCGGGTCGATCTCGATCCGCGACGCGATCAAACAGGCCGGCGGGGGGGAGAGTGTTCATGTCCATTGGGCGGATCACTATCACAAAACTATGCCAACGCTTGGGGTGCATTACAGCCGAGTGCTCAACCATCATCGATCAAAGCCTGCAGCGGTAGTTGTTGGCGTTCGTGATCCATTTGAACGGGTGATCTCGGGGTTTTTCCAAGAGGCGGAATCAAACGGGATTGAAAAACAACTCGCCGATGACCAGGGGGTGGTCGCCGAGATTCAAAGCCGATTGAAGCGTGATGCATGGGTGATTTGCAACTGGTTTGACCATCAGTTCTATTCAGGGCTCGATATCTACGACAAGCCATTTGATCATCAAGCGGGGTTTGTGGTGATGGAGAATCAGAGTCTTCGGGTCTTTGTGTATCGGCTCGATGCGCTCGATCGCCTTGAGCAGCCGCTTGCTTCATTTCTCGGGCTTAGTAAGTTGAAGATGTTACAAAAGAATACAAGCAAGGGCAAGGGGTACGCATCGCAGTACCAGAGGGTTGCTCAGCAGTTTCAGGTTCCTGATCAAGTTGCCAATAGTCTTGCTGAATCTGTGTACACCAAGCATTTCTTTACAGATCAAGAGCGAGAGCAAATGCTCAAACGGTGGTCTTCATCGCACGAAGATATCTGTATGCTATAATTTCATATGGTCCACGAGTTTTCTAATTGCCACAACTCTTTGGCATTTCAAGAGCATCCGCATCCCCTGATATTTGTGCACATTCCAAAGACAGGTGGGACTTCGTTTGGGAACGCTCTGCGAGTAGCCTTGCTTAGGCAGTCTGTTGTCATGTTCACCAGCAATAAATCTCTTGATAAATTTCGGTCTGCCCCGAAAAAAATTAACCAATCTCAGGTGCAAGTCGTTGGGGGGCATATTCCATTTCCTGAATTCCGTAACCACGGATTCGATGGTTGGGCATTTACCGTTATTCGGGAGCCACGAGATCGAATTATTTCGCAGTATCATTTTTTTAACAGCAGTAGGCATCGAGACCATAAAGATCTTTGTGTGTCAACGCCGGGTGATTACTTAGGTTACTTGCGTAAAAATTCTGTGTATTCAAATATCCAGTGTCGGTTTGTATCGGGTGAGCCTACTGCACGAGCAGCAATTGAGAAGCTTAAAAATGACCGCCTAATAGCGGTGTCGCTGGATCAAATAGATAAACTGGCGAAATCAATAAGCTCAAACTGGACAAAGTCACTTGAGATCCCTCGGGATAATGTTTCTTTAGATGAGCCTCAGGGAGTTTTGTCTGATTTGCTCAATGAGGCGCCGGATCTCTATGATGAAGATCTTAAGCTTTATGAATATGTACAGGCGAACAGTGAAGGCATGATTGCTCGGGTTTCGCGGGCAGTCAACGAGGGCCAGATCTGCTTGACGCCTAGGGTTGGGTATTGGCAAAGTCTTTGTGGAATGTTTCGGAGCAATAAGCCATCAGCTTAGAGTGATTGGATGGGATGTTTTTTGAGTTGAGTATTCCAGAACGCTTTTCGCGTGGTGACAAAGCGGTTGAAAAAATGTTCCCAGTGATCAGGGTGCGGGGCAAGCGAGTTGGCGGGCGTACCCAGGCATTCGCACATGTCGTGATACCGTTGGATCACCTCATCGCACTCTTTTTCGAGCAGCGGGCGAACTTGTTCGGTCGTGTTTGAATCATGCGTGCGATAGGCCATCAACTCTTGGTCGATCAAAACTGGTTCAGTGTGCCATAGACTGCGGATCAAGAAATCCCAATCATGCACAAACTTGTGTTCGCTAAAGCCGCCGAGCTTTTTGTAGAGGGACCGCGTAAACACAAAGTTGCCGCTGGTGACCGTGAAGTTTGCTTCGAGGAGCGCGAAGCCGAGCGTTGGGTTTGTGTTGATGTATTCCAGCGATTCGCTGTACCATTTTGCCCAGGCCGAATCGTTCGCTAAGGGTCTGCTCTGGTCATCTATCAGCTCAAGCTTGCTAAACGCGAGCGCAAACTCGTGGGTTTCTACTTCTGGGAGCATCGCAGAAAACCGACCAGGAAGATAAAAATCATCCGAGTTGAGGATACTCAATACTGGCGAAGATGATGCCTCGATGCCTCGCATGATTGCATGATGGGCGCCGTGGTTCTCTTGCTCAATCAACTGAGTGTTTCGATCGGGATACTGCTCGAACACCGATCGAATCACGGCAACACTCTCGTCGGCCGATCCATCATCAACGATCACGAGTTCAAGATCATCAACATCTTGATCGAGTGCAGAGCGAATCGCTTGGGCGATGTATGGGCTGTGGTTATAGCTCGGGATGACAACGCTTACGCGGGGGGGCATAATTATGCACCTCCAGCGATTGGCCCGGCTATTGGCCCAGCAGTTGGCAAGGTTGATGTCGGGCTTGGCTCAATCGTTGAGGCGGTGTGATAAGACTTCATCCACTGATATGCGGTGTGAAGTCCGTCCTCAAACTTGATCTTCGACTCCCATCCAAGTTCCACTTTGGCGCGTGTGCCGTCGAGTATGCTCGCAGAGATATCTATTTTTCGTGCTTTGTGTCGGGTGATTTGTATCTTTCGGCCAAGAACCGTTTCGATGGATTCAAGAACTTCGTTCACGCTCCTGCCTTGTCCGCTGCCAACATTAAACACGCGTTGCGATCCTCGATAGCTCCCGGTTTGAAGCATTGCTTCAACAACATCGCTGATATGAACAAAGTCGCGGATCGTCTCGCCATCGCCATAGATATCGACGGGTTTGTCGCTAAGCAATCGATCCAGTACGGTTGCGATGAGCCCTTGTCCAGAACGCGGAAGTTGGTACGGCCCATACGGATTGGCAACACGCAGCGAGAACCCTTGGATATCACCTCGCTTATCAAACAACGAAAGATACTGTTCAATCGCGACCTTGGCGAGTGCATAGCTATTTGAAGGGTTCGTCGTTGAAGCTTCTTGTGAAGGCAACTCAGCATTCGGGCCATAGACCATTCCGCCGGAAGAAACGGATATGACCTTTGACACTTTGTTCTGAACGCACTGCTCGAAGAACCGGACCGCGCCGAGGACATTGGTTTGAACATGATCCGAGATGCTGCGTTCGGCATCCATAGGCGAGGCGTTCCCCGCGAGGTAGTACACAACATCAACATCTTGAAGCACCGCGTTGATCGCGATTGTGTTCTCTAGATCGCCTTGGACCCACTTTGCATCTTTGATCGCAGCAGGGAACCTTGGCAATCGGCCATAGCCAACAACATTGGCGCCCTGGGCGAGCAATGCACGGATCAGGTTTGTGCCAATGAACCCGCCGCCGCCAGCAACGACAACGCGCATCCCCTCAAGCGAAGAGTCCGCTTGCGATTGCTCGTGTTGTTTGGCGTGTGTGTTCATAGGTGTGCCGCTTGGGTCATGCCCTCGATCAGCGAATGGAGCTGATCCATATAGTAGTTAAAGTGTGTGCGTTCGTGTGCCTTTGTGCGGGCAGCCAATGACGCAGAGGCGTAGGCCGAATCATCGGTGAGCAAATGATCGAGTGCTTTTTCCATCGCCTCGATATCGAGATAGGGAACGATCGCGCCCGCATCCTCTTCAACAATCTCAGGTGCGCCCCCTGCGCCATCAAAGCAAAGCATCGGCACACCCCGCGAGAGGGCCTCAAGCCCGACAAGCGGGAAAGGATCTTCGCGAGAAGTCAGCGCAAATACATCACACGCTTCAAACGCCGAGCCGACTTCAGGCAACTGCCCAACAAATAAACACCGATCCTCAATGCCTGCGCTCTCAACATCATGGCGAGCCCAACGCATATCCGCCGGGTCGCCAGCACCGATCCATACAAACCATGTGTTACAAAGTTCATTGCTCGCAAGATGCTTAGCCGCTAGGCGGATGAAGAGGTCTGGTCCTTTGCGCGGGTGTACTGTGCCGCACCCGAGTACAAGTTTGGCATTTTGCGGGATGCCATGCTTTGCTCGAAACTTCGCACTGGCCTTCGAGTCATTGAGTGGCGTCGAGTTGTGCGGCAGATACCCTGGATAGACCACGTTGACCTTGTCCTTGTCCAAATCAAACGCATTGATCATCGCAGTGCGCGAGAAGTTACTCACACACACACATCGTTGCGACGCGTCTACAGCGTTGCGAACATTCTCTGTTCCATACGCTTCCATCGAGGTGACGAGCTCGTTGATTAGTGTCAGCACCGGGATGTTCTGGGCCGAGAGTGCTTGGGCTGCGGGCGAAGAAACAACACTTGCGCAGATCGCAAAGGCTGGGTCAAGAGGGGCGATCGATCGGACAACGCCCTCAAGTGCAGCTTGAGTCGATCCAAACTTTGAAACCTCATCGGTGATCGTGATGCACCGCGCGACTTTGCAGAACTCTGGTTCAAGCTCGCCGCCACCAAGCAGGATGACATACGGCTCGTACTGCCCCTTAGCAGCAACATGGCGCACGATTTCAAGAAGTAAAAGCTGCGACCCTGCGCGGGCAGCATCGTGCGAAACAAACACGGCAGGGGTGCGTGTTCCTGTTTGATTACGCCCCGAGTCTCGCCATTGAACCTGCGGGCTATCTTCGACAATCGCAGCCTCAACATGCCCGTTCGATGCAGGCTTGCTGTGTGTTGGTTGAACTGTTTCGATCGCTCGAAGCACGCTCTGGGCAAGCTTTGGCTGTCGGCAGGCGATGGTGTTGAGCGTTTGGTTACGCCGAACAAAACGCTTGAGCCGATCGGTCAAGACCGGGTCTTCCTTGACTGGGGAAGCTTCGATGACAACATCACTTTTAACGATCCCATTTGAGATTGAGGATTCACTTGCCGATTCATCGATCGGTTCAGCCGCGATGCTGGGTTCAAGCCCCATTGCCCGAGCGGTCGCCTTGAGCATGCCCATGTTGCAAGTAGAGGTTGGTTCAAGCA
Organism: Planctomycetota bacterium; assembly: GCA_024280755.1. Classification (GTDB taxonomy): domain Bacteria; phylum Planctomycetota; class Phycisphaerae; order Phycisphaerales; family UBA1924; genus UBA1924. The sequence continues at coordinate 115,711 of JAJRPN010000028.1, forward strand.
CCGCGCCCTCTGCCCATTCATTCCATGCGTTGATAAACACAAGGTTGTCATGCACGCCGTCGTCGGGTTGGCGTTGGTTGATCGCGCTGCGTAACCACGCTTCATATCGCAAAGGCGTCGCGCCGGTAAAAATCGATGCCGAGCTCATTCGCCTTGCGGTATTGTCCCAGCCAGGGTTCACACATCGGTACAGCCGATAGTCCGCTTTGATCGGATTGCGAATCAGCTCCGCGGCTCCCGTTGCCCAATCCAAAACACGCCCGTCAAACGCCGGATCTAGATTCGTCACCTTGTGTGTGATCTCGGGTGCCGGGAAATGGTGAGGCGGGAACTCAATCGCCGCATCAAACCCGAGCGGGCGAGGGTCATCGGTTCGGAATCGCACCGCACAAAGATGGATATCGCCAAGCCCCGCTCGTCGCGCTTCGTCGCGCCAGACCGCAGCCGTGTCTTGGGCGTTGGCCATCAAATCAGCACGGTAGACAACGATCACAGGCTTGCCATCGACACGCAAATATCGCTTATCTTCAAGCGTCGGGATCAGATCCAAGAAGAACTGGCGGTCTGATTGGAGCGTGTGCTTCTGGTGCAAAAGCACCTCTTGCTCAAGCCCATCCCATCGTCGCGTCCAGTTTTCGTTCGCCCAGCAAATACAAAACGGCATCGAAGGCTTATCAGAACTGAGCAGATCATTAAGCGGTCGTTCAAGAACCCGTCGGCCATTAAACCAATAGTAGTGATAGCAGAACGCGCCGATCCCGTGCTTCTGCGCGAGTTGGGCCTGGTGTTGGCGCACCTCAGGCAAGCGAAGATCGTAATAGCCAAGCTCGCCAGGGACGATCGGCTGATCATGGCCGCCAAACTGAGCCTTGGCACGCACAACATTGCGCCACTCGGTGAACCCTTTGCCCCACCATTGATCATTCTCAGGAATCGGATGAAACTGAGGGAGATAAAAAGCAACCGCAGTCGTCTTCGCCCGCTGAACCGGATCAACCTCCACAAGCGGGAAATCAGCAGATGAACGGTCACGGATATCAACCAATACCTGCGAGAGCGATGAGCCATTCGATGATTCGGCCGGGCGCTGGTTCGCCGGCGCATCTTCAGTAGCTGGTGCAAGGTAGGCTTGACGAATGGCTCGTTTTTCAAGCCATCCTGTCCGTAAATAATGCACAAGCGGATTCAGCCCTGATGCAGCAACATCGCGGTGGGTTTCAAGATACCACGCAGCATCAAACCACTGCGAAGGCTCGCGCCCCTCGGTGCATCCTTGCCCAACATAATGCATTGCAGGGTTAGCACCCGCAGCAGCAACATCAGGATACTTGGCAATATACCACTGCGCATCGAACAAACTCGAAGCGGATACAAGTCGAACATCTTCAGTAAGTCGTCGGCTATGACGCGAAGGCCAGCGTACGAAACTCATCGCGAGTTTCATGGGGATACGCCAAGGCGAAACGGTTCGCTTGTTGAGCTCCCGAATTTGCTCAGCCAAAATGATCTGGTCATGCTCCTGTTGGGCTTGGCGAACCTCATGGGCGTGCTTGTTCAGCTTAAGCTGGACATCTTGCGATTCAAATCGAACTGCGGCTTCTTGAGCAAGTGCTTGCGCATGCTTTTCAACCTGCTCCCTCGCATTCGATTCTATTTGAGCTTGGGCCTTTGCAGAATCACGAGCGTGTTGAGCGTCAGCAGATGCTTGGGAGAGTGCCTCTTCAAGATCGCGAGCTTGATCGAGCATTGTTTGATGCTCGATGTTCATTGCCTTGATTTGCTTTTCCAGTTTTTCGAGCTTGGCGGCTTGTGCCTTGGAGTTGCGAACCGATTCTTTATGTTCGCCAGCCTGCTCACCGAGTTGTTTGCTAAAGCGTTGGGTCTGAAGAAGCAGCTTCGATTCGGTATGCTTGAGCTCTTTGGCAAGCGTCCTATTTGTTTGACGCAGCGATTGCAGTATCGCCTGTCCCGCAGCGATCTTGGCTGTGTATTGCGTGTTGGTTGTTTCAGCTTGTCGAACAGATTTATCGAGTTTGCTTTGAACTACTTGAGCTTGCGCAACAAGCGTTTGGTTGTGCGTGTGTGCATCATCAGCACGATGTTCCGTATCAATCAGCCACTGGGCCGAGAGCTGGCGGACCTCATCAAACGCTTCGGACACATGATCAAACCCATCGGTATCAATCCCTTGGGTTGACGCCGCAGCCTGTTCAAACAAACCGAGCGCATCCCCGACCACATTGGGCAGCGTTTGATGATCGGTCGTTCTTGCTTTATGATGCTGATATCGGGCGGAGATAAATCGATCAACTTCATCCCCGCGTTGTTCAATCTGTAAATCCAGCCCGAGCGCATCATTGATCCGAGTCATCGTTGTTCGCCAGTTCGTGAGCAGTTGTGAATACTCCACTACCACACGAGTCATCCCCCGCGTGTCATGCTCGGCCCGAAGCACATGATCCATCCAAAGCCACATCGATCGCCCAGCGTCAAACGAATCTCTTGCTTTGAGCGAGCCGATGACTTCTGCTGGGTGCCGAATCGGAATCACAAAGCTCGGCTCCAGATCAAGCTCCTCAAACACACGAAGCCACAAAGGCATCAGTCGGCACATCCGAGGGTCTTTAATCACGATCACCGGAGCAGGGTCGTATTCGTTTTCGACACATTCAACAAGCTTCTCGACCCAGTGTGCGATCTTCGTTTCTGATCCGAGCTGATCAAGAACATTGCGAGCACTCGCCGGGTCAACAAACGGCAAGCTCCACCCAAGCCCAAGCTCCGCGAACAACGCGTCATGAACCGTTCCAATCGAGCCCGGCTCCCAATAGCCAGTCTGGTTTTCGTCCGCTGCCGGGATCGGCTCGCGAGGCATCCCCGCACCGAGCAATCCAAGCGTGCCCGTAAGCACACTCGTCCCGCTGCGGTGCATCCCAAGCACAACCACCACCTTGCGTTTGGCGCCCAAGTGTTGCGGGTTCAACCCACGATTCGATTTGTCCCCCGACCCACTCGTCGGCTGATTGCCCATAAATAACTCTCAACTACGATGACAAAGCCACAAACACACCCCAAAGCCACTGGGCCTATCAGAGAAGCCTCAAGAAGTATAAGCACACTGATAAGAGATAGTTGCGCATCGTGTACCCTCGAACCAACATACACCGACCCCCATTTCGCCGACGAGTACGGCAAACACATCGCGAACACACCCACGAGTGTCCGATAAGTATAAAGTTCAGAAGCGAGTTTCAAGCCAGGAGAAGCGTATGAGAAAGCAAATGGTCAGTATGAGCATGTTCGCCATTTGCCTATCTGCAAACGCAGCCATCGCTCAAGATGCCCCCGATTACGGGTTTGACTTCGTCACGATCGGAGATCCAGGGAACCGAGATACGATTCCAAGTGAAACGCCTCACTCATCGGATTTTCAGTTTGGAAGTGTAGATTATGTGTTTCGTATGGCAACGACAGAGGTTACGCTTGGGCAATATCTTGAGTTTGTTCAGGCCTATTACCCTATTGAAGTGAAGAACACTGGCAATCCTATAGCTTCTTTGGGATTGACCGGGTTTGGTATTCGTGCAGCATTTGGGCAGGTGCATATTCGTGACGGACACACGGAGCATGAGCCAACATCTATGTCGTGGGAGTATGCAGCAAGGTATATCAATTGGCTGCATAACGGAAAGGTTCAGGAAGAATGGGCGTATGAGAACGGAGTGTATGATACTTCTACATTTGTGCAAGATGAAAAAGGAAACTGGTTGCATCAACAAGTACATAATCCGCATTCGCGATATTGGATGCCAACATACAATGAATGGATGAAGGCGGGGTATTGGGATCCGAATAAAAATGATGGAAAAGGGGGGTATTGGATTTTTCCAAACACATCCGATATTGAACCGATTCCAAGACTACTTCCCAATGAAGGTGGTGGGCGGAACTCGGGGCGTTCATCTGAAGGGTGGCCGATTGATGTCGGCTCTTTTGAGAATGTCGCAAGCCCTTGGGGGATTTACGATATGGCGGGCGGGGTATCGGAGTTTACGGAGAGTGTGTGGTGGTTCAGAGATCCTGTTAGGCTTCAAGAACGAATCGTTTGTGGATCTTACTTCTTGTATGATGATTATGGTGATATTTTTTCGAATGATATCATCGGGTTTGCCGTGGGTTACTCTGTGTCCTTTGCGGCATTTAACGGTCTTCGGTTGGTGAGGGGTATGGAGCATCCTGCGGATCTGAACCATGATGGGCATATGAATTATTTTGATGTCTCGCTGTTCATGCGATGGTATATCAGCGGTGATGATCGTGCGGATTTCCGGCTTGATGGCGAGCTCGATCTTGACGATGCGCGTGTTTTTTTAGGTTTAATGGGTTTTCACTCCTCTTTGTAAGAAATGATCTGAGTATCGACTACAACGCCGACGGCGATCTCGATATTGACGATGTGTTAATATTCTTAGAGCTGGCCGGACAATAAGCCCCCGGTCGGCAGTAACGCAAGCAATAGCCGAGCGCCAACTCCACAAACCATCAGCAACAAAGCATCTCGACACACAAAGACGGGTCCTGTCATATCCAGACAGAACCCGTCTCATAATGGAGCCGGGGGGAATCGAACCCTACAGAAATCGGGCCTTACGGCTACGCCAGTGGGGTTGCGCACAGAAAAGCGCACAGTCGATCTGCATGATCCCATTCTGTCGCAGGTAGTCACAGCGTGGCCATCGCTGCCTGAGCATGTCCGCTTAACAATCTCGCTTCTGATTCAGAACTCATCCAAAGGGGGTGAGGCATGAACCAGCAAGAATCGAAGCAAGTTCATTTCGCGATTCCAGATTCGTTGTACACACAACTCATCGAACTCCTCGACACACGCATCAGAAGCGAGCGAGCCAGAGCATCGGCTTACCGCTGTCGTGCAGATCCATCAAACGAAATGATCGCTCAAGGTAATATGGCCCGCCTGATCACTTTACGAAACACAATCGTAGAGAGTTGCCGGATCGAGGTGGATGATGTCTGAGCATCTGCCCAAATCAGCTATGGAGAGCGATGAGCAGGCCCTCGCGGAGCGCGGGCCTGCCTGCTCTCCTTGTGATCTTGGCTGTGTGTCCTTGCCCGCCCGTCGGTCGCCGTCGGAGTCTCGCCCCTCGCAAGAGCAAGGGGGCGGGACGGAGCGGCGTCCAGAGGGTGGGCACCCCGCCCGTCGGGAGCCTGAGGGGTTCAGCCCTGAACAAACGGTGGGTATCCATCCCCGCTTTGTAACACCGGGGATAGAAAACCAAAACCGCCCTGATCAAGTCCCAGAGCCGGGTATGTGGTGCCGTCCAGACTGGATCAGATTGGTCGGATTGAGCAGCATGGAAAGGCGAGTCACAAGAGTAATCCGAAAATGGTTTGGGCATCCGACAGGCTCAAATCATGGTGCCAAGTTCTTCGATGCCGGGGTTGAGTGGTATCCGGGAGTGCTGCTGAGCAAAGGGCATTCATCCAATATCGTGATGGTCGATCTGCAAGGCAGCCGACTCGCCATAATGGAGCCAATGGATGCGATCAAACTGATGACTGAGATTATGATGATGGGATTTCATTGCACAAGGATAGATTTGGCGGTCGATCATGTCATGCAAGGCGTAGATCTTTATAACAAAGCACTCGCATCTTGCGAGGCCAAAGAGTTGTGCATGATGAGAAGATACTCGCCAGATCCTGAGTTTGATTCGCACGGCAAGCCGTTACGAAAACTGCTCAAACTCGGCAAAAGAGATTCCGATGTCTGCGCACGAATCTACGATAAAGGGCTCGAAACAAAGACGCTGCCCGAAGGTCTATGGGAGCGTTTCGAGGTCGAGTTCAAAGGCGACCGGGCCAACGAAGTGTGCATGACACTCATCGAGACCGGCGACACTTTCAACGAAACGCTCTGGCAAATAATCATCGGTTCTGTCGATTTTCGCCTGTGTAATGGCCGAAGCGAACTCAAACGCCGCCCTCGTTCCAAGTGGTGGAGCGACTACATCGGGCAGTCATACCCATTGAAAATCAAACCGATGCCCAAGGAGTCGAGTCTGGATCAATGGTGCGAGTGGTTCCGTTTGTCAGCCGCAAGAAGACTGCTCCAACTTGCAGAGATCATGGGCCAGCCACCACAAGAGTTCTTCGCACAACTCATCGTCGGCTTAGAGCCTGCAAACACCGTCGTCCCTGCCACGGTCGAGGCGCATGCCCTATCAAACAGAGGCAAGAAGTAGTCACTTAATCGTATAATACGAAACAGTAGGGTATTGTGTTCGTTTTGCCCATTTGTCCGATAATTACAGGAACTTAGGAGGCTCAGGCAATGTATAAGAATGAAGACAGCCGTATTTTGAATCAGGGGAAGCGTATGAGACAGCAAATGATTAGCGTAAGTGTATTAACCATCGGTATTTGTGCTGGTGTGGCGATTTCTCAAGATGACCCTGATTTCGTGATCATTGGTGATCCTGGGAACAGAAACACGATTGACGAAGAGATGGATGAGTGGGCTATGGGGCAGGCTGTTGGTGCGGTGGGCTATGAGTTTCGTATGGCCACGCTGGAAGTGACTGTTGGACAATATTTTGAATTTGCAGAGCAGTATCACCCCTACTACACAATAAACACAGGGAATATACTAGGGCATTCCGATTTTACTGGGGGGGATATCCGTCTTGCCTCGGGTGTGATCCAAATCCGCGATGGCGTTTCATCCAATAAACCTATCAGTCTCGGCTGGGAATACGCGACTCGCTATGTCAATTGGCTTCATCACGGCAAGGTGAATGAAGAGTGGGCTTTTGAAACAGGTGTCTACGACACATCAACCTATACACAAAATGAAGATGAAACTTGGAATCATCAGATAGAGCGCAGTCCAGACGCTCGGGTTTGGCTTTCTACCAGAGACGAATGGACGAAAGCTGGGTATTGGGATCCTGATCTCAATGATGGCGATGGCGGATATCATCGTTTTCCCAATGGATCCAGTGTTGAATCATTGCCAACAATCGAACGCAATAGCGGATTCACTGAGGATTATCCATTAGATGTCGGCATGTTCCCAGGCTCGCGAAGCCCATGGGGAATCATGGATATGGCGGGAGGCGTAACCGAGTGGACTGGAAGTATAATCGGCGACAATCAGCACCGTCGATACCTCATGGGGTCAGCGTATTGGAATAACTCATACGACTATCTTTTTCAGGAAGATCGGATTGGTGGGAGCCGAGGCGGGACGGTTTATTTTAGTTCTGATGGTGGAATACGCCTTGTTGCTCCTGTGTACGCATCCGCAGATCTCAACCAAGACGGGCATGTGAACTTCTTCGATGTCTCGCTCTTCATCCGGCGGTTTGTCGCTGGGGATGGTCGCGTTGATTTTCATAAAGACAATGTTCTTAACATCGATGATGTAAGAGTGTTCATAGGGCTGATTGGCATGTGAGAATTGCGAGTATGTCTCGCAAGAAAATATGCAGTTGTAATTGTGGTTTAGGTAAAAAAACATGTTTTAGATTAAGAAATGGAGTGTGGAATGAAGTTTAAGAAAATATCAATCTCAACAGTCGCTTGTGACCTGCCCCCCAATAACTAGTCCATTCCTTATGCGAGTATCCTCGTAGAATGGGCGTATTTGGAAGGCAGACAATCATGGCCAGGAAACGGCATTCAGCAGAACAGATCATCAACAAGCTTCGTGAGGCCGAGGTCCACCTCGGGCAAGGGATGAGCGTCCCCGAAGTTGCACGCAAGCTCGGGGTCACCGAGCAGACCTACTACCGATGGCGGAAAGAGTACGGCGGCTTAAAAACCGACCAAGCTCGCAAGCTCAAGGATCTCGAAAAGGAAAACGCACGGCTCAAGAAGCTGGTCGCTGATCTTTCACTCGACAAAGCGATGCTGCAGGAAGTCGCTTCGGGAAAC
>JAJRPN010000029.1 GCA_024280755.1 Planctomycetota bacterium
AAACTCGGATCACCCGGGTAGTGAATCACCCACCAGAGGCCTGCTCCGCTACGCTCCGCAGGCCTCTGGTGGGACAAAGGAACGCTACTGCCCTAACATAGGGAGTGGTACAGAATATGGGGACAGGTCACCGTATTCAGACGAGTTCGCATAATTGGAAGCCATGCCTCTATCCATTCTCGCTCTTTGATGTTATCGAAGGCACTGGGGAACCTGAATGGGTTGTCGAAGTCGGCTTTGATTTCCTCGGGGAACCCTACACATACATCGGGTTTCACGAGTTTCAAGAGCCGGGCTTCTGGGAAGATGTCCATGATGATCAACCAGCAGCAAATCAAACTTTGATTCCGATATTTGATCGACTCGGTTTGAGATATAGCTGACACAGCAAAGCCTATAGACATCTTCGGTAGAACGGGCTTCCAGTCCGTTTCTTTGGTTGAAAGAGAATGATCACTCATTGAAGAAACGGGCTGGAAGCCCGTTCTACTAAGAAGATCACCGCCCCAAATAACACCCCGGCACAGCCCCAAATTCCGCCCGAATCACAGACCGGATCCCGCCGCGCCCTTTCCAGTTCGTCTCGATCTGAAGCCATACCGGATCGATCACCTTCACCAGATCCTCACGAATAGTATTCGTCACGGCTTCAAAGAAACTGCCCTCATTACGGTACGAATGGTAATACAGCTTCAAGCTCTTGAGCTCGATGCACTGGCCGCCGTCTTTGGCGGGCTTGGGTTCATATCGCAGCGTCACCACACCAAAGTCTGGATGCCCGGTGATCGGGCACACGGAGGTAAACTCCTCAGCCACATGTTCGATGACAAATGGAGTGTTTGAGGGGGTTGGGAAGACTTCAAAGATGGCTGTATCTGGCATAGACCCAGCCTAGGCGCGTACCTTCTTTAATTGAACTACCCAAACAACTTGCATAGAAAAAAGGGCACCCCAAACGGGATGCCCTTGAAGTTTTTACCAGTTATCGAACCGCCTCAAGCTGATCAGCTCTCGGTGGTCTCGGCAGCTTCGGCCGAACCTTCGCCGACGATCACATCGCGGATCTCAACGGTTGGTTTCTCAACTGCTGACTCTGTGTCAGGCGTAACCTGAGCACCGATGAGTTCGTCGCCAGCATCAACAACTGAATCGGTTGCGATCTCTGCATCTTCATCAGCCGATGCTTCGACTTGGGTTCCTGCTTCAAGCTCGGCTTCGAGGATCATTGCTTCTGCATCGTCCTCCGCCTCGTCGTAGTAGTCCTCGTCGAACGAAATGTCTTCGAGCTCTTCAGGCGAAACAAGCGTCTTGACACGGATGTCCTGATACTTGCGGAAACCAGTGCCCGCTGGGATCAAGTGACCCAGAAGCACATTCTCCTTGAGACCAATTAAATCGTCCGTCGCACCGCGAAGCGAAGCTTCGGTGAGCACTTTGGTCGATTCCTGGAATGACGCACCCGACAAGAACGAGTCTGAGGACAACGCGGCCTTGGTAATACCCATGAGCAGCGTACGACCAGATGCAGGACGAGCCCGCTTGGTCTTGGCGATCTCGCCACCCTCAGCTTCGGCTTTCGCGTTCGCTTCCTTGACGGTATCCTTATCGACCAGATCGTTCACACGCAATGTCGTTGAACCTGCATCAGTCACGCGCACCTTGTCGGCGATCGTGATGTTGGTCTGACGGAAGTTGAACTTATCGAGAATCTCGTGAGGCAACAAGTTGGTGTCACCCGGATTCTCAACACGAACCTTACGCAACATCTGCGACAAGATCATTTCGATATGCTTGTCGTTCACAGTTACACCCTGAGCACGGTACACATTCTGTACCTCGTCGAGCATGTACTGCCAGAGTGACTCTTCACCCTTAATACGCAGGATATCGTGAGGCACCAATGGGCCTTCGGTCAACGCATCACCCGCTTGGACAAAGTCGCCCGCATGCACAAGCAAAGGCTTGTCATTGGGAACATGATGATCCTTCTCGATCCCCGAATCTGAGACGATCTTAATCGTCATCTTGCCCTTACGCTTGTCAGAGTGAATCTCGACAACACCAGAGATCTCGGCCATGAATGACGGATCCTTCGGCTTACGAGCTTCGAATATCTCAGTCACGCGAGGCAGACCACCAACGATGTCGGCAGAACCAGACGCGGCTCGTGGCTGACGAGCAACCATCAAACCAGCTTCGATCACTTCGCCATCAGCAACTTCCAAACGAGCCTTCGCGGGCAAGTAATGGAAATCTAAGATGTTGCCTTCATCATCAACAATGTTGATCTGAGGATGCAAATCGCCCTTGTGCTCGATGACCACAAGTGCCTTCTGACCACGCCCGGCATCTTCTTCACGCACGGTCTCGCCGATTTCGATATCGACGAACTCGACGCGGCCAGATTTCTCAGCGAGAATCGGCGTACGATGCGGGTCCCACTTCACGAGGATCGAGCCACGCTTGGCAGTATCGCCAGTCTTCACATAAATGAAACCACCGTATGGGATCTTGGTTTTCTCAAGTTCCTTGCCAGCATCATCAAGAATCGCCAACTCGCCGTTACGCTTGAGCGAAACGGTACAGTCGTTACCGTCTTCGTCCTTGACTGCAACATCGTTACAATCACGGATTTCGATAGTACCTTGATTAATCGCGCGATACTCGGTATCAACAACCGCACGCGTACCAATACCACCAGAGTGGAAAGTACGCATGGTCAGCTGAGTACCAGGCTCACCAATCGACTGAGCACCAATAATACCCACAGCCATGCCTTCTTCGACGAGCTTACCCGTCGACATGTCCATGCCGTAATCAAGTGCTGAACACCCCGTTGGCGATTCAGAAGTCAAAGGCGAACGAACGAGCACAGCATCGATGCCGGTCTCTTCGACCCGTTTGGCAGCTTCTTCCGAGATCATCTCGTTGGCATCGATGACTTTCTCACCAGAGACAGGATCAGTCACTGCATTGACTGCAACTCGGCCATAGATCTGATCGCTCAACGCGACATCGATCTGCTCACCCTTATAGATTGCCCGCTTCATGATGCCTCGGCGTGAGCCACAATCGTGCTCGCCAACAATCACAGACTGAGCAACATCACAGAGCTTACGAGTCAGATAGCCCGAGTCCGCCGTCTTGAGAGCGGTATCGGCCAGACCCTTACGAGCACCATGGGTTGACGAGAAGTATTCCAGAATATGCAAGCCTTCACGGAAGTTCGCACGAATCGGAGTTTCGATAATCTCGCCCGATGGCTTGGCCATCAGACCACGCATACCAGCAAGCTGCTGCATCTGCGAAACATTGCCACGAGCACCCGAGTCACTCATCAAGTACACCGGATTGAGGAACTTGTTGCCCTCTTTCTTGGTGATGCTTGCGTATGAACCATCGTCATGACGACGATCATCGCGGAGTGTATCGATCAACACAACCGTGAGTTCTTCACGACAATGTGACCAGATATCGAGCAACTGGTTGTAGCGTTCGCGTTCGGTGATGATACCACGATCGTAGTTCTTCTCGACGCGGTTGACCTTCTGCTGGGCAGCATCGAGCAACTCAACCTTTTCCTCCGGGATACGAAGGTCGGTCACACCAAACGACAAGCCCGCGAGGGTTGCGTTCTTGAAACCAAGGTTCTTGATCTCGTCAAGCAAGTTGATCGTCGCAGCACGCCCACAATATTCGTAGGTGTCCTCAATCACACGGGCACAGCCCTTCTTACCGATCGCACAGTTGTAGAACGGCATCCCTGTACCAAGGATATCGTGGAACAACACACGACCAACAGTTGTGATCAATCGACCATGCTCAGGCATGCCTTCGATCGGGCCACGCTCCTTGTTCACAACCTTGTCCACGCCCGAAAGACGCACCGAGATCATGTCATGGATTCCGATCTTCTTCGCGTCATACGCGAGGATCGCTTCTTGCGGGTCCTTAAAGCGCGGGATATCATTCTCATTGGTCTCGGCGATCACTTTAAGCGTCGTCGTGATGAAGTAGATACCCATAACAATGTCCTGCGATGCGTTGATCACAGGCTCGCCGTTGGATGGCGAGAACACATTGTTCGTAGACAACATCAGCACATGGGCTTCTGCCTGCGCTTCAATAGACAATGGCAAGTGGACCGCCATCTGGTCGCCATCGAAGTCGGCGTTGAACCCACCACACACAAGCGGATGGAGCTTAATCGCGTTGCCTTCAACAAGCACAGGCTCAAACGCCTGAATACCCATACGGTGAAGCGTCGGTGCACGGTTGAGCATGACCGGATGCTGATAGATCACCTCTTCGAGGATATCCCAGACTTCCGAATCACGCCGTTCGAGCATTCTCTTCGCGCTCTTGATCGTGTCGGCCAACCCGTGCTCTTTGAGCTTACGGATAATGAACGGCTGGAACAACTCCAACGCGATCTTCTTGGGAAGACCACACTGGTTGAGCTTGAGCTCAGGACCAACAACAATCACCGAACGACCGGAATAATCCACTCGCTTACCGAGCAGGTTCTCACGGAAACGACCCTGCTTACCCTTGATCATATCGGTCAACGACTTGAGCGCACGGCTCGATGAACCAAGCACCGGGCGACGACAGCGGTTGTTATCAAACAACGCATCGACCGCCTGCTGGAGCATGCGTTTCTCGTTGCGAATAATCACTTCTGGAGCATTGAGATCCATCAGCTTCTTGAGCCGGTTGTTTCGGTTGATGATTCGACGGTACAAATCATTCAAGTCACTCGTCGCAAAGTTGCCCGATTCGAGCAAGACCAACGGGCGAAGATCGGGCGGGATCACCGGGATCACATCCATCACCAACCACGCCGGATCATTTTCCGACATACGAACCTGCTCGACCAACTTGAGCCGCTTGGCCAAGTCCTTGGTCTTCTGCTTGGAGCGTGTCGCTGCCAAACCCTCGCGGATTTCAGCAGCCACGGCATCGAGATCGAGTTGATCGATCAACTCGCGGATCGCATCAGCACCCATCATCGCTGTGAACTCGTTGCCGTAGGCGTCGAGTGCAGCCCGATGCTCGTCTTCGGTCAAGACCTGCTTGTAAGTCAGCTCGGTATCACCGGGCTTGGTCACCACATAATCCTGGAAGTACACGATCTTTTCAAGATCAGATGTCTTCATCGCCAACAGCGTACCAAGGCGCGACGGGAGCGATTTGAAGAACCAGATATGCACCGCTGGCGATGCAAGGTTGATGTGACCCATGCGCTTGCGACGAACGCGTGAATGCGTCACCTTCACGCCACAGCGATCACAGATATATCCCTTGTACTTCGTCCCGCGGTACTTACCACATGAACACTCGTAGTCTCGTTCAGGACCAAAGATCCGTTCGCAGAAGAGTCCATCCTTCTCAGGACGGTAAGTACGGTAGTTAATCGTCTCAGGCTTCTTCACCTCGCCATAAGACCACGCCCGGATGTCATTGGGTGACGCCAGAGTAATCTTGACAGATGAGTAGTCATTCACGCGATCGTATACATTCTCAGCCATTATCGTTTCTCCTGCAAAGGAGTGAATTTCTCAGTTCATTCAACACTTGTAAGCCTCTAGAAAAAATCAGGCAACTCGGATGCCAATGCTGACACCCGAGCCCTGTTCAATCTCTTACTTACAACAGGCTTCCGCCTTCAAGCTGCTTCTTTTCGAGTGTCAGGTTCATACCAAGACCCTTGAGTTCGTTGCAAAGCACATCAAACGCGACAGGCATGCCTGCCTCAAGCTTGTTGGTGCCCTTGACCATCGACTCGTAAATCTTCGTACGCCCTTCAACATCGTCCGACTTCACAGTCAACAACTCCTGCAAGATATAGGCAGCCCCGTAGGCTTCAAGAGCCCAGACTTCCATCTCGCCGAATCGCTGGCCGCCGGTCCGTGCCTTACCACCCAACGGCTGCTGGGTAATAAGCGAGTATGGACCCGTCGCACGAGCATGAATCTTGTCATCGACAAGGTGATGCAGCTTGAGCAGGTACATAAACCCGACCGTGGTCTTCTGATTAAACGCCTCGCCGGTGCGGCCGTCATACAGCTGAACCTTACCACCAGCAGGCATCTCTGCGAGCAGTTCGCGAGGGTGCGGCCAAGTGCCCGCCTCATCACAATCTGCCCAACGCTTGCGGCAATATGCATTGGCTTCTTCAACCGCAGCATGGATCTCAACTTCCTTGGCACCATCGAACACCGGAGTGACCGCCTGGAAACCAAGAACCTGAGCAGCCCAACCAAGGTGAGTCTCAAGGATCTGACCAACATTCATTCGCGAAGGCACGCCCAGTGGGTTCAAAAGAACCTCGACAGGTGTGCCGTCATCCATGAACGGCATGTCTTCTTCAGGAACGATTCGGGCAATCACACCCTTGTTCCCGTGACGACCCGCCATCTTGTCACCAGCAGACAATGTCCGCTTGGTAGCAATGTAGACCTTGACCATTTCGAGCACACCGTTTGGCAACTCATCGCCACGCTTCATGTGCGCGACCTTGCGTTGCTTCTCGGCTTCAACCGCTTCGATGCGTGGCCAGTACTGGCGATACACCGTTTCGGCTTCTTCCTTGGTGTCCTTGGATCCCTTGATCCATTTGACATTAAAGGTCTTGACCTGCTCGATGATGACCTCAGGAATATCGGATGCACCGACCTTCTGACGCGTCATCGGGTCGACCATCTCGGTGCCGACAACAACATTGATCGCTTCGGTCATCTCTTTAAAGAGCTTGATCGCAGCTGAATCTTGCTCGGCTTCATAAGTCGCCATGTCCGCCTTGAGCGTCTTCTTCTGCGCTTCGTTCATATGAACACGACGCGAGAACTTACGCGTATTGATCACGATGCCATTGGTACCAGCGCTGACTTCGAGTGAATCGTTCTTCACATCTTCGCCCGCACGACCAAAGATCGCATGGAGCAGCTTCTCTTCTGGGGTCAGCTCGGTCTTGCTCTTAGGCGAGACCTTACCAACAAGAATATCGCCAGGTCCAACACGAGCACCAACGCGAATCACGCCAGACTCATCAAGATTCCGAAGCATCCGCTCAGAGACATTGGGAATGTCACGAGTGAACTCTTCACGACCAAGCTTGGTCTCACGAACCTCAACATCGTACGAGTTAATATGGATACTCGTGAACGCATCGTTCTTGACGAGCTTCTCAGAGATCACAATCGCATCTTCAAAGTTGTACCCGTCGAAGGTGTTGAACGCAACCATCGCGTTTCGGCCGATGGCCAACTCGCCATGAAGTGTCGATGCACCGTCCGCAATAACCTGACCTTCTTTGACCTTCTGACCCTTCTTGACGATGGGCTTTTGGTTCTGGCAGGTACGCTCGTTGAGACCAACGAACTTACGGAACACATACTCGTCCGCGTTATCAATAATGATCCGCATCGCATCGACATAAGTCACCGTGCCAGAGCGTTTGGCCTTCACAAGCATGCCGGAATATTTACCGACTTCTTTTTCCATACCAGTCGCCACACATGGTGGATCAACGCGGATCAAAGGCACAGCCTGCCGTTGCATGTTCGAGCCCATCAACGCACGGTTGGCGTCGTCATGCTCAAGGAACGGAATCAATGATGCCGAAATACCAATCAACTGCTTGGGCGAAACATCGACATAGTCGACCTCTTTGGCCTTCACTTCCGCGATATCACTATCGACGCGAGCGAGCACCAGACCAGGCTTGAACTGCCCGTCCTCGTCCAACACATCGGCTGGCGCGAGCACCGAACGAATTTCTTCGTCCGCACGCAGGTTCACAACCTTCTTGGTCACTTGGCCGTCCTTGACCACACGGTAAGGCGTGCGCAAGAATCCATATTCGTCGATCGTCGCATAGATACCCAGCGAACAGATCAGACCAATGTTGGTGCCTTCGGGTGTTTCAATCGGACACACGCGACCATAATGAGATGTATGCACATCTCGAACCTCGAACCCGGCACGCTTGCGGTTCAAACCGCCAGGGCCAAGCGCCGAGAGTCTTCGTTCGTGAACAAGCGTCGAGAGCGGGTTGGTCTGGTCGACCACCTGCGAGAGCTCGCTTCGTCCAAAGAAGAAATCAATCGCTGACGAAATCGACTTCGAGTTCACCAGATCTGCGATCTTGGCAACCTCTTCTGGGTCCTTCACGCTCATACGCTCTTGAACAGTTCGGCGAAGCTTGAGCAGACCCTTGCGGACCTCCTCCACTGCCAACTCATCAAGCGTGCGCAAACGACGGTTGCCCAAGTGGTCAATATCGTCAATGTACGCAACCGGACGCTGCGTCTCAGGATCAAGCCTGTTGCTGCGAAGGTCAAGCATGTACTGGACAACCTTGAGGAAGTCCAAACCGAGCAAGAACAACTGATCTGGCGCAATGTCCATATCAAACTTGCGGTTAATACGGAATCGACCAACCTTGCCCAAACGGTATCGGTTGCCATCGAAGAACTTCTCGTGGAAGAGCTGCTTGGCCTTTTCAACCTGAGGCGGGTTGCCCGGACGCAAACGAGAATACACCTTCAGCATCGCGCGATCATAATCGCTCTCGACATTGGGTACCTCGTCAAACTGTTCGAGCTTTTCTTCTGCGATCGTGTTGAGGATCAACGAATCCGAAGGGTTCTGCACCACACGGATCGTCTTGAGTGCCGACGCCTTGATGGCTTCTGCACCCTCTTCGCCAACCTGACACCCGACATGGACGAGTTCTTCGCCGGTCTCAGTATCAATAATCGAAGCGGCTGCCCAGTCCTCAGGATGGATATCCTTGGCCTTGATCTCGCTCACTTCGTAGAACAAACCGATGATCGCATCTGTCGATGCAACCGATTCATCCAAACAGCGAAGGAAGGTCGTCGCAGTCAACTTGGTTGACTGGTCGATCCGCATCGCCAGAACATCCTTCTTGGTGACCTCAAGCTCGATCCATGAACCACGCTCTGGAATAATCCGAGCGCTGTGCAATGGCCGATCGCTTTCAGACGACACGATCGAGAAGTCGACACCAGGGCTGCGATGGAGCTGCGAAACAATCACGCGCTCGGCACCGTTGACGATGTACTCGCCACCACCCATAAGCACCGGGAACTCGCCGAGGTAGATATCTTCCTCGGGCAAATCGCCGTGCGTTTCGCGCTTGAGACGCAGACGCAAACGGAACGGATGCCCATAGGTCATCCGAAGCTCGCGACACTCGTCAGATGTATAGCGAGGCTGCTCAAGCGAGTAGCTCACATATTCAAGTGACATCGTCTCGTCATACGATTCAATTGGAAAAATCTCCCGCAAGAGTGCTTCGAGTCCAAACTCGACATCACGCTCATCGGGGTTCTTTTGTGTTTGCAGGAATCGCTCATAAGCAATTTCCTGAACCTGCCAGAGATCGGGAACTTTCGTTGCATCGCCTCGTTTTGCGAAACTCCGAACACTACGCTCACGCTCTATTTGACGCACCTTGGTCGCTGCCATCCAAGCACCTCGTGATGGTTTTGAATCGCAACTCTCTGCATGGATCTGGTGTGTCGATCACTGCTTCGAGTTGGATTTCATCCTGAAAAATTTTTGGAAAATGTGTATGCCCATACCGCTCAAGTATGCTGCCCGCTATGCCGATACTAGATATACGCTGCTCTACAAAGAACCGGATATATATTCTAGCCTACGACGCGCAAAAAAGCTACTCGGCACCGGATTTGCTCCAACCGCCGAGATTACCTAAACACGATCACACGGAACTTGCTTGCCCCATCGATCTCCTAGACCACACATTTGCCCAAACTTCAAACTTGTTCAACCGTTTACCACCGCCCGAACAACACCCTAGCACTACCCAGAATAGCTGTACAAACGGACATTTACGCTCGACTTCATCATCCCAGAGCAAGCACCGCACTCACCCAAGGCCAAACGATTACCCCGTGTTTCCACGAGGCAACCATATTTTGTACCCAACCACACCCATCAGGCTGCGATCGGAAAAATAGTTCGATTAGGCGATTTCCATCTCGGCGCCGACTTCTTCGAGCTTCTTCTTGACTTCTTCTGCCTCGTCCTTGCTCACGCCTTCCTTCACCTTGCCGCCGGCTTCTTCAGCCAAACCCTTGGCTTCCTTGAGCCCAAGTCCGGTGATCTCGCGGATCGCCTTGATGACCTGGATCTTGTTGCCGCCTGGGCTCTTGATGATGACATCGAATGATGTCTGCTCAGCAGGTGCACCTGCATCATCACCACCACCAGCTGCCATCATCACTGCGCCACCGGCTGCAGCTTCGATGCCATAGGTATCCTTCATGTAATCGCCAAGGTCAACAGCTTCCTTGAGGGTCAAGCCTGAGAGCTCGTCGCCGAGTTTGCTGATCTTTGCGTCAAATGTCTTGATTGCTTCGTCGGACATAGCCCAACTCCTTCGTTTTCAGTGGCACACTCGGCAGCATTTCGCTTATCGCCGGGAGTACCAAATTCGCTCATCAAAGAGGGGCCGAACGCTCGACTCTTTAACCCATGCCTACCGATGCTTGCCTCAGCTCACACCAACACACACTTTCAAGGGCCAGTTAGATGAATACGGATGTCTCAATAAGTTTCGGAAACCGCCCAGGCGAATCCTTACGGACCCGCCCGAACGGCCTATATACTTTTGTATCAAATCTTGGCGATGGTTTCGCCGTCTTCGAGTTTCTCTTCGATCGCCTTGAGGATTCCAGCAAGGTTCGCACCAGGACCCTTGATTGAAGCAACCAGCTTCGAACCAGGACCAAGAATAAGTGCAACATCTTGTGCAATCGCCTCGTCGCGTGTCGGATACAGACTCAGCGCTTTCACGCCGTCTTCGCCCTCGAAGAGCACGCCGCCAAGCACCGCACCCTTGAGTTCTACATCCGGGAACTTCTTCACAATCGCGACGATCTCACGGGCGACTTCAACAACCGATTCAGCACCATACGCCAGAGCATTCGCTCCAACCAAGACCTCTGAAAGCGGTGCCAAACCAGTTTCACCGAATGCCTTACCAAAGAGCTTGTTGCGAACAACAGTCACCTTGATTGACTTCTCAGCAAGACCCGAGCGGATCGAGTTATTATCGTTTGCAGTGACGCCACGCATACCAATTACCAGAGCGTCTTCATGATCGCCCAAGAGATCTTGGTACTCACGGATCATCATTTCCTTAATAGGCTTACTCATCGATGATCCTCCTTATTCAGCAGCTGCTGCTGCAGCCACTTGTACACCAGGGGTCATTGTCCCGCTGATGGTGATGCGCTTGACATACTCGCCCTTAACCGTTGCCGGCCGGGCCTTCTCAATTGTTGCGATAAAGTGGTTGTAGTTCTCAAGAAGATCACCTTCCGAAAAACTCATCCGACCGATTACAGCGTGGACATTGCCACCCTTATCAGCACGATATTCAACCTTACCAGCCGCGAACTCGCTGACAGCTTCTGCAACCTTAGGAGTCACAGTGCCGTTCTTTGGCGATGGCATCAATCCCTTTGGACCAAGCACACGACCAAGCTTCGAGATCACACGCATCATGTCAGGAGATGCGATCGCGACATCAAAGTCGAACCAACCCCCACTAACCTTCTGCATCAACTCTTCGCCACCAGCTTCGACTGCACCGGCTTCGATACAAGCCTTGGCCTGATCCGAGGTACAGAATGCGATGACCCTCTTGGCCTTACCAATGCCCTTGGGCAACGAGACCGAACCACGAACCATCTGGTCCGCATGCTTGACATCAACGCCAAGGTGCATGCACACCTCAACAGCCTGATCAAACTTGGTCGGTACGAACTTCTTTAATGCGGTAAATGCTGCGTCTGCTTCGAGCGTTGTCGAAGGAACGAGCTTGGCATTTTCTTTTGCACGCTTACTCATAGCCATCGATTAACCCTCCACCACGACGCCCATCGAACGAGCAGTGCCCGCGATGATCCGTCCAGCCGCTTCGATATCGTGTGAGTTCAGATCGGCACCTTTTTCTTCGGCGATCTTCTTACACTGATCGAATGTGATCTTTCCTACCTTCTTTGAGTTGGGTTCGCCAGATCCCTTTTCGATCCCGGCGGCTTCCATAATCAAAACACTCGCAGGCGAGGATTTGATTTCAAACTCAAACGAACGGTCGTCATATACAGTAACGACACAACCAACGACCTTGCCGTTGAGTGCGCTTGTCGCTGCATTAAACTGTTGAATAAACTGCCCAGGATTCACACCCTTGGCACCAAGCACAGGACCCAAAGGCGGAGCAGGCGTTGCCTTCCCCCCTGGTGCCATAAGCTTAAACACTTCTTTGATTTCTTTGACGGCCATAAATATCTCCACCTCCCACACACAGTTCTGGTCGCCCAGATAACGCTGTTTCGGCCTGAAACAACCCGCGTGTGGTTCGTACGGTTAATCCCTCTTTAATGACACATGCCAAAAGATTGGCCCCGACTCTAGACACCCCGAATCTCACCGTCCACAAAACCATACCCCAGATTGACACAATTCCCCTGCCACACAGGATTTCGGTACACCACCATGCCTACAACTCACCCCAAAACAAAACATACCAAACTCACCGGCACCGTACATTTGCCAATCATCTGTTTCACTCTCTCCAAATCATACAAAATTTATCTTTACCCACAACCCCGCCCATTGTATTATCGGGCGAATTCGCCGCTTGTACCGGCTAAAGCACCTAGGCAACACCAAAATGCGTGGACTAGTATCCGTTTATTTTGCAAATCATATTCGCGTCGGGAAATCTCTCCCGGCAACTCAAAGGTTTCGCGTATGCCTCGCCCATATCTGGTCGATGCATCACAGGAGGAAGTCATGACCATTTCGAGCCCAAAGCAAACACTACAAAATCTACTCGACTTCCGTGCCGCCGTAAGCGCAGCCCCACTCAAGCTCCTCTGCCTCGCAGGAGCCCTCACCCTCACGCCATCCTTCGCACTTGCCCAAGATGCCCCAGATTCCTATTGGACCCAGTTTGTCCCAAGCACCGACACACGCCTCGTCTTTGTCTCAAGCACCCGAGGCAACGACTCCAACACCGGGCTCAACCCCAACTCACCTGTAAAAACACTCGCCAAAGGCTACGCACTCCTCCGCGATGGACACCCAGACTGGATGCTCCTCAAAAGAGGTGATGTCTGGAACGAACCACTTCCACGATGGAACAAAAGCGGCAGAAGCGAATCAGAAATGATGATCGCCGGAGCCTACGGCGACGACCCCGCCCGCCCACAAATCCGACCAGAAGGCGGATCCAAAGCAATCAACATTATTGGCAGCACCGCCATCGAACATGTCGCCTTCGTCGGCATGCACCTCGAACCACGAACACGCGCCGACGACCAAGCCGGCACCGGAATCCTCCTGCTCAAAAGTTCCGACAACATCCTCTTCGAAGATCTCTACATCACCGGATTCAAAGACAACTTCAATCTCCAAGCCTTTAACGGCTCAACCGTAGAAGACATCACCATCAACGGCTGCATCTCAGTCGACGCATGGTCACTCGCAGGGCATTCACAAGGGCTCTTTGCCAGCGGAATCAACGGACTCACCATTGAAAACTCCGTCTTCGATTCCAACGGCTTTAGTGAATCGCGTAACGCCGAACCAACCATCTACAACCACAACATCTACATCCAAACCGGAAACCAAAATGTTGTCGTCCGTGGAAACATCATCGCCGACGGCTCTTCACATGGCATCCAACTCCGCTCCGGCGGCATCATCGAAGACAACCTCTTCGTGCGAAACCCAATCGCTATCCTCGTCGGCGGGGGCACTCACCCAACCGAAGGTGGCGTTGCAGGCGAAGTCCAACGAAACCTCGTCATGTACGGCCGAGATATTGACCCAGAGCAACCTCGCGGCTGGGGCATCGACATCACCAATGTCAACCAAGCACTCGTCGCGGGCAATATCCTCTACTCTTCCGTCAACACTATCAATGTCTTCGCTATCAATCTGCGTGACTACCGATCCGACAGCTTTGGACTCACCAATGTGCTCGTAGAAGACAACACAATCGTCGGATGGCACGGCGGGATCAACATCGGAGCACCTGGTGCACAATCCGTCTACGAAAACATCCGCATCGAAGACAACACAATTTTTCGAGATCTGAACGATTCAAACAAATCCCTCATGTATGTCTGGGATCTCGATCACGAATCGGTCTCTATCGAAGGCAATCACTATAACTATATCGGGATGAATCCCGGCCCATTCCGCGACGGCACACTCGATATGAATGTCGAATCATGGGAATCAACCGTTGATTCATCTGGCTTATATAACCCGATCGACACCCTTCCAGGCGGCCTTGGACTCGATGCATACCTTACATACCTTGGACGCTCAGGTAATGCCGACGACTTCATGACCATGGCACGAAACCTCTCAAGGCAAAACACCGATCCCGACATCCGCCCGTACGCTGTGTACACTTGGCATCTAGAACAACTCGCCAATTAACACAATCGCAAACTCATATGAAGAGTGGAGTGAATGATTCATGCCCAAACTGCCACGCGTGCTCCTAATTGCCGAAGCAGCAAACCCCACCTTCACGAGCGTGCCGCTTGTCGGATGGTCAATGGCCCAAGCACTCCTCCGAGTCACCGACGGCCACCTCGTTACCCAAATCCGTAACAGACAAGCAATCATCGATTCAAATCTCATCTCCAACGATCAGTTCACCGCAATCGATTCCGAACGCGTCGCTAAACCAGTCTACCACTTTGGAAGACTCCTCCGCAAGACCGGGCTCGGTTGGACTGCAACCACCGCACTCGCTTCCATCTCCTACTACTACTTTGAATATCTCGTCTGGAAAAAATACAAGAAGGCTATCCAGGCCGGCGAATATGATGTCGTCCACCGAATCACACCGCTCAGCCCCACTATCCCAAGCCCATACCTTGCCAAAAAATGCGCCAAAGCGAACATCCCATTCGTCATCGGTCCACTCAACGGCGGCGTCCCCTGGCCCGCAGGCTACGACAATGTCCGACGAAAAGAAGGCGAATGGCTCTCCTACGCACGCGATCTCTACAAAGTCCTCCCCGGCTATCGCGCAACAAGAAAATACGCCAAAGCAATCATCACCGGCTCATGGGCAACAAGAAAACAAATCGCTGCCCCCTACCAAAGCAAATGCGCCTATATCGTCGAAAACGCAATCGACCCCACCCGCTTTAACGCCAAAGAACCCCAACCAATTACCACCCCCATCAAAGTCGCCTTCATCGGACGCCTCGTCCCCTACAAAGGTGCCGACATCGTCATCGAAGCGGCTGTAGATCTTCTCAAAGAAGGCAAACTCGTCATCAACATCTTCGGCGACGGGCAAGAAATGCCCGCACTCAAAGCACTCTGCGAAAAACACAATGTCACAGAGTTCGTCACACTCCACGGCTGGATCGAACACACACAACTCCAAGAACACCTCGCAAAGAACGATGTCCTCTCCTTCCCAAGCATCCGCGAGTTCGGTGGAGGCGTCGTCCTCGAAGCAATGGCAATGGGGCTCGTCCCCATCGTCGCCGACTATGCCGGACCAGGAGAACTCGTTACCGACGATATCGGGTTCCACCTACCCATCGGCCCAAGAGACCAACTCGTCACCAGCCTCCGCAAAGTCTATCAAACCATCACCCAAAGCCCAGACGAACTCCCAGCCATGCGCCAAGCCGGGCTCGATCGCATCAATCAACACTTCACCTGGGATGCCAAAGCCCAAAAAGTCCTCGATGTCTACCGCTGGGCAACCGATCAAAGAGACACCAACCCAGAAACCGACCCCGATTTCCTAACATCACCCTCTCCGCTAAAAATCACTGACTAAACCCAAATAAAGTGCCAATAAAGTACCGATAGAGTGCCGATAGAGAGACAAACAACACGCCTCACAATCACATCGCCACTCACCAATGACCCCCAACGCCTTCGCCACCGTCGTCCTCCTTGCCTGGCCTTTGGCTATGGGCTTTCTCTCTATCCTCCTCCCAGTCAGAAAAGTCGTCATCCTCTCCATCATCGGCGGCAACCTCTTCCTCCCACAAACCGGAATCGCTCTCCCCGGGTTCCCAAACTACACCAAACCACTCGCCGCCGGACTCGGCGCACTGCTCGCGGCCCTCATCCTCGCAGCACCAAAGCTCTTTTCCTGGAAACCAAAGCTCATCGACATCTTCTTCTTCGCCTTTCTCGTCGCTCCGGGCATCAGCTCAGTGATGAATGGGCTGGGCGCATGGGATGCAACCGCCGTAACCATCAACCGCTTCCTCGAATGGGGCGTCGCCTACTGGATCGGACGCGCACTCTTCCAAGACCAAGACGCAATCAAAGAAATCGCAATCGGCTTTGTACTCGGCGGCATCGCCTACGCCCCCCTGTGCATCTGGGAATCGGTCATGAGCCCACAGCTCAGCCATCAAATCTACGGCTTCCGCCCATCAGATTTCGGAATGACCAGACGAATGGGCGGCTGGCGACCAATGGTCTTCATGCAGCACGGGCTCGCTGTCGGCGCATGGATGGCCTCGGCAGCACTCGTCGCATGGATCCTCTTTCGATCAAAGGTCATCACCAAAGTCGCATCAATCCCCATGAGTGTGATCGCTCTCGGGCTCGTCGTCGTCACCATCGGGCTCCGTTCAACCGGCGCCGCCCTCTTGCTGATCGGGCTCATCGCCGCCGTCGAGTTCGTCCACGCCACCAAACTCAAAATCGCACTGCTCGTCCTCATCCTCCTCCCCACCGGCTACATCGGCATGCGAACACTCGGGTGGGAAGGACAAGAAATGATCCAAGCCGCTGCAATCTTCGGCCCAGATCGAGAAAGCTCGCTCGCGATGCGCCTCGAAAACGACACCATCATCGTCGAACGAGCAATGCAACGCCCAGTCTTCGGCTGGGGCGGCTGGGGAAGATGGCGCGTCCGCGACGATGCAGGTGTAGACATCACCGTCTCCGATAGCTGGTGGGCGATCCTCGCAGGTACCACCGGATTGTTCGGGCTCGTCGCCGCCTACGGCACATTCGTCGCCCCACTCTTCATACTCATCAAACGCAAAACGCAGAAACAAATTTTCGCAGGCACCCAAGCTGCGGGCTGGGCCATCGGGTTCGCCCTCCTCCTCTTTGTCCTCGATACCCTCGCCAACGCCATGCCCAACACTTCCTTCATGCTCGCCGCCGGCGCCATGTCCTCCTTCGTCGTCAATAAACAGTTCAAAGCACGGCCCACTCAACAGCACCCAAACCCGCAGTCAGATACCAAGCCACAACGAAAAAAACCAATCGTCGATCTCCGCTAATTAAAAACACCTGGCGAATATTCACCAGGCATGTGTTCTGTAATCGAAACTTTTCAGTCTCAACGACGCGTTAAAACCAGCCGCATCTCACGATCCACAGCCCCGTCGAGCCCCTGCTCATACGCTCGCTCGATCATCCGCAACGCCGGGCCATCGCGTCCCTCTGCCTGCATCAGCACCGCGACGGTAAGCCACACGCTCGCCGACGGATTCCGATGTCCCCAACCAACAACATCGATCACCGAATCACGCAAGAGTCGAGACGAATCTTCAAACACACTCACAGGCACCGCGCTCGTCGCCAAAGACGGATCCATCGAATACGCATAACTCACCAACGCAACCCCATCGCCACGATCCCCAGCACGAATCTTCGCAACCCCAAGCTCGCGCACCGCCAACCAATCGCTAGGATACTCACTCAGATGCGAACGATACGCTTCGATCGCTATATCAGGCTCGCCAAGCGACATCTCTAAACGCGCCACTTCCAAAGCAGACATCGGCATCGCCTGAGGCAACTCCCCCGCACCCATCGGCCCCTGATCCATCGAACTCGTGCTGTATGAAGGGTCCGAACTCAGATCGCCCCCGCTGCCATAAATCGCCGAGTTGTATTGCCCGCCGCTCGAATAGTTCCACCAAGAATACGAATACCCAGACCGAGATCCATACCACCCATACCAAGGCGACGCCCCCCAATAATGCCCGCCCCACCCATACCAATACACCGAGCGATACCCATTGGTACATACATAATCTGTATACCCATCCCCGTCATAATCCCCATACAAATACCACCACCCATTCGGGCTCGATCGATTCGTATAGAAGTTAAAGTTGATATCAATGTTCCAAGAATCATGATGGTCATTATGATAATCGTCGTGATGATCATCATAGTGGTCATCGTGATGCCCACCGTCATGGCTCCCGCCACCCGAAGCATCACCATCATCAAACCCATCATCCGCCGAGTCCATCTTCGAACCGGCATTACTCATCCCATTGCCATTGCCACCTCGCCCGCGCCCAAGAATAAAATCGCGCTGCGCCGTATCAATCTTAAACCCAACCGGGGCCTCATCAACACTCACCACAGGCGACACCCGCACCGCCGACGAACCCTTCTTCTGTACCCCCTTCGATACGCGCCCATTGGCACCCAACCCAACACTCGGACGAACCCCAGGCTGCCCACTCTTCGTGCCATTGGGATTCGTCCGAACCCCAGGCTCCCGAGGCGATCCAACCCCCGAAGAGTTCTTCACCGACCGCGTCGAACGAACCACACTCTTCGAATCTGGCCGAACAGCATTCGGCTGAACACTCGGATTCGTCTTAGGCTGTGTACTCGGATTTGCCTTTGGAGTTCTCTTTGGAGCCGTCTTTGGTTTCGAACTCGGCTTCGAACTCGGTCTCGCCGATCGTGTCCCCGGCCGAGTCGCTGGTTGTGTTGACGGTCGCGATGCAGGCCTACTTGATGGCCGAGTCGCAGGCCTCGTTGCCGGTCTCGTTGCCGGTTTAGTTGCCGGTTTAGCCGCAGGCTTCGCCTTGGGACGAGATGCCGGCTTGGGCTTCGCCTTCCTCGGCGTCGCCTTTCGAGGAGCCGCCTTCCTTGGAGTTGTCTTTTTCGGTGTCGCTTTTCTCGGAGCAGCCTTCCGCGGTACAGCCTTCCGCGCAGGTGTCTTTCGTGGCGTTGCCTTTTTCGCAGGTTCCTTCTTCGCCGGTGCTGCCGACTTCGCAGGCCCAATGATCGAAACCAATTGGGCCTCTCCAGCAATCACCCCAGAACCAACAGCCCCGAACACGGTACCACACGCAATCACCACGCAAAGACCCAGTCCCATCAATCGTCCCTGCTTATTCACATTCACACTCTGATTCATTTTGCGCTGCATCATATTCTCCTATTCTGTTCTATCCGTCCTTTACAACACCGCCAAGCCAACACAACCCCCGTGTTTCCCGCTATGCTCGTTCCATGAAGATCACTTCCAAAGCATCAGTCTCCGCCGCCCTCATCCTCGCACTCGCTGCGATCAACCCCCTCGCAGGCTGCAATGCCATCAGAGGCGGTGGCGGCTCGGGAGGCTCATCAACAATCCACTCCGATGCAAACGAGAAAACACTCAAAGCATCGTTTAAAACCAAGGCCTACACCTTCCACGATGACAACACCGCCGACATATACCTTACCGACCTCACCGATACAGAACTGACAGCCTTCTTCGCGCCAGACGCAAATTGGTCACAAATTTCGGGCACACTCGTCCAAATCCACCTCTTTTTAGATCCAAAACCCGGCAAAACACCAATCGAGCACACCGCTGCAACCGCATCAATCCGCTATGCAATCATCGCCCAAGGCGAAATCGGCATCTACGACGGCGCAGGATTCATGCTCCCAGGGTCAAAACCAGGCAAAGGCTCAATCGACGGCACCATCCACTCGGCGCCCCTCCGGCTCACCCGCGCAACCCCAAACTTCACAGACCTCTTCGAAGCGGCCAAAATCACCATCGAGTTCGATGCCAAACAAAACGACCCAAACGCCGCAGAACTCCGCGCACGACTCGACGCCATGGCTGCAAAAGCAATGCCCGTGCATGACTAATCACACACGGGCATCGAGTTCTCTAACAATCAACTTTCTATAAATCTACTCGATCCCTTACGGACACCCATCGCTAAACGCGGTGAGGAACGCAGAGATATCGAAGAAGTTCAACACGCCATCGCCCGTAAAGTCCGCAGCCAAATCGCCCGCACTAAACGCACTCAAGAACGCCGAAATATCAAAGAAGTTCAACACGCCATCGCCCGTAATATCGGCAATACACGATGCATCACACACCTCGCTCGATATCGCAAACGCATCGACCCCACCCTCAACCGTAGAGTTGCCCCCGCCGTCGGCGACAACAATCCGAGCACGGAATGCAAGGTTCAGGTTCACATAGTCCTCGATGGCATACTCAACATCTTGCCAACCATTCGTGTTGGTCAATGTCTCGACATCCGTCCAGAATGCGCCAGCAGAATCCGTAAACGAAATCGTCATCGTGTCGCCCGCAGAACCAAACATCCACAACGACATCCGAAGCACTGGAGATTCAATCCCAGTCAAATCCGCCAAAGGCGAAATCAGCGTCACATCACCGTTGTCCACATCGACACCAAAGTTGTTCGCGGTTACATAGCACTTGTCAGAGCCGTCGGCGTCCGAAGCAGGATCACCAAGGTTGTGATCCGCAGGAATCGTCCGCTCCCAGCTCCCCGCGCTCGCATTCGAAATCACCTGCCAGCCGGTGTTCGTCTCAAAGTCATCTTCCATCACAACAGTCAACGCATCAAGCGAAACAGTCGCAAACGCGCCGCTCGCACCCAAAGCAGGAACCGTAATCACCAATCCCTCCTCGTCCTCAATCGAGAAGTAGTACGACACAACAGCACCACAATCGATCGCTCCAAACATCCCCTCATAGTTCCCACCAGCGCTCATCATCGCACTGCCAACAAACCCACTGCCCGAGTCCACAAACATCATCGGAGTCCCCACAACTGTGTGCCCCTGAAGATTATTAATCACCAAGGTCACCACATCGCCGCCCAAAGGATCAATATGCGTTGGCTCAAGCAAGATCGAAGCCTGAATCGAACGAGGCTCACAAATCCCCATCGGATTCGCCAACGCTGCCTGCAATCCACTGTTAAACAAACTAGTCCCCTGGTTCGAGCCCCCGCTGCTCCCACAACCCGCATTCGTATGAATCCCAATCGCCGTGTTGTTCGAGTCATCAAGAATCACCGACCCAGAGTTCCCCCCGGTCGTGTCCGTCTGATACCGAACCGTATTCCCACTAATGCTCGCCAAAGGCCCAACATGCGTCTTCTGCACACCATTCCAAGTCCCAGACACCGGCGATGAAACAGTCCCATACCCAGTAATCCGAATCGGACGACCATCAACCGGAGGCATCGAGCCCGCAAGCGTATGCGTAGCGCCCTGCGCCAACCCAGGCGCAAGCCCAGTCGTCGAGTTATCAAAGGTCCCGAAGTACGCCCAGTCATTACCAATAAAAATACTCGATGATCGCTGCACCGATGCACCATCAATCACATACTGATCCGAAGGCGGCGGGTTCCGATACCCTCCACCACCACTCGACAAAGGCACATTAAACTGCATCACATTCCCGCCCGATGGCGAACAATGCGATGCCGTCAAAAAACAACTCCCGTGCTCACTAAACAACCAAGCACTACATCCGATCGGCATCAATCGACCATCACGCGCATCGCTCGACAACACACGATCATCAACCGTAAAACAAATCGAACGCTCGCTCGACACAGGAGCCGATGCCTGCACACCGACAACCTGCACCCGGTTCATCTGGCTCGACACATTCGGATACGCCATCAACTCGACAAGCACCGCACCACCATTAAAATACGCACTCGTGTTGCCCCACTCAACAATCGACTCCGCATCAAGATACTGCTCATACCCATCTTCAAGCGAGCTCACCCGGATATAACTCTCACGAACCCGCTCGGTCGATTTAGCAAGCACAACCTGCCCAAACCGCAGACGAACCCACTCGGCGTCGTCAATCTCAACAACCTGCGACCATACCGGAACCTGTGCTGCACGCAAAGATTCAGAAACATCCGCAGGATCAATCCGCACCAGTCCAGAGTCCGCAGCCGCCGCCATCTCCCGATAGCTCGCCACCTCATCCTCATACACACCGATCTTGTCGACCTGCACATCATTCTGGACAACAACTTGTTCAATACCACCACTGGCCAAACCAGCAGCACACGACAACGACAGCCCGAAAGCACACACAAAATTCATGGTTTTTCCTATCCGTTTAAGCTCTATTGAAAGCCATTGAGTTCGTCATATCACTTCACGCACAATCAGCAAAGCCACATGCCGCCGACCGGGCGCGAATGTACCTTGGGCCGACTCACCCGATCAAAATAACAGAACTCGGCCCCGCCTACAAGCCAAATCACCTCAATTCACCCATTCAACTTGCTAATTTCCAACTCATGCCCAAGGGTTATCGCCCCTATACCACCGATCAAGCGTCCCCATCACCGCATCACGATACAGCACCTTGAGCCGATCCCCATCCACCCCATGCCCTGTCAGCATCGGCGCACTCATCGAATCAAACCTCTCAGGATCAACCATCATCAGATCTGGATCAGCAATGTTTGATTCCCCCCGATACCCAGTCTCCCACATCGTCCGCAACGCCCAATACCGCGAGGCATACAAATCAAATGCCTCGCTGTCCGAACTCGCCAACTGATCTCCAAACCCAGGATTCTCCGATTCTGTCGCTTTCATATGATCATCGCTCGTCACAATGTCCGAGCCAAACAAGATCCGCCCGCTGTACCGATCCAAGAACGCGATCAACTCCGCCGAATCATGCTTGCTCAACTCGCGGATCATCCACTTGGTCGCGCTCGTATCTAAAATCAACTTGGGATGCCGATCCAACAACCCACTCAAGAACCCAAGATCCTCAGGCCATCCCCCCATATGCGCCGCCAAACAAGGCATCCCCGTCGTCGTCAGCAACCGCTCCAAAGATTCATACTGCGACGCCTTGCTCCCATACTTGCCCGCATCCTTATACATCGTCTGGAACCAGGTATCAGGATCGGCGCAATGCACCATCAGCATCATCCCCAGTTTCTTCCCCTTCTCCGCGATCCGCAGCTTCCACTCCGAATCAAACCCCACGATCTCCTTGGGATCCAGATCCATCGTCCCCACATAATCAATCAATCTGGGCGCACCCCAGAACTTGAACATCCGCGCACCGCGCGCATGCCACTGATCCAAGTTTTCAAGATACCCCTGCGTGTGCGCCCACTTGCGATCCTTGTGCATGTACTCGGGGATCGCGACAAAAGAAATCCGATCTCCCATCACTTCTTTCACCGCATCCGCCTGCGCAAGCTGCGTCTGAGAATACACCCGCTCTATCCCATACAAATCGCACACCTTGCGATACACCCCAGCAGCCCGTTTTCCGTTAATATGCGCATGCGCATCCACAATCGGACACACCGGGTTCCCAAGAACTTCACTCTGATGCGCATACTCCATCCCGAACCGATTGGCCGGGGTGGGTACCATTGCCTTTGATTGTTCACTCACGCGATTCGCCTCCAACATCTCGTTTCTGCTCTCGACAGATTCTGCCTACCTGTATGATAGACCACCCCACCCAATCCACTCCCCCCCATGCGTCTTCGCTCAAAGTCGCCCTCGCACACGACTGGCTCGTCGGACGCCGGGGTGGCGAACTGGTCCTCGATGCAATCATCAACACCCTTGCCCAAGACCAACACACCATCACCAACCTCTATTCCATGTTCGATATCGGCGATCCAATCACCCCCGCCATCGATGCCCTCCCCAGAACCATCTCCAAGCTCAACAACCTCCCCGCCTCCCTCCGCCGATGGCAGCTCTTCCGCTATCCCAAAGCCGTCGCCTACCTCACCAAGCAACTCGCCAACGACCACCAAACCAACCCTATCGACCTGATCATCTCCACCCACTCGGCAGCCATCAAAGCCATCGCCCCCCCATCACCCTCAATCCCCCACATCTGCTACTGCCACACCCCCGCACGCTATCTCTGGTCACAACAAACCGCCTATGACTCACCAGGATTCAAAGGCTCTCTCCGCTCACTCGGGCTCCGAGCCGCCACACCAACACTCCGAAAGTGGGATCTCGCCGCCGCAGACTCTGTCACCCATTTCATCGCCAACTCAACCCACACCCAAAGCCAAATCCATCAGCACTACCACCGCGATTCAGCCGTCATCCATCCCCCTGTCCGCACCAACTTCTTTGTCCTACCTGAATCAACCACCCAACGCACCGATGCCCTCCTCCTCGTGAGCGCACTCGAACCCTACAAACGCGTCGACCTCGCCATCGACGCTGCAGCCATCGCCAATCGCCCACTCACCATCGTGGGCACAGGCTCACACGATTCCCAACTCCGCAAGCACGCCCAACGCGCCCGCACAAGGTTCGGCTCGCGCGCCCTCATCGAGTTCCTCGGGCATCGCACAGACAACCAACTCCTTGCCCACTACCAAACCGCCAGCGCCTTCCTCTTCCCCCAAATCGAAGATTTCGGCATCACCGCTGTCGAAGCCCAAGCCGCCGGCTGCCCAGTCATCGCCCGAAACGCCGGCGGCGCACTCGACACCGTCTCCGACAACCCAAACACCCGAACCGGCACCTTCTTCGATCAGCCAACCCCAGAAGCAATCGCCGACGCAATCACCAACGCGCCTACACACAAAGACACCGCACAGCACTGTCGAAACAATGCCCTGCGGTTCAGCGAATCTGTCTTTTCTTCAAAGCTCAAAGAGCTGATCAGTCAAGCTCACCCTCAGGCTTGCGGCTAACCTTCATCTGCTCCCCATCATGCCACACCGCCACAACCACACCCACAAACAACTCCATCTCCGATTCAAGATCAACGCGGCGCATCACTTCGCAATCAAACCAGGTCGTACAACGCAATAAAATCGGCGATCCAGTCTCCAGCGTCTGCGTTGGGATCGCATCAAACGGATCATCATCTCCCACGAGCTCAAACTCCGTCGGCGCACGATCCGTATACCGAAACCGTCGATGCACCAGCTTGTCACCCGGATCAACAATCCCAATCGCAAACGATCGAGAGTCACGGATCAACGGATCGATCTTGTGACCCTTGCGAGCCGCCACACAAATCAGGCTCGGCTCATCGCAACACCGCTGCACAGAACTTACCAGCATCCCGCTCCGCGCACCATCATGCGCAGCGGTCAGCAAAAAGCTCCCCAATGGCAAAAGCCCCAGCGCATCGCTCACACTCTGATTCGCCTGATCTTCCA
Organism: Planctomycetota bacterium; assembly: GCA_024280755.1. Taxonomy (GTDB): domain Bacteria; phylum Planctomycetota; class Phycisphaerae; order Phycisphaerales; family UBA1924; genus UBA1924. The sequence goes on from JAJRPN010000029.1 coordinate 25,311, forward strand.
TTGGTCAAAAAACTCCCCGCCCGCTCAACGCAAACTTCTCTGTGAGATTGCCTCGAAGTTGAGCAATCGCCATCAATCCATCAGTTCAAGATGGCTTCTCCACAAATATCGACCCATTTTTTCCCTCACTCCCCACTCGTTCCAAATCTGAACAATCCTCGCGCATCCCTTGCGCTATTTTCGCTAAGTTCTTATCCCAAGACCACCTACCCCGCCGATACCCAAGACTGGCATGGTTGACAACACCCCCAACTATCCACACCCCATCCCCAATCTCTCAAAGAATGGGTCAACCGACTTGCGTTGTGGGGCAAAGTGGGCGATAATCCCACCAATGAACACCATTGGGGATACAAGCCGTGCCATTCACCGGACAAGCCGAAGCGACGATCGACGCCAAACAGCGTCTCGCCGTGCCTGCGAAGTTCCGCAATCGCACGAATCCCGAGACGGATGGAACGACCTGGTTCTGCATCCCCTGGCCACAAACCAACTCGCTTCGGCTCTACACCGAGAAGATGCACAACGAACTCTTCACCGCGGGTCGTCGAGACCCGAGCCTGACGCCCGATGCGGATCAAGCAGAGCTCGATGTGATTCTTCACTCAGTCACCGAGCAAGTGGACATCGATGCCAACAACCGAATCCGCTTGCCCAAATGGCAGGTCGAATCGCTGGGCTTACCCAAAGAAGTGATTGTCCTCGGAGCCGGCGATCGACTCGAGATTCGCGCCCGGGACGAATGGCAGAACGAGTTCAACGATCGACTCTCCAAGATGTCAGATCTCGCTTCCAAACTTGCCAAGAGGAGTTCGCCCTCCTAACCACACGAAACACGCGCCTCTTGTGTACTCCCGGTCGGGATGCCCAAGGACGCACCAAGCAAGGCTTTGAAACACAAAGCCAAACAACTGATCGATGCGAAACCCAAGGCTGGGAATCAAGTCGACAAACACCGGCCCGATCGAATATACATTCAATCGGCCAAGACATGTAAGAACTCGGTCTACGCTGGTGAGGGGTGATTTCGCCCCCTTGAACCACCAAGGACGGCGGGTCTTCGCAAGGACGCGAAAAACCCACGGCTCATGCCCTCGACGGAAGGCACCCAAGCACCGACCCAGTTCACTCCGCGACCCGGCTGACCCACCACCAGCCGGGTTTCTTTATGCACATACATCTTTATAGTGATCGGGTGCCGTGGAGGTGTCGTCCCCGACTCCTCCACGATCTTGATCCTGCCCCACCAATACCAAAGACATGCCGGGTGCCCTGCACATGCGAAGCATGTGCAGGGCTTTGAAGGTTTGAAGACATGCAGGAGCCGAAGACGCCTCCAACATGGCACCCAGAAAGAGAGTAAAATGATGATTCACAATCCCGATGTACATGGCGTCCGCCCATTGAAAAACCTGCTTAAGCTGCGCGTAAGCAGGGCACCCGGCACTGAGATAGGTGGAGGTGTACAGTTTGTATTTAAAGGTTATCGATCATCTGGAGTTCCTCCAGTGTGGAGAGTTGGAACTGGAGTTTCGCCGCCATGAGTGAAAAACATGTAGATATTGAATCTGAACGACTCATACATACATTTCTAGAGTATTCATCCCTAAAAGATGCTCTGAATGCGTCTAGTATTTTTGTCCGGATTGATCCAATTCCCAAATGGGATGCAGTTGGCTTCGAGACGGATTGGTTTATGAATGTGCATACGCGAGACTTATGGGCGCTGATCAAGGGTGATGGGCCTTGTCCTGCAGGTTGGAGTTGTGAATACCGTGCAATTAACAGGAGTTTGAAATAATGAATCGGATTACCGGGTGCCCTGTTCATGCGAAGCATGTGCAGGTCTTTGAAGGTTTGAAGACATGCAGGAGCCGAGACGCCTCCAGCATGGCACCCAGAGTACAATCCATTAAAAAACCGACGCCTACGCATCGGCTCACGAATCATTTTATTCTTTCCACTCACGAAGCCCGTCGATACCGTGTTCCTTGCCGACCTCGAAACCCAGGTTGACCCTCGGCTCGGCCCCCACCGCTCGCCTGCACACGCATAGGCCGTCTCCGCCGCGTAGGGCGAACCATCCCGCCGACAATCGTGCCCGGAATCTGCGCGAGCATCGAAGCCGCACACACCGCACACACCGCCACCCATCTCGGCTGCGTCACAACACGAACACGCATCACCCGACGCGCACCCTCGCCGCAACAAGGGCACGAATACCGCCCACGCATCGCGAGTTCGGTGCGTCCATTCAAATCTAAATCGTGATCAACAACAGACCGCCGCTCCTGAGGCTCATTCACCGCCCCAAACTCATCAGCCGCCGATTCACCAAGATCTTGGGCCTGCACCCCGCGCTGCTCATCAGCACGCGATTGCACAAGCTCGGTCTCGTCAGCAAACGGGATAATCCCCGGCTCATCACTCATTGGCGTTGTCGTCTCCAAAATGGTCATCTTCATTCCTGTCCCCAGTATCAGTTACTATCGTCACCAGACCCACTTCATCTTACGGAATCTCTCGACTCCAGTTTCATCTCCTCTGGTCACAATCCATACAACCAGACGCGTTCTCGGACCTTCCCCGTCACCATTTTTCCCTTTTCTCCCCACACATAGGCCTTTCATACCAAAGCCCACCGCGCGAAAAAAAACCGCTGTCACAAGGACAACGGGCTTCGATTCTTTCTATTGCATGCTCATCATGCCAGTTTTAGCCGTCGCTGGCGACCAACTCAAGCTCTTCAACCTTGTCAGCATCAAGCATGACAACCTTCTCGATCATCACAGTCTCGACAGGCACATCTTTCATCCCCTGCTTGTAGCCGGTGCGTACATTGCGAATCTTATCGACAACATCCATACCGCGAACAACACGCCCAAAGACCGCATACGCCGCCCCGTCTGGCTGAGGATCGCTCAAGAAAAGGTTATCCTTCACATTGATGAAGAACTGACTTGTCCCCGAGTTCACATCGCCGCCAACACGAGCCATCGCAAGCGTTCCACGAACATGAGCCAATCCATTCTTCCACTCATTGGCAATCCCCTCGCGGGTCTCTTTGCGTTTGAGATCAGGTGTGAATCCGCCGCCCTGAATCATAAAGTTCGACATCACACGGTGAAAAATCGTCCCGCTGTAAAACTCATCCTCAACATACTGCTCAAAGTTGGCAGCCGAAATAGGAGCATTCGTTTTATCAATCTCCAAGAAAATATCCCCGAGCGATGTAGTCATTTGAACATACACGAACTTCTCCTCTTCCTTCTCCGCCGACACATCGCCAGCTTCTTTGACAACCGTTTTCGCAGCATCAACTACGCTCTTCTCATCCATACCAGTATCACCAGGCTGCACCGCAAACGCTGCGACAACCAACCCAATCAACACCAATACACCAGCCACTATAGATTTCATCCGTACTTCTCCTGGTCAGTAGTATTCGTCCTACCCCAACTCTAGCACTCCAGACCCCAAATGACCAAACCCATCCCCCAGCCGCCGCCTGAACGCCCATTCACCGCCGCCCAAGCCCGCCATCTCGCACGCCAAGCCCATAGTCAAACCCCTTCAAACCACGGAAGGTCCAACGGTACCGCTGATGCACACGCGTCGGATCATTCAACCCACCAAGCGGCAAAGGGAAAGTGTCCAAAGGCACATAAGTCTGCATCCAAGGCGTGTTCCCATACTCAAGCACAATCGCTGGCCGAGCATCGCCAGATGCCCAGTTGTTCACCGATCCATCAAACATTAACTTCTCAGCCTGGGCATGGTCATACCCAAAGTATGGCGAACCTTTCCCTTCACGATCAAACTCTTCAAACATCCAAACCTTCTGCCCAGGCATCGAGACCTCAGCAATGTTCCGCCCGCTATGCAAATCAATGTTTGGCCCACCTGCAAAAAGATGCGGGGTCGAAGCAACAGGCCTATACCGTGCCCCAGGCTGATCCGATTGCCAAGCCGAAGGCACGACCTGATAGCTCGATGCGAATGCCCACCGTTCACGAGCTGATCGACGGGGCCATTGAGTATCGCTGTCATACCCATCTTGACTCCCATTCGCATACGGCACAGTACTTCCAACCCCATAATCCAACGGGCTCGATTTCCACACAAATTGATTTGAATCCGCAGGATCAATAAACCGAGTATCAACTGCTGAATACCCTAAGAAATCTTGAAGCACGAGATGGCTAAACCGACGGTGAGGAATACGACCCGAGCCTACCACAATCTTGAACTGCCCGCTTGTTCGCCCGGTCCACCGCTGAAGAATCTCTTGATTCTGATACTGTGACGCATTGAGATCAGTCGAAGAAACCCTCGTTGACCCATTGGGCATCACATAGGCCTCACCTGCACGCCAAGAGTAACTAAACAGCCGACCACCATTGGCACCAGCATACATCGCCCCACCAAAACCGATCTGCTGCAAGTTCGCGCTACTCGCCGTCCCACGCATGGAACTGCGCACAGCCTTCAAAGAAGGTGCCATCGTCATCCCAATCATCGAAAGCACAAGCACAACCGCCGCACATTCAACCATACTAAACCCACGGCGAGCCTGATAAAACGGAGTATTCATAAGATTTTGCCCCTATATAAGCGATTCCCGCCAGCAGCACCATTTCAGCACCCGGCCCACGATCGCATAAATATATCCGCACCTTCATCCCCAAGAGTTGCAATAAAACAGTTTTAAAATGAATATAGCAAAGAGGGCGATGCTTCCCCCTATCTCAGACCACTCAACCGATTTAGGGCGTGTCTGACGACTCATTCCCCGCACAAGGACGCTCTCTTTTTGCCTCCCCCGGGCTTCCGGGGGAGCACCCATAGGGCGGTTGTGGCTGCGCAGCAGACGGAGGAGGTCTTGAAGAAGGCAATGGGGAATGGGGAATAGGCAATGGGGAAGATATAAGAAAGACCCCCTCCGCCTCACTTCGATCGGCGCCTCCCCCGGAAGCCCGGGGGAGGCGAATAGTCAAAAAAGCCAAGCCGTCAGGCACGGCCTAGGCCGCGTGCCTGACGGCTTGGCTTCTCTTCTCTTGGGTGCCCCGTCGGAGCCGAAGACGGCTCTGACGGGGTAAAAACAAGAGTTTCCGATCCCAAAGCGAGGAATAAGAATCCTCTGTCGGGCCGCCCGGAAAGAGCGGTTAGACACAACTTAGCCGCCCGATTGCTGCCCATCGGCCTCAGAGTCGCTGTCCATATCATCGCCCGCATCGATCGGATCTGTATTGGAATCGCTATCCATATCATCATCCTTATCGACCGGATCTGGGTCAGGATCGTTCGCTGGATCGATAGAGTCATTATAAAAATCGTCGTTCATTGTCGTCTCCTTTGTGTTTGATTTCTTACTCGTCGTCTTGTTCGCCGTCTTGTTCATTGTGCTCACTGGTATACGCAATCAAAAGCTCAAGTGCCTGCTCCTCAAAGCTACCCGGCACCATAACCTTCACAAACCCAGGGGTCTCCGCACGAAAAGCCGCAGTCATCGCGCCAACAACCTGCGTAGGAACACCCGCCTCGGCCAACATATTCTTCACCAGAACAGCCTCGAACTCTGTCGCATACTGTCCAACAACAACTGGATCTGGGTTTGTATCACTCATACAACATTATACCATCCCAAGCCAAACAAACCAACCCCCTTATTTTCGGTTACAATCCCCCCCATACATGCAAACCCAAAGCCCCATTTCCCAACAATCACACACACCCACAAGAACACACCACCGAGCAAATCATGCCACACATCACAAAAATCATCTTCACATCACTCATCGCCTGCAATATCTCATTCGCAAACGCTCAAGACCAAGATCAAAAACTCACGCTCAAAGGGCCAACCGTCTCAACCCAAACCCAAAACTCCATCGGCTCCACCGACATGAGCGGGCGATTCACCCCCGTTGAATCTCGCCCAGAACTCGCCGCCTTCATGCTCGTCACCAACGACCAAAACAACCTCGCTGCTGCCAGAGACCTCGACTACAAACGCACCCTCGCCCTCACCATCTTCCTCGTCGACGAGATAGACACCGTCCGCGCCATCACCGACGCAATCGCCCAAGGCAACTCTACCCAAGCTCAAATCCTCCTGGCAACACTCCGCAAACGCTTCGAGCCAACCCTCCCAAGAGACCCATTCATAAAGCAACTCGACACCATGCTCGACGCGACCCAACGCACCGAGTTTCACAGAATCCTCGACGAGTATTGGCACAACTGGATCCAGGCCCAACGCCCAGAAACCACAATCAAGCCAAACTCACGAGCTGCGAAAAAAATCGAGAACACACTCAACCACAAGCTCTTCGAGCAAGACATCCAACTCGCCTACGACATCTCCCTCAAACGCTACCGCGACACCATCGACGCCATCGCCACCGCCACCCAGCCCACCGCCGATCAGCAAGCCCAGATCCGCACCCTGATCATCGATCACATCAAAGCCACCCGCCTCAAAGCCACGATCGGGCAACGCGAAGAGCTCATGCTCGAAATCTACACCCTCTTCGACGAACCCCGAAAAAGAAAACTCTTCCGCCTCATGACCACCCTGGCAATCTCTGGCTCCTGAACCTGCACAACCCGCACCCGAACACAACCCGCACCCAAAGCCGGCCGTCACCATTTCCCCCACGAAGCCCTATAAATAGCTTGACACCGCCCCCAATCCCTATTACCGTGGGCAAGAGGTTCGATTACGAACCCTTTTGTTGCATATCCCACTCGGGATCCCTGAGTTCGCCATAATCAGTTTTCCTGCAAACCACGATTGCACAGATCAATTCGCCCGGTGTATCTGCCGAGAATTGACATCTGTAACAAGGAACAAGAAAGGTCTCAACCGTGTCCACAAAGAAGTCCAACACCATCCGTATCACCGCAGCATGCCTGGCAGCCACAATCGCCTCCGCTGCTCACGCTGATAATCAAGCTCCAACACCACAACGCATTGCTGCGATGGCCCAGTTCCAAGCAGCAAACCAACAATCCGCATTCGCTACACGCAACGACGGCTCAATCGGGCGCGTCTATGGCCGAGCATTCTCCCACGGTGCAACATCACAAGCATCCGCCCAGCAGTTCCTCGCACAAAACGCCGCACTCTGGGGCGTCGCACTCGACGAACTCCAAGCCGACGGCCCGTTCGAAAATGGACTCAACACCCTGCCAATCGGTTACCTCCCAGAATCCGATTCATACAAGTTCACCGGCCACTACTACAACCAAACCAAAGACGGAATCCCCGTCTTCCGTGCCCAGCTCATGCTCCTCGTACGCAACGAGAACAACAACCCGCTCGTACTCGCATCGGCACAACTCCACGATCTAAGCAGCTACCAGCCAGACAACCAAGTCCGGCGCACCGTTGCCAACCAAGCAGTCATCACCTTCAGCGCGGAACAAGCATTCAAGGGCGCGATCATCGAGCTCACTTCAACCGAACGCATGATCTATGCCGGCGTTGACTCCGCACCATCGGCTACTCCAACACTCGCAGATGTCTCAAACATCAAAGTCAATGGCTTCGAAGAATACCTCATCATTACCGATGCTGTGACCGGCGAAATCCTCTATCAAGAAAACATGATCCACACTATTGATATTACCGGCAATGCTTCAGCACTCGCAACAGAAGGGCCTGGATCGGACAACTGTGAAGCAGAAGTCCTTCAGCCATTGCCATACCTCAGTGTTGGCGTCCAAGGGGGAAACTCGTCATTCACCGATATCAATGGCAACTTCACCATCCCAAACGCCGGAGCAGCCGCTGTCGATGTAGACGCAACACTCACAGGCGAATGGTTTAGAGTATTCGACTTCCTCGGATCAGTTGAATCCGTCGGCGTCAACACACTCCCATCCGAAGCCGTCGATCTCCTGTTCAACGCATCAAACAGCACACAGAACAATCGCGCACAGGTCAACGCCTATATCGAGGCAAACCGTGTTCGTGATTTCGCCGTCGCTGCGAACCCTTCATACCCAACACTCATGAACAACGAGTTCCCGATCACGGTCAACCGCACCGATGGTTTCTGCCCTGGCAACGCGTGGTACTCACCCAGTGAGCAATCAATCAACTTCTGCCTCTCGGGCGGTTCAAGCCCGAACACCGCATGGTCATCAGTCGTCCATCATGAATACGGCCATCACCTCGTCTCGGTCAGCCCATTCTCAGGGCAAGGCCAGTACGGCGAAGGCATGGGCGATGTCATGAGCGTGATCATCCTTGATGACCCACGCCTGGGACTCGGATTCTTCGGCTCATGCTCAGGCGCACTTCGCAGCGCCACTGCAGGATTACAATACCCTTGCCCAACAGACGGACACGCATGTGCCGCACTCATCTCAGGCTGTGTATGGGATACCCGCAACGCAATGGTCGCCAGCGGGGTCTCGGACTACACCGATGTACTCAACTTCCTCGCGGTCAACTCCATCCTCCTCCACTCGGGAACCCTGATCACCCCTCAGGTCACCATCGACTGGCTCACGCTCGACGATGACGACTCAAACATCGGCAACGGCACCCCGCACTACAACGAAATCGCACTCGGCTTTGGTCTCCACAATATGGATGCACCAGCACTGAGCCTCATCGATATCGCCTACCCTGCAGGGCAGCCAACTCAGGTCAACCCAAATGGTGGCACCACTTTGGAAGTCAACTTCCAGCCACTCGCCGGCGCTGTCAACCCATCAACACCAACCATGATGGTTGACTCAGGTTCAGGTTTCGCAGCATTCCCAATGACCCAAATCTCTGGCTCACTGTTTGAAGCAACATTCCCAGCTTCAGAGTGTGGCTCAGATCTGGCATACTACATCACCGCCCAAACAACAACGGGCGCAACACAAACATCACCAGTTGATGCACCCGCTGCTTCATTCACAGTTGCAACCGCAGCCGTGAACCCAACAGCCTACTACGAAGACGACTTCCAGACCAACCAGGGCTGGACCGTTTCGGGGAACGCATCTGACGGCCAATGGATTCGTGGCGTACCAATCGGCGGCGGCGATCGTGGCGACCCAGCAAACGATGCTGATGGCTCAGGATTCTGTTTCTTGACTGACAATGTCTCAGGAAACTCCGATGTCGACGGCGGCAGCACAATCTTGACCTCGCCAACACTCTCCGTAGTCGGTGCTTCGGCAATCAGCTACGCCCGTTGGTACGACAACTCATTCGGGGCTTCACCAGCAGCTGATATCTTTGTTGTAGAAATTTCAGATGACGACGGTGCAAGCTGGACCAACCTCGAAACTGTTGGCCCAACTGGCCCAGAAGTTTCTGGCGGCTGGATCACCAAACAACTTTCATTGGTCAACATCGCAGGCTTCACCGCAAACGACACATTCAAGATTCGCTTCATCGCATCAGATCTTGGCGACGGCTCGGTTGTTGAAGCTGGTGTCGATACAGCCATGCTCTTTAGCTACGACTGTGATGCGTGTATCGCAGATCTCAACGGCGACGGCGTATTGAACTTCTTCGATATCTCCGCATACCTGAGTGCATTCGGTGCTGGCGATCTCGTTGCAGACTTCAACAACGACGGCGTGCTCAACTTCTTCGATATCTCGGCGTTCCTCGCTGAGTTCGCAGCAGGTTGTCCATAATCGATCAGCGTTGAAAATATAAAAAACCTCAAGGGCGTCCATGCTGTGGACGCCCTTTTTCATGCGCCTAATCACACCCTAATCGGCGTTGCCCCGGATATCTGAAGTGTGCTGCCGGAGTGGCCATCGGCGAAGGCGCCGCGTTGGTGAGTCAGGAGCGATTCGATGTAGCTCACGAAGGCTGGGCTGGTACGGTGCAAATGACGGGTTCGTTTTTGCCAGATCTCAGATGCGAGTTGAGTGTTGACAATCCGGGCGATATCGGGCTGCCAGATCTGCCAAACGCGTTGATCGAGGATGCCCAGATCAACCAATGCAAATTCGTGCGAGAGCAGGTCGAAGTATTCGCGGATGGCGACAGCAGTTTCGAGATCGCCGGCCCAGTGATCGTTGAGGCGTTGGTCAGCTTCTAACCGACGAAAATCGATCAATGAGGCATGGCGATCGGTCAGGTTGAGGAAGACCTGAGCGTTGAGGGATTGCTGATGGGATTTGGAGCCTCGGAAGTAGGCAAGGATCGCGCAGAGCGATCCGGTTACGATCGCACAGGTCGAGACGAGTTGGAGGAGCAGAGGCAATGGCATGGCATTGGCCTGTCTGCGCCGTCTTGGCTTGTTGCTGTTTCGTGTTCCATAGTGCCAGAGCGTAGGCGGGTGTGAGTGCTTGTCAATGCGAGGGCGGGAAGTTTTTGTGGGGAGGGGGAAGGCAATGGGCAGTAGGCAGTAGGCAATGGGAAAAATGAAGAGGGGGAGGAAGGGGACGGCAGGGTAGCCGGTGTGACTTGGGAGAACCTGCTTAAGCAGGCAAGAAAGACCCCCTCCGTCTGCGGGGACGCAGACACCTCCCCCGGAAGCCCGGGGGAGGCGGTTTCAGATAAGGATGAATTAAGAAAGGTGTGTGATTGCGCAATCTTTCGCCTCCCCCACGCTTGTGGGGGAGGTGGCACGCGGAGCGTGACGGAGGGGGTCTTATTTCTCTTGCTCTCGTTCCTCATCCCGTTGCTTCATACATTCGTCGGCGACCTTTGCGATGGTTCTTGTCACGGCTTCGAGATTGTTGAATATTTCGCGGGCGTGGATTCGGAAGATGTTGAGGCCTTGGGACTTGAGCCAGGCATCGCGGTGTTGATCGTGTTTGAGTTGATCGCCTTGGTGTGCGTTGCCATCAACTTCGATGATGAGGTGGGCGGCGTGGCAGTAGAAGTCGGCGATGAATGGGCCGAGGGGGTGCTGGGTTCGGAAGTGGAGGTTGTTGAGTTTCTTCGATTTGATCGCGGCCCAGAGTTTCTTTTCCGGCGGCGTGAGTTGGCGGCGGAGTTCCTTGGCCCGCTTACGCGATTGCGTTGTTGACTCGACGCGTTGGCGCAGGGATTTAGGATCGGGCATGTGAGAGTATAGGAGGAAGACCCCCTCCGTCTCACTTCGTTCGACACCTCCCCCGGAGGCCCGGGGGAGGCGATGGGAGAAGATGTGCAGCACCCGGCAAGAACCTGCTTAAGCTGCGCGTAAGCAGGGCACCCGGCACAAGGGGGGAGTGTTGGAGGGCAGTGATTTTGCGCACGGGGATGGTAGATAGGGAGGAGAAAAGCGCACGGGGGTGGTTATCTGTGGGGAGAAGAGGGTACGCGGAGGGGGGCAGAGGGCGCTGAGGACGCAGAGAAGACCCGACTGCGCGTAAGCAGGGCACCTGGCATATTTCTTGCGGTTAGTCGCATCAGAGCAACAAAAAATTGGTATGATGGAGTTGACAATTACACCTATTCTTGATAGGGTTTTGTTACCAACGGAGAACACGCATGAACAAATACTTCCTGATGAAACTCATTGAAGCATCTGGGGACGAAGGTTTTCATGGCAGAAAACGTCTACAAAAAGTGGTATTTTTCTTGAAATTTGAGGGGCTAGCTGTCAATGCTGAATATGAACTCCACCGTTTTGGACCATATTCACACGATCTTTCGCAGGCATGTTCTGATTTAAAGTCACAAGATTTGCTTGAAGAAAAAACATCCCCAACTGCAAGGGGTGGAGTTGAATACTCTTATTCGCTAACCACTCCCGGCAAAGCGGCGATATCTCATACAGAAGAGGTATCCCCAACTACTAAAACCGCATTTTCTTTGGCCGAAAGTACAGCAAAATCACTTATCAGTTCAAAATTATGGGATCTAGAACTTGGATCAACAATTTTGTTCTATTATCAAAAATGCAATGACTGGGATCACGCTTTTAGCAATGCTTGCGAGTTTAAGCGCAAAGACTCAACATCCTCCTCTTCAACGAGCGCTTTGGCTTTCGCCAAATCATTTGTGAAATAGGATCAGTGGGCACAGGAGATATTGGATGGGAGACAAGTTATTTCGTGATCCTTTATATAACTATGTCAACATTGACCAAATGATAAATGGCTTATTGATGCAATTGATTGCCCTGAAGTCCAAAGACTGAGACGAATACATCAACTTGGCGTCAGCCATTTCACATACCCTGGTGCGGAACATAATCGTTTGGCTCACAGCATGGGCGTGCTTTATCTTATGAGTAAAGCATATTCTCATCTTCGAGATACAGTGAAGGGTTCTCAAAAAGCACAAGTGGAGCACGCAAAACACTCGCTGTTAGCCGCAGCACTTTTGCATGATGTAGGGCATGGCCCTTTCTCCCATCTTTTTGAACCGTGCATGGGCATTAATCATGAATACTGGTCCATAAGGATAATTTCTGATCCAGAATCCTGTATCCATCGCAAACTTTCCAAAGTTTACTCTAACTTACCTACTGATGTTTGCGAGCTCATTAAAGGTGACAAACCGTCACTTCCTCGTTGGGAAAAATCTCTCATATCTAGCCAACTTGACATGGATCGTATGGATTACCTCCGTAGAGACAGTTTGTTTTCTGGAGCCGGATATGGGCATTTCGATTGGTCTCGCTTGATCACGACGATGGAACTTCATGAGAATGATAACGAGAGCATCGATCTGGTTTGGCCTGAAAAAGCATCGATGTCAATTGAAGAATATATTTTCGCTCGCTACTATATGTATCAGAATGTGTATCTTCATAAAACCACACGAGGCTTTGAAGTACTGCTCCAAGCGATGTGGAAACGAGCAAAGACTCTGATCGATGAAGGCAGTCCCCCAGAACTAATTCCCGCTATTGAAAAATTGTGGCTTAATGATCCAGATGACATTTCTGTTGCTGAATATCTTGCCGTTGAAGAACATAGCGTTTTATATCAAATGCAGGCTTGGACAAGTTCAACTGATTCTGTTTTAAAAGATCTTGCTACTCGTTTTTTGAACAGAGACGGTTTTGCAATGATCGATCCACCACCAGTTAGCGATCCATTAACTGAGGACCGATCAGAGTGGGAATCTAAAGTTGCTGACGCGCTCAATGACAAAGACTTTAAAAACGCCTCCTGCTACTGCCTCAAAGATGAACTCAAAGCTAAATATCTTTCTCCATATCGCCCGGAGCCTGAAAAAGGGCTTCAAGACATGACAAATGCGATTTTCATCAAAAGTGACAATGGACAAGTACTTGAAGTATCTGAATCGCTACCAAGACTCAAAGCTGTAATTGAAATGGGCATGTCATCGAGTAAGTTTAAATATTATGTACCTAAATCCATGCGAAAAATCGTACAAAACATCAAATAAAAAACCGGGAAATCCCGGTTTTTTATCGTAATGAAAATAAATATTTAGTAATCGAAATCTTCGCCGGAGTGGCCGACTCCGACTGGTTTGTCTTTGATTTCTACGATTGCTGCTTCGGTGGTGAGGAGGAGTCCTGCTACTGAGGCGGCGTTCTGGAGTGCTACGCGTTCGACCTTGGTTGGGACGATGACGCCCATTTTTACGAGGTCGCCGTATTCGTGGGTGAGGGCGTTGTAGCCGAAGGAGTTGTCATCGGATTCTTCGACCTTGGATGCGATGACGGAGCCGTCGAGGCCGCAGTTTGCTGCGATCTGTTTGATCGGTGCGGTGACTGCGCGGGAGACGATGTCGATGCCGATGCGTTCGTCGCCGGAGGCCTTCTTGCGGAGGTTGACGAGTGCGCGACGGGCACGGAGGACGGCGGTACCGCCGCCGGGGAGGATGCCTTCTTCGACTGCTGCGCGGCAGGCGTGGAGTGCGTCTTCTACGCGTGCTTTCTTCTCGGTCATTTCGACTTCTGTAGCTGCACCGACATTGACCTGGGCAACTCCGCCTGCGAGCTTGGCGAGGCGTTCTTCGAGTTTTTCTTGGTCATACTCGGAGGAGGCTGCGTCGATTTGGTGACGGATCATATCGATGCGTCCTGAGATGTCTTTGTTGGTGCCTGCGCCTTCGACGATGATGGTTGCGTCTTTGGAGATGGTAATCTTCTTGGCGCGGCCGAGGTCTTTGAGTTCGAGTTTTTCGATGTCGATACCGAGTTGCTCCATGATCGCGGTGCCGCCGGTGAGGATGGCGATGTCTTCGAGCATTTCTGAACGACGATCGCCGAAGCCTGGGGCTTTGACGGCGACGATCTTCAATGTGCCACGGAGCTTGTTGATGACGAGTGTTGCGAGTGCTTCACTGTCGATGTCTTCGGCGATGATGAGGAGTTGTGCTCCTGCTTCGGCGACCTTGCCGAGGATCGGGAGGATGTCCTTGGCGTTCGAGATTTTTTTCTCGTGGATGAGGATGTATGGTTTTTCGAGCACGGCTTCCATTGTTGCCGGGTCGGTGACGAAGTGTGGGGAGAGGTATCCCTTATCGAACTGCATGCCTTCGACGAGCTCGACATGTGTTTCGAGTGACTGTCCTTCTTCGACGGTGATTACGCCGTCTTTGCCGACCTTGTCCATCGCGGTGGCGATGATCTTGCCGATTTCAGCGTCCTGGTTCGCCGAGCAGGTGCCGACTTGTGCGATCTCTTTGGAGTTGACGATTGGCTTGGACATGTTGTGGAGTTCTTCGATGAGGGCTGTGATGGCCTTATCGATTCCTCGTTTGATTTGGTTTGGGTTTGCACCGCTTGTGATGTTCTTCAAGCCTTCGGCGAAGATCGCTTCGGCGTAGATTGTTGCGGTGGTTGTGCCGTCGCCTGCTTCGCGTGAAGCCTTTGATGCGACTTCTTTAACCATTTGTGCGCCCATGTTTTCGAATGGGTCGTCGAGGGTGATTTCTTTAGCAACGGTGACGCCGTCTTTGATGACGGTTGGTGCGCCGTATGCTTTTTCGAGGATGACTACGCGGCCTGAAGGGCCGAGGGTCACTTTGACTGCTTGCGCGAGTTTTTGAACGCCTTTGAGGATTCGTTCGCGTGCGTCTGTGTTGAATGCGATTTGTTTAGCTGCCATTTTTCTGTTCTCCTAAGACCACTCCCTTACGGTCGTGGCTCGTTAAATGCTTTGTTTACTTTACAGGCCGATGCGTATGTATGCGATTCGGTCTGGTTCGATGATGAAAACGCTCTGGCCGTCGGTGAGTTTGACGAGTTTGTCTGACTCTTCGGGGATGAGCATTGCTTTGTTAATGGTGAGGACGGTTGCTTGTTCGCACATGCCTGTGAAGGCGAAGTGTGCGTTTCTTTCGCCGTTGAGTTCGGTGAGGGTTTGGCGGAGTTGCGTGTGGTTCATTGGTCTAAGTTCGTTTCTCCGGTTTCGAAGTTGTAGAAACCCCATGGTCCGAGGGAGCCTTGTGGCCAGTTGATGTCAACTGATTTAGCTCTCTCGCCTTCTGATTTCATTGTAACGGTGACGGAATCTGATTTGAACTCGATATCAAACTGGTCATCCATTGTGGCATTGAGGAGCATGATGGTATATGAGACCGGAAACGACAGGTCTTGCTCGCCCTCGGACAGAGTGAGACCCACCGCGTGCTCTGATAGACCTGTTGAGATCGGGGCAACTATTGCGAAACGCTTATGACCGTTGTGAAAAAGCTTGTCGTACTCATCGGCGAGTTCTGCGAGTGCGTCTTGCCCTGCCTTGGTTTTGAGAAGCTCGATCACACGATCGTGCATCAATGAGTCTCTTTGTTCCATTTCAGCCTTGAGCTCTGCGACGACCTGGGGCGAAGCAGTGCTCGGCGTGGGCTGCTTGCTACAGCTAACCATGCACGATGTTGCGAGGACGAGGATTCCGGATGTGATGAATGTACGACGCATTGGTAAGCTCCTTCAAATCGAGTATGAGATTGATTCTTTACAAGTTGCTTATACCAACTCATATATGAACGGTTACATACCTGAAACAGGGTCTCAGGTGAGTCATACTCAATGCTCGGAACGGCTCCTTTGTTATTCGATGATTGCGAGTACATCGCTTGCGTTGATGATGAGGTAGTCTTGGCCGTCGAGTTTGATGTCGGTGCCGCCCCATTTGCTCAGGATGACGCGATCGCCTGCGGTGACATCGAGTGCGATGCGTTCGCCGGCGTCGTTGAGGGTGCCGTCGCCGACTGCGATGACTGTTGCGAACTGTGGCTTTTCGGCGGTTGAGGAATCTGGGATGAAGATTCCTGCGCTGGTTACTGATTCTGCTTCGTCACGCTCTACGAGGATTTTGTCGTGGAGGGGACGGATTGCGACGCGTGATTTTGTTTTGGTTGCCATTTTTTAATAACTCCGGTTTGGTGTTTTGGTTTGTGTATGTTTATGAGAAGAGGGGGAAATACAGAGAAGACCCCCTCCGTCTGCTTCGCAGACACCTCCCCCGTCGGGACGGGGGAGGGACATGGGAGGTGAGTTGGAATAAGGCATGGAGTTCATTGTGATGATGCTCCTGGCCAACGGTTTTGGTAATGGCGGTTCATGCACTTGCGGAGGACTTCGAGGAGGGACTCGATCTCAGGCTGGGCATGGGGGCGATCGACGATGGCGAAGGCGCCGCTGCGGAGGGCGGCGGACATCTCGCGGGTGTCTTCTCTCGCGGTTTTTTTGCGTTTGATGACGATGGTTGGAGGGGGTGACGCTAGGCGGGCGAGGAGGTTGAGGATTCTTGTGCCTGCTTCTTCGACTTGTGAGCCGTCGGCATCGAGGGGGAGGGCGAGATCGACGACGGCGATGTGGATTGGGTTGGCTTGGATGACGCGCTGGGCGGCGGTGGCCGAGGCGGCGATGTGGGATTTGATGCCCATTGGGTAGAGGATCATTGGGAGGCGATCGACCCATGGGGTATCTTGCCAGCCTGCATAGGAGAGCAGGAGGTTGAGTCGGCCTGTGGGTGCTGGGCCGAGATCGTCGCCGGGTTGGGTCTGTTGGACCATCATGTGCCTTTATGTATGGCAAAGGGCGTGCCATTGATTGGAGACGACAGGAGGCGAATTTGGTTGAATTTGGGGAATTGAGGAGTTGGGGTAGTGTCAGGTTTGGGGGATTTGTTGGGAGGGGTGCCGAATTGGCAGGAGGGGAGGGGGGAGAAGAGTTTAACGCAGAGGACGCCAAGATCACGCAGAGGTGCAGAGGAGGAAATATGAAAGAGAAGCCACGGCTTGCCGGGGACGGTCAAGCCGTGGCACCCGATGAGTGTGAAATTGGGCGGTTTTTGTAAGTTTGTGACAGTTGGGGGTTGGGAGAGCATCTTTGGATAGCTCATGCCTTGGGTGTCTAAGGCAATCTGAGAACAGGGGAATGTGGAGCGTTCTGGCATGAGTTTTCTATTTGATGGGGCATCTATGAAGCTTCGCGCATTGGGCCTGTGTGGCGTTCTGGGCGGGGTTTGTGGTGCGCAGGCTGAGGGGGCATTGAACTCGATGGGACCCAAGGTTGGCGAGCCGGCACTTTCGATCGAGCTTGAAGAGTTGTTTCAAGCTCCTGACGGCGCGGCTGCGACGCTTGAGGCGTTGGAAGGCAAGGTTGTGGTGATGGAGTTTTGGGCGACTTGGTGTATGCCTTGTATTGCGGCGTTTCCGCATATGAATGAACTCGCTGCACACTATCAAGGGAATGATGGCATTGTGTTTTTGTCGATTACTGATGAGACCCGAGAGTTTGCTGAGAAGACGCTCAAGGATTCGCCTTTGGGATCTTGGGTTGGCCTTGATACGGATCGTTCGATCTTTGATGCGTATGGAGTCAATGCGATTCCTCGGACGATTATCATTGGGAAGGATGGGCGGATCGCGGCGGATACTTATCCGATGATGGTGACGGTTGAGTCGCTTGATCAGATCTTGGCGGGCGAGGAGACTGATCTTCCTACGATGGCGGAGATAATGGGTCGCGCGGGCGATGAGGAGGTGGACCGGAGGGGTGCGCCGGGGATGCCTCAATCGATTGCGGAGATGAATCAGTTACAGATTTCGGAAACAGTTCCTGGCGTTGAACATGAACGGCTTGAGGGTTTGGCGGGAACTTGGATCTCGACGACGACTCTTTCGCCGGCGGGGCCTATGGGCCCGAAGTTGGAATCTGAGAGCGAAATTTATCGGCGATGGATTCAGGGCGGGCGTGTGCTGTCTGAAACTGTTGAACTTGATGGCACAAATGGTTTGGTGAAGCAGTCGTATTATGGGTATGACGCTGAGAAGGAGGAGTATTACCTTTGTGTGATCTCGCCTATGGAATCGAAGCCTGTGATTTGGACAGGTGAATGGGACGAAGAGCGTTCGAGCTTTGAGTTTTCGCGGACGATGGAGATCAAGATGATGAGCGGGCCTGAGGGCGACAAGGCGAATGCCAAGAGCATCGAGCTTGATCTATATCTGTCGATTTTGATTCGCGGGAAGCACTCGTATGAAACGACAGTGTCGGTCGACTTTGGTGATGGCGGGATGGGGATGCCGAGCGGCGAGCAGGAGATGTCGAGTTCAGTTGCAAGACGGCCTTAACTGAGAGATGAATAAGCAGACGCCTTTCGGGTTGGCATTGCGATCGATCTGGAAGGCGTTTGTGCTTTTTTGCTGAATGCTTAGGCTTTTCTTTTTTTGCGAGGCATCACGCGCCAGATCCAGAGGGCGATGCCGGTGAGGGATGTGAGGATGGCGAGGAGGCTGGCTATTGAGAGCAACGGGGTGTTGAAGTTGTCTCTGTTTTTGTAGTCCATGGTGTGGAGCATCCAGAAGAAATCGAAGGTTCGCCACTTGTCGTTTCGGCGGGCGGTGATTCGGCCGATCTGGGCGTCGATGTAGATGTGTGGGTTCTTGGGATGGTTCAAGGTGACGCGGTAGGCGGGGAGTTTGCCGCTGCGGTATTCGGTGGGGATTGATTCGGAGTGTTCATCGAGGAGGGTGGTGTCGGCGATGGTTGCATCGTGCTTGAAATCTCGCATCGCGATGGTGTTTGCTTGATTCGTAGTAATGATATCTGTTTGTGTGCCCAGGGGATTGAGGTTGACTAAGAGGCGTGATTCGGAATCTCTTATTTCCCAGTGTGGGCCGAGCCCGCGATCGGTGAGGGTGATGGTGGCGATGTCGTCGTATCCGAGTTCATTGATTGCATTGGCGATATTTGATGGGAGTGCAGCGATCGAGCTTTCATCGAGCGGAAGGTTGGTGATTGCTCGTGCGTCTGTTTCGCCTCGGACGGCGTTGATGTCGAAGATGGAGAAGAGGAAGCCTCCGACGCTCCAGGCGAGGAGTTGGAGGGCAATGATGAGTGCGAGGTAGCGATGGGCGGTGTAGGTGAGTTTTCTTGGTTTCATGATGGGGAAGGGTATGCAGACATAGGGGAGCAAGACCCCCTCCGTCTGCTTCGCAGCCACCTCCCCGGGAGGCCCGGGGGAGGCGTAAGACTGGGATCGGAATACCTGATATACTCCTGACATGGAAATAGCGATCTTTGTATTGGGTGCGTTGGCACTGGGTTTTGGGGCTTGGGTTTTTGTGCTGATTAAGGCACAGGGCGGGCTGCATGATGCACAGGTGGCGTTGGGTGATGAGGCTTCGGCTGCTGGGAATGAACGGGATTTGGCCAAGGCGGAGAATGATCGGCTTGAGGGCGAGGTTGCTCGGCTTGGCGGGGAGATCGGTCGGCTGGGTGAGGAGATGACGCAGGTGGTCGGGCGAGGGGAAGAATCATTGAAGCGAGTGAGTGAACTCGCGGTGACGAATGCGCAGATCGTTGAGCGGCTTGATGGCGCGGAGAAACGATATCTGGATTTGGTGAATGATGAGAAGCGGCTAACGGAACAGTTCGAGGCGATTGGTGGGAAGTCGTTGCGGGCGAATCAGGAGGCGCTGAGCAAGTTCTTGACGGATCGGTTGAAGGATGCGGACAAGTTTTCGCAGGCTGAGCTTGATGAGCGGAAGGTGGCGATTGAGCAGTTGGTCAAGCCGATCAGCGAGACGCTCAGCAAGACACGCGAACAGTTGGTGCAGCTTGATGAGCGGGTGCGGGCATCGGGGGAATCGAACAAATCATTGAAAGAAGAAACGCAACGCCTGACCAAGGCGTTGTCGCGCCCTGAGATTCGTGGGCAGTATGGAGAGATCCAGCTGCGCCGAGTCGCAGAGCTTGCGGGGATGACAGGGTATTGTGATTTTACGGAGCAGGTGTCGGTGCGTGATGAGGACGGGCAGTTGCAACGCCCAGACATGATTGTGACGCTTCCCAATGAGCGGATTATTGTCGTTGATGCCAAGGCGAATATCAATGCGTATATCGAAGCGGTCAATGCGACGACTGATGAAGAACGCGAAGTTCAGATGACCCGATTCGCTCGGCATATGACCGAGCAGGTGAAGAAGCTGGCAGATAAGAAGTACTGGTCGTTGTTTGATGGGAACAGCGCGGAGTTTGTGGTGATGTTTGTGCCTGGGGATCACTTTATTGATGCGGCATTGGCACGGAATCCGGATTTGCTCGACATCGCGGCTCAGCAGGGTGTGATTATGGCTTCGCCGAGCACGCTTATTGGGTTGCTTCGGGCGGTGCATGTGGGATGGCGGGAGCAGTCGTTGACCGAGCAGGCGAAGGAGTTGTTTATCCTCGGCAAGGAGCTGCACGATCGGGCGGCGACGGCGTTTGAGCATGCGGGCAAGCTGGGGGATTCGATCCGGCAGAGTGTTGATCGGTATAACAAGCTGGTGGGGTCGATTGATAGTCGGATGATGCCGACGCTTAAGAAGTTTGAGGATGCGGGTGCGAAGAGTGGGAAGGCGTTGGTTGAGCCGAAGCGGGTTGAGGGGGAGTTGAGGCTTTTGGCGGGGAGTGAAGAGGGGGAGTGAGAAGAGTAGAGGTACGCAGAGGGGCAGAGATCGCAGAGGCCGCAGAGGGAAGATGGGATTGGGGGTGAAGAACACTGCTTGCCGGGGACGGTCAAGCAGTGGCACCCGGTACCGGGAATTACATTGAGTTTTCGGATGTTCTTATTGTGAAATGGTGGCCGCACTCGGGGCATTGGGTGATTGAGGCGAGGCCGGTACGGGGGTAGTTGCAGGTTGGGCAGCGGGCTGTTTCGTCTACTTTGGCTGTGCGTATTCGTTGTTTGATGAGGTAGACCATGCTCCAGAGTGCGCCGGCGATAAACACGAGCGTGAGTAGGTCGGCGGCGATGTTTGCTGGGTGGAACTTTGTGATGGGTGTTGGGTTGTTGGCGATGAGGTTGAGGAAGCCTCGGGATTGCATTTGCTCGAACTCCCAGAATGGATCTGAGGATTTGAGGTTCAGTGCGGCTTCTGCCAGTACAAGCTCTACGAGTTCGCTTTGAGTGAGCAGCGTTCGCTTTGAAGGGTTGAAGATTGGGCTAATTTGCGACACGCCGCTGGAACTGATCCAAGGACGAAACAACGCGAAGTTGGTATTCGGATACATGCCGATGATAAACATACCGAGGCCTGTGTATCCATCGGGATCATCTCCTTCACTAAAGGATTGAATCACTTCTTCGTCTTCCATGTTCCGGAAGATCTTAATTTTGGTGTCATACTCAACAGCCCTCATGTAATAGCGAGTGTGGGCACTGGTTTGACTGAAATACGGGATGGCAAGCATGACTATCGCGAGGACTCCGAGAGCAAGCCAGATGCGGGCGATGATTGTTTTGGTTTGCTGGGTTGGTCGATACGGGATGCAGATGGGTTGGATCTGCGGGGAGTAAAATAATTGCGTGAAGAGGAAGAGCACTGCTTGCCGGGGACGGTCAAGCAGTGGCACCCGGCACCGGGATAAGTCGGAAGACCCCCTCCGTCTGCGAAGACGCAGCCACCTCCCCCGGAGGCCCGGGGGAGGTGAAAGATGAAAGAGGTCAGGTGTGGGTTAGGCGAGGGCTTGGGTGTGTTGGCGGATGGCTTTGAGGTCTTTGCGAATGTGGACGAGCATATTCCAGTAGAGGGCGAGCACGATGAATGGGCCGATGACGATGCCGAGGGTGAGGATCAATCCGCACACGAGGATGAGTGGGCCTGACCAGACCATTTGCTTGGCGCGTTTGTGCATCATCTTGTTCTTGATCAGCTTGGTGAACCATTGCATGTACCAGAGTTGGGCGTAGTAGAGGACGATGAAACTCAGGAGCCCGATCAGGAGGATCGTGATTTTGATAGAACCGATCAACTCGGAAGCTGCGGCTGGGTCGGGGTTTGCTGGGATGAATGAGATGGGGATGGAGATCGCGAAGATTGTCGCGTAGGTGATGAGGGCTAGTTTGAGGAGTTTTCGTTGGGGCGTGCCGGCAATGGATTCTGGTAGACCGGGGATGGGCAATGCGATCTTTGACCAGCCAAAGAGTATCGCGAGGATGAGGAGTTTGGAGACAAGAAAAACAAGGATGAGGACCAGATTGAAAGTTGATCTATCTGGATTCCAAGCCAAAGACCCCAACAGGAAAAGCGATGCCATGAGCCAGATGACGCTTACGGGGATGAGCATTGAGGCGAGCTTGAAGCCGGTGTAGATTGATTGGAGGAGGGCGTCGGGTGTTGTTGCGAGGACGCCGTCGCCGATGGAGTTGATGGCGGGGACGCCGCACTCTGGGCAGTTGTCGTTTGGGGAGGTGTTGGTGAGGTCGTAGTCGCACCAGAAGCATTTTTCGAGGATTCGGCTGCCGCATTCGGGGCAGAGGCCTGCGAGGTCGATCCCGACGAGGTTGTAGTTGCAGTTTATGCAGTTGATATGTATGGGGTCGGGCATGGTTAGGAGTGTATACGAAAGAAGGAAAGGGTATGTGTTTGAATGTTGAATGCGTGCATGAAGAGCACTGCTTGCCGGGGACGGTCAAGCAGTGGCACCCGGGACTGAGAAAGTGGATGAGTCGGGAAGACCCCCTCCGTCTGCGGAGACGCAGACACCTCCCCCGGAGGCCCGGGGGAGGAGAGTAGATCATGCTTTAGAAAGATGATTCGTGGGTAGGAGAAGGTGAATTGGGGTGACTTTTTATGATATGGCGCAAATAATCTGTATCGGATTATTGCTCATGTTGGCAGGTGCCTGCGGGGGTACTGATCAGTATGGAGAGAACAATGACCACTATGACTTCGGCGTGCAACTATGACTTGAGTTCTTTGATTGATGTGATCAATCCCGGCCCGCTGTATCGCTCGGCGATTGAAGAGGTCGCCGAGTCGGTTTGTCCGGTGATTGAATCGAACAAGGCGTATCAGCAGGCGCGGGTTTTTGAGCGGCTGTTGATTCCGGATCGGGTGATTCGGTTCCGGGTTGAGTGGGTCAATGATGCTGGCGGCGTCGAAGTGAACTTTGGGTGGCGGATCGAGCATACCAATGTGCTTGGGCCTTACAAGGGCGGGCTGCGGTTTCATCCGAGTGTGACCGAGGACACCCTCCACTTCCTTGCGTACGAACAGTGCTTCAAGAATGCGCTCACCGGGCAGCCGATTGGTGGCGGCAAGGGCGGATCGAACTTCAACCCAAAGGGCAAATCAGATAACGAAGTGATGCGGTTCTGCCAGGCGTTTATGCGTGAGCTGCAACGCCATATTGGCCCGAGTGTTGATGTGCCTGCGGGTGATATCGGGGTGGGCGGACGCGAGATCGGGTATCTCTATGGGCAGTACATGAAGATCACCAAGCAGCGTGACGGTGTGATGACGGGCAAGCCGCTTGGGCTTGGCGGGTTGCTTGGTCGCACCGAAGCGACCGGATATGGCACCGTGACCTTTGCTGAGGAAATGCTCAAGCACAACGGCGATTCGATCGACGGCAAGCGGGTGATGATTTCTGGCAGTGGCAATGTGGCGTTGTATGCTGCCGAGTTGGCAATGGAGAAGGGGGCGCATGTGGTGACGATGTCGGACTCTGGCGGATCGATCAGCTTCGAGAAGGGCATGACCAGCGAGCAGCTTGTTGAGCTTATTGAATATAAAGAAGTCCAACGCGGGCGATTGGCGAACTGGAAGGGTGAGGGCATGAGTTATCATCCTGAGGCTCGCCCGTGGTCGTTGGTCGATGCCGATGTGGCACTCCCATGTGCGACGCAGCATGAGGTGGAGAAGGATGATGCCGCTGCGCTTGTTGATCGCGGCGTGAAGGTTGTCGCGGAAGGGGCGAACATGCCTTGTACACATCAGGCACGCAGCGTGTTTCATTACAAGGGTATTGTGTTCGGCCCGGGCAAAGCGGCAAACGCGGGCGGCGTGGCGACCTCGTGCTTCGAGATGTCACAAAACGCATCGCACAGCACATGGACGAAAGAACAATCACTCGACAAACTCACTGGCGTGATGGTGGATATCCATGAGCAGTGTGTGAGCAATGCACCGATGGTCAACGGGGTAGTTGACTATGGCACCGGGGCCGATCGTGGCGGGTTTATCAAACTGGCCGATGCGATTGTGGCGATGGGTGTTTGATTTTTGAATGTATATATAAGCCCCGTGCTCATTTGAGTGCGGGGCTTTTTTCGTGGGGAGAAGCAAGAGAAACGCAGAGGCCGCGAAGATCACGCAAAGGTGCAGAGAAGAGGAAGAAGGATGTAGATGAGGAGAAGAGGTAAGATGTACGCGGAGGACGCAAAGGATTCGCAAAGGCGCAGAGCGAAGATGGGTTGGGAAAGAGAAGAGCACTGCTTGCCGAAGACGGTCAAGCAGTGGCACCCGGTGCGGAGGGAAGAGTGGGATTTGGGGAATGAGAGGTCAATCGTCGGCTTTGATCATTTCCTTTTGCTTCTTGATGTAATCATCGTACCAGCCAGGCTTGTCGCCTTCTTGAGCGATCATGTAGATCGCATCGGTGATGGTTTCAGTGAGATTGCTTTTAACTGCATCCATCTCTCGAAGTTTGGGCAGAGCAGGGGCGGAGGCTTCGCCTATATTGCCGAGCGAGGTGATGGTGAATGTTCTGATGTTTTCGTTGGGGTGATCGAGCAGTGCGATGAGATCCGGAACGAGTGATGCCAAACTTGGGCCGAGATATCGGCCAACAGAACATGCTTGCATAATCACTTCATCTGAATCGTCGTGAAGCCCGCGCTTGATGGCGGGGATGGTGATTGCTCTGGCTTTGTTTCGTGAGCGTTTGCTGGGGTTGTCCCAGTATGAACTCAGGGTGACGAGGGTTCGGATGGCTTGTTGGCGAGCGATGGGGTTGGGGGAATCCAACATCTTGACTGCGGCATTTGCGGCTTGTTCTGGAGCACCGAATGCCCTTGCAATCGTGGACAAGGCATAGACAAGAACTTGTCGATCGTCCTGGTGTTCATCAAGAATGGCCGACATGACTTTGACAACCTGTTCATCTTGTCCTGCATAGCCATTGGCACGAATCCCGAAGCTGCTGATTGAGCGGATGAGTATGAAGCGGGTTTCTCTGTCGAGTGCAGTCTCGATGGCTTGCAGGAATAGGGAGATGTTGGTGTTGGTATTCGGATCGTTTGCAGACTGAGCAACGAGTGCGCTTGCTCGCAACACCACCTCTGGATCATCGTCTTGGAGGCGGGTGGCGGCGGCTTTGAAAATGGATGAGCGTTTGATCTTGTTTTTGAACTCGGGGTCTGTGTATCCGATCTGATCGAGCATGTCAGCGATGGACCATGCGTCGATAAATGCTTGACCCGAGGATGATTTGATGGACTTGCCGACCCGCTTGGCGAGGATATTCCATTGCTTGATGCTCAGCGGCTGGCGGGATTGTTGAATCGAGATTCCACCCGCGCACCCGATATTATTACCCCCTTGTGCGGCGTACTCTTGATTGCGAGCATCGTAGATAGCCCTTGCGGCGGCTCGCCATTGATCGTAGATCCATTTATGGAGATCGTGGAGTGAGGTGTCGCGGATGAACGAG
The DNA here is from genome assembly GCA_024280755.1 of Planctomycetota bacterium. Lineage (GTDB taxonomy): Bacteria > Planctomycetota > Phycisphaerae > Phycisphaerales > UBA1924 > UBA1924. Next base: position 51,125 of record JAJRPN010000029.1, read on the forward strand.
TCTTCGACCTTTGGCCAGTTGTTGTAGATGAATCGCCCTTGTTCATCCTTTGAGACTTGATCAGATGAAACTTGGTCAGGGGGGTTGATCGCTCGTGATGCCATGCTCGGCGTGGCCGTGCAAAGAACAAGAAACAAGCAGACAACTCGGTGATATGAATACATAACTTTCCCTTCTGAGCAATGTACGAGGCAGAGCATTGCACAGTTGCATTGTACTCTAAGATGATGATGTGAATACTGCTTACCAGAACCTAGGCGGTGTCTGATGGCTCAGTTCCCACACAAGGACGCTCTCTTTTCGCCTCCCCCGGGCCTCCGGGGGAGGTGGCTGCGCAGCAGACGGAGGGGGTCTCTTGATGCTGAAACAAAGGGCAAAGCGAAGCAAGCCCCCCTCCGCCTCACTTCGATCGGCACCTCCCCCGGAGGCCCGGGGGAGGAGAGTATGTGATCAAACACGAGCCGTCAGACACGGCCAAGTCAAGAGAAAACCTCACTGCGCCGGGGACGGCGAATAAGGGCACCCAGAGTTAGAATAAAAAAAGCCCCGCACAATGCGGGGCTTGAAGGAGTTTGCATCTTTGATCATGCTGGATCAGGAAGACTGTCTGTTGGCATATCGGATTCTGCGTCTGGCGTTGGATCTGGCTTGGCTTCTGGCGTCGGAGCTGGTGGGCCGGAGCCGAGGAGGTCGGCGACGGTGGAGCGTTGGAGGGATTCGCCTCGCATGAGTTTGTGGACCTCGTCGGCAGTGAGGGTTTCGTACTTGAGCAACGCCTGAGCAACTGCTTCGACCTTGTCCCATTCTTCCATCAACATGCGCTCGGCGTCTTTGTATGCTTCATCGACGATTCTTCTTGTTTCTTCATCGATTACGCGGGCGGTGTCTTCGGAGTAGTCCTTATCGGGGATGAAGGACTCGCGGGTGTCTTCGCCGGCGTAGTTGATGAACCCGAGCTTGGCGCTCATGCCCCATTCGAGGATCATCGCGCGGGCCAAAGATGTTACTTGGCGAATATCGGATGATGCGCCGGATGACACATCGTCCATTGCTTTGGCTTCGGCGATTCGGCCGCCACAGATGACGCGCATGGTTGCGTGGAGCCATTTTAAGCCATAGCCCATACGATCTTTTTCGGGGAGCGAGAAGGTTGCGCCGCCGGAGTTTCCTCGGGGGATGATGGTGACCTTATGAAGCGGGTCGGCGTCTTTGAGCATGGCTTGCAAGACAGCGTGCCCGGCTTCGTGATAGGCGACGAGGTTGTTTTCGTCTTTTTCACGGACGCGTGATTTGTTCGATCGCCCGAACTTGACCTTGTCACGGGCTTCTTCGAGGTCTTCGTGTTCGATGAACTCTTTGTCGAGCATGGTTGCAGAAATCGCGGCTTCGTTGATAATGGCGGCGAGGTCTGCCCCGGAGAACATGGGTGTGCCTCGGGCGATTTTTTCCATGTCTACATTTGGGCCGAGTTTGACCTTTTTGGCGTGGACACCGAGTATTTCGAGTCGTCCTGCGACATCTGGCAAGGGGACTTGGATCTGGCGATCGAAGCGACCCGGGCGGATGAGCGCTGGATCGAGTACATCTGGGCGGTTGGTCGCTGCGACGACAATGACGCCGTCACCGGAACCAAAGCCGTCCATTTCTACGAGGATTGCGTTGAGTGTTTGTTCTCGTTCGTCGTTGCCCCCGCCAGAGAACCCGCCGCCGCGTCGACGCCCGATAGCGTCGATTTCGTCAAGGAAGATGATACATGGCGATGCTTCTTTGGCTTGCTTGAACAAATCGCGAACGCGCGATGCACCAACACCAACGAACATCTCTACAAAATCTGAGCCTGAGATGGAGAAGAAGGGAACATCTGCTTCGCCTGCGATTGCTTTGGCGAGGAGTGTCTTGCCGCAACCTGGTTGGCCGCTAAGCAGCACGCCGCGAGGGATTCGGCCGCCGAGACGGGTGAACTTCTTTGGATTCTTGAGGAACTCGATGATCTCGGAGACTTCGGATTTGGCTTCTTCGATGCCTGCGACATCTTTGAAGGTGATGCCGGTCATCTCTTTGGTCATGGTTTTGTGTCGTGACTTGCCGAAGGATCCGATCATGCCCCCGCCGCCGCCGGCGGCTTTCATGGATCTACCGATGAAGAACCAGAGGAGTGCAACGATGAGGATGAGTGGGCCAAAGGCGAAAAGAAAGTTCACCCAGCCTGATGGCGGTTTTTCTTTGATGTTGCCGTTGGTGAGCTCGTAGACGCGCGAGGAGATCTCTTCGCGTGAGATCATGGTGATGGGAACGCGGACGACTTTGCTCTGGTCGCCTTGAACTTCTTCTTGTGTTCTTTTGGCGAAGATTCCCGAATCTGAGAGGGTGACCGAATCGACATCGATCTCGCCGGCTTCGTAGGAAACCTTGAACTCTTGGAAGGTGATGATGTCGCCTTTTTCGGAGCTTGAGAGGAAGGTGACGAGCATGAGCACGAGGAGCATAATCGCGAAGAATCCGAACATGCCTTTACCCTGTTTTTGGGGTGCGGCACTGGGCTTGAGCCCTTTGGGATCCTTTGGATCTTGGTTCTGATCTTGATTCTTGTCTTGGTTCTTGGAAGGTTTTTTATCGTTTTCAGACATATGGAGTGGTTTCGTGGTTCGGTCTTGCTGGAGTATCGATGTGTATGTATATCGGCCCAGCGGGGTCGAATATTTCATCTGATTGTGATACCGAAACAGAGATTTTCGGTTTCGGGTTATGTGAACACAATGATAGCTCCACTGTGATCAATACGCCTGAAATCGGGTGATGGATCGGCCAGAGATGGGGATAGTGATCGGGTAAATGGGATTTTGTGTGTTTCGATTACCAGCTTGATCGCATTTGGGAGATGACATCGTGGGCGAGTTTTTCGATGGCGGAGCGTTGGCCGCGTTCGAGGCGATCGCCGACATTCTGGCTCGGCGAGAAAACGGAAGAAGCGGAATAGCCATCTCGGGCGACGATGATGTCTCCTGAGCGGTTGTCGCGCCATTCAAAGCGGATAGTGATGCGGGCGGCTTGCTCTTGGACAAGCCCGGTTTGGGGGTCGTCGGAGAGGGCGATGAGCCCGGTGCTGGTGATGACCCCAACAAGGGTGGTGTCGGCACGATCTGTAGGGGCAATGTGCCAAGGGGTGCGAAGTTGGAGTTCTTTAATGAGTGATTCGGTGAGTTGAACCTCGAGTCCGCGGGAGGTTGTTTCGTTTCGAAAGAGCGGGATAGCGACGGATTTGATGGAGTCATCGAAGGTGTTGGCGAAAGAGTAGCCTTGGGATGGGTTGGCGGCACACCCGGTGAGAGAACCAGTGATGAGCAAGGCAACGAATGGGATGATCAGAAGGCGGGTGATCACGGGTTAGATTCCTGTGTTGTCGATTCGGTGTCTGGTGTTGTTTGAGTTTCTGAATCGCTCTGGTCTTCGAGGACCAACCACCCTTGTTCGAGCATGATACCGATGGCCTCATCGGCAGCATCGGTCGCAGGGTGGCGACGGATCAAACGGGCGAGGTAGAAACTCGCCGAGGTGGTGTCGTTTACTTTGAGATACCACTGTGCGGTATCAAGGACTTGCTGGGCTGCGGATTCATCGATCCAGGCATCAAGCCCTTCGGCGATTCCCGAGCGGATGGATTCGCCAGGGAACATGGATTGGTATTGTTCGATGAGGAGTTTGGCATCGAGAAGCCCGGACCCGTCGTAGCTCGGGCCTTTGAATCTTGCGATGTTGGACTCGATCTCGCGGAGCATCGCTTGGCGTACTTTGTCGGAGTTGGGGAAGTTCTGACGGAAGATGGAGTACATCTGGGCGGCGAGTTTGAGTTCTCTGCGGGAGTAGTAGTGATCGGCGAGGGCCATCGCGGCTTTCTCGGCGAGCTGGGAGCCCGGGACGCGTTCTTGGGTGCGGATGAGAAGCTCTTCGCCGGTGGGGCGGGCGGATTCATAGCGGATGCCCAGGAATCGGCGTTTGAGCCCGTGGATGTAGTCGTATCCAATGTTGTATTCATGCTCGATGGCTTTGAGGAAATAGGGCGAGGAGGGGAAATCTCGGATGACGGCTTCGAAATCGAAGAGTGCTTTGTATTCTCGTTTTTGATCGAGACGGGCGACGCCTCGGAGGTAGTAGGCTTGGGCGATGTAGTCGTTGCGGGTTCGTTTGTTCTTGTCAAGCCATTTGGAGAGGAGTTTTTGAGCCTTGCCTGCTTTGCCCTCAGCGAGGTATTTGGTGGCGTCGGCCATGGTTGCAGCGTCGGTTCCTGGCTCTGGGGCTTGGGTCTGGGTCCATGAGCCAGAGTCTTCGAGTTCGAACTCGGAGGATTGGGCGAATGTAGGTGTTGCGAGCAGTGCGAGCAGGATTGGTGCAAGCAGGATGGATTTGAATGGGATCATGTGGAACGAGCCTCGATGGGGGTTTTCAATAGGATAGCGTGTGGAGGTGGGCGATGCTTGGGAATGGGCGACTAAACTCACACCATGAGCAATACGAACAAAATGAGCGAAGCCGACAATTCAGAAGCGATATCACGCGCAAAGCTCATATCTAAGTTGACAACCGAACAGCTTTTACGCGAGTTTCACCTGGTTGAAAGCCGAGGCCAGAACAAACTGGCGTTGTTGATTGGGCGAGAGCTTGTCTCGCGGAAGCCTGGGATGATGCAGGGACATTATGCGATGGGCTCTGCGCTCTGTAATATGGGAATGCTGTTCGAGGCGGATGCCGCGTTGAAAAAGGCAATCGTGCGTGATCCCAATGTTGCAGGGATATATGGTCGGCATGCGGAGGTTTTGAATCGGCTTGGGCATCGCGACTTGGCAGTGGCTGCTGCGAACAAGGCGGTCGAGCTTGCGCCCAAGGATCCCAAAATGAAGGTCATCAAGGCGGTGGTGCTTCGACTTGGCGGGCGGGCTGATGAGGCATATGCGTTTTTGAATCAGGCGATCGCTGATGGGTGTGATGATCCGAATCTGCGATCGATTCGTGGATCGATGGGCGGGCAGATGGGCAAGCTTGGCGAGGGGATCGCTGAACTTGAGGCATTGGTCAAAGAAGCGGACGACAGGGTATGGACCGATCTGTTTATGCACTCGGCGGTGTTGATGCACTTGAGTCGGCTCTATGACCAGGCCCAGCGGTATCAAGAGGCGTTTGAGGCGGCTAAGCGGGCGGGCGAGATGCGGACGACGGGGTATGACCCCCAAGCGAAAAAAGCTGAATGTGATGCACGGATTCGTGCTTGGTCATCTGAACAGATTCAAACGATGGCGTGTTCGCGGGTCAAGAGCGAGAAGCCGGTGTTTATTGTGGGGATGCCCCGCTCGGGGACGAGTTTGATCGAACAGATTATCGCATCGCATCCCCTTGGGTATGGTGGCGGCGAGATGGGCGAAGCATATATGTTTGCTCGGGAGTTGAGCGAACCCAATGCGATAATGAGCGACCGGAAAGAGATTGTTTCGGGATTACAGCGGGCTGCGCTTGATCGATGTGGGCGCAAGATTCTCAAGGCGATGGAGAAGGCTGCGGGAAAAAATGAGGACGGGCGTGTGTATGAGCGGATCACGGACAAGCTTCCGAGCAACTATGAGTATGTGGGGGTGATCGGGAAGATGCTGCCGGGGGCGAAGATTATTCATTGCAAACGGAGTGCCTTAGACACTTGTGTCAGCTGCTATTTGCTGGACTTTGTGGGCGATAAGAATCATGGATATTCGTATGACCTCAAGCATTTGGCGCATCAATACAAGCTCTATGAGCAGCACATGGCGCACTGGCTGGAAGTATCGGAGATCGAAATTCTTGAGGTTGAGTATGAGGATCTTGTGGCCAATCCGGTTGATGGGGCCAAGCGGATTATTGAGTATATTGGGTTGGAGTGGGATGATCGGTGCGCGCGTTCGCATGAGACTGTGCGGGCCGTAAGCACGCTGAGCAGTGATCAGGTGAGGAAGCCGATGTATACGAGTTCGGTGGAGCGGTGGAAGAACTATGAAGGGTGGATTGGGGAGTTGATTGAGGGATTAAGGGAGTAGGAAAAAAGAGAAACAAGAAAAACGCAGAGGGCGCAAAGATCACGCAGAGGTGCAGAGAAGATAAAGAGGAGAAGAGGGGGAAGAGTGTGGAAGAGGGGAAAGAAAAGATTAGGGGATTGGATAGAGCCCGATTTGGATTGTGGTGTCGATTGGTTCGCCTGTGTCTGGATCGTGGGTGACGATGGGTTTGGATGTGAAGATTGGGATCAAGGTTGTATTCGTGCTGGTGGGTTGAATGAGCCAGCGATGGAACTGATCTGGGGCGATGTCGCCCGGCTGGTGTTTGCCCATGAGTGAGGCGATGGGGAGATCGCCCATTTGGTGGAAGCGGACTTGGTCTGATTGAATGTGTTGTGCTGCGGCTTTGGCGAATGCTTTGATGTGTTGCCCGGTGTGTGTGCGTGCTGCGCGAGACATGGTGGCTTCGCGCGCGGTGATGAGGGATGCGGAGATGAGAATGAGGATGGCGAGAGAGATAAAGGCGGGTTTGATTCTTGTGGCTTCCAAAGAAGCGAGGATGCGGAAGAGGGCGTAGATCGCAAGGATGGCAGCGGCTGGATAGGCGGGCATGATGTATGACCCGGCGTTGAGTGAGGCCAGGGTTGTTGTTGCAAGTACGAGAAGCACCCAGAGGATGGCGGGTCCCATCGGATGCGATCGGAAATGTCGCGATGGTTTGAAGAGAACGGCGAGGGCGGCGGGGAGGCACCAGGGGAGGAAGCGTTCGAAGAAGTAGCCCGGATTGGCGATCGCCGCCGCGAAAATACCCGAAGGCCCGCCGTTACCGATACGGGAGCCAAGTTCTTTAGCAAAGAGGGTGTTGGTCACATGATCTGGGTTAATGTGATAGGCAGCCCAGAGCCAGAGCCCCGGAAAGATGAGCATGATCGGGATGCCCCACTGCCAGTGGGTACGAGCGAATGCCGCTTTGCGAGATCCATTTGGTGTGATAATGAGAATGTGGAAGAGGAGATACAGCGGGACGAGCAGGGCTAATGGGCCTTTGGTCAGGGCGGCAGCAGCAGCGAGGAGCCAGATGAGCAGGGCCAGGCATTTTGGTTTTTTGAGTTGATCTTTGGTGAGAAGGACAACGGAAGTGAACCACGCAAGAACAAGCCATGCGGTGAAGAGGATATCGGGGCGCATGAAGTAGATGTGCTTGACGGCAGATGGCGAGGCGAGCCAGGCTGCGCTGGCGAAGAAGGCGAGCGGGGTCGCGTAGTGTGCGATAGAACGATCGGCTTGATCGGCGAGATCGGTGTTCAATCTTTGGAAGAAGAATCTGGCGGCGAAGAAGATGAGGATGGAGATGAGGGTGCCTGAGAGAACGGCTGGAAGTTTGAGAGCGAGTTCGGAATGGAACCCGAGGGCAACGATTGGTGCGCCCAGCCAGTTGACCATTGGGGGCTTATGCGTCGGATCGGCGAGGCTATCGACGGGGAGAATCCAGTGATTATTGTTCACCATGTCGAGGGTGAAGGCGATGGTCTTTGATTGGTCAAGGTTTTGGCCGAGATCTGAGGGTGCGAAGATACGGACGACCAGAACAATCGCAAGCGTGAGGCACCAGATAGCGAAGGCGGGTTTGATGAAGCGGGATGGCTGGGGTGTTGGCAACTGTGACATAGGCTGGTGAAGGATATCACCATCGATTGATCGATGCTGCCTATTGCGGAGCAGCAGTGCTTGAGAGCGCAAGAAACTCAGCGTTTTTGGTTGTGATTGCTTACCAATCTGAGAAGCCTTCGGGGTAGATGTATGGACCTTGGACATCGAGGGCCTGGTAGTTTTGCTGATTCACCATGAAGTGAAGTTCAGACATATCATTCATGTATTGCCAGAGCGGGATGAGTCCGACTTGGGTTCGCCTTTGGTCGACTTCTTGGGGGTTTTCTGTAGGCTTGGGCATGGCTTTGCATATGTCCATGTCGTATGTCACTTGGGAGCCGAAGACTTGGAGGCGGTTGGTGTTGATGCGTACGCGATCGGTGAGCATGGCGAGATCGTTGGGTTGGGCATGCCCTTGGAGAACAACAGGCTTCATCGCGATGGCGACTTGCTCTTGGAAGGTAGGGTCTGCGTCGGCGTGCTGGACGAGGAGCCAGAATGCTCGCGAGGCGTCTTGGCCGACAAGGGGCTCGGAGGGATAGCCGATTTTAGCAAAGATTTCTTTACATCGGATCGCGTTTTGAGCTTGGGCTTGGTCTTTGCGTTCGAAGAAGCCCGGTTCCTTTGCTTGGGGATCTTTGTTCACAACGAGCATTTCGAGCCTTTGGTCATCGTCTCTCATTTCGACGAGTTCTTGGGCGATTGAGTCGTATGAATCGTGAGTTGCTGCGGGGATGGATTGAGATGCGCAACCCGTGATGATCATCGGGATGGTGAATACGAGGATGAAGAATGTTGATATTCGATGCACGCGAAGGCTCCTGAAGTCGGCTTTGTCTAGAACACGGGTCATACCGATATACGACGGCTCAGGGTGCATGAACTGTCACGGATCATTGACTATTTATCTGACTTGTGGTTAGAAATCTCTAGAACTTGTGATAGACTAGAATTATTGAGTTCGCAAGGATGATTTGCTTTATCTATGGAGAATGAAGATGGATTTACGGATGATGACGCAGATGGTGGCGATTGCTGAGCATGGGCATATGACGCGGGCGGCTCAGGAGATGGGGGTTTCGCAACCTGCGCTCTCGGCTGCGCTGCGCAAGCTCGAAGCGGAGATTGAAACGGAGTTGTTTCACCGGACCGGGCATGGGGTCGAACTGACAGATGCTGGGCGGGTGTTTATTGAACACGCACAGATCACCTTGCGGGCAGCGGCCCAAACACGAGAAGCGGTGCGTTCTTTGGTTGGGCTTGAGACTGGGTCGATTAAGGTTGGTGCGGGTGCGACAGCGACGGGGTATTTGTTGCCTCGGGCGATTCAGGCGGTGCGGGATGAATATCCAGGGTTGAAGTTTTCGATTCGCGAGGCGGGGAGTACGGCTGTCGCGCAAGGGGTGGTTTCGGGGGAGTTGGATTTGGGGATCGTGACGCTGCCTATGGATCATCCTCGGCGTGATGAGTTGATGGTGGTGCACGAGATTGATGATGAGCTGATGCTGATTGTGCCGCCGGGGCATCGGCTCGATGGCAAGCGGAGCTTTCGGTGGAGTGATCTTGAGGGCGAGCCTGTGATTGCGTTTGAAGCCGAGTCTGCGGTGCGCAACTTGATCGATTCGGCAGCGACCAAAGAGGCGGTGAGCCTAGAGGTCGTGATGGAGCTGCGATCGATCGAGGCGATCGTGCAGATGGTCAATGCGAAGATCGGGGTTGGGTTCGTGAGCAAGTTCGGGTTGCCTGAGAAGGCAGGATTGCGGGCGAAGGACGGCCGGCTGACGCGGACGCTGGGGGTGGTGAGGAGACGCGATCGGTTCTTGAGCCATGCGGCGGGGGCGTTTGAGCGGGCGTTGCTGGCGGAGGAGTGAGAAGAGGGGATTGGTACGCAGAGGCGGCAAAGATCGCTGAGGACGCAGATAAGAGATGATTGTGTAAAAAACGGCCTCTCGAACTGAGTCGAAAAACGAAGGCCTTGGGCATGAACTTGGTTGTTTCAAATACAAGGTCCAATAAACCCGCTGTTTTTACACTCCAGAGAGGGGTCGTTGAGAAAAAACGAGGGTTTTCCCTAAAAACCAAGATCTTCTCGACAGCCAATTTCTTTGGCTGTAGCATGGTGGCTGTTGGATTTGTTCTTCCACAGGATTTAGAGAGAAAGAGATATTTATGAAGTATTCACGAGAAGCCGTCGTCTTCGGCGCTGCCGTCGTTGCATCCATCGCTGGTGCTGAGCCTTTTACTTATCAGGGTGTGCTCCAAGAAGCCGGGATGGCTGCGGATGGGGCGTATGACATCCGATTTAAATTGTATGATTCAGCGAGCAAAAATACACAGTTGGGGGCGACACTCGCCTTTGATGATGTCGCCGTGAGCGGTGGCACTTTTACGGTGGATCTCGACTTTGGCAACGGACTCTTTGATGGATCAGCCCGGTTCTTGTTTATAGAGGTTCGTGATGGTGCATCGGCTGGTGGATATACCGGATTGCTCCCGGCGATTCAAATCACGGCGACGCCTGAAGCCCAGCATGCGACGACCGCGGATACTGTGCTGAATCCTCAGTGGACAGAGGCCCCTGGGGTGCTGACTTATGGCGATGGGAATGATCGGGTGTTCATCAACCGATCGATCTCGATCACGGGTTCTGAATACTTTGGTGTGCATTCAGATATTCCAGGTTTTGTGGGCATGTTTGTCTCAGGGCCTGCAGACTCCAAACCATTTTATGGATACTCGATTGACAATCAGATCAACGCGTTCACCTTTTTTGACCCAGACACCTCCAATTGGATTCTTGTGAATGATGGCTCCGTTGCGTTAACCTCTGATTCAGCCCTGAATCTTATTGTTGAGGGCAATGCTGTTGCAGATTCGTTTGAGTTCAGCACGCCTAAGAGAAGCTATCTTTCTGTACCGGCATCTGCTTTTCATTCAACATCGAATGAGGACTATACCTACAACTTCGGCTTTGGGAGCGTGAGGATTACAAACGCATCAAACGCAAAGCTCGTTGCACCTGTGCAACTCCCCCACAGAGCGAGCATTACAGGCATGCGTGTGTACGGCTTTGACAACTCTGCCGTGGCGGATGTTACCATTGAGCTCATTCGCTTTGCCAACACGAAATCGCTATCGACAATTTCCAGTGTCTCTACATTTGGAACCCCGATAGCCTATCAACTTATTGATTCAATCAATCCACCTGTTATCGTGGACAACTCAAGCCACTCTTATTCGCTCTCGATATCTTCAGTGAACTGGCCAGGGAATATCTTGCTTGATGTCCAGAACATTGTGATTGAGTACACAACGAGCGAAGCGGACTAAAATTTTAGATTTGAAAACAGTGATACACACGCCCTCGGACACCTGGCTTAGTTCTATTTGTATTTATTTCAAATTTCGCTTGCGTATCGTAATGGACTTCCTATTATACCGATCGTCCACTTATGCGATAACTACCCGGAGCCAATCTATGACCGTTCGTTTTTCACTCATTGTTCTTGCGGCAGCGTCGCCTGCATTTGCGAATATCTCGTACACATTTGACACCGATTCCCAAGGCTGGGGAATCGTCGGAGGAGCGACCGACTTCCAATGGGATGGGTCACTTGGAAATGGCGGGCTCGGTGCAATCCGGGCTCGGGATCTTGTTGGCGGGGCGTTTGATAGCTGGTTCTTCTCAGCCCCCACTATCGACCTTGGAGATATGTCTGATCTCTATGGGTTTGACCTTCAATACGACATCATGAGTATCCAAGGTATTCCGGATACAAATGATGAAACTGCTGAGATCCTTCTTATTGGTGGCGGCATCGAAATAGGCTTTAGCTTTGATGATGCCCCACTGCTTGGGTCATGGATTTCCAGATCAGTCTCCGTTGACTCGATGAGCGGCTGGCGGTATGTCGATTCACTTTCGACTGGTACCGTACTCGAAACAATGGTAAGCGAAATGGATTTAATGACCGTGCTTGCAAATCTTGAAGGCTTGCGAATCCGCGGCGAGTATGTCAACGGGGAAGACCAAGCGTCGCTTGATAATGTCTCCTTCGTGCCAACTCCGGGCGCTTTGTCATTGCTGGGCTTTGGTGGATTGATCATTTCCCGCCGCCGGCGTGCATAAGCCGGGCGCCCGATTTGAGGGGCCGGGTGCCCCGACTCGCCGTCTTGGGCGCAGTCGGGATCGGTTGACATATCACAAAAAGCCCACGCTGCACCGGGCGCCCTGCTTACGCGCAGCTTAAGCAGGTTTGGGGATTGAAGATCATGCCTAAGGCTTCGCCGAAGGCATGGCACCCGACTTGAGGAACAACATCATAAATACAATCTATCAACCTTGTAAAAGGCATTGATTTGATTCATGAGCATATTGGGCCGATACTCTTCGTAGACACAAAGAAGGAGTCTACCGATGACCGATCAGCCCAATAACCAGTTCAATGCACGCGAAACGCTCAGCCTCAATGGCGAGAGCTACTCATACATCCGCCTGGCAGCCTTGCAAGAAGCCGGGTTGGGGGATATCTCCAAGATGCCGTATTCGATTCGGGTGTTGCTCGAAGCGATGGTTCGGAATCATGATGAGTTCATCGTGACAGCCGATCATATTAAGGCGCTCGCTGGGTACAACGCCAAGAGTGTTGTCTCGACGGAGATGCCGTTCATGCCTGGGCGGGTTGTGCTGCAAGACTTTACCGGCGTGCCTTGCGTTGTTGATCTCGCTGCGATGCGTGATGCGATGAAGAACCTTGGCGGGAACGCTGCAGCCATCAACCCGGCGGTCGCATGTGACCTTGTGATTGATCACTCGGTGCAGGTCGATGACTTTGCATCGTTTGTTGCGTTGACGATCAACGCGGAGAAAGAGTTCTCGCGGAATGCGGAACGGTATACCTTCTTGAAGTGGGGCCAGGAGAGTTTGGATAACTTCCGGGCTGTGCCGCCGGCGACTGGGATTGTGCATCAGGTGAACCTTGAGTATCTCGCTCGCGGCGTGCTCGTCAAGACTGATGCCGGCACGCAGTGGGTGTATCCAGACTCGCTCGTTGGCACCGACAGCCACACAACCATGATTAATGGTGTGGGCGTGTTGGGCTGGGGCGTTGGCGGGATTGAAGCCGAGGCGGTGATGTGCGGGCAGCCGGTGTACATGCTGACGCCTGAGGTTGTGGGGTTCAAGCTCAAGGGCAAGTTACCTGAAGGTGCGACCGCGACGGATATGGTTTTGACTGTCACCGAGATGCTTCGGGCACATGGCGTGGTTGAGAAGTTCGTCGAGTTCTTTGGCGATGGGATGGAAGCGTTGTCGATTCCTGATCGTGCGACGATTGCGAACATGGCTCCTGAATATGGCGCGACATGTGGGTTCTTCCCGATCGATGCCAAGACGATCGAGTTCTTCCGATTCACTGGCAAGACCGATGAAGAAGTTGCGTTGACCGAGGCATGGGCGAAGGCATCTGGATTCTTCTGGACTGCTGAATCACCTGATCCTGAGTTTGGCGCGACGCTTGAGTTGGATCTTTCGACGGTGAAGCCTTGTGTTGCTGGACCGAAACGGCCGCAGGATCGGATCAACTTGGATTCTTTGCATACTGCGTTTGCCGAGATGCTGGTTCGTCCGATGGGCCCGCAGGGCTTGGGGATTGACAAGGCGGACATCGGCAAGAGTGTGACGATTACACATACGGCCCAGTCGCATCCTGCTGAAGTTGGGATGACATCTGAACTCAAGCACGGGTCGATTGTGATCGCGGCGATTACGAGTTGTACGAACACATCGAACCCGGATGTCCTTGTGGCTGCGGGTTTGGTTGCTCGCAAGGCGCGTGCGCTTGGATTGAACCGCAAGCCTTGGGTGAAGACATCGCTCGCACCTGGCTCAAAAGTTGTGACTGAATACTTGAACAAGGCCAACTTGTCGGCGGATCTTGATGCGATCGGGTTCCAGACTGTCGGGTATGGTTGCACAACTTGTATCGGGAACTCTGGGCCTTTGCCTACTGAGATCGAAGACGGGATTCAAGAAGGCGGGTTGGCTGTGACTTCGATTTTGTCGGGCAACCGAAACTTTGAAGGGCGGATTCATCCTGATATCAAGGGCAACTTCTTGGCAAGCCCCCCACTGGTCGTTGCGTATGCGTTGGCTGGGCGGATTGATGTTGATGTGTACAACGAGCCTTTGTGCAAGACGCCTGATGGCAAGGATGTGTACCTCAAGGATATCTGGCCTACGAATGAAGAGGTACAAGAAGCGGTCGCTTCGTGCGTCACCACCGAACAGTTTGTCGCCAAATACAGTGCTGTATATTCTGAGAACGAAGAGTGGAACGCGGTGCCTGCATCGCAGAGCGATTTGTTCCCTTGGGATGACAAGTCGACTTATATCCAGAACCCGCCTTTCTTTGAAGGCATGACCGAAGAAGCACCTGGGTTCAGCAAGATCGAGAACGCACGCGTGTTGTGCTTGCTTGCCGATTCAGTCACGACGGATCACATCTCGCCTGCGGGTCGGATCGAGCCTGAGACACCAGCCGGGCAATACTTGATTGCCCAAGGCGTTGCGGTGAGCAACTTCAACTCGTTCGGGTCGCGTCGTGGCAATGACCGCGTAATGACACGCGGGACATTTGCCAATGTGCGCGTCAAGAACCAGATCGCAGCAGCCAACGGCGAACAACCCGAAGGCGGATGGACACGCAACTTCACCAAGGGCAACGATCTTGCCTCGGCTCCGGTTGAATATATCTATGACGCCGCGATGGATTATAAAAAGGCAGGCACGACGCTGGTCGTCATCGCGGGCAAAGACTACGGCATGGGTTCATCGCGTGACTGGGCGGCCAAGGGCACTTTGCTCCTTGGCGTGAAGGCTGTGATCGCCGAGAGCTTCGAGCGGATTCATCGCTCGAACTTGGTGTTCATGGGTGTATTGCCAGTCGTGTTCAAGAACGGCGACACGGCAACGAGCCTAGGAATCAAGGGTGATGAGGTGTTTGATGTGTTGATGCCTGCGGATTTGTCGCCACGGTGTGATGTTCCGATCAAGGCGACTCGGGCTGATGGGACGAGTTTTGAGTTTGTGACGATGTGCCGGGTGGATACGCCTGTGGAGGTTGAGTATTTTCGGAATGGCGGGATTTTGCATACGGTGATTCGGAAGAAGTTGAATGAGGCGAAGCAGTTGGTGTGAGTCTCTTGCTTCAGTATTTTACATATTATTGGCGACCCTGTCGCCTTTTTTGTGATACGATCGTTTGCAATGGCAGGCAAAAGATTTCATGATAGTGGCGAAGCAGATATCTATGAAATATACATGCTCGGGGTACTGGCCGAATGCTCTCGATGCGGCAAATGCGCCCATGTTCAACCCTCGAGTTGGAGCGAAGCACGGGTTGTGTGCACCGCTTGTGGATTTCATAAAGAAATTACAGGTAGATCAAGTTGGAATCACGGATACGAAACTCAGACGGGGTGTGAACGCTACAGCGAATCAAAGATATGGCTACAAACACAGTGCTGTGGAAAGACACTCTGGGCCTTGAACAAAGAGCATCTTGATTGGCTTGAGTCATATGTTGGCGCAGAACTTCGAAGCCGGGATATTTCGAATGGCTGCGTCAACTCATCTATGCAAAGCCGCATCCCAAAATGGATTTCGAGTAAGAAGAACCGAGAACAGGTCTTGGCAGGTATTCAAAAATTGAAAGAACAGTTATCAAAGTCTTGAAAGCCCGGTGCCCTGCTTATGCGCCGCTTAAGCAGGTTTTTCAGCAATCAAGACCTGCTCAAACCCGATGAAGATATCGGGCGTGAGCAGGGCACCCGACAGTTGGTGTAAATCTTGATTGATTTGACATTCACAACGGGGATGGCCAATGGTCGCCCTTGTTTTTTTCGTATACTGATTGCATGAATACAGATACTGAGCAACAAATGACATTTGAGTGGAAACATACTCGAGACGATCATCTCACATTTCTTGAATATCAAATTCCACACACAAACATGAGTCCGTTTGGAGTATCAACTAGACGCCGGGCTCGCGCGACCATTTCTCTTATATTATGCTTCCCGCTTGTGCGGATATTTTTTTTACAACTTCAATGAACAAACTGCGATATCAACAGCCGGCGGCCTCGGAATCATGACCTTTATTTTCTGGATGCTGGTGATAAAAAAACCTAAGCCCGATGACCTGCCCCCCAATAACTAGTCCATTCCTTATGCGAGTATCCTCGTAGAATGGGCGTATTTGGAAGGCAGACAATCATGGCCAGGAAACGGCATTCAGCAGAGCAGATCATCAACAAGCTTCGTGAGGC
>JAJRPN010000030.1 GCA_024280755.1 Planctomycetota bacterium
CGAGCTTGCGTGCAACTTCGGGGACGCTCATCCCTTGCCCGAGGTGGACCTCGGCCTCACGAAGCTTGTTGATGATCTGCTCTGCTGAATGCCGTTTCCTGGCCATGATTGTCTGCCTTCCAAATACGCCCATTCTACGAGAATACTCGCATAGAGAATGGACTAGTTATTGGGGGGCAGGTCAAATCATTTTTCAATGAGTTGTCAAAGAAAAGAAAAGTCGCTCTGCGTCTTGGGCGTCTTGCGGATCATTCTGCCGGATGGAGAATTCGCCCTGAGCCGACAAAGAAAATACTCAAGAAAACTCTTAAAGTAGATGATTTGGTTGAGAATGATGTGTACTACGAGATTACCCAAAAGGGCGTTGATATGAGGCTTGGTCTCGATATCGCATCATTGGCTTTTAAGGCGCAAGTCGATCAGATCGTGCTTGTAGCCGGAGATGCAGATTTTGTTCCTGCGGCCAAGCTTGCTCGAAGAGAAGGTATTGATGTCGTTCTCGATCCGATGTGGATGTCCGTTGGTGAAGATTTAAATCTTCACATCGATGGCCTATGGAGCACAAGCCCCAATCCGCATTCAAAGCCTGAATGAAAATATTGATATTTAGCGGCGGTAGGTGATGCGGGCGCGCGTAAGATCGTAGGGTGAGATCTCTACGGTGACAGTGTCGCCAGGGAGGATTCGGATGTAGTGCTTGCGCATCTTGCCCGAGACATATCCGAGGATCTCGGATTGCTGCTCGTTGGGGAGGCGGACCTTGAACATCGCGTTTGGGAGTGCTTCTACCACAATCGCTTCCATCGTAAACTTGTCGTCTTGCTTGGCCATAAACTTGTATCTTCTCCGTGTCTTCGTCTCGCAAACCACCCCTATGCCACTTGGCATCGGTGAGCGATCGCACGCCAAAGAGTAGGTTGCAAGTCTTGATAAACCACTCAATATCTGCTTGTGCGGGGCGAATTGATTGGATTCTGAGCGAGTTTTGTGTGCTTTGCGGTGGTCAGCCTGATGGATAGCGTATCGCGATAGCGATGTCGTTGACATTGGTGCCTGTATGACCAGTGCGGAGCGTGGCTCCAATCGCATCGCAGGCGGGCAGGGTGCTGTGCTCGGTCAGTGCCCGTTGTGCTTGGGCGATTGATTCGGGGGTGCTGAGCATATTGTTCGTGATGATCGCCCCCGCCGCATTTGTCGGACCATCGCGGCCATCGGTTGCGAGTGTAAAGACAATCCAGCTTTTCGATGATCCACTATTGAGTTGAGGAGTTGATGGCTGGGCAAGTTCGAGTGCGCAGGCGAGTGCGAGTTCGAGCATTGGGCCTCCGATGCCTGTGGTGTTCGATGCATCAACCGTCGGCTCACCGCCAAGGCATACCGCAATGGGTGAAGCCGAGTCTGTTGGTAGATTCATCAGATGCCGAGCAAGTTGTCGCCCTTCATCGGCTGCCGAGCCCAGGGCAGATCGATTCAAGTGTGCGATGGTGATGTGCTGATGGGCAGCCCAGGCGCACAGGGCGTTGAGTGCGGTTTGGTTGCTGGCAATGATGGTGTGTGGGGAAGGTATGGCTCGAAAGGTTGGTGCGGAAGCGATGACTGACAGGTCGTCGCCGATCACATCGGAGAGTGTATAGGTCTCCATGCGGGCAGCCTGTTCGAGGATTTTGGCAAGCCCGCCAGCCTTGAGCGTGTCGTGCTGGGCACGCGCTGCATTGATTTTTTGGATCGATGCACCCGATTGCAAAAGAGCATTGGTCGTCTCGACGATGTGTTCGAGGGTGGCGCTTGGTTTGGGCGAGCAGACCAATGCGGACGCTCCCCCTGAGAGCAGGACCAGTGCTTGTTGATCCGAGGGGATCGATCTTGCGTGTTCGATAATGGTGTTTGCCGCACTGACCGAGCGATGGGTCGGCAGTGGGTGATCACCAATGCACAACTCAACAAACTTGTTTTTAAACTGTGCCTGCGCAACAAGTTCAGGGGTCGAAACAACAGTGGCGCGCGCAAACTGATCGCCTAGGCATTCAATCGCTGCATTAGTCATCGCGATAGACGCTTTGCCCATCGCGATAATGTGGGCTTTGGCATTGATGGTGCTTGGGTCGAAGTGTTTTTTGAACGCGTGCGACGGATCGCTGGCATGAAGGATGGTCTCGATGAGATCGGTCGCCAAAGCCTTGGGAGCATGATCGAGAGCGGGTTCGAAGGTGATGGTGTGCATCTGCTGAGAGGGTAGTGGTATAAGCGTGCGTTGTCGAATGGGTGTGAGATTGTGGGTGAAATGTGAAAAAGGGAGAAGAACCTTCTGGAATCATGCTCCCAAATTACCCGGTTTATCGATGAATTTAAAGCTTTTGGCCTACACCAGAGGGGAAAACACACACTTTTCTCTTTCATTTGCCCGTCAAATGTGCATAATGAATCATGAATCCACCTGATCGGTCAGCGCGACCCATCGTATCTATTCGTTCTCTCGCCACTGTTTCGTTCAACACAGTATCACGCATGGTTCACGCGCATGGCCGATCCCTATCGAAAGGAATCGATCATGCTTACCGTCTCACAACTCCTCACCAATAAACGAACCTGGAACGAAGGCGATTTCGGATCAAACCGGATCGAACGCCTCCACACAATCTCCCAAGCATGCACAACACTCGATGCGGCTCGACTCATGAACGAGCATCATGTCGGATCGCTTATTGTCACCGATGGGTTCGATGACATGTGCGGGATCATCACCGAGCGAGATATTCTCACGCGAGTCATCGCAGAAGAACGCGCTCCGATTGAAACCCAAGTTTCGCAAGTGATGACCAGAGAAGTGATCAGTTGTACTTCGACGACCAAGCTTGGCGCTGTCCGATCAATGATGAAAGACAAACGCATCCGCCATATCCCTGTCATTGATGAAGGATCGATCATCGGGATTATCTCCATCGGAGATCTCAATGCAGCCAACAACGCGGATCTGAGCATCGAAGTGAAATCTATGCGTGAATACATCAACCAAGGCTGATTTTCATTATCGTCTTGACACTTCCAATGAGTATCTTTTCGCTCGTGGGCTTTTCATCTGTGATGGAACTGCTTATATGACCCGTAAATGGGCATAAATGGTCTATCTGCCGCTCTGCACTGGACTTCGGGCATTCTTTGGTCTACCCTTGTCTCCACTCTGTCGGCCTATCGGGATCGACGGAGCATATTCACGCCGGTGGCTCGAATGGTTTGCAAAGGATGCAGCCAGCTGACATTCCGGTTTTCGCGGGAACCCGATGCCCGACCATACCGGAACCTCGACCACCCCAAGCATTGCTCAACCGCGATCCGCTTGCAGAGCGTTCATCACAAACCAGTACTGGTTAAAAAGAGACAACCCATGAAGTTCACAGAACTCGGGCTCATCGAGCCTATCGTTCGCGCGGTTTCTGCCAAAGGCTACGAAACCCCGTCACCCATCCAAGCGCAAGCTATCCCTGTCGCACTCGAAGGAAAAGATATCCTCGGATGTGCACAAACCGGCACCGGCAAAACCTGTGCCTTTGCCCTGCCGATTCTTCAACGACTCGCAGAGACACACACCGGCAAGCAACGCAAGGGCTCGCCTTACGGGCGATCACCAAGAGCGCTCGTTCTGTGCCCAACGCGTGAACTCGCGATGCAGATCTTCGACTCCTTCGTTTCCTACGGCAAGAACCTCAAGCAACTCCGACACACCGTCGTCTTTGGCGGCGTCTCACAGGGCAAACAAGTCCGCACATTGCGGGACGGCGTCGATGTCCTCGTTGCAACACCGGGTCGTTTGCTTGACCTTGTGAACCAGGGGCACATTGATCTCTCGAACATCGAGGTGCTCGTGCTTGACGAGGCCGACCGGATGCTCGACATGGGATTCATTCCTGATATTCGTAGAATTGTCGAGATGACCCGCGAAGATCGCCAGACATTGTTCTTCTCGGCGACCGTTTCACGCGATATTCGTAAGCTTTCCGATTCGATCCTGACCAAACCCGTCAGTATCCAGACCGCGGTTGAATCGACGACCGTCGATGCGATCGAGCAATGCATCTACATGATTGACCGGGACAAAAAGCCCGAGCTACTCGAGCGTGTGCTTCATGATCCAGAACTCAGCCGGGCGTTGGTCTTCTCGAAGACCAAGCACGGGTGCGATAAGCTGGTGAAGATGCTCCGCAGGTTTAATGTCGATGCAGAAGCCATCCATGGCGACAAATCACAGAACGCCCGCACGCGTGCGATGCGTCGTTTCAAATCTGGATCAACCAAGATCCTCATCGCGACCGATATCGCTTCGCGTGGGATTGATGTTGATAACATCACCCATGTGATCAACTACGACATGCCTCTGGATCCAGAGACCTATGTTCATCGCATCGGGCGTACCGCTCGCGCGGGTGCCAAGGGTGTTGCGGTCTCGTTCTGTAGTTTCGATGAAATCGGGCTTTACCGCCAGATCGAGCGTCGTTCACAGATCCAGATCCCTGTCGGTCAAGATCACGAAGACCTCACCTTCGAAGCACCGCCAGCATCGCGCTCGGTTCGCAAGTCCCGCTCAGGATCACGCAACGGCGACTCCGGTGGTCGTGGCGGAAGAGGTGGACGCTCCGGTGGTTATGGCGGCAACGGTGGTGGCAACAGTGGCGGATACCAGGGCAATCGCAAGCCTCGCACCAGCGGCAAGAAAGCCTACGGCGAACGCGACTATGCCAACTCCCAATCAGACAACCGCTCGGACAATCGGTCAGATAATCGTTCGGACAACCGATCATCAGATAGCCGTTCGGATTCCCGTTCGGACAACCGATTAGAGTTCCGTTCAGAAAGCCGGTCGGAAAATCGTGCGACTCGATCAGATAGTCGTTCGGAAGGCCGTATCCCGCCACGCACCCCACGCACCCCACGCGCACCAGGCAAGTACAAGAAGTCCAACGACCCACACTTCCGCTCAGCAGACCGTCCAGAGCGAACCGATCGCAATGATCCCAATGGGGGCAGCTATGCGGGCGATGGTGAGAAAACCAAGAAGCCCAAGAAGCCAAAGATCAAGGTGAAGGCCAAAGGCCCGAAGGTGAGTTTCTCTTCGAGAACCCCAAAGCCGAAGAAGGGCAACGGGTATCCAAAGAACAAACCAGGCACTGGTGTCCGGGTTACCAAGAAGGCACCCGCCCAAAGCAGGTAAAACACTTTGAGCTAACTAGTCCATAGAAAAACGCCCAACGGTTTCGTTGGGCGTTTTTAATAAGTCAATCAGAGGATCTGTAGTTCTGATCAGTCCTTCTTGAGCAGGTCACGGATCTCGCCGAGCAGCACAAGATCAGCAGCAGGTGCTGGTGGTGGTGCAGCTTCTTCTTCCTTTTCGAAGTTGGCTTTGGCCTTGTTCATCATTTTTACCATCATGAAAATCACAAACGCGAGAATCAAGAAGTTGATGAACACAGTGGTAAAGTTGCCCCAAGCGAAGATTGGGCCAAGCGCACGAGCTTCATCAAGCGGCATCACTCCGCCGTTGGCATCGGCGTAGGCATCAATACCCGTCCGTGCTTTTTCGGTCAAACCGATGTACATATTTGTAAAATCGGCATCGCCAGCGATGCCGATCAGCGGCATAATCAGATCAGCAATCGCCGACTTGATGATCAGGCCGAACGCACCACCGATAATGATGCCGATGGCCATGTCCATGACATTGCCTTTGATTGCGAAATCTTTAAATTCTTTAACAAAGCCCATTGAGTAATCCTCTCGTATTGAGTTCTAATCTCGTTCCAGAAAAAGCCCCAGCCTGAATCATTCAGGCTCGTGTGTAGAGGGATTGTAGGGTGTATTCCCGATAGTTGCAACCCGTTGGATTATCGAGGTTTGCTAGGTGGATCACTTCTTGCGGTTCTTGATCTTGACCTTGCCCTTGCCTTTGACAATCTTTCCAATCACATGGGCCTTTTCGCCAGATTTATCAAGCTTGCGCATCACTCCATCAACAAAGGTAGGGCGAACAATCAGGCAGTATCCGATCCCCATGTTAAACACGACACGCATCTCGGCTTCATCAATGTCGCCTCGATTCTGAAGCAGGTCAAACACAGGTGGAGGAGTCCAGGCTTTCTCATTGATCACCGCATCGACCTGATCATGGATCGCGCGGTTGATGTTGCCTTCCATCCCGCCGCCGGTGATGTGGGCCATGCCCGAGATGATCTTCTTGACCTTGTACGCACGGAGGAGTTTGACGATCGAGTCCGCATAGATCCGTGTTGGTTCGAGCAGCACCTCGCCGAGTGTTCGCTCGGTTTCGAGTTCTGGATACACTTTATCGAGTTTGAGCTTCGCGTGTTTGATGACTTTGCGCACCAGCGAATAGCCATTGGAATGCACGCCGGAGCTTTCGAGCCCGATGATGATATCGCCCGCTTCAACCCGAAGGGGATTCGTGGCTTTTTTGAGTTCAACCACCCCAACACTAAACCCGGCAAGGTCGTAGTCATTGGGCTTGTACAGATCATTCATCTCGGCGGTCTCGCCACCGATCAAGGCGCACCCGGCCTGTCTGCACCCTTCGGATATCCCCTTCACGATGTCATAGAGCACATCTTGATCAACCTTGTTGACCGCGATGTAGTCGAGGAACAACAAAGGCTCAGCCCCCTGCACGATCAGGTCATTGACATTCATCGCGACGAGATCGATCCCGACGGTATCGTGCTTGTTCATCTCGATCGCGAGATGGACCTTCGTGCCCACGCCGTCGGCGCATGCGACGAGGACCGGGTCTTTATGATTGTGCTTGAACAGTTGTTCGTTGTAATCGAGCCGAAAGAGCCCGGCGAACCCGCCAGGGTTGTCGATGACCCGTTGGCCGTGGGTTCGGCGCAAGAGCGACCCGATCGAGCCGACGAATGTATCGCCCGCAGCAATGCTGACACCAGAATCGGCGTAGGTCAGGCCTCGTTTGGATGGACGCTTTGGAGCAGAACTTTTGGCAGCCATGTCCAGAGGATAGCCCATTGCCGCCTCGAAACCATACCCGTCATGGGGAGGATGGGTCGAGAGATAAAGAATTCTCAGATTTGTTTGAAAAGTAGTGTTCGATAGTTTGTGCCGCCACATCACGGGTCTGCTCAGGCGCGCTATGGCACCCAGAAGCCATGGGGTCAAACTCGAGCGTATTTCTTCGCCAAAGGCGAAGGCTGCATTGAAGTCGCCGTGTGAGAGGGCGAGCACCAGTGCGCCATTGGCCAACCATAGATCCTCTGGCTTGTTGTTCATCCTCGCGCGTCGGCGGATATAGGTGTAGGCATTGGCCGCGTCGAGCCGTGCCCGCAATGAGTCCCCCTCATCGCGTGCGATAGCGGCCATCGCGGGCGTGAGTCCAACAGGATCGGGGTTTCGTCGCATCACTTTGATGGATTCGCAAACAAAGTGTCTTTGGGTCTCAGTCATTGGTAACGCAAGAGAGACAATCATCAGCCCGACCCCAATTAACAGGGCAAGTTTTCGACTATGCATGGTGTATGTTTTGGTAGGGCCAACAGGAGCCCGGCCGCACTCTAGACAAATGGTTTTATTATCTGTTTCAGGCACATCAGAGAGTTCGTAGCCGCATTTGGCACATTGGGCTCGGCTACGCACAATGATCCGTTTTGCAAAAAAAAGAGCAAAAAAGAGCAACTAACAGCAAGCCAACAGCAAGTCCTGCAAGAAACAATCCCGCAACTCCACAAATGAAACACTCGACACATCAATACCTTTCAAGAGCGATACCCATTTTCATATCAACATCAATAAACTTGTATGCTCATTGCTAATGATCTACGAACTGCGGTAATGCAGCCATGGCTCAAGCGATTAAAAATGATGCCGCTCTGCTTGTAGGCTATAATCCATATATCCGAAACAATGGCGATTTCAAAGGACTCAACGATATGTCAGAAACCCAACTCTTTACCTCCGAATCCGTCTCGATGGGGCATCCCGACAAGGTCTCGGACCAGATCTCCGATGCGATCCTTGATGCGATGCTCACCAACGATCCCTATTCACGCGTTGCAGTCGAAACGATGGTTTCGACTGGCATGGCTGTGATCGCGGGCGAAGTCACGACCAAAGGCTATGTTGATATCCCGGAAATTGTCCGAGGCGTGATCCGCGATATCGGATACAACGATGGCGATATGCGTTTCGATGCAGAATCATGTGCGGTGATGGTCTCGATTAATCAACAATCCCCAGATATTGCTCAAGGGGTAGATTCTGAAGGTGCTGGCGACCAGGGCATGATGTTCGGGTTCGCATGTAAAGAAACCGAAGAACTGATGCCATTGCCGATCATGCTCTCGCACAAGCTGGTTGCCCAGCAGGCACATGTCCGTCGAAACGAGACCATCGTTGGGCTTCGTCCAGATGCCAAGAGCCAGGTGACTGTTGAGTACGATCATGGCAAGCCTGTCCGTGTTGACACGGTTGTTCTTTCGACTCAGCACGCACCATCATGGAACAGCAGGCAGGAAGAGCTTGGGCGCGAAGTGATTGAGCACATCATCAAGCCGGTGCTTGGTGATCTCTGGAATCCCGGTATCAAGGTTCATGTGAACCCAACAGGACGATTTGAAATTGGTGGCCCGCATGGTGATTGCGGGTTGACCGGGCGCAAGATCATCGTCGACACCTATGGCGGGCGCGGGCGTCATGGTGGGGGAGCATTCAGCGGCAAAGACCCAACCAAGGTCGATCGCTCGGCTGCCTATATGGCGCGGTATATCGCCAAGAATGTTGTTGCTGCGGATTTGGCGGATGAATGTGAAGTCCAGCTCTCCTACGCCATCGGCGTTGCAGAACCAACAAGTGTCTATATCGACACCTTTGGCACCTCCAAGGTTGACGAAGCGAATATCTCGGCAGCGGTGCGTGAGGTCTTCCATCTTACTCCACGAGCAATCATCGAAACCCTCGAACTCCGCAAACCGATCTACCGAAAAACTGCTCGCCATGGGCATTTCGGGCGAAAAGCAGTCTCTAAGGGTGGTTTGAACTTCTTCAACTGGGAAAAAACAGACAAGGTTGATGCGCTCAGAGCTGCATGCCAGGGCCAAGCTGCTGCGAGTGTCTAAGTGAGTTTGGATATTCCTGTTTTTTCAAGAGCTGCATGTATCATGCGGCTTTTTTTTATTCTGTCGTTTTATAGATTTTGTGTTCCAGAATATAACTATGGACCTGTGCATCGAGTCCAGTGATTGGTTCAATTCGCGTTGAATCATTTGTGAGCGCATCGCGGATGGCTGTGGAAGAGACATTGATTGTTGGGAGGATCACGATTTGTGATCTCCAATGTGCAAGGTCTTCAACTGTCCAGATATTCAAACCAGCAAGCTGTTTGATGAGCGTGGCTGCCGAATCAGCGTCGTCTCGGAGTATGACCATCGCATCTTTCCAGAACTCTGCGTATCTGCGCCAGCGATGCATCGAGAGTGCTTGGTCGGCACCGATTAAGAAACGATTGGAGCCGGGGAGGTTCATTTGCTTTGCGATCAACCAGGTGTCTGCCCAGTAGCTTGGTTGCTTGGGATTCTTTGGGGCATCGACGAGTTCCTGTATCCAGATGTCGGTATTGGATGTGTGCTGTGTTGCGAGTTCGAGCATGTTGATTCGGTGGTGGTTGGCAGTCGGTTGGGTATCTTTAAATGGTGATCGTCCTGCGGGGACATAGATTGTGTGTGCGTTCTCATGCTGATCTGCGATTTGGGCGGGGAACTGCATGTGTCCGATGTGTGGCGGGTCGAACGAGCCTCCAAAGAAGATGCGGAGCGATGCCTGTCGAGCTTCAAGGGAAAGTTCGATGGGGGTCGTCTGGCGTTCGATGTGTGGAATCTTCTTCACGCTCTATTGTTGGCGCATGAATGCGATCGGGAACTTCGGAGCAGCATGTTCCGATAACCATTTGCAGGTCCAATTTCTGGGGGGAATGTAGTGCATAGGGAAAGTTACTAGGTGATCAGACGGGCCATTACACCCTGTTTCATATCAGATATTGTATTCTCAGGTAAACAGGGGGCAGCTGGTGTCCGATGTATTGGGCAGGAGACTGCTTATGACTGCACCAGATCCAAACGCATATAGCCTTGATATCAACGATCCTGAGGACGCCGAGCTGATCGAATATTTCCTCGGGGAACTCCCTGATCGTGTCCAAGCGATCGCTACAGCTGTATCGAGCAATGATATTGATGAACTCAAACGGATTACGCATCAACTCAAGGGCGCAGCTCCTGGGTTCGGTTTCCCGGCGATCGGTTCGGCAGCGGGTGAAATCGAAGGCCAGATTCGTGATCTCGATGAGACTGTTGAATCATGCGATTCCATTCGGGCACAGGTCGATGGTTTGATTTCATTGTGTCAGTCGTATATTTCACCAAGTTCATAGTTTCTGTTTCAGAGGCTTGTGCCTCCAACTGTATTCACTGTCGTTTTCGTCTGAGATCCCGCTTTTATGGCTGATGAAATCAACAACTCGTTCGATTCAACTCCGGTTGTCTTATTGATCGATGATTCGAAGTTCGTTCATCGGATTCTCGGTGCGCGGCTGCGTTCTGAGTCAATCTCATTGATCGGCGAGCCAGATGGTAAAGCCGGATACGAACGGGCGGTTGCAGATCAGCCTGAGTTGATCCTGCTCGATCTTGATATGCCTGTGATGGACGGATATGAAACACTTCGGGTTCTCAAGGAAGATCCTAAGACCCGCGATATTCCAGTGATCGTGCTTTCGGGCATGGATTCTTCGCAAGATAAGGTTATGGCGTTTGATCTTGGTGCGGTTGATTTTGTGACCAAGCCGTTTGAGTTGACCGAGCTTCGTGCCCGGGTTCGCTCATCGCTTAAGATGTCGACGCTTTTGCGTATGCTCGCACAGAAGGCGAAGATTGATGGTCTGAGCGGGCTGTATAATCGCGCCTACTTCGACGAACGGCTTCAAGAAGAGTATGACCGTGCGATTCGTCACGGGCACTCAATGTCGATCGCGATGATCGATCTCGATGAGTTCAAGTCAATCAACGATACCTACGGGCATCCTGCTGGCGATATGGTCATCTCTGGGATTGCGTCGGTTATTCAACAGGAATGCAGATCGATCGATGTCGCCTGTCGGTATGGCGGCGAGGAATTTGTTCTCATCATGCCTGAGACAAACCCCGAGCAAGCATTTACCTTGTGCAATCGAATCCGCGAACGGTGCGCCCAGATGTCCTGGTCACAGCATCCAAACAGAGCGGTGACGCTTTCGGTTGGTGTGGTTGGTGCAGATGATGGGTCGACAATCTCTTGTACTCCACAGGCTTGGGTTGAGATGTCAGATCGCAACTTGTACCAGGCCAAGCAGTCTGGGCGAAACCGCGTGATCGCCAGTTCGGTTGATGGAACATCAATCCAGGTCGCCAAAGCGGGCTAATGCGTTGGCCGATTGTGCATATTCCAAAGTCTCACCAGCAAAATTGTAAGAATCGGTCTGTGGCTCTGAATAGACTCTGCTGATGAGTCAATCACCCCACAATCACGATGATCGTCTCGGCAAACTCGAAGAGTCTGCTGGGTATAGCGATCACCATATCGAGATCCTCTCAGGAGAGATCGCCGAGCTCAACAAGGCCATGCTTGGGCTTACTCGCCGATTCGCACACATCGAAGCGAGGCTTAGCGAGTTGAACAACCGTGTGGGCGAAGAGATGCCCAATGTCCCGCCGCCACATAGCGCAGGTCCAGATATTCCACGCGATCCGCTGTAAATGCGTGGAAAGAAGTATGCTGGTTGAGATTCAATGCGTCTGGATGGGCATTTGTCGCGTATACTTGGGTATGAAGATCACCAATAAAGCTGCTGCGATCGGTTTGTCTGGCATCGCTGTTCTTGTATCACTCGGAGGCTGTGCTGCTCAGCAGGGTATCGAGTCGCTTCAGATGCGCCGGGTTGAACTCCCTCAAGCGTCTGGTGCTGATGAATCGCTCGATGAGCGGTTCGGGCTGACTGCGGATGCACAAGATCCCCACAAGCGTGACGAAGAGCTTGGGTATGGGCGATGGAAAGCCAAGCCAGAAGCCGCAGGCACATTGGCACCGACAGCACCGGGACGCCGACGAAGCTGGCCCGGGTCTCCATAATCTAAATCTGCATGCTGATACTTGACCATTTGCCAGATATTCTGGGCAGATTCGGGTACGCTATCGACACAACTATTTTATTCGCAGCTGCGCACATGGCAGGGAGGTCATATGGCCACACTCAAAGAACGATACACGGAAGTCAAAAAACGCGTTGCCGATGCAGCGATCCGCACAGGGCGAACCCCGGACTCGATCTATCTGATCGCGGTCACCAAGTTTGCTGAGCCTGAGGATATCCGTGAACTCGTCGAGCTTGGGCATCGTGACTTTGGCGAGAACAAGGTTCAACAGCTTGCCCAGCGGGCAGGAGTGATTAACGAATGGTTCGATCGCATGCGTTTGCATCCGCGCGTGACCGGCGAGCATTCAAACTTTGATCCCTCGACCCCAGTGCGGTGGCACATGATCGGGCATCTCCAACGCAACAAGGTGCGCAAGATAGGAGATCTTGTCCGATTGGTGCATTCGGTTGATAGCCTGCGTCTTGCAGAAGAGATTCAGCAGATCGCCAACAAGCTTGACACGCAGATCGATGTGTTGTTGCAGGTCAATGTGTCAAATGAAGAATCAAAGTTTGGCGTGCCGATCGCAGCAGCCGGTGCGATCGCTGAACAGATCGACACCATGATCAATGTTCGGGTTCGTGGATTGATGACGATGGCTCCGATCGGGGCAAGCCCTGAAGATGCTCGCCCACACTTCACCCGTTGTCGAGAACTCTACGACGACATGGTGCGTGATGGAATTGGTGAAGGGCACTTCGATCTCTT
Organism: Planctomycetota bacterium; assembly: GCA_024280755.1. Taxonomy (GTDB): domain Bacteria; phylum Planctomycetota; class Phycisphaerae; order Phycisphaerales; family UBA1924; genus UBA1924. Next base: position 12,945 of record JAJRPN010000030.1, read on the forward strand.
GTCGATGGGCATGAGCGGCGACTTTGAAGTGGCGATCGAAGAAGGTGCGAATGTTGTTCGTGTCGGCTCGGCAATCTTCGGCGAACCGGCTGCGACAGAACCTGTCGATGCGGATGCTGTTGAGTCGAGCGTTTTTATCAATGAGTAAGACTATCGCAATGAGTAAGACAGATCGCTTTGGGCTATGAATGGCTTGCCTGGTTGCCGACAGCCAATGCGAGCTTGCCGCCACGGGCGCGGGTGCGGAGCATTTGTTCTTGTAGGAATCGACCTGGGCAAGCGGTGTTGCGGAGTTCTTGGTGCGTATGCACATTGGTCAACGGCACATTGAACCGTTGCATCGCGTAGGCGACCATTTTGTTGACCGAGTTGAGCGTGGCTTGTGTTGGGCGCATTTTTTCGTAGTTGCCAAAGACCACAATGCCTAGGTTACCCGGGTTGTGATCTTTGACATGGGCGCCTTGGAGTTCGAGCGGGCGAGCTTGCCAGATTCGGCCGCTGGGATCGATCGCAAAGTGATATCCGATATCGGCCCATCCGTTGTTGAGGTGGCCGCGACGGATGAGATTCATCCTGCGGAGCGAATCCGCATAGGACCCAGTAGGTACCGGCATGATCGCATCGTGATGGATCGTGATTCGACGAATCGTGGTCATCGAATCGGCCAGCCAACGCTTGGGTGTCGCGCTCGTCCATTTGGTTCGGGCGATCACAAATGAAGGGATTGATGAGAGCGGGAGGGTGGTTTTGATTTCTGGTGTTTTGGTCGGGGGCGTGTAGGTGGGGCGATAGACCGGCGATGGGGTGCGTGTGTAGGTGATCGGGTCGGCGGGGATTGGTTGTCCCAGTGCGCCGCCTTTTTTCTTGATGAGCTTTTGGGCAGAGCTGCTGCATCCGCCGAGGGTTGAGACAGAGCTCAGTGCGATGGCAGCGGTTCCGGCTTTGGTAGCGAGATGAAGCATTCGGCGTCTGCTCAACTCGGAGCATTGAGCAGCTTGGGCACGATCATCGGGTTGTGTTTGTTTTGAGTCGCTCACTTCTCTTCTTTCGGCCATTTTTCCCACTCGCCCGTAATCCTATCAGGAACTTTTCGATCGGACGACATGATCAGTACCATCTGGGCGTACACCATATCAGAAACCGAGCCTGTAGGCTCTCAGGCATGATGAAATCGTGATCTATTTGGACGAACGAAACCCAGTGCGATACAATCGGGCTCTGGGGATCAATCACCACACGAAGTAGTAAAGAGGAAACAGATGTTTCAAGACACTGAAATGAGTACAGAAACCGCAAGCCAAGCTGATGCCGTTGCAACTGGAGACCCCGCTTCGGGGCTTGGTGGTTTGGTCTCTCAGTTAACCGAGGGCGACATGAGTTCAGACACTTGGATTCTTGCATGGGACACGATCGGGTCGCCGGTCGCCAAGGCGCTTGTACTGATTATTGCAGTCCTGTTTATTGCCAGTTGGATCAAACGGGTCGCGACGAAAGCATGCCGAAAGGCGAATGTTGAAGAAACACTTGCACGGTTCTTGGGCAACATGATTCGGTATCTTGTTTTGTTCGCAGGCGGGATTGCGATATTGGGAACGCTTGGTGTTGAGACGACAAGCTTCGCAGCCGTGCTTGCAGCTGCCGGCTTCGCGGTTGGCATGGCGATGTCGGGGATGCTCGGCAATGTTGCTGCGGGTGTGATGCTCTTGTTCTTCCGTCCATTCAAGGTTGGCGATGTTGCGAATGCGGGTGGGACCACCGGCAAGGTGATCGAGATCGGATTGTTTACTACCACATTCGATACACCAGATAACCGTCGGATCATCGTGCCCAACGGCTCGATCTTCGGCGGCACCATCGAAAATATCTCGCATCACGATACGCGCCGAGTGGATGTTCAAGTAGGGACCGATTATGGTGCAGATATCGATAAGACTCGGGAAGTGCTCTTGGCAACGGCCAAGGCATGTACGGATGTGCTCCAAGATCCTGAGCCGGCTGCGGCGCTCACCGGGTTGGGTGGTTCATCCATCGATTGGACGGTCAAGGTCTGGGTGGACGCGGGGGATTTCTGGGCGGTCAAAGATCGGCTCACACGCGATATCAAGTATGCACTTGACGGTGCGGGAATCGGTATCCCTTATCCACAGATGGATGTGCATATCGACGGCAAGGTCGCGCAAGGGTGATTGTCTTTGGTGGGATGGGCTTCCAGCCCGTCTCTTCTCAATGTCATTGATACATTTACAAACTCATGCTTAGGCATGGGTTTGTTTTTTTGTACGGACTCAACGGGCTAGAAGCCTGTTCTGCCAAGAGTTAAGATTCTTGGCGAATCCGATCGAGCCACTTGCTCCAGATACTTAGCACGAGGAGCATGTACAGCCGTTGGGAATGATCACGCCCGTGCCAGGGATTGATTGATTTCTCGCCAGCAGCGTCATGCTCGCGGAGCATCTGGTTGACGAACTTCATGTTGATGTTCACGCCTGCATCGGCCAAGCCCGGGAACGGGTCGGCGGATTCGAGGTGGTCGTAGAGGAGCTGTCGCATGTCGCCATAGTCTGTGCGGAACCACTCGCCGATCGGAATCGCGAAGCCTTGCTTTGGGCGATCGACGATGTGATCGGGGAGGTATTTGCGAGCGACTTGTTTGAGGAGCCCTTTGCGCTCGCCGTTGGGCATGAGGATGTCGAGTGGTGTTCGCATCGCGGCTTCGACGAGGTCTTTGGCAAGGAACGGGGCGCGGACTTCGAGCCCGACCGCCATGGATGCGGTGTCTGTTTTGCGCAGTAGATCATCGGGGAGGTAGTGCGTGAAGTCTTCGCGGAGCGGGTCTTTTACTTTGTAGAGCCGATCGTGCCCAGTAGGCTCACCTTCGATTGAGGGGATCAATCGCCGAAGATCGGGTGTAGGAAAGATCGCGAGGAGTTCGTTGTAACCGCCATAGCGTACGGCTGTTGAGAGTCTTGCAAGATAGGTCGATCGGCTTCCGGGGCGGCGCTGATCGAGCAATGAAGCTGGGATGAACTGGAGTAAGCGATGCCAGCGGTTGAGCATGGGATTGATCGTGTAGCGTCGATACCCGCCGAAGAGTTCATCAGCGCCGTCGCCGGCGAGCGCAACTTTTATGTGCTGACTCGCAGCTTTGGATACCCAGTAGGTTGGGAGCAGCGAGCTATCGCCGAAGGGCAATCCGAGCTGCTCGATGAGCATGATCAGATCGTTCGCCGGATTCAACTCGCAATCGAGTGTGGTGTGATCGGTTCCGATTTCTTTGGCTGTTTGTTGGGCGGCTTCCGATTCGTCGTATCGTTTGTCGGGCATGCGGATGGTGAAGGTCTTGATGTCCGGTCGATGCTGATGTGAGATGGCGGCGATGAGTGCGGAGTCGATCCCGCCGGAGAGGAACACGCCGAGGGGGACATCGGCTTCGAGCCGGGATGTGATGGCACGCTCAATAACCTCGGTTGCTGTTCGCACTGAGTGAAAGGTTTGGCTGCTTGTTTCGCCTCTCTGAGGTAGTTTTCGGCGGAGCCTTGAGCTACGGGTCAGCGTAGATGCGTATCCTGGATTACGAGGTTCGGCGCCCTGTCGAGGTTTTTCAGGGCAGATATTCCATTGGCGATGCGATGAACCATATGCAGGGAGTGGTGGTATCCATTCTGCTCCATTTTGAATCCAGCTTATAAAACCAGGGAGATACACCATTTCGGGGTCGTCAATTGTTGAAACACTAATCTGAGCAAGTCCCGGGAGCGTGCTTGAAAATATTCGGTAGTTCTTTGGGCCGAGCATGCCGTGGTAGCTTGGCTTTTCACCTGCGAGGTCATCTCCGTAGGCTACTTGCCCAGTCGAAGCATCCCAAAGTAAAGATGTGTACATGCCGTCAAGTTCGTTTATGGTGTGCATTTTCCAAGCCCGCCACCCATGCACCAGAACTTCTGTATCCGAATGATCTGTCTCGAACACATGGCCGGCGGCTTCGAGTTCGGTTCTTAGTTCGCGGTGGTTGTAGATGCAGCCGTTGAAGACGACGGCGACGATTGGTTTATTTGGTTCGATCTCGCTGGCGACGATTGGGGTGTCGCCGGGTTGGTAGGTGAGGTCTGGGCGGAGGCGATCGCCGTCGTGGACCATGGGTTGGTGTCCGCCGGTGTGGTCGATGATGCTGAGTCTTCGGTGGACGAGGGCGATGTCGACGGTCGATCCGTCACTGCGAACAGTGCGATCGCGGAATCGTCCTTGGCCGTCGGGGCCGCGGTGTTTGATTGATTCGTCGAGGATATCGAGCCATGCTTCGGGGATGGCTTCCAAAGGCGGGGGGGGGGGGCCGTCTTTGGGGTCATGTATTTTGATGATGCCCGCGATGCCGCACATGGTTAGTTGGAGTCTCCGTTTGTTTGAGGAGCATCGCCCGCATCGCCTGTATTGTGCGCACGATCATGGTCTTTGAAGGTGCCTGATTTCAAGCCCCAGACGGTGTGGATGATGCGGGTGATGATCATGGCGACGATGAAGGCGATGACGAATGCCCAGTTGGGTTTGACACTGCCGAAGTGCTGGAGTGCCCACATGCCTGAGATCGCGATGGCAGCAAAGATTGGGACGAGCGCGATACGCTCTGCTTGGACTTTGCCGACATCGACGAGGAAGTTTTTCGTGCGTGAGTCGGCGGGGGTAGTGAGCTTATCGACGAGATGAGTTTCTTTGAGCGGTCGCCAGTGATTGGCGATCCAGTGGAGCCCGAAGTAGAGCGCGACATCAATCACCGTGTCGATAACATACGCGAGCACAGAGAGCTTAAACTTGTGCTCGTGCCCGATCATATCCGAGAGGAGCATGATCGGATATTTAGCGATCGCGATGGAGAGCAGCCCGGCGATAAACACATTGACATTGATATTGACGACCCGTTTTCGCTGATAGAAATGGAAAACGCGTTTGGGCATGTGTTGGTTCTCTTGGGGGCTTAGAAGGAGCGGTTGATGACGGCGTCTGCGATCAACTCAAGCATGGATTTGCCCGCGGATTCTGGGAGATCAACGATCGCGTCCTTGGCCTGTTGGACATAGGACTCGGCAAGTTTCTGGGTCGCATCAACCGAGCCGGTGGATTCGATCGCTTTGGTGATCTCTGGGAACACCGAGCGATCGCCGGCAGCTGCTTGTTGGAGCATCATCAATGAGCGAGTGCCGTCCATGACGCCGGTGTTTTCGAGATGATGGATGACCGGGAAGGTGAGCTTGCCCTTTTCGAGATCTTTGCCGACGGATTTGCCGACCTCTTCTTCTTTGCCGAGCAGGTCGAGGACATCGTCTTGGATCTGGAACGCGATGCCGAGTTTTTGGCCGAAGGATTTGAGTGCGAGTGTGGTGGGGTTGATTGATTGATCGTACCCGAGTGTGGCGAGGGCGCCCAGTTCGCAGGACGCTCCGATGAGTGCAGCGGTTTTGCGTTCGAGGATTTCGATGTAGGTTGATTCATCCATCGAAAGGTTTTCTCGATGGTGGAGTTGGAGCAACTCGCCAGTACACATGACGGCTGATGCGTTGCCGACGATCTGTGACGGGATCGAAGAGTTGATCGAGGCACAGAGTTCGTAGGATGATGCGATGAGGTAATCGCCGAGGATGACCGAGACTTCGTTGCCTTTGAGCATGTTGATTGTTTGCCCACGCCGACGGATTTCTGCTTCATCGAGGACATCGTCATGGACGAGTGTCGCCATGTGGACCATTTCGCAGACAGCACCGCTGATGATGTGGGTGTGGGTGATGAGCTTGCCAAAATCTTCATTGGCAAGGAGGGTGTTGGTATCAGGATTCGCCGTGATGCCGCAGAGCAGGACGAGCGTTGGGCGAAGCATTTTTCCACGATAGCGTTCGATGTATGAACACATCTCATCAACCGGAGGCAGATCCGAAACGAGCTGCCCAGCAAACACAGACTCTACGCGAGGCAACGATTCGAAAAGCAGTTTTTCGAGTACAGCCAGTTCTTGGGGGATATCAAGTACACCTTGCATGATCGGATTCCATTCAGATACGGAGTGAGTTAGTCGTATGCGACGATGTAGGAGATAAATGCTGGGTCGGCTGCGCCTTCGAGTGTTGGCTCGTAGATGCCGTTGCCTTCTTCTTCGTCATCTTCATCATCACCTTCCCAATAGACAACCACATTGGCGAACCCGGCCTCGCTGAGGAGTTCACGAATTTCAGGCATCGACCATAATCGCCAGTTGTAGACGAACGCGTTCTTGATCTTTGTTTTATCAGGGAACTTGAAATGGATTCGGCATTCCATATCGCCTGTGATCGGGTTGAAGTGTTTTTGTTCCCAGACATAGGTGAACGCACGCCCTGGCCCGTCATCGATTTTCTTTGCCTCTTTGGCTTCGAGCATCGCTTCGGACCCGCCGTAGTGATCAAGGAAGAAAACGCCGTCGGCTCCGAGGCTTTCGCGAACAGCGATAAAGTAGTTCCGGAGGTCTTCGCGGGTCTTGAAGAGCCAATAGCTGAAGTTCATCGCAAGTACGCAATCTGAACCACCAGCATCGCCGGGGTTGAGTACATTGCGGTGGATCAGTGAGATTCGTTTCTCGGCATCCGCATCAAGCTGGGCGACATGGGTTTCGTGCCCATAGTCTAGGGTTGGTTGATCGAGGTCGAGTCCGATGGCGGTGTTTGTGGGGCGTCTGCGGACCCATTCTGCCGAGGTGTTGCCTGTGCCGCAGAAATCTTCACGGAGCGTAATGGCCTTTCGCCCACGAATCTGCTCGAATGTTTCGTCAATAAAATCAATTTCTGCTTCGACATTCTGGACGGAGAGCTGGTAGAGCTCGTGTATATTGGCGGTTGAGGCAGAGAAAGCTCCTGAGAGGGCGGCTTTTTTGGCGGCCTTATCATCGAGTTTTTGCTGTCTGGAAGACTTATTGGGCATGGCGGTCACACTCATCGGCGTTTATCTCCAAAAGCTCTGAAAAGCAGAGAATCTCACACGCCGTTTGGCCGAGATCTCTGGCGTTATCATAGTGGGTATTGTCGTGTGCGTCTCATTATCAGACGGAATCCATCTCGGAAGTAATGAGCCATTTCAAGCTCTGCGGACTACACTCGATAACCTATTTGGAGGATAGATCAGTATGAATCTTACTATGGTCGGAACTGGATATGTTGGACTCGTCACCGGAGTGTGCTTTGCGAACTCAGGCAACAATGTCGTTTGCTTAGATATTGATCCTGAGAAGATCAAAAAGCTTGAAGCAGATGTCTGCCCGATCTATGAGCCCGGGCTGACAGAACTGATGGTCAAGAATCGCCAGTCTGGTCGATTGACCTACACGCTCGACAAGAAGCATGCTTATCAATCAGCCGAGATGATTTTTATCTGTGTGGGTACGCCTTCCGACGAGAAGGGGCACACGGACATGACTTATGTCGACGGGGCAGCCGACGACATTGGGCATGCGATTAAAGAACTCGGTCCAGATGCCAAAGCCAAGATCATTGTTGTGAAATCAACCGTGCCAGTCGGAACAACTTTCCGAGTGAGAGATCGGATCAAAGATATTGTCGGAGATATCGAGTTTCATGTCGCGGACAACCCGGAGTTCCTCAAAGAGGGCGATGCGGTGACTGACTTCAATAAGCCAGATCGTGTGGTTGTTGGTGTCGAATCTGAAGCGGTTGGCGAGATCTTCCGCGATCTGTACGATCCATTTGTACGCAACGGGCATCCGGTCTTCATCATGGATGTGCTCTCTGCCGAGATGGTGAAGTACGCTGCCAACAACTTCTTGGCGACCAAGATTTCATTCATCAACGAGATGGCCAATCTTTGCGAAGCCTACGGCGCAAACATTAATCGTGTCCGCGAGGGAATGTGTTCGGACTCGCGCATCGGGCATGCGTTCTTGCATCCCGGCTTGGGCTATGGCGGGTCGTGTTTCCCCAAAGACACACTCGCGTGCATCATGATGGGCGACAAAGCGGGTGTAAACACACAGCTTTCTAATGCGGTGCATGGAACCAACGAACGACAACGCAACTTGTTTTTCAACAAAGTGCTCAATCACTTCGGCGGCGAATCGGGTTTGCAGGGCAAGAAGCTCGCATACTGGGGATTGGCCTTTAAACCGCGTACGGATGATATTCGCAAGGCTCCAGCACTCACCCTCGTCCGTAAGGCATTGGGCTATGGTGCGACTTGCACTGGGTTTGATCCGGTGGCTGCCGAGAATGTTGGCAAGGAAATGGGCGACACGATCACGCTCTTTGACGATATGTATGAGTGCTGCAAAGATGCGGACGCTTTGATCATCTCGACCGATTGGGCGGAGTTCAAAAGCCCAGATTTCGACAAACTCGCCAGCGTGATGAAGGGCAAGGTCATCTTTGATGGGCGAAACCTCTATCGTCGACAACGCCTGGGCGAACTCGGATTCCACTACTATTCCGTAGGGCGTTCGCCGGTCAAGCCTGTGTAATGCACGGTTAGCCGATAGTTGGTAGTGTATTGAGATGAGAATACCCAGCGATGATCGAGGTTTGCTCTGTGATATAGCGAAGCTGTCTACTCGACAGATTTTTTGGCGTGCGGTGGGGCTTAAGTCAGTCGCCAAAGATCAGATCGTCAAGAAAGAGATGTCGGCAACCGCAGTTCCCGAGACTTCAGTCGCACTCATCGGCGGTGCGATTAGCTGGGTCATGTGGGATATATTTGTGAGTTCGATGGTCCAGCCATTGGTTGGAGATCTGATTAATTTGCTTTTGCAGGTTGTTTTTGCGATCGTTGTAGCGATGTGTTTTTGGTTTGTGTTTCTCAACCAGATTCGAAGATGGCGGTTTCCTCAAATCGCCGAGATATTTTTAACCGAAGGATATTGTGCAGCGTGTGGATACCTGCTCGAAGATCTTGTCGTTGAGCCCGATGGGTGTGTTGTGTGCCCTGAGTGCAACGGAGCATGGAAGAAAGAGCGGGTTGGAAATGTGCCGAGCGAGGGATAAAAAAACAGATCAAATGGGGCCTTCAGTTGAATGCAAAGACTGGCTCGGTTCGGTCGCTGCACTCGATGATGAATCGGTTGATCTTTTTTATATCGACCCGCCGTTCAATACCGGCAAAAAGCAATCGGGGAATGCCGGGTCATATTGCGATTCATGGGAAACAACCGATGCGTGGATTGAGTGGTTTACTTTACGGATCGCCGCGTCGATTCCCAAAATCAAACAAACCGGATCGCTCTTGGTCCATGTCGATTGGCGAACCGCGCACCGGGTTCGGGTGGTGCTTGATCAGCTCCTTGGCGAAGATCGGTTTGTGAATCATCTTGTCTGGAGATATGGGCTTGGGGGATCATCGCCGAGGCGGTTTGCTCGCAAGCATGATGATATTTTATTTTACTGCATCGATCCCAAGCAGTACTACTTTGAGCCTCCGATGGTGCCCGCGACGAGTAACCGGATGAAGGGGCAGCTCAAGAAGGCCACCGATGTGCTCGATATACCAACACTCAACAACATGGCCGACGAGCGTGTTGGCTATCCAACACAGAAGCCTTTGGCTTTGCTCGAGTTGTTGATCGGTGCGTGCTGTCCAGAGAATGGGTTGGTGTATGACCCGTGCTTTGGATCGGGGACCACGCTTGTCGCAGCGAAGAAAACAGGTCGACGATATTGTGGTTGTGATCAGAATCCTGAAGCTGTGAATGTAGCGAAGCTCAGACTCGATGCGATCGATCAAAAAGGCACAAGGCCCGAGTGCTCGTGAGCATCAGGCCTTGTACCGAGAGGGGCAAGAAAAGAAGATAGAATGATCCGGTCAGTTATCGTCTTCGACGGGTTGCCAAAAGCCCGCCGATCGAGAGCATGGCCAGCGATGAAGATGTTGGAATGATCGCGACATTATCAAGATCGAAGTCCACAATAAGGGGTGTTGTTAAGCCATCAGGGCGTTCAACCGAGACCTGCAAGTTGCCTACCGCTTCCATGACCGAGTTATAAAAACCTTCGGTTGGTGCCCCTTCGAGGGTGAGCAGTGGGTTGGCAAAGTCCAGATCAAAGGTGAGCGTCACCCACTGGCCCCCTGCAACAAACGAGGGGAGTTCGATCCCCATTCCCGGAAAGTTGTTCGACCCGGCAACGCGCAAAGCGACATTGAGATCGAGATTCGCGTTGTGACGAAAATCAAAGCTGATCTGGGTGATTCCGCTCGCGAGGTAGTTGCCAACAAACGCATCGCCCGATGCGTCAAAGTTATCTTCACCACGGAAAACACTGAGCCCGAACGGACCCGCGCTGTTGAGATCTGCGGTCGATGAGATATATGCGCTGCCATCGAGGGCACCGCTTGCGACATGCACCGGCGAAGCGAATGAACCTTGAAGCCAGTTGTTGGCACCCGATTCAAAGGTTTCGGTGAAAGAGGAAACGCCAGCCATTGAAAGAGTTGAAGCGGCTGCGAGTGCGGTGATGAGGATTGTTTTCATTGTGTACTCTCCATGAAAGATGCTCTGATGCAAGAACAACACGCATTATTGAGCAAAGGTGGTGTTGTGGTTTAGCCGTCAGAAAAAGCCATAAGGAATGCGGAAACATCGAAGAAGTTCAACAGGCAATCGCCGTTGATATCTGCATCGAGATTGCCATCGCTAAAATCACTCAAGAATGTCGACACATCGAAGAAGTTAAAGAAGCCATCGGCGTTGTAGTCGCCAGCAGAGCCGATGCGGACGCGTAGGGTGAGTGTGGGGGTATACCCAAAGATTTGGGCGATCGGGTTCTCGCGTGTATACCAGAATGGGTAGTTGATATCGCCAGTCCCGCCACCTGTTCCGCCGCTGGCGGTGTGCAAAGACGAGACCATGAAGCGGACTTCGCCCAGAAAGAGACCATCTGCAAGATACGCCTGTACCGATGGGTCGCACATGTTTACATCAAACGAATAGGTGGTGTCGATGGGTACCAACTCACCCAAGGCGACGGTGTCGACCTGCCCGATCGCCAGCGGCGTTGGATCAAACTCTTGCTTGAGATTGTTGGAGATATCGACCGGGGTGGTATCGACAGGGAAGTACGCTGCGAAGGCGTTTCGAGATTCTTGAGTCGGCTCGACACTCGGGGTGCCGCCAAAGACTGTGAACTCGCCAAAGGTGCTTTGGTCGTATCCATTGCGATAGCCAACCGCCCAAAGATGCACCGGGCGACCAGGATCAAGATCCAGCGATTCATCGAGATCAAGATAGGTATCGTGCGTGTCATAGGTGTTGTCATACTTGAACTCATTACCATTCGAGTTGATGATGGTGATGGTTGCCGAGAGCACGCGATATTGGGATGGATCAAGATCAGCAAGCACATCATTGAATGTTTCAAACCCGAGCAGAAGCTGGGCATCGTGATCATCAAAGCCCTCGAGTTCAATTGCACCAAAGGTAGATGCTGAGAGTCGGTTTCCGGGCGAGCCGTTGAATGGATAGTTCCAGCGATCAAGCGATGGTGCAGCGTAGTTGACTTCAATCAGCTGAGTCTGCCCGTTGGCAGTGCCAGCAATCGCTCCAATCAGAACAGTCATCAGTTTCGATTGGTTGGAAGAAAGAGAGATCATTGGTCGTCCTTTCGTGTGCTCGTGAGAGGAAATACTGTAAATCAGGATCTACGCCTGCGAGGCAGAAAACGGAGGGCTATACTTGAGAATCAGTCGCAGTTAGAGAAGTATAAGCGTAAAATAAATGAGATCGAGTCTCATTCGCAAAAATATTCAGCCGATACAAATACATCGGTTCACAGCACAAAGAAAGACTGGTGAATAATGGAACGGGGTCAGCAGATCACCCAAAAGCAGGTACAGCAGCACGCTTCTCAAGGCTCTGGCCGAGCGGGGTTCACGCTCATCGAGTTGCTCGTGGTGATCGCGATTATTGCATTGCTCATTGGCATTCTCCTGCCTGCACTCGGACACGCCCAGACCACAGCCAAAGCGGTCAAAGAGCAGTCGGGCATGCGCCAGACCATGCTCGCCTACACCATGTACTCCAATGACAACCGCGACAAGTTGCTCACGGGCTTCCCAGATAACACCATCTGGAACCAGATGGTCAATCGGGGGACCGATCCCAAAGATTTTAATGGGGAAGACCTCGGGCAGACCATCGGCTCACGCTATCCCTGGAGGCTGATCTCCTACTTTGATGGCAACTTCGATGCGCTCTATCAAGATTCTCGCGTCGTCGAGATGCTTGGTGAAGCGATGGGGGCGCGTGCCAACTCGGGCGCAGATCATACTTTGCGCTATGTGATTAGCCTGTATCCATCGTTCGGCCTCAACTCCTACTTTGTTGGTGGCGGGGCACCTGGCGATCCGATCCCGTTTAGCGCAACGGGCAGGCGGGTCTTTGGGAAGTTCCATATTTCAAAGATGTACGAGCCTCGACGCACCAGCAATCTGATGGTGTTTTCTTCAGCGAGAGATATTGTGAGCCCTTCGCTTTTATCAGGGTACGGCGTGGTGGAGGGATCGTTTATTGTCAAGCCTCCGTATCTGTATTCAACCAGCGGGCGTAGATGGGAAGATGCCTATAACGAACATGCCGAGGTTCCAGAGCATAACTCCGGGCGGGTGTCCTTGCGATACAACGGCACCGGCATCGCAGGTATGCTCGACGGGCACGCGGAACAGTGGGATTGGGACGAGTTCAATGACATGCAGCATTGGGCCGACCAGGCGACCAACTCAGAGTGGGTGATCGAACCACGCTTGCCGTAGTCTTGTTTCGGTAGAACGGGCTTCCAGCCCGTCTCTTACACTCGGGTACCATTTGAAGATGACGGGCTGGAAGCCCGTCCCACCGGGGGATGATCGTCCTATCCTCTCTCACTATGACCAAAAGCAAGAGCGATACACAAATCAGCGACCTGATCAACGAACTCCAATGGCGTGGCCTCTTGAAGGATTGCACCGATGCCGAGGGTTTACGCAAGCATCTCGAATCGGGCACGCGCAAAATTTATGCCGGGTTCGATCCCACAGCCGACTCGCTCACCATCGGCAACCTCGTCCCGATCATGCTCCTTGCCCATGTCAAGCGAGCCGGGCATACGCCAGTCGTCGTCATGGGCGGCGGCACCGGAATGATCGGCGATCCATCGGGCAAGAGTGCCGAGCGCCAGATGATGACGGCCGAGATGGTCCAGCACAATGTTGATTCCCAACGCCCGATCTACGACGCGGTGCTTGGGAGCTTTACAGGCCCAGATCATGTGCTGCTCAACAACAACGATTGGCTCTCGAAGATCTCATTCATCGAAGCCCTGCGTGACATCGGCAAGCATTTCAGCGTCAACATGATGATGCAGAAGGAGTCGGTCAAGGATCGCCTCAACAACCGCGAGCAGGGGATCAGCTACACCGAGTTTTCCTACATGATTCTGCAAGCCTACGACTTTTCGCATCTGTATGGAAAAGAGGGGGTAACGGTTCAATTAGGCGGGAGTGATCAGTACGGCAATATCGTTGCTGGTTTAGAGTTGATCCGAAAAACATGGATTCAGATTGCTCTTAAAAAGACCAAGCAGGAAAACCCAGAGCTTGCTGAGAAAATAACGAATCTTCCAAATGATGAGTTGGACAAGCTCAAAATGACTGATGATCAGAAAGCATATGGCCTCACCGCTCCCCTCGTCTCCAAAGCCGACGGCGGCAAGTTTGGCAAGACGGAAACCGGCGCGGTCTGGCTGACGGCCAACCGCACTTCGCCCTACGCGTACTACCAGTTCTGGCTCAACAGCTCCGACGAAGATGCGGCCAACTGGATCAAGGTGTTCACATTCCTCGGGCAGAATACGGTTGAAGAGTTGATCGCTCGACACAGCGAAAACCCCGGCAAGCGTGAACTCCAGCGGACACTGGCTCAAGAAGCGACGACGATCTTGCATGGCGAAGATGCGATGAAGAACGCCGAGGCTGCGGGCAAGGCGTTGTTCAGTGGCGAGATCAGTTCGCTCGATGCCCAAACCATGCTCGAAGTGTTCGCGAGTGTGCCAACGACCGAACATGCCAAGGCGGATCTTGCTGAGGGTGTGGATATGGTCGAGATGCTCAAGGCGTGCAACCTTGCATCATCAAACCGCGAGGCCAAAGAGTTTCTCAACGAGGGCTCCGTGAAAATCAACGGCGAGAAGATTGGCCTTGATACCAAACTCACCGCTGACCATTTGCTTCACGATGCCTACATCGCGATCCGTCGCGGCAAGAAAAAATGGCACATGACCAAGTGGGCGTGAATGTGTATCTTCCGCCTCCCCCGGGCTTCCGGGGGAGGTGTCGAACGAAGTGAGACGGAGGGGGTCTTGTCTTTGTTTTGCTGCGATGAGGAAGAAAAGAAGACCCCCTCCGTCCGCAAAGACGCGGCCACCTCCCCCGGAGGCCCGGGGGAGGCGATGGGGTAAGTTCGTTTGAAGTAGTTTTTACATTGACAGCAACAACTGCTCGACGGCTCTTGGTGATTCGCCTTGGCCGGTGCGAGTGCTGAGCAATGTTGCGTGGGTCATCGAGAGCACACTTGGATAGTCGATTGGTGCCCGCTTTGGGCCGACGCCTGAGCAGCGTTCGATGAGTTGGGTTGTGAATGCGCGTTCAGATGGATCGATCCCTTGGGTATCTGCGCATGTGTGTGAGTCGATCATCTCGCCGGCGGGGTTGTACCATTTGAACCCGGAATGATCCGCCGTGATATGCCCCTCGGCTCCGAGCATGGTGATGTTGAGTGTTGATGAACCAACCTGATCTGACAAGAGCAACGCGGCGCATCGTCCGTCGGAGAAACGGAGATTAAGGCTAAACTCGCCGTGAAGATCTCGGAGCGATTGCCCTGGCAGCGGGTGCATCCCACGCCCGGCAGCCGGTGAGATGTATCCAGCTTCGATGATGTTGGGCACACCGACGAGTGAGCGGATGAGATCCATCGCATCAAACAAACGAGCACCGAGCGAGCCGAGAACCTTGGGCATACCAAGCACGACATTGCACGAACGGATCGGGGCGAATGTTTCGAGGACGGTGTAGAGCTCGTCGATCATCGGCGTATGGCGGGTCATCGGCATCATGTGGACGAGTTCGTTGAGTGCTCCGGTGCCCAGAACCTCGGCGAATGTGGTGCCTCCAATGCCGGTGCCGGCAGCGGGGATCGGTTCGAGCGAAGCGACCGCCATGTTGCGGGCATGGGCAGCCTTGAGCGCATCAAGGTCTGCATCGATCGCTTGGTCGGCAAACTTGCCGGGGTTTCCAAGGATTAAAAGGTCGGTGTCAAAGTTCGAGAGTGCCACGCGGAGATCATCGACAGGCTCACATGCAAGGTCTGTTGCGACCTGCCCGGTGCGGGCGGAATCGGACGAGCCAGCGCCGACAAGCTCGATATCGGCGCAAGAAAGCACCCGTTTGAGGGCGGGGGCTTGTTCTGGATCGATCCATACAACGCAGCGGGCTTTGGGCATATGGGGATTGTATGCGAAAATGCGTCTGGGTGCTTGCAAACCTTGTGCAAAGCGTGGGCGTATAGTTGTATGATGCAGCAAGGCGACTGCTCGCTGCTCGACTTGTCGAGTTGCGGGAGGAAAGTCCGAGCACGGCAGGATACGGTGGTGGGTAATGCCCACCCGGCTCAACAAGCTCTTACGAGTGCAGCTTGGGTCGAGGGAAAGTGCCACAGAGAATGAACCGCCGATGGCTTGGGCTTTGCCCAAGAACAGGTAAGGGTGAAAAGGTGCGGTAAGAGCGCACCGCCCGGTTGGTGACAACCGGGGCTCGGTAAACCCCACCGCGTGCAAGCCCAAGCAGAGTCATGTGTGATTCGCACGATTGGCTCGGGTAGGGTGCTGGGAGCATTGTGCTCCTCATCGTGTTGGCAACAGCACGGGCAGAGAAATAGTCGCTCACGCGAGCAGGTCTGATCCACAGCCCCCGTCATAAGGAATGGATCAGAAACCGATCGCGAGACAGAACTCGGCTTACTAGCTGCATCAAGCTGCGAACACGCCCCGCTGGGAAACCAGTGGGGCGTGTCCAATTGGGTCCGGGTGAATATAAAAAAACACCCGGCAAGGGGGATGCCGGGTGCTGGTCGATCTCACCTTTGCAGGGAGATCGGATGAGGGCTGTGTGTGCGTTTGTTCTTACGGGCAACCTTGCGAGAACGCATTGAGGAACGCAGAAACATCGAAGAAGTTGAGCATTCCATCGCCGGTGAAGTCGGCTGCCAGATCCATCGCAGCGAACGCGCTGAGGAAGGCAGAGACATCAAAGAAGTTGAGTGTGCCATCTCCATTGAGATCTGCCGGGCAGCTTGTTGCGCCCAGCGAGCCATCGGGATTGATATTGTGTGTTTCGATATCCGCAACACCAAAGTCGCCGATTTGCCACCCAGCGATGATGAAATCATCGGTGCTCATGGCGGTGGTCAAGCGTGAGCGTTGTCCAAGATCCGATGCCATGACGACGGTGCCGCCCGTCCAGACATCTGTGCCATCGAGATCGAGTGCATGGGCATGGACTTGGTCTTGCCCGAACCCGCCAGCGTTTTCGATCCACAGCGCGACCATTTTTCCGCCTGCGCCTTGGACATTTATAGCCCCAGAACTGTTCGAGTCGATTGGCGAAATCTCGACACCAGAGTCGGTCCATTGGCGGGCACCTGTGCTATCGATGCGTTGGGCATAGATGCCCTGGTCACCCTGGTTGTTGTCAAGTTCGATCCATGCGACATAGACGGAATCTGTTTGCGGGTCATAGTTGGCTGTCGGCGAGACGCGTTCTCTTGGAGCGGTTGATGCTGCAACGCCGTTGTGTGCATAGCGCTCGGTGCCATCAGCATTGAGATGTTGAGCATAGACATTGAGTCCATTTGCGGTGTCGTACCATGAGAAGACTGCGCCGCCAGATTCATCAGGCGTGAACTCTGGGAAGTTTCCGAACTGCAAAGACCCGCCGTCATACACAGCGACCGGATTTGTCCAGCCTTGTGAGCCATCTATGTTTATCTTTTGTGCATAAAGATGCTTTGGGTCGAAAAAAGCTGCAAACTGTACCCATGACACGATGACCGAGCCATTGTCCGAGCCGTGCATCGATGCGAGATTAATCGCTTGGCCGCCGGGATGATCTAGGACACTTGTCCATAGTATTGTGCCAGCCGAATCGATCTTTGCGATTTGAGTCTCGGCATTGTTGATCCATGCAATGACTGTTGACCCATCAGATGTTGTTGCGATATCTGGCGAAGCGACGAAGTCTGTGCCGTTGCCAAACTGGATGCCGTTGGCGCCCCATGTTTCGGTGCCATCGGGTGCGATGCGTTGGGCGGTGATCTTGGTGCCACCGAATCGGTCATCACGAAAAACAAGCACAGCATGGTCAGATGAATCGACATTAAGGTCATAATTTTGTGTCGATGAGAACCCACGATCTGCAATCAGAATGCCATTGTGTGCCCACATTTCATTGCCGGCAGCATCCAAGCGTTGGAGACGAACATCATATCCTGACACACTTGAAAACCAACTGATATAGCATCCGCCGTCTGCAGCAGGGGCAATCTTGGGCTGGACTTGTTCGCCCGAGCCGTCCGCGACGACGAGGTGGTGTGTTGAATCATCAATCCATTGCCCTTGGACGATAGTTGAAAGTGCAACAAGAAGAATGGATGTCACGACGGATACGCATTTCATATTCGGCATTTGTTTCTCCGTTTTCAAATTTTGATCCACAAAGGCAGACAATCAATATCCATTTTGTCCTAGTTTCCTGTAGGATATCGCTCGGGGTCTTGAGAGGCTTAGCGTATCATGTTTACCGTGAAAATGTAATTAATACCACTTTTTCTGATAAAATAGTCCATTTTTTCGCTGTGCAAGAGGGGAGTCTTGGCATTGCAATCGAAAGCCCCACAGACAAATATTGAAACAACACCACCATCTGAGCCCGAATTATCCCGAACGCCAGAGTGCGTAGGGAATGGTTTGCGTGCGATGATTGGTCGTGTGCTTCGGGAAGTGCCCGATTGTACAATGAGGCCTACGGATATCTCCCGTCGGCTCGATATCTCTCGGGTGATGGTCGGGCGGGTTGTTCGCGCGGTTGAAAAAGAAGACCCGATTGAAACGCTTACTAGCATCCCTGGCCCGGAGACACTCCGGCACATCGTGCAATCGGCACAAGTCGCGGGCGTGAGCGCAGAGCATGTAGAAGCTGCAATCAATGCGATTGAGTTGTTTGATTGGCTGATCCGTGATCAGTATGGCACGCGAGGGGCGATGAGCGCTGCCTTGAGTGTTGATCACGCAAGACTGCGTGAGCGGTTTGAGCAAGCGAGCCGATACCAAGCATTTAAAGGCATGAGCCAGGTGCTTGGGGTAGAGAGCAAACTCTGGTTGACTTGCATGATGATGACACCGAGCAAGGATTCCGGGCATGGAATCAATATTTCGACGATTCATGGCACGACAGGATTGCGCAGACTTCGTCCAGACTCCCGGGTCAACTTTGTCTATGGCACGCCTCCCAAGTATGTTGCTGGTCGCCAGATGCCCGAGCGCATGGATTTTGATCTGAGCCCCTATTTTTCGAATACACCTGCGCCCCTTGATGTTGTCGAAGAAAACGGGCAGATTATCAATACATTCGCTCCAAAGGTCGCGGGTAAGGATGCGGTGTACGACATGTTTGCCGGTGTGCATGTGCCCAATGGCTCGAACAGATTTGCAGCACCCGGTCGGACATGCCGAGGGACTGTGGTGATTCCTGATGTGCCGGTGACCGCATTGGTGAGTGATGTAATTCTGCACGGCGATATCTTCGAGGGTATTACGCCAGAGTTACTCGTCTACAACACAATGGGCAAAGGCGGGGCCGATATCGAAGATCCCAAACGATTTGTCGATCGGGTCGAGACCAATGAAGAAATCATCGAGCTGGGAGACGGTTTTTCGAAGATTGAAGTTCCTGATGTTCCAAAGTATGAACAGATGGTGCGGTTTTTGTGTGAGAAAAACGGATACTCGCCGAAGGAGTTTCAGGTTCATCGTTTACAGATTCAGTATCCGGTGTATGGCTTTCAGTATGCGATCGTTTACAAGGTGCCTCAGGCTCTTGATGATGGATGATCGCCGACCAATTTTGCAGTTGTCTTATTTTGATATCAGTGATTCCGATCATGTAGGAGGGAATTCCGGTTTTACCAGATCCGGCTTTGGTTTTTCTGCGTATGATTTGGTGTGGTAATTTTTTTTAGGCATATCGAAAACTGAAATATATAACACTGTCAGTCACCCTTTGAGGGTACTCGTACTGCTGATAGAGGATCAGATTGATATGTACTCTTGATTCAGGGGTGCGAACGGGTGGGGATGAGTAAAGCGATTAGTACACCCAAAGCTCTCGGCGAATCTCTCCAAGTTGCGATTGGCCAGGTGCTTGAACAAGTGCCCGGTTGTACTCTGCGTCCAACAGATTTGTCTCGTAAACTCGGTGTATCACGAGCAATCGTGAGCCGGGCGATCAGCGCGGTTAAAAAAGAGAATGCGATCGAAACCTTGACCAGTATTCCTGGCCCAGAGTCTCTCCGCACAATCATACTTGCAGCAAGCGTTGCTGGTGTGTGTGAAGAAGAGGTCCAGGCAGCGATCCAAGCGATCGATTCATTCGCAGAGATGATCCGCGAGCAGTTCGGCACGCGGACAGCATTCAATGCGGCGTTGAGTGTTGATCATGATGATGCCCGCGAGAAGTTTGAGCAGGCAAGCCGATACCAAATTTACAATGGCATGAGTCAGATGCTCGGTGTTCAGTGCAAAGCTTGGGTGAGTTGTACGATTCTTTTTCCAAACAAAAATAATCCCGCGATGCTTGATCGTTCGTCTATATTTGGGGCCTCAGGTCTTCGACGACTCAGGCCTGATATGCCCACTCGGCTTGCGATTGGGCAAGGCCCTCGAAAAATCATTGAAGCATTTCCAGACAGGAACATGACTGGTATTCATCTAAATCGTAAGAGTATCGATATTAGCTCGTATTGTGTTCATCCTCAGGCACCAACAATCGATATCGATGAGGGCGAGAGGATGATTAAAGTTTTCTCGCCGCCGATGGGCGATAAGGATTCAGTTTATGACTTGCTATCTGGGGCATATTTGCCCAATGCAGTACCTCTTTGTGTTTGGCCAAGACTTACGCGAAGAGGGAACATTGTTACGCCAGATGTTCCGGCAGCGATACTCAATTTAGATTTGATGTTCCATCGTGATGCCTCCTTTGGAGAGAACCCTGAGGCTTTTGTTTACAATGTGGGGCTCACCGGGACAGCGCGATTCGACGCGAAGAATTGGGAGTTGAATCGTGTCGCGACCGACGCCAAGATTCAGAGTTTAGGCGTGGGGCTTGAAAACATTGAGATTAACGAAGTCGCCAGATATCCAGAAATGGTCCATCATGTATGCAAAGAAGCGGGGTATGAACCTAGCGAGTTCCTCGCATATCGTTGGCGCATTGAATATCCGGTCTTTGGATTCCAACACATGCTCGCATTTCCTGTGCCCAATCCTGAAGGTGAGCAGCAATGAGTTGCCCTTCTTTGGTTAGGCTACTACAGTCGCGCATTCGCGTTGGGGTTATTTCGGCTTTGGGTACATTATCGTGAGAGAAAGGGTTGAGTGACAGAATCGGATACAAATCAGAATAGCCACAGCCAAGGTGAACATGGTGCTGGTCAGGGGTGTTCTGATCCTTCGCAGATTGGAGAACTCCTCGCATCTGTCATCGAAGAAGTATTCGAGGCGATCCCTGAATGTACGATGAGGCCAACGGATATCGCTCGTCGGATTGGTATTTCTCGCACGATGGTGAGTCGGACAGTCAGCGCAATTAAAAAAGAAAATGCAATTCTCACGCTCACCAGCATGCCTGGTCCAGAATCACTGCGATCAATGATGCATGCTGCAAGGATAGCAGGTGTGGCTGTTGAACATGTCAGGATTGCGATCGCTGCGATTGATTCATTCGATACCATGATCCGTGAGCAATACGGCACACGAGCCGCCTTCAACGCGGCATTGAGTGTTGATCAAGAGAGTTCGCGCGAGAAGTTTGAGCAGGCAAGCCGATATCAGATGTACAAAGGGATGAGCCAGATGCTTGGAGTGTGTAGCAAGGCTTGGCTAACTTGCTCGGTCAATACGCCCAATAAAGAAGATCCGAGCAAACTTGATCTCTCAACAGTGCTTGGTTCCTCTGGATTGCGAAGGCTCCGTCCTGATATTCCGCTGATGGTTTCCATGAAGGATGTGCCACAGCATTGGAGACGGAACTTTCCTGGACGGCGAGAGTACGATATCCGCAAATATTGCCAGTATCCCCAGGCTCCAATCACGCCGATCGAGTTCAACGGCGAAGTTTTAAAATCGTTTGTGCCAGATGTTGGTTCTAAGGATTCTATTTATGATCATCTCACAGCAACCTTTAGTCCCAAGGCACAAGAGCGACATCTCGACCCAAAGATCAATCGGCGAGGGATTTCAATCATCCCCGATATCCCGGTTGAAGTGCTCAACCTCGATTATATCGTGCATGAAGATGTGTATCCCGGGCTCACTCCTGAACTCTTCGTCTACAACACCAATGGGACCGGGAAGGTTCGTGTACTCGATCCCAACTGGTCACTCAATCGATTGGCAACATCAGATACTGTCGAGTTCCTCGGCACTGGGCTCAAGAACCTTGATCTGCCAGATATGCCAGGATATAGCGACATGATTCAGTACATCTGTTCGCAAACAGGCTATGAGCCGAATGTGTTGCGGACATACCGTGTGCGCATCCGGTACCCATTGCACGGCACGCAGTACATGCTGGCATTCAAACTGCACGAAAAATCAGATCCAGATTGACTCTACTCTACAAGATGTTTGGAGTTTGTTTCAAGCGGTTACGATCATGAAGACAATGAGACCAACCACTGTAACGCCAGCAGCAAAGCCGATCCATCCACAGATTCGCCCGGTGAGCGCAAACCCTTTGGTATATCCGCCACGGATTCCTTTTTTGAACTGACGATTGGCAACTTCTCCGAAGATAATGGCCAATGGCCCAAGCACAATCGCGGGAATGCCATACATGATGCAACTCACAAGGCTGACGATTCCGAGCACCATCGAAGCGATCGCAAGCCCTGAGGTTGGCGGGGTGATGTTCGAGTCCCAAATCGGTTTGCCACACTCCGGGCAGCTTTGCGTTACTTGCAGACCCGTAAGTTCATAGCCACAGAATGTACACCTGGGTGACTCCTGGTGCTTGTCGCATTGGGGACAGGTGTCGCTGCTCAGTAATCCTGTGCGGTCAAAGCCGCAATGTCCGCACCGTGGCGCATCGTTGATGCGTTTGGGCGATGACTCATGGGATACATGCGATTCATGGAGTGATTCATGTTCGTCAGAACCATCGCGCTGTGGATCGCGCGGGATGCTGTCATCGAATGGGGAGTTGTGCGACATGCGAGATCAGGAGCCTTTGTTGGTGCTGACCACACGAAGCTGGCAGAACTGGCGGTGACCCAGCGGCCCGGAGT
Organism: Planctomycetota bacterium; assembly: GCA_024280755.1. Lineage (GTDB taxonomy): Bacteria > Planctomycetota > Phycisphaerae > Phycisphaerales > UBA1924 > UBA1924. The sequence goes on from JAJRPN010000030.1 coordinate 35,551, forward strand.
GATACCCGATTCCAGACATGCGAGCGCCAACCCAAGGCGACCCAGTCGCGCCGCCGAGCGATTTATTCACGCCGACCATACCAGCGGTTGATCGACGGGCGAGATCGCGGACGACTTGCTCTTCACCGAAGAATACAGCACCTAAGCCATATTCAGTATCGTTTGCCAGCTCGATCGCTTCATCGGCATCCTTCACTGTTTGGATACACGCGACAGGGCCAAAGGTTTCGACCACCATGATATCCATTGTGTGGTTCATGTTGTCGAGAATCGTTGGTTGGATGAAGTTGCCATCGAGTGGGGTATCGCCACAGAGGACAACAGCGCCCTTGGCTTTGGCATCTTCGATCTGTGCAAGTACATGGACCTTTTGCTCGTTCATAACCATTGGGCCGATGGTCGAAGTCTCGTCGAGGCAATCGCCGACCTTAAACTCTTTGACCTTCTCGATAAGCTTGCTGACAAACTCTTCTTTGATGGTGTCTTGAACATAGATGCGTTCGGTCGAGACACAGACCTGCCCGCAGTTGCGGAAGGTGTTGTTGGCTGCGAACCCGACAGCCTTGTCAATGTCTGCGCCTTCAAGCACAATGCACGGGTCTTTGGAACCGAGTTCGAGGATCAATCGTTTGAGCCCTGGCGCCGCGGCTGCCATGATGTGTTGCCCGGTGGTCTTTGAGCCTGTGAATGCGATCATGTTCACATCGCCAGCGACGAGCATCTTGCCCTGGTCGTCTTCGCCATGGATGATCTGAAGCACGCCTTCGGGGAGGAACTCGTTGAGGATTTTTACATACTCATCAGCAACCAAAGGCGTTTGCTCTGATGGCTTGAGGATCACGGTGTTGCCCGCGACCAATGCCGGGACGATTGTCCAGTGTGGCATGAGTGCCGGGAAGTTCCAAGGCGTGATCGCGGCGCACACGCCGTAGGGATCGTAGTAGAGTGTTGATTCAACCGTTTCGTCGGTGAGGACATCGGGGATCATCGCTTTGGCGACTTCATCGACTTCATCATTCATCCGCATCCCGCAGCCTTTGAACTCGCCGATACCTTCAGCGAGCGGCTTGCCCTGCTCAAGCGAAAGGATCTTGCCAAGTTCGTCAGCCCGTTCGATCAGCTTCTCGCCCGCTGGCTTGAGCATGTCGGCCCGTTCTTGTGCAGATAACGCTGCCCATGCCGGCATCGCAGCGCGAGCCTTGGCGATCACCGCATCGACCTGATTGGCCGGCGTAACGGGCACGGTTCCGACGAGTTCGCCGGTGGAAGGGTTGTAGGAGCTCAGGGTGTTGGTATCGGTGGGGGTGTTCATGGTGGTCATGAGGGATTATAGCTCCCCGATCAGCTACCACCATTCGAAAAGTGGCGGCCAGATTTCGTCGAGCCACATCAAGCCCATGAACTCAAAGAACCATACATACACCAAGATTTCGATCAGCTTTCGGCGTTTGGTGATGCGGTATGCAATCCGAAAGCTCGTTTTCTTTGGCCTGAGCCAGTAGATCGTGGCCATTGCTGGGTACATGAACCCGAAGGCAATGGGGGGGACAATGGGCGAGATGAGCATCGCGCAGATCATGTATGCAATCGCCCTCTTGGATCGCCCCTCTGCACCGGGGAGATCAAGGCGAGTGTCGAATGGCGTGTTGCACTCTGGGCACGGGTCAGCATCCGTCCGCCCGGTCATGTCATACCCACAGACATGGCAGATGAACCGGAGCTTGTCGCGTTGTTCGTGAGTCTGCTTTGCCAAACTAGACCCTCGCAGTCACCAGCACAATGAAACTCTCCTCAAGTTCCTCCTGCCCATCCTCCACCGGCAGCACATACGCGTTCCCATCCGCATCGAGCGCATCGGCCAGTTTGGTATACACCAAGGTCTCGCTGAATCCAGCATCAGTCATCGCGTCGCGGAGTTCGGGGATTGACCAGAGCCGCCACTGATACACAAACGCATCGTCAAGCTCAAACTCAATAACCCCGGCTCGTTCGACTCGAAAGTGGATCAGATTCGTCACCATGCCAGTGGTTGGGTCGGCTTCGTGCTGTTCCCATGTATATCGACACAGCTTGCCGCCCGGCATCGGATGCGCCCGGTGGACACCCCCGAGGGTGTATGCGGTGTCGCCGCCGTAGGTATCGCAGATGAACACGCCGCCAGCATTGAGTCGAGATTTGACATGCGTGAGGTACTCAACGAGTTCGGCTCGTGTATGCAGATACCCGATCGAGAAGTTGCCCACAAACAACACATCGCATGGATCGCTCACATCGCGGACATCGCATTCGTGCTTGGTGATCCGGTTGTGATTGCCTCGCTTGTTGAGGCTTTCGTTGTCGAAGTCGACCGCGATGGCATTGGCATCATCGCACTCTACCCAGAGGTGCGAGAGTGCAGCCGTGCCTGAGAAATCCTCGCCGAGTATGACCGGGTCGGAACCATGCACCGCGCGCAACAACGGCACCAAATCTTTGGGCGATTGCACACACAACTCGTAGAGATCATGCCTGTCGTGGGTTGTTTCGTCGATCATGGCAAAAGGACCGGGGCATTACCAGCCGCGCCTGCTGCCGCAGCACCAAGGACAGCGATCAGAAGAATAACGACGATGATGAAAAAGTAGAGCGAACTGAGTATTAACCCAATCCAACCACACACGCGACCAGCGGTGGCCATACCGAGTGAACTCACGGGGGCGGTCCCATCTTGAACCGCAAGCCGAGCCTTCTTGGCAAAAACAATCGCAATGATTCCACAAGGGATTCCAAGGATGCCATAGCCCAAGCAAGTGATAATCGAGAGTATCCCGAGAACCATCGAGGTGATCGCCTTGCCGCTGGTCTGATGACTGCGTGCGCCGAACTGCGATATCTCTGAGCCGCACTCTGGGCATCGTTGGCCTATCGCCACGCCGACAAGGTCATAGCCGCACGATAGGCAACAGACCCCATTGGGTGCTTTTGTATTTGAGGGCGAGTTATTCGATGTTGGATATTCCTGCATGCCCGATTCTACGCCATCCGAATCCACTTAAAGAGCGTCCGCAGGTTCGGCGGCTTGCCAAACATCAAAAGCCCGACCCGGAAGACCTTGGCTGCGAACCAGAGGAAGACAACTACGCCGATCATATTAACGAAGATCGCCAACAACACCTGCCAGGTCGGCGGGGCATCCGTCGAGGACACACGCATAATCATAATAAACGGCGAGATCGGAGGGATGAAACTCAACACCGTCGAGAACAGCGAGTTGGGGGCGCGGATCACAGGCATGAAGAAGATGTAAGGCATAATCATCATCAGCATGACTGGGGTCATGAGTGATTGGGCCTCGCGGAGATCGTTCACCGCGGCGCCGATGGCCGCCATCAACGAGGCGAACATGAAGTAGGCCAACAAGAAGAACACAAAGATCAGCAGGATCATCTGCGGGTCGATCAGATCACCCAGACTAAAGGCGATCAGGGCGACGATTCCGACAGCGTTATAGACGGTGAGCAGCGAGAGCCCCACGCCCATCTGCCCGATGATTTTGCCGGTCATCAGTTCGAGCGGCGAAACCGCTGAGAGCAGCACTTCCACGACCCGGTTCGATTTTTCCTCGACTGTGGTCGTGAGCAGGTACTGCCCGCCGGTCATCGAAGCCATCAACAATAGGATCATCGCCACGAACGGGATCGCGAAGGTTGCGATGCCATTGGCAGCTTTGCGTTCGCCTTCTTCGGTGATCTCTTTGCTCTCGCGTGCGTCGATGGAGTTGATCTCGGCGATCATGGTTCTATCAAGGTCGGCGTTGTCGTATCGTTTCTGACGGATCGACCATCGGACACCGCCCTTGATCTCGCCGATGGTTTCTTCGTTGAGTTTGGGACGGAAGAAGGCCTGGTACGAGCCGTACCCTTCGTCGTCGTTGATCTTTTTAGTCGCATCGACATCGATCTCGATGATCGCGAGCACCTTTCTATTTTCGTCAGCTAACTCAGTATCCGAAGCGACCTGCTTGCGGAGCTCTTCTTTGAGTTCATCAAGGTTCGTGTCATCGCCCGCCGGGATGATCCGAAAGACCGGCGATTTTATATTCGAGGTGGCTTGTTCCATCGAGTTCTGTGCAGCATCTGCACCAACGCCCGGCATGAAGCTTTGTACAGTGTCTGCCGCATCTTCAAACCGTTCGATCCACCGTCCTTTGACCGATTCAGGGGCGAGCCGATCCTCGATGATGGGGGTGACTTCTTGGGAATGATCGAGGATGTAGACGGTTCCTGTATCGGCGGGCGGCTGGGCCTTCATCGCCAGCACCATCACCACTGGAATGATCGCAGCCATCACCGCCGGCAGAACCAATGCGCCGATGATGAACCCTTTGGTCATCGCGGTCGATGCAAACTCTCGGGCAGCGACCCGCATGACTTTGGAGATATTCATGATTCGCCCTCCTCTTCGAGTTTCGAGCCCGCGAGCAGATTTGCCCGGAGTTGCTCAGCGTCCAAGCCCCGCACGCCATCGGTGACGATCTCGATGAATACATCTTCAAGCGTCGGCTTCTTGATCTCGATTCGATTCATTGGATACGCAGCAAGCAGGGTTTTCATCGCGTCTTGAGGCTCGATGCCCTTTTCGAGTATCACCTCAAGTGCATTCTCGACCGCTGAGACTCGGGCAACGCCCGCGACCTTGGCAATCTCGTCGCTCATGCCCAAGCCGCCCACCGGGTCAATATGGAGCGAGCGAGGATCAAACCGCGTTCGGATGTCATCAAGCGTGTCATCAAGCACTTTTTTCCCCTCATGGATCATCACGATATGGTCGCAGAGCTGTTCAGCTTGATACATGACATGGGTCGAAAAGATAACCGTTTTGCCCTTGGTATGCTCCTCGTCGATCAGTTTGCGGAGCAGCCGCATGTTGACCGGGTCGAGTCCTGAGAACGGTTCATCAAGAATAATCAGATCAGGATCGTGAAGAACCGAAGCAATAAACTGCACCTTCTGCTGCATGCCCTTGGAGAGTTCTTCGCACTTCTTTTTATACACGCCTTCGAGTTCTACGCGTTCGAGCCAGCCCTTGACCACCAGATCGAGACCACGCGAGTCGAGCCCTTTGAGCCGACCGATGTGCTTAAGGAAGGCGCCGACCTTCATTTTTTTGTAGATACCTCGTTCTTCGGGGAGGTACCCGATGCGATCTTTGGATTCGATCGCCGATTTCTTTCCAAGCACCGAGAGCTCGCCATGATCAGGAAATAGGATGGACATGATCATCCGAATGGTGGTTGTCTTGCCCGCGCCGTTGGGGCCGATGAACCCGTAGATCGATCCTTCGGGGATCGCAAGATCAATCCCTTCGACAGCTACTTTAGAGCCGAAGGTTTTTCGGACACCATTCATTGATACCGCGAGCGTATCCGTATTCGACATAGAGACCCCTTTGTAAGTTGGGTTGAGTGTATGCGTTTATTGGAATGCATACTGTTGGGTTGCACTTTGGTGGGGTCAAATCTGTGATTGGGGCGTATATTTCCTGTTTGTTGGCATACCGTAGGTGCATGGCTCTCGAAGCGATTGATCCGAATCTCAAATCTAAGCTCGACGAGTTGCGCGATCAGTTCGACGCGTTGTCACACAAACTCGAAGATCCAGAGGTGCTCGCGGATCACAAGCAAATCTCGGCTTTATCCATCAAACGGGCAGCACTCGCCCCGGTCGTAGATGGGTACACCAAGTATTGTGATCTGAGAGATGAAGCCACCGATCTTCGTGATGCAGCCTCTGGTGATGACCAAGAACTCGCCGAGATGGCCAAAGAAGAACTTCCGGATGTCGAAGCCCAGGCCGGTGCGATGATTGATCACATCAAGCAAACACTCGTCACGACGGACGATCGGGCGATCGGATCGGTGATGCTCGAGATCCGTGCGGGCACCGGCGGCGACGAAGCCGCCCTCTGGGCACGCGATCTATTGGCGGCATACACAAAGTACGCATCCGCAGTTGGTTGGAAGGTTGACGAGCTTGATATGGTCACCGATTCGGGATTCGGAGGCATCCGCCACGCCGTCATCAACTTCCAAGGCGATGGCGTTTGGCAACAACTCTCCTTCGAAGCCGGGGTGCATTCGGTGAAGCGTGTCCCCGAAACAGAAACCCAAGGACGCGTGCATACCAGCACCTGCACCGTCGCGGTGTTGCCCGAACCCGAAGCCGTCGAGGTCAATATCGACTGGGGCAATGATGTTGAAGAACACATCACCACCGCCCAAGGGCCAGGCGGGCAGAATGTGAACAAGGTCGCCACCGCGGTTCATATGATCCACAAACCCACCGGCGTCGAAGTACGCATGCAAGAGACCAAGTCCCAGGCACAAAACCGCGAAAAAGCCAAGCGGCTTTTGACCGCACGGGTCTATGAGATCGAACGCCAGAAGATCGAAGCCGAGCGGACTGAAAGCCGGAACAGTCAAATTGGTTCCGGTGGGCGATCCGAGAAGATCCGGGTCTATCGCTATCAAGACAACATCGTCGCGGATCAGAGGCTCGATCAGAAATTCAACAAGAACAAGATCCTCGAAGAGGCAGATCTTGGGCCTTTGTTTGACGCATTAATCGAACAAGAGACCGCCCGCAGGCTTGCCGAGTTGTAAGTTTGCTCAGGTTACGGACAGCCTGCGCTAAACACCGTTAGAAATGCAGAGACATCAAAGAAATTGAACTCCCCATCGTTGTTGATGTCGGCTGCTGCATCTTGGGCTGAAAATGCCGACAAAAATGCGGAGACATCAAAGAAGTTAAGATCACCATAGGGTTCGGCCAAATCAGCGAGTGAGCATGCGGCGTCAGAGATCAGGGTAAAACGGAAGGTACCGATTCGAGGCGTGCCCGTAAAAGGGAAAATATCCGATATGTTTGTGATTGGCAAATGAGGTGTTACATCCGCATTTGCTGAGCCATAGTTGATCCCTGAATCTGTTCCAGAGTCGTAGGCATATACATCAAAAACAATATCTTGCGCCCAGACTCCATCTGGACGCATGTCGATGCCATGGACTCCTACAAACCAGTCTGGGCTGGGCGCAATCATAGAAACAAGTGACATCATCGGGAAGTCTTTGTGCATCGTGAAGTCCCCAGTTCGAGTTCCAGGCGAACTCCCAATCGAACCGAGCGATACCACTTGCTCTGCAAGTTCATTATTGATATGCGCCTGTATCTCATTGATGAGTACCGAGTTTGATCCGGTTTCTGCCATTCGTTCAATGCCAGGTGTTGCGATGCCTCCCGGCTCCCAAATTTGAACATCTGCGGTGTGATTCGCACCGATTACATTTGAGAAATGAGCGTTGTTTGGGAAGCTTGTAGGGTGTGTCTGTTGGCTCCACTCTGCAATAAACTCAAATGTATATTCTGCGGTATCTTGGGCTTGGGCTGAGGCACCGAACAAGGCTGCCAAACCGAAGGCCGAAATGATTGGGAGACGATGGGGAGGTGGGATGCGCATGGTTTTGAGTTCCTTGTCAAGTTGGGGCCGTACTACAGGTACTCAACAAGTGGTAAACGCCCGTTATTCCCGTATACTCAAATCTATCTCCATTGAGGCATTCATCAGCAGAGAACGATTCGCATTGAGTAGCGAGATCATCAGCCAATCCGGAGAGGTGGGGCTATAGTTAGGGGCCAAGTTGGCAACCACGAACAAACCGAATCCGAACAGCATACGAGACGAACCATTATGGAACGATCTGAAATCTTTGACAAAATCCAAGAGATCCTCGTCGACGCATTGGCAGTTGATGATGACGAGGTGACCAACGAGGCCACCCTGATCGGCGATCTCGGTGCCGAGTCCATCGATATCCTCGATATCTCCTTCAAACTCGAACAAGAGTTCGGGTTCAAAATCGAGCAGGGCGAACTCTTCCCCGAAGGCATCACCCAAGATCCTGATTATGTTGAAGATGGCAAGGTCACCGCCAAGGGTTTGGCATTGCTCAAAGAGCGTGTGCCTCACTTTAACTTCGCCGATCTCGAAGCAGATCCAGCCGTTGAGAATGTGACCAAGATTTTCACCGTCGAAGCGCTCGTCACTTTCTGTGACCAGAAACTCCAAGCTGCCTAGCTCGACTTTGTCCGACCAACTTTGATGGGGACTCAACATGCGATGGATGTGGATTGATCGAATTGTCGAGTTGGTACCCAAAGAGCGCATGGTCGCGATCAAGCAAGTTTCGATGGCTGAAGAACATCTCCACGATCACTTCCCGTCAACTGCGACGCGCAAAGCGATGCCGGTGATGCCGATGTCGCTCATCGTTGAAGGCATGGCCCAAACGGCGGGCGTGCTTGTTGGGCATGCTGAAGATTTCAAACAAAAAGTAGTCCTTGCCAAAGTTTCCAAAGCGAAGATCACGCGTGATGCAACCCCGGGTTGTACCCTGCGATACACCGCGACGATCGAACAGATGACACCTGCTGGGGCATCGACCAAAGGCATCGTCGAACTCATCGAGCCGTCAGCAACCGGCGAGGGCAAAGCAGAGGTTATCGGACAGATCGACCTGCTATTTAGCCACCTCGACAACAACATGGGCGGCGTAGAATACCCAGAAGAGAACTTTGTCTTCAGCGAATCGTTCAAAACGCTGATGGAGACATCAGGGATTGAAGCGAATTTTTAAGCATTTATTCAAAATGCCTGTATACTCAGAACAAGTAAGACGACTTTGAAATTATTGGAGAGTTGAGATGCCAGTTCACGCAAAAAAAATGCTCGGAATATCACTTGCTTGTGTGCTCATCGCGAGCCCGCTTTCAGGATGCGCCTCGTCACAAGAGATCGATCGCACGAAGCGTCGCCCACATACCGCGATGCGAGGGCACGCTCATAAAACCCTCATCCTCACCTACAACGAGGCCAACAATCTGGCCTACCGCTCCGATCGCTATGCCAAGGCATTGCGCGATGCGAGTACGATTGATCCAGACACACAACTGCGTGCAACCCAACTCGCAGCCGATCTTGCCAAGTTTACAGACGATGTTGAATGGTCATTGGCCAACAACCAACGCATAATCTGGCACCGCTCGGCGATGGACAGCTTCTGGGATCGGTTCCTCGCGCTCTATCCAGACGATGCAAACTATGCTGACGCACTCACCAGCAAGCACATGCGCAAAGCCACGCCAAAGCTGAAGCTCAAGAACCAAGCCGAGTACGCAGATCTTCATGAGTACGAGCATCATGACGCGAACTGGAGTTCACTCTTCCATGTGACCGGGCGAGCCGTGTACGATCGCCAAGGCGAAAAAGAAGACTGAGGACAAAGATAACCATTCGATAACTATTCAAGAGGCTTCCGATTGGGAGCCTTTTTTATGCGCTTGTGTTTCTGGGTGCCACGGCTTGACCCGAAGGGCAAGCCGTGCTCTTCCAAATGCCTCAAGACACGGCTTGCCGAAGACGGTCAAGCCGTGGCACCCGCTTCCAATCGGAAGCCTTTTTTACTTGAATCCTTTCGCCTCCCCCGGAAGCCCGGGGGAGGCGATAAGAAATCAGTTGCTCAGTTTTTTCCGCACCAGCCGATCAAACAACCCATCAGGCGCCGATGTCCCGGTCCAGATCTCAAACTGGGCCTCGGCTTGCTTGACGAACATCTGTACCCCATCAATCGTGCGATACCCACGCTCCTTCGCCGCCTTAAGCATCGGCGTCTCGATCGGGTTGTACACCGTATCAAAGAACACGGTCTCGGGTGCGAGGTTGCCCATGTCGGGGATGGGGATCGAAAGCCCCTCGGGGTCCGGGCCGTTGGTCATGCCGACGGGGGTGCAGTTGATGTAGAGGTCGAAAACCTGCTCTTTCGCGTCACTCTTTGAAATCGATTGAAGCGAGCCTTCCCATCCATCTCCCCTGTCCGTATTCAGTACTTCGACGAAACGCTCGGCCCGATCGGCTGTCCTGTTGTAAACAGAGACATGTGCACCGCCGCTCAGCGCAACCCATGCCGCCGCTCGCGCCGCACCGCCAGCACCAATGATGCATATGTGTCGGGATGACAATCTATTGAGTGCATTTTCGAGAAGAGAGCGGATAGCCGAGGCGTCCGAGTTAATCACATACGAACCATCTGGGACCCAGTAAGTTTCGCTTATCTCGGTCCAATCTTGTTTGAATGTATTTGCAGCCCCGATCTTGATGACTTCCTCGCCAGCAGGAGTATCCAAGAAGTTGTTGTTGATGTATCGTGATGCACGCTCTTTGTGGGGAATCGTGATGCTCGCACCACAAAATCCGAATCTGCGCTCGTTATCAAGCAAAGTCGAAAGTGTAACGATGAAACTTGCATCACTGGCTTGTTCGTCGGTGGGGTCAGCCACTACAGGCATCGGCACATACACCCCGTCCCACCCGATCTTCTCAAACCCCGCATTATGAACCATCGGCGACATCGACTGCGTCACCGGCCAACCGATGATGCCGTATACTTTGGTGGTGGGGGTGATCGAGCGAAAACGATAGAGATTCAAGAGTTCATCAATCGTGATCTGACCCGGCGCGGTTGTCGATTCATCCCGCAGCGAGGCGAAGGTCAAGAACCCGCCAAACTTGGGCGCGAGGATTCGGCTCATCAATCCAAACTCACCCATCCCCAACGCAATCGTCGGCTTCTGGCGATCGCCAAGAATTTCGAAAAGCTCAAGATTATCCCGAATCGACCGAGCCCGATACGCGATCTTGACCACGCTGCACGCGGGTTCGTCCTGCATCGCGATGATCTTGCGGGTGAGATCCGATGGTCGCCCCTCGAAATCATGCGATGACAAAATCAGCCGAGTGGTGACGGCCCGCACCTGCTTGGGATGGTTCACCGCGAGATTGATCTTCTGACGGATATTCTTCGATCGCGTATAGGTCGCAAGCTCGACATCAATATACGCCGGCGGCTTCTCAGCGGTGCCAAGTGCTTCAAACAAGGCAACGCGTTCGTCATCATCGCCATGATACTCGCCGCCCTCCCAGTGGGGGCGACAGGTCACAATACAAGGCAACGGCGAGACTTCAACGAGATCCAAAATCCGATCAATACGATCATGCAGCTGCTCAACCGTGCCCTTTTCATCGTCGGAACGATCTTCAAAGAACACATCAACCCGGTACTCAACCATGTCCGCGCCATGCTCGGCGGCCAGCGTCGCATCGCGGAGTGTTTCGGAATGATCCTCGACCATCAAAGGCACGCAGATTTGAGTTTTGTTGGTCATAGGGTTGATGATATTCGGTGTGAATCGAAAATGCTATCTTGGGTGCCACGCCTTGGCCGTCTTCGGCAAGGTGTGTCTTGAGCGGTGTGGATGCGAGTGAAGACACTGCTTGCCGAAGATGGTCAAGCAGTGGCACCCGCGTGGGTTGGGATATGGAGTGGGCGGAGGGTGATGCGCCCCGAGCAGGCGACGGGCAGATTATCCATGTCGGCGTCTGATTGTAGATCTGGTTCTAAGAGACGAACATCGCCTTTGAAATCGACCGAGCCGTCGTCGTTGTCTTTGTGCTTGGTCATCGTCACGCGGATCGACGCGCCCGGGCGGACGAATGCGCCATATTTGAGTGCCCGCGCTTGGGTCAATACCCAAGGCAGCTCGGCGGTGTTGTCCGGGTCGAGGAACAGCCGACCCGCTTGGGTCATCGCTTCGAGCATCATCACCCCGGGCAGCACCGGAAAGCTGGGAAAATGATCCTGGAGGTATTCCTCAGCACTCGAAACATGCTTGAGGGTGATGATCTGGGTGTCGGTGCGTTCAAGCACGCGGTCGATGAGGTTGAAGTGCATGGCTAAGGATAGGTCATTGATTCGATCCGGGTGCCACGGCTTGGCCGTCTTCGGCAAGCCGTGTCTTGGGGACGATAAAAGAGCATGGTTTGTCCGCTTCGCGGATCAAGCCATGGCACCCAGAATGAGATTGCTCACAGTGCTATTGTTGTTCGTGCCAACGATTCAAGATCATGCTGTGTGTGTCCGCCATTGGGATTGGTCTGAGACCTCTCAGACGGTATCGCTGATGACCCGTGAGTTTGGGATGATCCGGTGCATCGCCAAAGGCTCAAAGCGAGAGAAGTCGGCATTCTCGGGCGGGCTCGAGATCGCGACGATGGGGCATATGGTTGCGATTGTCAAGCCCAACTCTGATCTGGCGATTTTGACGGCGTGGGATCTGGTTGAGCCGATGTATCTTATTCGCCAATCGCTCGAACGGTTCCACGCGTGCATGTTCGCGATCGATCTCATCCCCCGGCTGATCAACGATCACGATCCGCATCCGTATATCTATGACGCACTGATCCAGACACTCAACGCAATCGCATCACCTGATTTGGGCGCAACTTCTCAAGGCATCCATGCCCAACTCGCATGGTATCAATGGCAGTTGCTCGAACAAACCGGCGCTCGCCCAGAGTTGATGGCCGATGTCTACACCGGCGAAGAACTCGACGAGGATGCACAGGTTTTTGGATTTAGCCCGACGCTTGGTGGGCTGACACTTGATCCAATGCACATCGCAGACGATCGAGCTTCAGCGGCGTTATCGGACACATGGCGCGTACGCCGATCGACGGTTGATCTGTTGCGTCAACTCCGATCAGGTTCGGGAATGGGCGAGTTTGCCGCGGTTCCAGAGGACCATCTTGTGCGGTTAGGTGGTTTGCTCGCGTCGTATATCCGGTTTGTGATCGGCACCGATGTGCCTTCGAGTCGGCTGCTGTATCCGCAAATCTAGGGAAATTCAATCGCCTTGGTAGATCGTGCTTCTAGGGCAGATTGCCTAGAAAACAGTTGTGTAATGGTTCTCATCCGGGTGAATCCCCTGTGGTTTATGGTCGATAGAGACCAAGAGGGACGACTTGCGACGGATCGCCGGTTGACATAGAAAACTTAAGAAGTCGACGCAGATGGACACGAAACTTCTCGATGACATCCTGAACTGCTCCTCATTGCCCTCGTTGCCCGCGGTTGCTATCCGTGTGCTCGAGTTGACCTCTGATCCAGATGTCAAGATGGATGAGTTGGCCAAAGAGATCCAGTTCGATCAAGGGATCGCTGCGAAGATACTTCGCACTGTCAACTCGAGTTTCTATGGCCTCCGCAAGCGTTGTTCATCGATCGAGCATGCCCTGGTGATGCTCGGGTTAAATCCTGTCAAGTCGCTCGTACTCGGATTTTCGCTTGTGTCATCGGTGAAGGGCGAAGATGGCGATGAGTTTGATTACCTTGGGTACTGGGAACGGGGATTGACCACAGCGGTCGCATCAAAGTTTGCTGCCGAGATGGCTGGAAACAAGATGATTGCTGACGAGGCATTCCTCGCAGGGCTCTTTCAAGATATCGGGATGATCGCGATGCATCGTACGATTGGCGAGGAATACCTCGCCGCGATCAAGAGCACCGATGGAGATCATGCCAAGCTTGCCAAAGCAGAACTCGACGCATTCGAGATTCAGCACGCTGTGGTTGGAGCCATGATGTGCGAGAACTGGAAGATCCCACACGAGATCGTCATCCCTGTTCGCTATCACGACCGCCCAACGGCATGCCCACAAGAACAATCCCAGACAGCACGCTGTGTCGCGCTCGGGAACATGATTCATGCTGTATTACAAGCAGAAAACCCGACTGAGCCGTTGCGGAGAACATACTCCAAAGCGATGAGCTGGCTCGGGTTTAGTGAATCTGATGTTGACGAACTGATCAAGAAAACAGCAGAGACAACCAAAGAACTCGGCAATCTGTTCTCGATTGATGTTGGTTCGGTTCCCGACCCAGAAGAAGTGCTCGCCAAGGCAGATCGCCAGCTTATCGAGCTATCTAAGAATCAGCAGATCGAAGGGTTCGCTGCCAAACAGTTCGCAGAGTTGATCGATTCGGCAGATGGGACAGACCCGTTTACGGGTGCGCTTCAGCGAGAAGGTTTCTCGATCGCGGTTAAAAAAGCATTCGAGTCTGCCTATAGCGGCAAGTTCAGCCTGAGCGTTGTACAGATCATGCTGACGGGCTACGACGAACTTGGTTCGACCGTTGGGGAAGATGCACAAGATGAAGTCGTGATCGGGACATCCGTCTTGCTTCGGCGTCACTTCGAACATATGGGTGGTATCGTGTGTCGGCTCGCAGACTCAGTCTTCGCAGTCGTCCTACCAACAATCGAACGCGTCGAAGCAACCAAGAGCGCGGGGGCGTGCTGCGAAGAATACAAAAAATGCATCACAAACTGGGTGCCCGACACCGAAGGCATCAATGAACTTGTCAAGGTATCCATCGGCGTAGCGACCCTCGACGAAGAAACACGCTCGATGATCAAATCGCCCGGCCTACTCGTCAAAGCTGCGAGTAAAGCAGTTTTGGCAGCCAAAGCCGGCGACGGCTCAGCCGTCCGCGCCTTTGTGCCTCGCAAAGCGGCCTAACGAAAAATATCGCTCGTTTATGACTCTTGTTCGCTGGGGATCAACCGCCCAAGCGTACAGCGATCCAGTGGATACGCATCGCAGACTGCCTTGAGATCGTCGATCGTCACTGCGCCGATTTTGGCGAGTTCATCTTCGAGTGGTAAGTATTCGCCCGTCATGGTCCAGAGCCGACCCAGCCTCTGCATCCGATCGCCAGGTCGTTCAGAACCAATCGTCGCAGCGGTCGCCATTTTTGAACGCAGCCCCGAGAGATCATTCTCGGTGATCGTGTCTTTGAGTGAACGGATCTCTTTGAGGATTACACTCCAGATTTCATCGAGTTTCTCAGGATCACCCGAAGCGTACACATAGTAATCGCCCGTGCCATCGAGCCCGTCATACCCGGCTTGGGCTTCTTCAGCGATGCCGGTCTCGATCAATGCCCAATGGAGCTTTGAGTTATCGACGCCGCCAAGGATCTGGGCGAGCAACGCGGCGGCATATCGTTGGTCGTCGTTGGTCGCGGGGGCTTGGGCGATGCCGATCAGGTATCCACGAGTGACCTGCTCGTCCTTCATCGTGAACTCAGATGGTCCGACGGTTGGTACGGCGATGTCGCGTTGCCCAACGCTCCGCTGCCAAGATTTGCACAGCGCGTCGATCTGGGCGACCGATTGATCAAAGTCCAGGTTCCCCGCGAGTGCAACAACCGTCTTGTCTGCGGCGTACCGTTCATTGAAATACCCCGCCATTTGATCACGGGTCAGGTTCGAAACGGTTTCTTTGGTGCCTAAAACCCGGTGCGAAAGCGTGTGGGTTCCATAGTGGCGAGCGGTGGCTTCTTCATAGAGCTTCCAGAACGGGTTGTCTTGATACATCGCGATTTCTTCGAGGATCACATTTTTTTCGGTGTCGAAGTCATCGTTGCGCAATGCAGGACGCATCATCTTCGAGAGCAGTTCGGTCGCAGGCGAGATGTTCTCGGGGATCACATGGGCATAAAAACAAGTCATCTCGCGCGAGGTATACGCATTGTTCGATGCGCCAAGATCGTCGAATCCCTGGTTGATCGCCTCGGCGGAGAGATCCTCGGTGCCTTTAAACATCATGTGTTCAAGGTAATGCGAGACGCCCATAAGCTGTGTCGCCTCATCGCGTGCGCCAGCTTTGACAAAGAACCCGGCTGCTGCCGAGTGTGCTTGGGGGTCGGTTTCGGCGATGATGGTCATGCCGGTATCGAGAATCGCTTTTTTGAATGTAATGCTCATGGACACATAGTAGGTTCGTTCAACGACCGGCGAGACTCAATCGCTTCAACGATCGTTCGGCAAACCGCTTCTGGGTCTTCACTGCTACACACGCTGCTCGAAACCGCTACCCCTGGGCATTCGATCTGGGCGAGTTGGTGAATGTTGGCGGGGGTGATCCCCGAGATCGCAAGCATCGGGGTGTGCTTGGCTTTGGGATTACTCAAGTAGGCTTTAATCAGGTTTAGCCCCGCAAGTGTTGGTTTAGACTTGGTGGTCGAAGCGAATACAGGACCGATGCCGCAGGTGTCTGCGCCTTGTTGGCAGGCCTGAGTTGCTTGTTCGATGGTGGGGCAGGTGCGTCCGATCCATGTGCGATGCCCGAGCAGTTCACGGGCAGCATTAATTGGGAGATCAGATTGTCCAAGGTGCACGCCGTCGGCGTTGACGAGTTTGGCGATGTGTGCTCGGTCGTTGATCATCACATGAAGACCGAGAGTGTGCGCACAATCAGTGAGTTGCCCAGCGTGATCGAGCAACTGGGCATCGGGCATGTCTTTTTCACGGATCTGGATACACCCCGCCCCGCCAGAAGCAACTCGTTTGATGATCTCGATCGGATCGTGATGCGTGCACAGCGATTTGGTAATCAGCACACACAACGCCCACTGTGGACAGGGCGGCGCGAGGGCGAGGGTGGTCTGCTTCTCGATGGTGTAGAGCTGATACCGGATCGCCTCGAATGACGATCCAGAATGCCCAAGTGCCTTGGTCGATTCTTCGATGACTCGGAGTGCTTCAGCCGCTCGTTTGGCAGCTGCCGAGACCAGATCTCGCATGCCCGCTGAGCGATCGGTTTCAGTTTCGGTGGTGATATCGGTGCCGACATCGCCTGGCGTATCGCGGCTGGAGATCAACGCATCGGGTGCGAGATTGAGCGATTCGATCGCCGAACGCAGTTGATGGCGGATGGCCTTGCAGCTTTGGGTAATCTGGGCATCATCAAGCATAAATCGGGCGCAATCCTCGATCATGCGGATTCCCTCGCGTGAGCGGTTGAGGTTCGCATCGATCATGCGCAAAATGGCGGTTGTATCGTTGTTCATCGAGAGCCCAAATCCTGTTGGTTACCCATATATCAAGACCGAATCCTATGCCATTCCAAGAGCTTACGAGGTTCGTAGGCTACGCTTGTGGTTCCCCATTTGAAGGAATACGCGTGAATCGACCCTCTGGCTATATCCAATCCAACGATCGAGTGACTTTCTCGATCAAGTACGAAGACAACGACCTGCTCGTGGTCGAGAAGCCTACGCGCGTGGTCACCCAGCCGGGCGTTGGGCACGAGCATGATACTTTGCTCAATGGATTGTTCGTCAACTATGGCAAGCAGCTTCAACAACTCGGACAAGCCCGTGACTTTGGTTTGGTCCATCGGCTCGATAAAGAAACATCGGGCGTTATGCTCGTTGCGTTGACTGCGGAGGCATACGACGGCTTACGCAAACAGTTTGAAGAACGCAAGATCAATAAATACTACTGGGCGCTGTGTCTTAAGGCACCAAGAGAATCCCAAGGCGTGATCCGACGCCCGATCCTCGAACAACTCAAACGCAAGAACCGATACACCTCGATCCGCAAGGCCTCGATCTCGAATGCTGGTAAAGCAGCTGTCACTGCTTACCGAGTGCTTTCAGAAAGTCACAAGGCAGCGTTGATTGAAGCGCGTCCGGTGACGGGGCGATTGCATCAAGTACGAATCCATATGGATCTGATCGGCGCTGCGGTGTTGGGCGATAAGTTGTATGGTCCAAACATCGTCAAACACGCATCGCCAAGGCTTGCGCTCCATGCCCATCGGATCGTGTTTACGCATCCGATTAAGGAGGAGTCGATGGATATCAGGACGAAGTGGCCTAAGGATTTGCGGACGACGCTCAATCGGCTCGATATCCCTCGGCCCGATCTTGAAACCACCAAGCCCGAGTAATCTTCAGGTGGGACGGGCTTCCAGCCCGTCTTCTTGAAACTGTGAAGAGGAAAGAGACGGGCTGGAAGCCCATCCCACCAAGAGAAGTCAATCGATCATTAAAGCACCAATGAACTCGCGTGCGACACGATCCGCGAAGAGAAATCCCTCGTCGGTGAGTTGCCATTGATCCGCGTTCGCATCCATCAACCATCCCTGGTCTTGGCACATGGTCGCTGCAAGCTGGAGTTTTTCAGCAGCGTGCAATGGCTCAGCCTGGGCAAGGGCAGACTTGGCATCGACGCCTTGGGCGAGACGGATGGAGGTCATGAGCAGGTCCATCAGTTCACGCCGATCGTCGGGTGCTTCGTAGTCACAGATCGGAGCGAATCCATTTTCATTGAGTTTAAGATAGTCGTCTAGCCGAGGTGTGTTCTTCCATCGTGCGCCATGGAAATGCCCTGATGCGCTCGGCCCAACCGCGAGCCAGTCTTGGCTTGTCCAGTAATACATATTGTGTTTGCACTCGGCGCCCGTCTTTGCATGGTTCGAGACTTCGTACCGATCGAATCCGTATTCGCGGAGGGTTTTGATGGTGTGGAGATACATCGCGGCTTCGAGCTCATCGGGCATCTGGGTGAACTCGCCTCGGCTTAGCCGAGCGGTCATCGCGGTGCCCGGTTCGTAGGTAAGCCCATATGCGGAGAGATGTTCAATCGGAAGATCCAGGGCTGTGCGCAAATCCGTGTCCCATTGCTCGATGGTTTGACCCGGAACCGCGAAGATCAGATCGAGTGAGACTCGTTTGATCCCGGCTCGCTGAAAGATGTCGATAGCCAGAGGTACTTTGGCCGGGTTGTGGATTCGGTCGAGGGATTTGAGATGGACAGCGTTGAAGGATTGGGCACCCATCGAGATCCGATTCACGCCTCCGGCTTTGTACACATTTGCGAGTTCTTCGGACACCGATTCGGGGTTGTTTTCGACGCTAAACTCGCCGATCCCGGCGTGAATTTCGGAGAGATCGAACAAGTTGTTGAGCTCGGTGAGTACGGTTTTCCAGAGAGCGGGGGCGAGCAGCGAGGGGGTTCCGCCGCCGATGAAGATGGATTTGAGGGGTTGTCCTTGGGCATATGGCGCTTGTGCGCGGAGTTCTCGGACGAGCCGATCGGTGAAGAGTTGTTGTCGATCTTGGCGATCTACAATGGAGTAAAAATCGCAATAGTGGCATTTGTGTGAACAAAATGGTATGTGTATATAGAGCGAACGAGCAATGTTGGCGTGTGATTGGGGAGGCGCAAGATCTGAAAGATCTTGAAATACCATGCCCGAAGTGCCAATTGATCGTTGCTTAAGAAGCGAAAAGGCGGTATTGTCCGCCATAGAGAAATCCTCCGAGGGAAATGGGTCTTGGGAGCGATGCCAGAAAGGGTAGGTCGGTTTTGGAAGTCATCCTTGTTCGTGTTACAAAGAATGGTTCAACAACTCCAGTCCCGCTGACGCACGAGCGGACGCTGGTTGGTCGGCTTGATGATTGTCATATCCGGGTACCAGTTGCTGGGATCTCTCGCAAACATTGCGAAATCATCATAGCAGATGGTTCGATCTCGATTAATGATCTTGGTTCGAGCAACGGCACCTATGTGAATCAAGACCGGATTACAGGCTCTGTGCCTTTGTGTGCAGGAGATTTGATCTCGTTTGGTGGCCTGGTCTTCCATGTGACTGTCAATGGCGATCCTTCGAGCGAGGATGCCGAGATGCTCTTTGAGGATGGTCTTCCTGAAGAGCAAGAAGCACCAACTGCGGCACCAACTGCACCGGCTGCTACTCCTGCTCCTACGCAAAAACCGGCTCCCAAGGCTGTGCCTGCGAGTGTGATCGATGACAATGATGATTCGAGCATGATGGATTTCGAGTTTGATTTCGATGATGACGACGATCAACCACCGCTTTGATAGCTCAAATCAAGCGGTCTGTATCAATCAACGAATAAAAACACCATCCTGATGATGGTGTTTTTTTGGTATCAGAGTGTCGAGGATGCCAGTTTACTTCGCAGCGTCAGTCCCAGAGGGAGATGAAGAGGGCTTGTTGCTGGGCACACGGATATTGGTGCCACAAGCTTTGCAGCGGACGGTCTTGCCTCGGGCAAGATCTGGGATGGATAATACTTTTCGGCAGGTCAGATTTGGGCACATAATTCGCACCATTTTTTGTTCAGACATATCCGGCTCCTCATCAGTGGACATTGGATACATCGGTTGGAAAACGGATTCACTCGATTGTAATGGCGATGGTATCGCATGGGATTGGCGGAATAATCTGCACAAAGCAACCTGAACACGCATAGGCATCTTGGAGATGCACAGGTGGGGGGCTATGGTAGTACCGATAATCTTTTTACTCACCCACTCTGTGGAGACGAACACATGGAAGCGTGCACTCAAAAGGCGTCGGCGGTTGTAGGACTTCAATGGGGCGATGAGGGCAAAGGCAAACTGGTCGATCTGCTTGCTCCTCAGTTTGATGCGGTCGTCCGATATAACGGGGGGGCGAACGCTGGGCATTCGGTGGTTGTTGCAGGCGAGCGATACTCACTCCATCTCGTGCCTTCGGGCATCTTGTCACCTGGTGTATTTGCCGTAGTTGGCAATGGGGTGGTCGTTGATCCTGAGCGATTGCTCGAAGAAATGAAAACGCTCTCTGATCGCGGGGTCGATGTATCGAAACTGGTGGTTTCAGATCGTGCCCATGTGGTGATGCCGTACCATAAAGAAGAAGATGCGCTTCGTGAGGAGCTCTTGAGCACTTCGGTTTCTGAGAAGACCGAAAGCAAAGGCGTGATCGCTGCGATCGGTACCACCAAACGCGGGATCGGTCCTGCATATGCAGACAAGGTTCAGCGGGCGACCGCGATCCGGATCGGTGATCTGCTTCGCCCAGCGATCTTGCGTGAGAAGCTGACGATGATCTGCTCGATGAAGAATGCGATCTTTGCTGCGTTGCGTCCTGATGGACATACAGCATTCGATGCCGATGCGGTTGCTGATGAGATGATCGCGCTGGGCGAACAGCTTCGCCCGATGATCAAAGACACGGCGTATCTGCTCGATGATGTCCGCAAAGCCGGTGGGACGATTTTGTTCGAGGGTGCGAATGCGACGATGCTCGATGTCGATCATGGGACATTCCCATATGTGACGAGTTCAAACTCGTCGGCGTTGGGCATGGGCCCGGGCACTGGGGTACCGCCGCAATGTATTGGGCGGATCATTGGCGTGGTCAAGGCCTACTCGACACGCGTGGGTGGTGGGCCGATGCCGACGGAGTTGTTTGATAGTGTGGGCGATGAGATCCGCGTGCGTGGGCGTGAGTTTGGGACGACGACCGGGCGCCCGCGCCGGGTGGGTTGGCTGGATTTGGTTCAACTCAAATATGCTGCGATGATCTCGGGCGCGACGGAGTTGTGTATCACGCTGCTCGATGTGCTCTCGGGTGAGGACGAACTCAAGTTGGCGGTGGCTTATGACATGCCCGAAGGACGGACGGATCGGTTTGTTGCAGATGGATATGCGTTGGTCGATGCCAAGCCTGTGTATGAAACGATGGCAGGGTTTTCCCAAGATATTACTGGAGCAAGGACTTTCGACGAACTCCCAGCCGAGGCCAAGGCGTATATCAAACGCGTCGAAGAGTTCGTTGGGGTGCGGGTTGGGATTGTTTCGGTTGGACCAGATCGTGAGCAGACGATCATTCGGGATTGAATGCACACAATGAAGAGGAGCGGGCAGTGAGCGAGCGATCATCAGCAGCACAAGCAGGGTTTATAGATCAACCCGCGATCGAGGCCTATGCCCGGATCCGTGCCAAGTTTCCAAACGAAGCCCAGCCTGAGACTTTGATTCCTGATGTGCATCCGGTGAAGATCCCGCAGCATGTCGCGGTCATTATGGACGGCAACGGGCGATGGGCAGAAGAACGCGGATTTCCGCGGATATTTGGTCACAAGAACGGCACGGCAAGCGTCCGCACCGCGATTGAAACCTGCGCCAAGATCGGCATTGAGGCACTCACGCTGTATTCGTTTAGTTCGGAGAACTGGTCACGCCCGGATGATGAGATCAAAGCGTTGATGGAGCTGTGCATTGCGTATTGCGATGGCGAACGCGAGCACTTTGTGAGGCACAATATCTGTGTGCGGATCATTGGGCGAAGAGCTGGCATGCCCAGCGATGTGGTGGAGTCGCTCGATCGGCTCGAAGATGCGACGAAAGAATGCACCGGGTTGACGCTGTGCCTGGCAGTGAACTATGGCTCGCGTGATGAGATTGTCGATGCGATCAAGTTGATCGCCCAGCGTGTTGCTTACGGCGAGATTGCCAGCAAGGATATAGATCATCAACTGGTGTCCGATTCGCTCTATACCAATGGAATCCCCGATCCTGATATGCTGATCCGAACCGGAGGCGATTTTCGGGTGAGCAACTACCTGCTCTGGCAGATTAGTTATGCCGAGTTGTATGTTGTTGATCAGTATTGGCCCGACTTTGATGAGCAGTCCTGGCTGAGAGCTGTTCGGGCGTATGCCTTGCGCAAGCGGCGATTTGGCGGGCTTGATTCTGATTCAAGGTGAATAAACAAGGCAATTTGGGCACAAGTGTCCTATCGTCTGCCCGTGCTCAAACATCGATTAACATTCGGACCATTGCTGATCATCCTCATCGCGGTACTCGCATGGGTAGATGCATGGCTCGATGGCGTGAATGCTCCATCGGGCTTTCCGAACGAGACTTTTCCTCCGGGGATGACGGTGCTGCCGGTGTTTATGCTCTTGAGCGTGATGGGTTCGCGCGAGGTTGCCCGGATTTTTCGGGCAAAGGGCGTTGAGATCGGGACAGGGATCGCGATCACGGTGGGGCTGTTGGGGCTTGCTGTGATTGCATTTACGCCTGAGGATGCTTCTGGCACCAGCGGATTCGCAGCCGGGATCACATCGGTCGTCGTCGCGTTTATTGTTGGGATGCTCTATGCGGTTCGATCCAAGCAGGTCGAGGGCGCGATCGCGGTGGGATCTGGCGTTTTGTTGATCCATGTGTATATGGGTTTGATGCTCGGGCTGTTCGTGTTGATTCGCCGGGAGCATTCGGTTTGGGTGATGATCTGGATTTTGGCGACGGTGAAATCGTGCGATATTGGTGCGTTTTTTACTGGTACAGCCATCGGCAAACACAAAATGATCCCCTGGCTGAGCCCGAAGAAGACTTGGGAAGGTCTTGCTGGGGGGATGGTGACCTCTGGTCTAGTGGGGATGGGTGGGGCGTGGTTGTTGCATCGCTCGGGGATCGATGCGCCGTCGCTGGCGGTTTCGTTGGTGATGGGTGTGATTATTGGTGGGCTTGGGCAGTGCGGCGATCTGGCTGCGAGTTTGCTCAAACGCGATGGTGGGGTGAAGGACTCTGGATCGAGCCTGCCCGGATTCGGGGGCGTGCTCGATATTGTCGATTCGCCGATTCTGGTTGCACCGTTTGCGTATTGGGTGCTTCAAGTGACACAAGATATGGGTGTGGGTTCGACACTTGGGTAATAGCAGGTCTAGACTGATAGCATGATCGAGACGCCCGCTCAGGAGAGATGCATGTCCGTGACGAATCAGCTGCTTTGTTTGTTCCGAGTCGATATCGAAATCCGTGGCCTCCAAGAGAGGCTCGAGTCTGCAGAACGGTTCCTTGGTGAGCAAACCAAGAAACTTGCAAGTCTTGGCACACAGTCCGATTCACTCCAAATGCAGATCCGCCAACTCAAAGCCACGACGGCCGACGCCGAGGGCGAGAGCGAACGGCTTAAGGTGCATATCGATGATCTTCGCGAGAAGATGAACAACGCGAGCACCAACAAAGAATACAAGGCGTTTCTCTCTGAGGTCAATAACCTCAAAGAGCAAAGAACAACCCACGACGAGCAAGCGATCGAAGGGCTTGAGAAGGTCGAAGAACTCGAAGCCAAGTTCGCAGAGCTTGAATCATCAAAGACCGATCGCGACAAGGTGCGTGGGGTTGCCGAGACTGATCGCCAGAAGCGTGCAGATGAGATCGCAGACAAACTTGCAGAGCTTCGCGCCAAGCGTGAAACTCTTGTGGTTGATGTGCCTAAGAGCGCGTTGGGGATCTATGAAGAGCTTCTCGAATCCCGTGGCGATGAGGCGATGGCACCGATGGAGATCGCTGATCGCAAACGCCATGAGTATGTTTGTGGCTCGTCGATGATGGCTGTGCCTGTTGAGATTGCAGCATCGTTGATGCAGGGCAAGCTCACGGTATCGCCAAACGATGGGTGTATTCTGTATTTGACTGAGGAAGCCGAAGAAGAGCTTTCCAAGGCATTCAAGAAGTAAGAGCTGATCGGGTTTGAACGAGATTGAACAAGATTTAGAAGCCGCGGATCGATTTGGTCGGCGGTTTTTCTTCGATCATTTCTGATGCGATATCCATCGCCATCGCGGGCAAGCCAAGGTGCTTGCATGCGCGGTTGGTGACCATCCGCCCGCGTTTGGTGCGTGCGAGAAACCCGATTTGCAGCAGGTATGGTTCGACGACATCTTCGAGGGTGCCGGTATCTTCGTTGAGGGTTGCCGCGACCGCTTCGAGACCGACCGGGCCGCCAGCATAGATCTTGCGGATGGTTTGGAGGTAGGTTCGATCGAGCTCATCGAGCCCGAGGGCATCGATGCCTTCGAGCTTGAGGGCGTTGTTGACGACTGTGTCGTTGGCGTGTCCGTCTGCACGGACCGCTGCGAAGTCGCGGACTCGGCGCAGGAGCCGATTGGCGATTCGGGGGGTGCCTCGGGATCTCGATGCGATGGATTCCATCGCCGATGGTTCGGGCTTGCCCATCGAGAGCAATGACGACGAGCGATCGAGGATGGTGACGAGTTCGTTCTCGTTGTAGTATTTGAGATGGTGGGTGATCCCAAACCGTGAACGCAAAGGCGATGAGAGCAGCCCGGCGCGGGTCGTCGCGCCGATGAGTGTAAACGGCGCGCACTTGATCTGCACCGTGCGGGCATTGAGCCCGGTATCGAGGCAGACATCGATTCGGAAGTCTTCCATCGCAGGATAGATGAACTCTTCGACGGCGACGGGTAGGCGGTGGATCTCGTCGATGAACAAGACATCGCCGGGCTGGAGGCGGGTGAGGACCGCGACGAGATCGGTGCCTCGCGCAAGGGCTGGCCCGGAGGTGGTGTGGACCTTGGTGCCCAGTTCGGTGCCGATGACATGGGCGAGGGTTGTTTTGCCCAGTCCTGGTGGGCCATGGAGGAGGATGTGTTCGAGATGCTCGCATTTGTCGAGGTCGGTCGCGCTCTTCTGGCGGGCTTTGACCGCTTCGATGGCGATCAAGAGGCGTTCGATGAGTTCGGCTTGCCCGACATATTCCTCGATGGATTGCGGGCGCAGTGCCCAGTTGGCGTGTTCTTCGACGGGCGAAGCGGTCGGTGCGATGATGCGATCGGTAGCCATGTGCAGAGTGTATCGGGTATTGGTAGGGTGCAGCGTGAAAACGGGCTGAATCTGGATGATTCTGTATATGTGTGTGCATGAAAAAGGGGAAGCGTGGTGCTTCCCCCTTTGGGGATGAATCGAGTTGTGGTTGCCTTAGTACGAGGTACCTTCGTCGGCTTCTTCAGATGCTTCTTCTGCAGAAGCGTTTGGATCTTCGCGTGGGAGCATCTCTGGTGCGTTGGCGAGGTTGTAGGCAACGATTGCGGCGTTGGTTGCCGATTGCATCAGGTATTCTTCGATTGCCAGATCGAGCTTATCGTTCTGGGTGTGCCAGCCCTTGCCGTAGTCTGCTCGTCCTTCTTCATCCCAGAAGAATCCGGGGACGCCGACCTTGTTAAAGGCTGCGTGGTCAGACCCGCCGTGGGTGTCGATTTTGTCGCCGGTGGGGCGGACATTGACATTGAGATATTCGCCATCGGTTTCGGAGTAGAACACGCCGTTGATCGGTGCGGTTGCTGCTGCGAGGTAGTCGACCATGTAGTCGGCTGCGGGGATACCACCCTCGTAGTTGGTGCCGCCGTCATCGACGAATGCGGCGGAGATGTTGGCGAGTTCATCTTCGGAGAGGCTTTCGATGTAGGCTTTGGAACCAAGGAGCCCTTGTTCTTCGCCTCCCCAGAGCGCGAAGCGGATGGTACGCTTGGGTTTGACACCCGCAGCCATCAAGATGCGTGCAGCTTCGATGGTGACGACGGTACCAGTCCCGTTGTCGGTGGCGCCCTGTGAGCCTGGCCCGTCCCATGAGTCCATATGCCCAGAGATGATGACGACCTGTTCTGGGAACTCGGTGCCCGGGATCTCAGCGATGACATTGTACACGGGGAACGGCCCGGCGTTGAGGTTGTGCTGAAGGTCGAACTCGAGTTGGATATCGACACCCTCGTTCATGCGCGATGCGAGGTAGTCATAGTCGCTCTCGCGGACATTGACTTCGATATCGGTTGGGTAGTCGGCGAGTTTGCGATCTCGCCAGTTGTTCGATGAGGTTGTCCAGACGCGTTCGTCCTTGGAGCTTGACACAAAGCCGTTGGGGTTTTCTGCGAGTACCGCTGCCAAGACTGCGGCTTTGATATCTTCGTCGGTGTGCTCTTTTTCTGCTGCTTCTTGGCTTGCTTTTGTGAAGTCGAGTGGGAACTCGTTGCCTGAAGCAGACTTTGAGACACCCCTTGCGGTGTCGCCATCGAATGTCAGTTTGATGTTTGAGGTGCCCATGTCGTGCTTCCATTTGAAGGTGACGACATTGCCATCGCGAACAAACTCAGAGATTGATCCGCTTGAGAAGTTACGGATATCCATCGAGCCTGTGACTTCGTCGCCGGATTCATCGAGGATGAAAGTCGCGGGGACTGCCGAGCCGTGGTAGTCGAACGAACCCTTCCAGGTGTTTGAATCGACGATCTCGGTTTCGACTTCGACGGGTTGATTGAGATTGTGGCGAATTTCATCTCGTTCGTCCATACGCTCACGCATGAGGAATCCGGTCGAGCGGATGCCGCCGCGAGCGGCATAGTTTGGAGCAATCAATACCCATGAATCTGCATAGCTGCCAGCATTTGATTCATACTCATCCATACTCGTTGGGTAGTGGATGACCGAGCCGGTGATTGGGCCGTCGGTTCCCATTGACCATGCGAGGGTCGAGAACTCGAGTGTGCGGACTTCCTTAGGATCTTTGCCTTTGCGTCCTTGGAGCAGCACGCGCCCGGTGGATGGACCGCGATCGAAGCGGGTTTCGACGACTCCCCATTTGTGCAGGTGTGCGTTGGACAAGCCGAAGGCTTCGAAGTTCGAGCGTGCCCAGCGTTGTGCTTGCTCGAGGCTTGCTGATCCGGTCAGGCGTGGGCCGAAGGTTTCGCACATCTCGGTGAGGGTGGCGAGAACCTGTGAGTTGTTCTTGCCCTCGTCGATGATGGCTGCGATGGTTGTGGCATCGCCCATCTGGATTGCTGGTACAGCAACTTGTTTGCCATCGATGATGGAAAAGGAACTTGATTCGACGACATCGTTTGAGCTTGTCGAATCGAGCGAGATCGATAGGCTGTTGTTGCAGCCTGTGATTGAGAGACAAGTGCCAGCGAGGGCGAGGACAGCAAAGCGTGCAGGAATGCGCATTGGGGAATCTCCAGAGTGGGGGTCATACGGACAGAAAAGTCCGTGTGTGCATGTACCAACACGATCAACTCGCGTTGCAGCGGGCTGGTCGTGGTGCGTATTCTAGGAGACTTGAGTTGTGAAGTGGTGATTGAGGATGAAGGAGTGTGTAGACGCTTATTCCAAAGGCAGCCCTTTTTTCTTCCAGAGCTTGATCAACCGATCGAGTTCGATCGGTTCCCAGATCCGCCCATTGGCAAGTTGAACACGCATGAGATTACCATCACTGGTATAGAGGCTGACATTGGGCGGGGTGTCGTTGGAGACTTTGGTCGTGATACGGATGAGGTCTGGGGTTTCTTCCGGGTGCTCGACGACATTCCAGCGAAGGGCGATTGCGCCTAGCGAGCTGTTATATGCGTATGCGGCGTATTCGCCGGGGTTTGCCTTCTTGGCGAGCATGGCACTGATGAGATAGGTCTGAGACTGTGAGATATAGCCTTGCCCTTGGATGGTTGGGTGGGTTTTGATTGGCTGTTCGCCTGATTGATCGAGGACGATCGCCATGCTTGTGTTTGAACGGGCGCCGGTGATGGTGGAGGTTTGTTGGACCCCATCGCGTCGGAGTGACATTTTGATGGTCCACGATTCTTCTTTGGCATCTTCAGACATGTAGAAGGTGGCGCGGGTATCGACGCGCATGTGGTCTTCGATCGCCATCGCGTCGATTTGAACGAAGTAGCCAAGTTTGCGATCGTCATCGTTCCAGGATGATCTTGGTTTGGTTGAGAGTTCGCCTTTGAACCCGCCCCATGAGCGGACTTTTCGATAGCCGAACTCTGTGGCGTCCATTTCGTCGCCCGATGGTGCCGGGAGGTAGAGCCGTTCCCAACGATCCTTCTTGCCAGTCATGGCGTTTTGGTAATCTTTGATGGTGCTTAGATCGAGGAAGGCGAGCATCGAGTTGATCGCAGCAGCACGACGGACATCGATCTCTGTCGGGTTTCCAAGATCCATCGAGGCGATTGAAGTCTCGTAAAACGCGCGTGCTTTGTCGAAGTCAGAGTAGAGGGTTGTGAAATCGAAGATCACAAACTTGCGAGGTTGACTCTGGAAGATGGTCATCCCTCGAACAGTTGCGGGTTTGCCATTGAGCCCTGGAAGCAGGATGTAGAAGCGTTCGCCGGTACGGAAGTTGATTTTGAGGTTCGGCTCACGGGCGAGGAGTTTGCCTGTCTTTGAGCTGGCGAACTTGGTGAGTTGGTTGATGATGTTGTCTGCGATTTGGGCGGTTGTGAGCTCTGGATCGGTGGTTCGTTGTTCTTTGATGATCATGACCCCGATTTGATCGGGTAATCCGATGCCCATCGTGGCGTTGTCGCCGAAGCTTGTGGTTTCGGTGACTGATCCTTCGGGGAGGTAGATATTGAGGTTGAGGGCGTCAATCCTGATCGGGCTGCTTTGGAGAACCACCGGCGAAGGGGCGGTGGTGACGATGCGTTTGGCCGAGGAATCTTGTGCAGGTGGGGGAGTGGTAGGCTGGGCGAGTGTGCTCGCGCTTGTCGCCAAGAGGACGCATGATGCGAGGATATAGTGGAGCTTTGATCTTGTGTTGGTATGAAGCATGATGGATTCCGTGTTAAAGGCTCTATTCACTCGCATTTGTCGGCATTTTAGAGCCTCGAAGAAGAGCCTGGTCTGGTGATTGGGAAAGGGGAGGAAAAAATCTTGTTTGAGGATCAATGTTGAGGGTAGGATTTGACTCACGAAGGGGCATGTCTACGCTTCTCTTCCCGACTTGGAAAGCTTTGCTTTGTAAGTGGGGATTTTATGGCTCTTACGCCCTGGCGAATGTGAATGCGAGATTGTTCTCGCATCGAACTAGGGTGGGCTGTTGGTGCCTTCGGGCGTTTAAAAGGCTGTTTTTACAGCTCAAACGATGAAAGGATGGCGTATGTCCATCAATAAAATCCGTATCCGTCTCGAAGCTTATGACCATATCGCACTCGATGCATCCGCACGCGAGATCGTCGATCATGCCAAACGCACCAACGCCAAGGTTTCTGGTCCTGTGCCATTGCCAACCCGTATTGAGCGTTACACCGTTCTTCGTGGTCCATTTGTTGACAAGAAATCGCGTGAACAGTTCGAAATCCGCACACACAAAAGGATTATCGACATTCACGAGCCCAACAGCCGAACTGTCGAAGCACTCAACCGCTTGGTTGTTCCCGCAGGCGTGTTCGTCAAAATCAAGGCATAATCTATTGGTTACTTCACAGGCTCGCCCGTTTGGGTGGGCCTGAGTTTGTATATACGCATTTAGACAGTAAAAACGAGACTTCCTCTGCCGAATCGGTATGAAGCGGTTCCCGCCCGAAGCGGGAATGAAGGAATGAAGACATGACCGCTCCAAGTAAAACAGCACATCTTCTCGGCCAAAAAGTTGGGATGACCCGCGTCTATGACGAAAACGGCATTTCTAGCCCAGTAACCGTCATTAAGATTGATCCGAACACCGTCACCCAGCTCCGCACCATGGAAGTTGATGGCTACAGCGCTGTTCAGATCGGTGCAGGCGATATCAAGGCTCGCAACTCGACCATGCCATTGATTGGTCACGATGCCAAGGCTGGCGTTGCTCCTAGGCGTAAGCATGCCGAGTTCCGTCTCGAAGACGGTGCTGAATCAGGCTGGGAACTGGGCCAAGAGTTGACTGTCAGCGTGTTTGATGATATTAAGTATGTTGATGTGATCGGGACCAGTAAGGGTAAAGGCTTTGCTGGCGGTATGAAGCGTTGGGGCTTTAAGGGTCAGCTCGCTTCTCACGGTGTTGAGCGCAAGCATCGTTCAC
This sequence comes from Planctomycetota bacterium, assembly GCA_024280755.1. GTDB lineage: Bacteria > Planctomycetota > Phycisphaerae > Phycisphaerales > UBA1924 > UBA1924. The sequence goes on from JAJRPN010000030.1 coordinate 65,704, forward strand.
CGGGTTCGATCGGTGGTCACGGCAACAATGCTGGTAAATCCGGTCGCATCAAAAAGGGTAAGAAAATGGCTGGGCACATGGGTGCCAAGCAAATTACTGCTCGTTCACTCGATGTGATTCGCGTAGATGTTGAAAATGGTATTCTTCTTGTCAAGGGGCCAGTCCCTGGGCATTACAACGCTTGGGTTGAAGTTCGCCCAGCAACCCGACTTTATCGTCCAAAGGCTGCAAAAGTTGCCAATGGTTGATCAAATAAGTTGATCTTTGTGTTTGGGCGGTCAATAATCTCCGCTCAAAGATGGGTAGGTCGTTTCCGGTTTAAATCGGTAAACGAAACCGCTCATATGAATTTAGTCATTGTCCCCAGAGGAATCTGGGAGAGCAATGCCGAGTCAAACTTGTGTCTCTGAACATCGTTCGATCTGCAAAGAGTGGATGATGGCCGAAAGGCGATATTCAAGACCGGGTGCGGCGTATTGGGCCGGCAGCCTGTTAAGCGTGTGCTTAACGAAATGGTGCCGGGTGGTCCGACAGGCGTTCGACGAGGTATAGACCGATGGATGTCCCCGTTTATTCAATGAGTGGTAAGGCTGTAGGCAATATGTCTGTAGACGAAATCGCACTCGGCGAAACAATTAATGCAGACTTGCTCAAGCAAGCGTTCGTGATGTATCATGCGAACCTTCGCCAGGGCTCTGCTCGTTCAAAGAACCGTGCTCTTCTCGCGTATTCGCGTGCGAAGATCTATAAGCAGAAGGGCACAGGCCGTGCTCGTCATGGTGATAAGAAATCCAACACGATGCGTGGTGGTGGGCATGCCCATCAAAAGACGCGTACCCGTGACGATTATCATCAAGATATGCCTAAGAAGATGCGTCGTAAGGCGAATCGCAATGCACTGCTTTGTAAGCTGCTCGATAATGAAGTTCGCGTAATCGATGGGTTGTCATTTGACACCGCTCGTACGAAGGACTTTGTATCGTTCCTCGAAGCAATCAAGGTCGATCGTGCATCGCTTGTTGCACTCTCTGGCGATGCTGAAAAGAGCAAGAATGCTCGTCTCAGTGCTCGCAATGTCGAGGGCGTAACGATCTGTCGTGCGGATCAACTCAATACTTATGAGATGCTCAACAATCGCTTCTTGGTGATTGATAAGGCTGATCTCGAAGCATGGCTTGCAGGTCCTAGCTCACAAACAGGTAAACTGGGAGGTGCGAAGTGAATCTCGAACCACTCTACATTCTGCGTAAGCCGTTGCTCACCGAAAAGAGCACTCAGCAGATGGAAGAAAATAATGTATACACCTTTGAGGTTAACCGGCGTGCATCGAAAGATGTCATCAAGGCTGCGATCGAAAAGGCGTATGGGGTTAAGGTTGTGAAGGTAACGACGCAAGTGCGCAAGGGTGGTTCACGCCGCTTTAAGTACGGGACTGTTGCTGAGCATAGCTGGAAGCGTGCTGCTGTTAAAGTGGCTGAAGGTCAATCAATCGAGCTCTTCTGAGCCGGTTCGTAAGAAAGGACTGCAGATATGGCTATTCGTATCTACAAACCAACAAGTGCGGGCCGCAGGAACGCTTCGGTCAACCTCAATGAAGAGGTGACGAAGAATGCTCCTGAGAAGAGCCTGCTTTCTCCTCGTCCTCGCAAGGGCGGGCGTAACCATCAAGGGAAGATCACTGTTCGTGGTCGTGGTGGAGGTGCCAAGCGCATGTACCGCCAGATCGACTTTAAGCGTCGTGACCGTGATGGAATCGTCGGTACCGTTGTTGGTATCGAGTATGATCCGAACCGCACATGCCACATCGCACTCATTGAGTATGCAGATGGCGTGAAGCGTTACATTCTTGCTCCAATCGGTTTGACTGATGGCGACAAGGTGATGACTTCGGCAACCGAAGCAATCGAGCCAACTCCTGGCTCGACCATGTCATTGCGTTACATTCCTTCGGGGATGAATGTGCATTGTGTGGAGCTCCTTCCCGGTGCTGGTGGCAAGCTTTGCCGCTCGGCTGGTGCGTCAGCTCGCCTGACCAACAAGGAAGGCAAGTATGCCACATTGGTGATGCCATCTGGCGAAACCCGTCGTGTGCTTATTGATTGTCGTGCAACGGTTGGGCAGGTTGGTAACACCGATCACCAGAACCGTCGTTTGGGCAAGGCTGGTATTAGCCGTCACTTGGGTCGGCGTCCGAAGACTCGTGGTGTGGCAATGAGTCACCATGCTCACCCAATGGGTGGCGGTGATGGTCGCAGTAAGGGTGGACGCGCTCCTGTGAGTAAGTCTGGTACTTTCTCGAAAGGTGGCGGTACTCGTAACCGCAAGAAGCCATCACAAGATTTGATCCTCCGTCGCCGCAAGAGTAAGCGGTACGGGCAACTGAAGTAAGACAAGGAGATACCCTATGGGACGCAGTCTTAAGAAGGGCCCGTATGTTGTTGAGAGCGTGTACCGCAAGGTCATGAAGCAAACAGAAGCGGGCGAGAACACACCAATCAAGACTTGGGCGCGCTCGTGCACTATTGTTCCTGAGTTTGTGGGTTTCACATTCCAGGTACATAACGGCAGAGTATTCATTGATGTATTTGTGACAGAAGACATGGTCGGGCACAAGCTCGGAGAGTTTTCGATCACTCGTACCTTCCGTGGACATACGAACAAGAAGGAAGGCCTAAAGGTAGGACGCTGATTCACATCAGTCTCCTCGTTAGGGAAGGATTAACCCGTGCGACTAAGAGCCAAAGAACTAAAAACACGAGCAACAGATGCTGGCGTAAGCGTAGAACAGCTTGCTGATGCGGTTACTCGTGATGGGCTGACCGGCGACAAAGCTGTGTCGGCTGTGAATAACTGGTTGGGTGGCAAAGGCCATCCAAAGTGTACCAAGAGTGATATCGAAGCGATGGCAACATCGATCGGTTGTCTCTCAAAGGACATCGCCAAGTTTACGACCGAAGTACGCAACCATCGCGGCAGCCCGAAAAAGGCCAAGCTCGTTGCAGACATGATCCGTGGCAAAAGCTTCGAAGATGCGAACAACATGCTCGCATTCTCGACCAAGCGTGCTGCGGTCAACATCCACAAGGCGCTCAAAGCAGCGACGGCGGATGCTGAACAACTCGGTGCTGATCCAAGCAATGTGTTTGTATCAGAAGTAACGGTCGATCGTGGGCAGCATATCAAGCGTTTCCGTCCTAAGGACAGAGGCCGTGCTCATCCGATCCTCAAGCGTACAAGCAACATTACATTGTCTGTTCAGGAGCGAAGCTAATGGGACAGAAATCACATCCATTTGGATTCCGACTCGGTATCACCGAAACACATCTCTCGCGTTGGTACGCTCCAAAGGCGTTGTACGGCGAACTGCTCGTTGAAGACGAGAAGATCCGTCAATACTTGGATAAGCGTCTCAACCGCACCCCGCCAAACGCGATGGTCTCCAATATTCATATTGAGCGTACCCGCGAAGAGCTCAAGATCATCGTGCGTACCGCTCGACCCGGTCTTGTGATTGGCCCAAAGGGTGCTGAGGTTGATCGGATGACCGAAGAGCTTCAGTACATGACCGGGCGAAAGGTTTCGATCTCAATCATCGAAATCCGTGAGCCAGACATGGACGCCCAACTCGTTGCAGAGAATGTTGCTGAGCAGTTGAAAAAGCGTATGGGTTTCCGTCGCTTGGTCAAGATGCGTTCAGAAGCAGTGATGCAGGCTGGTGCATTGGGTGTCAAGATCCAGATTTCGGGTCGTCTTGGTGGTGCAGAAATGTCCCGCAAGATGGATGTCCGTCTGGGTGCTTTGCCGCTCTCGACGCTCCAGGCAAACATTAACTACGGATTCGCTGAGAGTCTCACGACTTACGGCATCCTCGGCGTGAAGGTTTGGATCTACAAAGGTCCTTACACGAACGAAGTAGAAGAGAACCAGTCCAACGCAGCAGGTGCCCAGGCACGAGCTCGTGGTCGCCGGTAAATGATTTAGTTTCACTGATGATATGATCATCAGTGATGAAGGGATATGAGCTATGCCTCCATATAAGATTCCAAAGCGTGTAAAGCACCGTAAAGAGTTCCGCCGAGTGCGGGATCGTAAAGCGACCAAAGGCAACTATGTTGCGTTTGGTGAGTTCGGCCTTCAAGCCCTCGAGCCATGTTGGCTCAAGAGCAACTGTATTGAAGCCGGTCGTGTGACTTGTCAGCACTTCCTCAAGCGTGAGGGCAAGCTGTTCATCCGGGTCTTCCCGGACAAGCCGATTTCCAAGAAGCCACTCGAAACTCGCATGGGTAAGGGTAAGGCTGAAGTGGATTATTGGGCAGCACGCGTCAAGCCAGGTACGGTTCTTTTTGAACTCGCTGGTGTAAGTGAAGCCCGCGCCCGTGGCGCGTTCTTCCGAATCGCAATGAAAATGCCTGTACGCTGTCGAATGATCGGCCGCCGAATAGAAGCTTAAGGAGGCAGTGATGACTGGATCAGAAGTACGCAAACTCAATGATGAAGAGATCACTGTTGAACTCGGCAACCTGCGTGGCAAGTTGTTGGCACTCAAGAACAAGAGTGTGAGCGAGAAAATTGAAGACACAACGCAGTTTGGCAATATGCGTCGAGATATCGCCAGATTGCTGACCGAGCAGACCGCACGGACTGCGAGCTGATACACGATCGGCTGATCACATGGGTCTCTCAATGAAACCACATGCGAATCGGTCAGGAGAACACTATGAGCGATAATGATACAAAGGGTAACAAGATTGGTGTAGTCGAGTCGGACTCACGGGATAAGTCCCGCAAGGTCGTGATTCACTACAAGACCAAGCACCCTAAATACGGTAAGTATGTGAGCAAGCGCACCGTGATGCATGTTCATGATGAAAAAAACGAATCACAGAATGGCGATATCGTCGAGATTGCCCAGTGCCGACCGGTCTCTAAGACCAAGAGCTGGACTCTCACACGCGTCGTTGAGAAACGGAGTCTTTGAGTTTTTAGAAGTTCGCTTTTAGAAAATCAACGACACCAACAGTAAGAACCTCACGGGTGATTTCACCCGAGTGTATAGAAGGCAGCGCAAGCTATGCTCCAACAAGAATCCAGATGTGAAGTAGCGGATAACTCGGGCGGTAAAATCGCTTATGTTATTCGTGTCTACGGCGGTTCAACCCGTCGCGGCGGTCTGACCCGCAAGCAGGCACATATCGGCGACAAGGTTATGGTCTCCATCAAGAAGGCCCTTCCGGGTTCAGATGTGAAGACCGGCGAGATGTACAAAGCGGTCGTCGTTCGCGTCGCACGCAATATCCGTCGTAAAGACGGTTCGTATGTCAAGTTTGACTCGTCAGCTGTAGTACTGATCAATGATGACGGCAATCCAAAGGGCACCCGCATCTTTGGCCCTGTCGCCCGTGAACTCCGCGAGAAGAAATATATGAAGATCGTCTCGCTTGCACCGGAGGTTGTATAATGCCTAAGCATGTAAGAAAAGGCGATCAAGTCATCGTCACCTCCGGCGACCACAAAGGTGTCACCGGCGAAGTCACAGAAGTTATTACCAAGTCTGACCGGGTTATTGTCAAAGGTGTGAATCTTCGCACCAAGCACATTAAACCAACTCAACTTACCCCACAGGGTGGCATCGTTCAGGTAGAAGCATCGCTTCATATCTCGAAGGTGAGCCCGGTTGTCGACGGCAAGCCAACGCGTGTGCGTTTCGAGTCTGCCAAAGATGGCAGCAAGAACCGTGTTGCGGTTCGTGGTGGAAAAGTGCTCGGTCAGGTTTCAGGACCCAAGAGCTAAGGCTCTTTGTAAAATAGAATGAAGGTTGTGTTCGGATGGAAACCGAGCACGGAAAACCAGCCTAATGGGAAACCAAACAGGCGTAGTTGAAAGACTCAATCATGGCGAAGAAAGTCAAATACGATCAAGCGACACTCGACGAGGCGATGAAGCCTTCGGTCTGTCGTTTGAAAGAAAAATTCGATCAAGAGATCTGCCCTAAGCTCACCTCCGAGTTTGGTGTATCGAACAAGATGGCGATGCCCAAGCTTGAGAAGATCACGATCAATATCAATGTCGGTCGATTCCTCGACGGCACCAAGGTTCCTGCGAACATCCGCGAAGCCGTAGTCCATACTTTGACAACGATTACTGGGCAGAAGCCTCAGATGATCCTTGCTAAGAAAAGTGTGTCGAACTTTAAGGTACGCGAAGGCTATGTGACATCATACAAAGTGACACTTCGTCGCGATCGTATGTGGCACTTTGCTGATCGTTTCATCAACCTGGCAACCCCTCGTATTAAGGACTTCCGCGGCGTGAGCGATAAATCGTTCGATCGCCAAGGCAGTTACTCGTTGGGCCTGACCGAGCAGGGTGTTTTCCCTGAGATCAACATGGCCGAGCAGAACTTCACTCATGGGATGAACATCAACTTTAGCTTCAGCAACTCGAACCAGGCAATGAGCCGATTCGTTCTTGCAGAGCTCGGGATGCCGTTCGTCAAACCAGTGAAGAAGTCTAAGAAAAAGAGCAGTTGATACTTAAGATTTAAACCTGATGCTCGAAAGTGGGCAACAGGATGAAGGAATAGACCTATGGCAACCAAAGCTCAAGTCGCAAAGAGTAAAAGAACTCCCAAGTATTCATCCCGCATCGTTCGTCGATGTGAGTTGACCGGGCGTTCACGAGGCGTATATCGCAAGTTCCGTATCAGCCGAATCATGCTTCGGAAGTTGGCGCTTGAAGGCAAGATCCCCGGAATGCGTAAAGCAAGCTGGTAAGCCAATAGGCATACCAGCTCGACCCTCGCAGTACCGTACGAAAGAACATCAATCCATGGTCGTCATGGAATGAACAGAATAGGACAAAGGGAACCACCTATGTCAATCAGTGATCCAGTCGCAGACATGCTTACCAGAATCCGCAATGCAACGCGGAATCGCTCGAAGAGCGTCGTCTGTCTCAACAACAAAGTATGCCAAGGTGTCGCCAAGGCGCTCTTGGTCGAAGGCTACATCAATGGCTTTGAAGTTGTCGATGACAACAAGCAGGGCACCATTCATGTTGATCTCAAGTACGGCCCACGCGGCGAAGTGCTTATCCATGAGATCACACGAATGAGCAAGCCAGGTTGCCGGGTGTACCGTCAGGTAGAAAACATCCCTCAGCCAATGCAGGGTTTGGGCATTTCGATTGTCTCGACCAACAAGGGTGTGCTTTCGGATCGTCAGTGCCGCGAAGAACGCGTCGGTGGCGAACTGCTCTGTACCGTACTCTAAGTGAACGAATGATTAACCGTGCAGCAATGCACTTGAACGATGGATTGGAATCCCCGGCTCAGTTGAACCGGATGAGAAATACAATCTGAAAGGAACGCGTCATGTCGCGAATCGGTAAAAAAGCAATCTCGGTACCAGGCAATGTCAAGGTGAACTTGTCGGGCAACAGCATCTCCGTCGAAGGTCCAAAGGGAACGCTCTCTTATGACTTCCGTTCAGAGGTTGATGTCAGCTACGATGACTCCGCCAAGAGCATCTCCGTAAGTATGGACGAAGCCTTGATCGCGAAGAAGCGGTCAAACGGTGCCTACTGGGGCACAACACGCTCTTTGATCAATAATATGATCGAAGGCGTCGCTAAGGGATACGAAAAAAAGCTTCAGGTTGTCGGTGTTGGTTGGACAGCAACCGTCAACGGCACAAACCTGGCACTCAAGGTTGGCTATGCCAACACGATCTTGATGCCGATTCCAACGGGTTTGACCGTTACTGCTGAAAAGCAGATGATCGTGATCAACGGTGCGGATAAGCAAATGGTGGGGCACTTCGCTGCTTCGACGCGTGCCAAGCGTAAGCCTGAGCCATATAACGGCAAGGGTATTAAGTACCTCGAAGAGGTTATCCAGCGTAAGCAGGGTAAGGCGTTCGGCAAGTAAGCTGATTAGTGTAACTGATTCAATGACGGATTCAACTCGTATGGCCGCCTGATGCGGAGCATAATGAGAGGTAATAAAGATGAACAAGAACAAACAAAAAGATGTTCGCAGAGCTCGCCGACGGATTGGTATCCGTAAGCGTATCTCGGGTACACCAACCCGTCCTCGTTTGGCAATCTACCGTTCACTCAACCACATGTACGCACAAGTCATCGATGACATGGCGGGCGTGACCTTGGTGAGTGCATCGAGCCGAGACAAGGAAGTGAAGATTGATGGTACATCAGGTAATAGCAAGGCTGCCGAGTCAGTCGGTGCATTGCTTGCCGAGCGGGCCAAAGCAGCCGGAGTCACCCATGTGGTCTTCGATCGCGGCGGATTCAAGTTCCACGGACGCATCCAGGCGTTTGCCGACGCAGCCCGCAAGGGTGGTCTTGACTTCTAAGGCCCCAACTGAAAGAGATATCAACCATGGCTGAAATGCTTGACGATAGTAAAAACCTCGAATCACATACCGTCGGTATCTACCGTACGGCTGCCACCGTCAAGGGTGGTCGACGCTTTAGCTTCGGCGCTCTCGTTGTCATCGGCGACCGCAAGGGCAAGATCGGTTTTGGCTATGCCAAATCGACCGAAGTTCCAACTGCGATCGAAAAGGCACAGAAGGCTGCGAAGCGCAAGCTCACAACTGTCCCGATGGCCGGCACTACCCTTCCTCACGAAATCGAGGGACGGGCATGTGCAAGCCGCGTGAAGTTGTTGCCTGCATCACCGGGTACCGGTGTTGTTGCTGGCGGCACCGTTCGTGCGGTCCTCGAAATGGCTGGCGTCACCGATTGCCTCACCAAATGCACCGGCTCGACGAACAAACTCAATACAGTGAAAGCTGTGATTGACGGGCTCAGTCATCTCCGCACACGCGAACAAATCGCTGAACTTCGTGGTGTAGAAATCACCACGACCGACATCGAAGAACGCATCAAGCGAGGCAACAAGTTCATGCCAACACTTACTGAGGGTGCCGAGAAAATGGCAGCTCCAGTGAACACGATCGGTCAAGATCGTGGCCGTGGCGGCCGCGGTGGAAACCGTGGTGGTGGCGGCGGCCGCGGTGGTCGTGGCGGCAATGATCGTGGTGGACGCGGCGGCCCACAAGGCGCACCTGCGGCACCAACTGGTGATGCACCCGCAGCGACACCTGCACCAGAGTCGAACAGCTAAACACACAAGACGATTAATCAAAAACAACAGTTTTCCCGGGAGTAACCGGCCATGATGATTCACGAAATAACCGCTATCGCGGGTAAGCATAAACAACGCAAGCGCATCGGACGAGGCGTTGGTTCAGGCAACGGCAAGACCGCCGGGCGTGGTATGAAGGGTGCTGGTTCACGAACTGGTCATTCCAAGATGTACCAGTTCGAAGGCGGCCAGATGCCATTCTTCCGGCGTATGCCAAAGTTTGGTTTTACCAATGCGAACTTCAAGACTCACTTCTGGGCAGTCAACCTTGGTGCGATTACCGCTCATGCTGACTTCAAGAACGGTGGCGAAGTCAACCATGAAACACTGATCAAGGCTGGTCTCGTTCGCGACACCTCCCGTAATCTTAAGATCCTTGGCGATCTCGAAGATGGTCAAGACAAGCTCAATGTCAAGCTCGTAGTCAACACCAACCGCGTGACCGACTCAGCTCGTAAGTTGATCGTTGATGCCGGTGGTTCGGTAAACGAAACTGGTACTCGCCGTGACCGCGTGCGTGGTATCGATCGTAACTCGGATGATCGCACGCCGAAGAACTTGACCAAGAAGCTCAAGAACCAGGAATGGCATCGCAAGCGTGCCGAAGCATTTGCCAAGGGTGAGGTTCTTAAGAAGAAATGATCAAGTTGTTCTCACAACGATCTCGTTAGAAACAAGACGCCGTGACTGATCGCTTGAAACTTGGGTTTTTGAAAGCCCTTGGAATAAGAAATCGGTCACGGCGTTTCTCGAATAAGCCGGTCTATCAGAAGATAGGCAAGAGCGCATAGTTCGTGGCACGGGCACTCAGTTCGCCCACTGGAGCAATCACGCGATGCTGTTTAAAACAATCGCCAATGTCTTTCGGATCGAAGAACTCCGAAACAAGATCCTCTTTACACTTGCGATGCTCGCGGTGTATCGGATTGGGTTCTGGATTCCGGTTCCCGGTGTGGATCAGAGTGCGCTCGCCGAAGCGTTCCGGGTGCAAGCTGCATCTGGGAATGCTGCTGGCAAGATCGCTCAATATGTTTCGATGTTCTCGGGTGGTTCGTTTGGTCAATCGACGGTCTTCGGGCTCGGGATTATGCCATACATTACCGCTTCGATTATCTTCCAGCTTTTCGGTTCGGTTTCGCCTCAGCTCAAGAAGCTCAAGGATGAAGGCCCAACCGGACAGACCAAGATTCAAGAATGGACACGGTATGTCACCGTTGGTCTGTGTATTGTGCAAGCTGTCGGCTGGTTGACCTACATTTCTAAGCAAGGGCTTGTCTATCAAGAATGGGCACACAATCCGCTTTGGTGGGTTATGGGAGTCGCGACGCTGACCGCAGGCACCATCTTCTTGATGTGGCTCGGCGAACAGATCGATCGGTTCGGTATCGGTAACGGCGTCTCGCTCATTATCATGGGTGGTATCTTGACGGGTATGCCAAATGCAATCAGTAAACTGTATACAGGTTTCGATCCTTCAGATCCATCAAAGATGGGTTGGATGGGGTTGATCATTCTGGTGGCACTCTTTATAATGGTGGTCGCAGGCTCGGTCTTGTTAACCGTGGCGCAAAGACGAATACCGGTTCAACAGGCGAAGCATTCTCGCGGCAAACGGGTGTTTGGCGGACAAAAAAGCTATCTCCCATTGCGTGTGAATCACGGTGGTGTGATGCCGATTATCTTCGCGAGTTCGCTGATGATTTTCCCATCAGTGCTCTTTAGCTTCCTCGCAGATTCTGCGCAGGCATCGGGCAACAATGTTGGGATGTATTATGATGCTATCACTTGGCTGAGTTCGAGTTTCCAGATGGGGCAGTTCCCGTACATCATGATGTATATTGGGATGGTCTACTTCTTTAGTTACTTCTGGATTACGGTTCAGTTTAACCCTGATGAGATGAGCAAGCAGCTTCGAGATCATGGTTCGTTTATCCCTGGGCTTCGTCCTGGTCCACGAACCGCGGAGTATCTTGAAGCCGTCATGGAACGAATCACCTATGTGGGTGCAGCATTCCTTGCGGTGATCGCGGTGCTTCCGATGGTGGCGAGTTCGAAACTCGGGATTGATTTCTCGGTTTCGCAGTTCCTTGGCGGCACTGGATTGTTGATTGTGGTCTCGGTAGCCTTGGATTTCCTCCAACGCGTCGAAGCCAACTTGATGATGAGAAACTACGACGGGTTCATGGGCAACTCGGGCGAAACGAAATAAACGACTCTTCAGCAGTGATGAGTTGATAATCTGTATTTTTTAAGGGCTTGGAATACTGTTTCTTGCTTGAAAAAGGTACAAAATTTGATACTTGATACGGTTCAAGCATCAAAAATGTGGGATTTTCAGAGGACGGTGCCTACCATCCTCGCCCCCCAAAGCTCCTTTTGTGGAGTAATGTGGGTTTCGATAAGTGAGTATTTTCTGGATTGGAAACAATGCAGAAGAAAACGGCCGCAATAGTGGCAGGAGAGTTGTGATGAAGGTTTCATCCAGCGTAAAACGCCGTTCAAAGGATTGCCAGATCGTTCGCCGTAAGGGCAAGGTCTTTGTAATCAACAAGAAGAACCCTCGCTTTAAGCAGCGTCAGGGCTAATTGAGTTCTTGAACGGATAGAAGAGTACATAATTGCGTGCCCAATGGTGCGTGTTTGATAAAACTTCCGGGGTGATCCCGGTGACAGGAGCAAACGATGCCCCGTATCGCAGGTGTTGACATTCCAGATCGTAAGAAGATCTACTACTCGTTGCAGTACATTCATGGGATTGGTCCCAAGTTCGCTGCGGATATCCTTGCAGAAGCAAAGATCAATCCAGACATGAAGGCCAACGAGTTGAGTGAAACAGAAGTTTCATCGCTTAACACCATCGTTGATGGTACTTACCTCGTAGAGGGTGGACTCCGCCGACAGGTGCAGCAGAACATCCAACGCTTGCGTGAGATCCGCTCATACCGCGGTGCCCGTCATCGTGCTGGTCTACCAACGCGTGGCCAACGCACCCGCTGTAACGCTCGCACCCGTAAGGGCCGTGCGAAGACAGTTGCGGGTAAGAAGGGCGTGAAGGGATAATCGACTCTTGGTGGCAGGTTGCCAACCAATGGTTGTTGTTCGATAGTTTTCAGGTTTCAAAATACACATCGCAAGGTTCCAGCCTGATTCCATCACGAGTCAGGATCATAAGTGGAACCGATAGGAGCGAAGATCAATGGCGAAGAAGCAGAAGAAAATTCGTAAGGGTGTAGTCCGTGGTATTGCTCATATCAAAGCAACTCACAATAACACCATGATCACCGTCACCGATACCAGCGGCGAAACCCTCGCATGGGACTCCGCTGGCACCATCGGTTTCAAGGGTGCTCGTAAATCCACTCCGTTTGCAGCCACCCGTGCTGGCGAACAGTGCGGCCAGAAGGTTCGCAAGATGGGGATGAACGAGATCGAAGTCAGAATCACAGGTGCAGGTGCTGGTCGCGAAAACGCGGTATCAGGGCTTGCATCAACCGGGCTTCGCGTGACCGCCATTGAGGACCATACTCCGGTTCCTCACAATGGTTGCCGCCCTTGTAAGAAGCGCCGCGTCTGATTGAATATTCACACCCCAGCATGGAACCATGCAGGGGTGTTTTTCGTGATCGGTGGTGTTCGTCAGAAGATCACTGTTCAAATAAATCAATGTGCCTCGATCGGGAAGTAAGAGCATCGTCGTCAGCAGGACGATGCATCTGTGAGCCGAGCGAAGGTTGGAAAGATTCACAACGGCCTTTGACTCTTCAACGAATCAAAGTCGACTGCTGAGGAGAAATATCATGCGAGTACGCTGGCGTGGTTTAGAGTTACCTTCACAGGTTATCGCAGATCCAAAGTTCACCGATGATACCTTCGGGCGGTTATCAGTTGAGCCATTCGAACGCGGCATGGGCACAACGATCGGGAACTCCCTTCGTCGTATCCTGCTTTCGTCCCTCGAAGGTGCATCCGTCACCGCGATCAAGATCAAAGGCGTCGAGCATGAGTTCACCTCGTTGCCGGGCGTTCTTGAAGACACGATCGATATCGTTCTCAACATCAAGAACTTGATCGTCAAGCTCGAAGGCGATGAGCCTCGCGTGATGAAACTCGCGGCTCAAGGCCCTGGCGAAGTCACCGCTGATCTGATCGAAGCGGACACCAATGTGACCATCGTCAATAAAGATTTGGTCATCGCAACACTCACCGAAGAGATCCCATTCGAGATGGAGATCCATGTCGGCAAGGGTCGCGGCTATGTCCCGGCTGCCGAGCAGTTCGGTCGCAATGAAGATCAAGAAATCGGGCTTATCCCGGTCGATGCGATCTACTCACCTGTCCAGCGTGTTCGCTACCATGTAGAGGACACCCGCGTGGGCATGAAGACAAACTTTGATAAGCTCACCATGGAAATCTGGACCGATGGCACCGCCACTCCAGAGATGGCACTCGTCGAAGCCGCCAAGATCATGCGTAAGCACCTCAACCCATTCGTCCAATACTTCAATGTTGGCGAAGAACGGGTTTCAGAAAATGCAGCAGCCGCTGCTGGTGTAGATGAAGAGTTGATCCGCAAGCTCAACATGCCAATCGAACAGCTTGATCTGTCCGTGCGTGCATCGAACTGCTTGGAATCAGCCCGCATCGACACCGTTGCACAGCTTGTGACCAAGAACGAACCTGAGCTTCTCAAGCTTCGTTCGTTCGGGCGTACCTCGTTGCGTGAAGTGAAGCGTAAGCTTCTTGATATTGATTTGGACCTGGGCGTTGAACTTCCGGAAGGATACAACGCTGCTGGTGGAATGCTCTAAGCGATATTAATCCGCATCGGATTGATATTGATAGTTATTGAACTCTGACGCGGCGACGCGTCTTGAAAGTGAAGGAAAAGCCATGCGTCATCGTAAAGCCGGCTTTAAGTTAGGACGAACCACTGCTCACCGCGAAGCTATGCTCCGCAATATGGCTGCAAGCCTTTTTGAGCATGGTCAGATCACCACGACCATCCCCAAGGCGAAGGCTCTCCAGCCATTCGTCGAGAAGATCATCACCAAAGCCAAGCGTGGCGATATGCACGCTCGTCGGCGTGTGATCTCGATGCTTGGTCGTGACCGCAATGCGTTTGCATGGTCATACATCGCTAAGAACGCGACTGAAGAGCAGCGTGAAAAGGTTGAAGAGCAACGCGAGTTCGTTCAAGGGTTCTTTGATATCCCAGATATCGAAACCATCGAACGCAACCGCTATGGCGAGCTTCGCAAGGCTCCTAAGCTCGTGCGTCACATCTTTGAAAATGTCGCACCACGCTTCGAAGACCGTGCTGGTGGTTACACCCGTATCGTTCGCATCGGTCGTCACCGTCTCGGTGATGCTGCTGAACTCTGCGTGATTCAGTTCGTCGGCAACGAAGAAGGCCCAGAGATTGGTGGAAACCCATCGGGTCGTCGTCGCACCGCTGACAAGCGTACCGCCTTTGCTGCAAAGCTCCGTAAGGATACAGCAAAGACCGATGCACCAGCGGCTGAAGAAGCATCAAGCGACGAGTAAACTGCCGTAAGTAAACAAACCAACCCCGCCTGATTTTTAGGCGGGGTTTTTTATTGAAGATGGGCACAAACGCCAACCAATCGCACGCAAGGAACTATGATCCGCCATGCTCAACGCACTCAATGAGATTGAATCGACCGGACTCGCTGCCCTTGAATCTGTTACTACAGCAGACGAACTCGAAGCGTGGCGCGTCGCGTTTGTTGGCACCAAAGGCAAGATCCGGTCGGTCATGCCGATGATGAAAGATGTCGCCAAAGAAGACAAAGGCGTTGTCGGCAAACGACTCAACGAGGTCAAAAACGCGCTTGAATCCGGGCTCAAAGCCAAGCAGGCAACGCTTGGTTCAGGGGCTTCTGGTGCTAGCACGGGCCCAATGCTCGATATGACCGAGCCGGGAACGATCAACACCCATGCGTTAGGTCGTGAGCACATCATCACTCGTGTACGCGGCGAGCTCGTCGAGATCTTCGCCCGTCTTGGTTTTGAGGTTGCCCAAGGCCCAGAACTCGAAGACGAAGAACACAACTTCGCCAAGCTCAACATCCCCGATGCGCACCCTGCGCGTGATCCGATCGATAATTTTTATGTTGATGATCCACGCAAGGTCGATATGCCTCGGATGTTGCGGAGCCAGACCTCGACTGTCCAGATCCGCACGATGGATGACGCGGTCGCCAAAGGATGGGGCCCGCCGATTAAGATTGTGTCGCCGGGGCGGGTCTACCGACCAGATACGGTCGACGCGACGCACAGTTTTATGTTCCACCAGATCGAAGGCTTATACATCGATCGTGATGTCTCGATGTCTGATCTGATGAGTACGCTTTTGCAGTTTGCTCGTGCGTACTTTGGTGAAGAGGCCGAGGTGCGTTTGCGTCCGAGCTTCTTCCCGTTTACAGAGCCAAGCGCAGAGTTCGACATGATGATCTCGCTCAAGCCCGGCGAACCCGCAGAATGGGTAGAACTTGGCGGGTGTGGTATGGTCGATCCCAATGTGCTCAAGGCGTGCGGGATTGATCCAGAAGAGTGGAGCGGGTTCGCCTTTGGATTTGGGATCGAACGCATCGCGATGGGCAAGTACGGCATCCCCGATATCCGTATGCTCTTCGAGAACGATGTTCGGTTCTTACAACGAGTGTAAAAAAATCTGGTATACTTTCAGTATCACTGGAGGTCATGATGGACGAACTCGAAACAAGCGCAACAGAACAATGGGAACCCGATGAGCTGATGAATCCACGCCCGAAGTGGCCTAAGGTCATCGGGATTATCAGCATCGTCCTTGGTTCACTCGGGCTTACCTGCGGCGGGCTTGGGCTTGTGATGGCTCCGCTTTCTGCAAGCATGCTCAAACCAGTGCTCGAAGGCGATCCTGTTCCCTACGGGATGCAACTGGGCGCAGTGGATTATGTCATCGGCGGGATCGGTCTGCTGCTGAGTATTTTGCTGTTGGTCGCTGGTATCGCTGGCGCGACAAGAAGACCAAGCACCCGATCGCTCCATCTTGCGTATGCACTGTGTGCGATACCGATGAACATTTGGGGAATGATGAACCAGATGGGCAAGCAGGCACTCAACGAACAGTGGGCACAAGACTATCCGAATAATCCAATGGCCCAAGGCATGGACCCTTCAAGCAACCCCGGCACGCAGATAGGACAGATGGTCGGGCTCGTTGTATTCTTATTGCTCGGCATCGGCATTCCTGCACTGTATCTCATCTGGTTTGGACTCATTAAGACCAAGCCCGAACAAGTCACCGGCGATGATGCAGAAGCCGTGTACTAAATCACTGACAAGATTTCAAAGAAAAAACACCCCACATGACGCGGGGTGTTTTTTATGGAATGTCTTAGGTTTGGTGGGTTACGGGCAACCTGCGCTAAACAGACTCAGGAAGGCCGAGACATCGAAGAAGTTGAGCATGCCGTCGGCGTTGAAGTCTGCGACAAGATCACCCGCAGCGAACGCATTGAGGAAGGCGGAGACATCGAAGAAGTTCAACACGCCATCACCATTGAGATCTGCTTGGCACAATGACCCAAAGGTGACCGTCTCGTTGAGGATCGTCGCATTGCCCGAGTCTTCGAGTGCAACGACGGTAACGGTGTTGTCGCCCGGAACCAAATCGAGATCAAAGGTGTAGTTGTAGGTGTATCGGTCGTACGGGATGACCTGGTTTGAGACATTGATCAGTGTGAGGGGATCGACGCCGTTGTCCAAGTTGAGGAACATATGGATGGTCTTGGCGGTGCGGTCTTGCAGGTTCACCGTGAACCCTGGGCGAGCGTCTTGGGTAATCATGCCGGCTTGCTCAAGATCAACCGCTGGCGATTGGCGATCGATATAGATCACCTTGCGGACCTCGCGGAAGATCGGGGTCGTGCCCGCATTGCGATGGCGGAAGACGATGACCGAAAGGTAGTGATACCCTTCGCTGAGTTGGGTCGCATCGATCACCTGACGATACAGCCCGAACGAGCTGCCTGAGCCAAAGAGCGGGGCGTTGAGTGTTTCGAAGAACTCGTATCCGCCGATGACTGAGGAGGTCGTTGGAATATCGACTGAGCCGTTGTTGTTGGAGTCGGTGTTGCGTTGATCGAAGGCGAAGAGTGCATTGTCATCGGTATTGGGATCGAGCGCATCGCCGGCTGTGGTCTGCACCCGAATCTCGAATGAGTCATCGGTGATCACGGTTGCATTGTTCAAGCGTTGGAGGAAGTCGGGGAAGGCTGACGGGTCAGGATCGATCGCGCCATCAGCACCGATAAAGGTGACGGTGGCATCTGGCAATGCTTCTGCGTAGATCACATAGCCCTTGCCGTGTTCGAGGGTGCCGGTCTTGTTGTTGGGGACAACCAGGCTCACAGAACCACCTGCGCCAACGATGATGGTCTCAGGGATGGCATTGGTCGGATCGATCAACGGATCGGCAGCGTTGCCGGTCATCTCGTGAAGGCGGGTGCCTTGTGGATACTGCGTATTGACAGTTACAAACCGTGCGCCCGCATCGAATCGGTCATTGACCGCGACCAAACAGTTTGCTTGGCCGTTGAATGCTCTTTCGTAGACGAGTACATCGTTGATGTTGCCGTTGAGCTGGAAGTATTGTCCGTATCCGATTTGATTGCGGAGTTGAACCAGCGTGGTCATGGTGTCGTCGAGCATTTGGGTTGAAGCATCCCAACCAAGAGCCATGGGGATCCCTTCGCGAGGGTAGAACCCGCCGCTGCGAGGGGTGCCGCGACCATTGTGATAGACGATGGTTCGACCGGGACGCAAGAGCATATAGGCGTGCATTTGGAATCCCTGATCGCGTGCGTTTGGGAGTTGAGGCATCGAGGTGCCATCGCCCCAGGTGCCATTATCATGCGAGAATACATGGTTCATGCCCATTGATCCGTTGATGATCCCGTCATCAGCGACATCAAGATGGCTTGAGTCGGTGTTGGAGGTAATGCTCGACCATGAACCCAACCCGCCTGCGTTGAGCAGATCGCGGAGCCGAGCAGCTCCTTGGATATCGAGCGAATCGCGGTTGCCGAAGGAATCTCGGCGGATCTGGTTGTTGAGCATATCAAAGTTGCCCGAGATATTTTCACCAAAGCTAAACGGCGTGATTTTATTGCCTGTTGCTGGCGAGGTGCGGGTTTTGTAGACCGCTGAATCAAAGAAATCGTCCCAGAACCAGTTGGGAATATGCTTGTGGGCATCAAGACGGAACCCGTCGACGCCTTGCACCTCGACCATCCACTGTGCCCATCGCATAAGCATCCCGGTCGCGTTGTCGGTGACCGGGTCTCCGTTGAGCGGGGCGTTGAGGTTAAATGGGTACCGGGTGAATGCTGTAGAACCAGGGTTGTTTGAAGTCCCCGGGTTCGTAAAGTTAAAAGGCGAGAGGATCTGGTCTGGGTAGAGCCGTGCATTGTTTGCATCGGGGATATTGAAGATCGTGCCTGCGGGGATATTGAGCGGATTGCCCGCATCTACCGGGTGCCTGATGAACTGGTTGTCTGATTCATGAGAGATATCAACCAAGGCGACGAGATCACCATTGTGCAGGTTGTATCGTGTGCCGCCGGGGTTTTCGGATTGGAAGTAGCCCGCTGCGTTCCCATTGTGGAAATCGCCCCAGTCGTCTGTTGGTTGCTTATTGCGTGGCGGACTCTCGCGCGGGGTCCAGAGTCCGGGATACCAACCTTGTGCGAGGAATGCGTCCGATTCGGTGCGTCCGCCATTGTGGTTGAAGATCGCGTCGATGTAGATTTCTGCACCTGCCTGATGCAACTCGTCGACCATCGCGCCGAAGGTTGCCTCGGTGCCGTAGGTTGTGCGCTTGCGCGATGACGAGAACGAAAGCAACGGCGGCTTTCCAAGATCAAACCGATCGAACGGGTCATATCCGGGGCTTTGGAACGAGGCCGTGGAAACTGGCGGAATCCAAACGGCGTTGTACCCGGCCAAGAAGAAGTCAGGGACTCGGCGCTCGATATCATCCCACTCAGTCTCGAACCACTGAAGATAGTTCTGGTTATTCTGAGCGTGCGCTCCTGAGACTGCGACGCCTGCAAGAGCAGAGATCGCGAGGAGTTGGTATCGGCGGAGGGTATTGGTGTTCATTGAGGTATCCAGAAAAGGTCAAAGATCGAGTACAAAGGTCGATTTTTAGAGCAGGCATGCTCTTGTACGGATTATCGCCTATTATCGTTGAGTTGTGAACCTACTTTCGTGGGATATTTCGGAATAATTGGCACTTTTTTGTCCAATTTCTGGTATGGTCCCAGAGAAACCTTCCAATCTTTCGTGAATCGGAGATAGTTGACATGTCCATCCGCAGAATAATCATCGCCTCAGCCTTCCTTGCGCTGACCATGACCACCCTAGTCTTGGCCCAAACGGCCGCCCCAACCGCAGAGGTCATCGCCGATGGCATCATCCGGTTCGATGCCTCGCATGATGCCCGGATTAACCGCCGGCCTTCGATCGCGATGGTCCGCCAGTTTGAATCCATTGGTGACATCGACCCAGCATCGCACGCCCTCGCTCCGACATTCTCGATCAATGACGAAGGTCGATTCGTCGCAGCGATCAAGATCGAGCCACGCACCAGTCTCTACGGCACCGGGCAGGTCGCCGGCCCATTGTTGAGGAACGGGTTTGTCACCGAGACCTGGAACTACGATGCGTTTGGTTATGGGCTCGATGCAAAGAACCTGTACACATCCCAGCCTTGGGTGCTTGCTGTTCGCGAAGACGGCACCGCCTTTGGCGTGTTGGCCGACACGACCGAACGATGCGAGATTGATCTGCGCGATGGGATTACTTTCCGCGCAGTGGGGCATTCATTCCCAGTGATCATTGTTGATCGCGCGACGCCTCAACTCGTTATGGAAGGGCTCGCCGAACTCACCGGCACCATCGCGATGCCGCCTCGCTGGGCGGTTGGATTTCATCAATGTAGATATTCGTATAATCCTGATTCACGCGTCAAAGAGATCGCCGACGGGTTCCGCTCGCGTTCATTGCCAGCCGATGTTATTTGGATGGACATCGATTACATGGATCAGTATCGTGTGTTTACTTTCGACGAGGAAGAGTTTCCCAATCCCAAAGAACTCAACGCGTATCTTGATTCCGTTGGTTTTAGTAATGTCTGGATGATCGATCCGGGTGTGAAGGCTGAGGAGGGATATTTTGTCTATGACTCGGGCACAGAGCATGATGCGTGGACCAAGAAAGCCGACGGCAGTGTGTTTCACGGCGAGGTCTGGCCGGGCGTATGCGTCTTCCCTGATTATCTCAATAAAGATGTCCGCACCTGGTGGGCAGGGTTGTACAAAGATTTTATGGCCTACGACATCGACGGCGTATGGAACGATATGAACGAACCAGCCGTGTTTAACTCGAAGACCAAGACCATGCCCGAGGACAATATTCATGATGCCGATCCAGAACTCGGCGGCCCGGGCACCCACGCACGCTACCACAATGTCTACGGCATGCACATGATCAAAGCCACACGCGAAGGCGTGATGGCAGCGAACCCAAACAAACGCCCCTTCGTACTTTCGAGAGCAAACTTCTTGGGTGGACACCGCTACGGCGCGACCTGGACCGGCGATAACTCGGCAACATGGGGACATCTCGATATGTCGATCCCGATGTCGATCAACCTTGGTTTGTCGGGTCAACCGTTCGTCGGCCCAGACATCGGCGGGTTCGCATACAACGGCGATGGCGAGCTCTTTGCCCGATGGATGGGCTTTGGCACACTCTTCCCATTCGCGCGAAGCCACACTGCAAAGGGTAATATCGATAAAGAACCGTGGTCGTTTACGCCTGAGATCGAAGCGACTTCAAGGCGCGCACTCGAACGCCGATATCGCTTGATGCCCTACATTTATACACTCTTCCACGAATCATCAAAGTCCGGCGCATTGATCGCGATGCCAACATTCTTTGCAGACCCTGCCGATCCTGCACTCCGATCCGAAGACGATTCCTTCTTGCTCGGCGAGAGCCTACTCGTGTCTGCAAAGGTGACGCCCGATTCCGATCGCGCAGCCATCTTGCCCAGGCCAATCAATGGCGTCGAATGGGCGAAGTTTGATTTCGAGAGCTTCGATGGCGGCAGAGATTCCAAAGATTCTGATCTGCCAGACCTGTACATCCGCCCGGGTTCGATCATCGTCACCTGCCCTGTCACCCAATACTTCGGCGACCGCCCCGACCAACGCGACGAGATCACGCTGCTTGTGCATCTCGACAGCAATGGCGAAGCAATCGGCACGCTCTATGAAGATGCTGGCGATGGGATGGAATACATGATGGGCGAATACCTGCTGACGACTTTCAAGGCATCACGCGATGGCGAGAAGGTAGCCGTCGAGGTGATCGCACAAGAGGGCAAGATGGTGCCGCCATTGCGTAGGATTATCGTGCGAGTGCTCTCAACCCACTGATGGATTAGTTTCCAGTCGTGCTCATACTGATCAATCGATGGACGGGAATAGCTGTGAAACTTGGAGCGTCCTGGTTTGGATACATCATCGAAAAAATGAGTAGCGAATCGTCTATGGATACAAGAACACCAGTCCCCTTGCTTGTGCTGTAGCTGTTCGCTGTTTTGCGAGTCATGTATGAATACGAGAACTCTCTGCCGATGTAAGAGTTGTTTTCCGCGATGCCTTGTGTGCTCGTTGAACTCGCGAAAGATCGCGGAATCAGTACCAGAGCGAGTAGGGCGAAAAGCAATATGATTACTGAGAATGAAAACTTGCTTGTTGTTTGATTTCTGTTCATGCATTGATTGTAGCATGTGTTTCAGATTGAGTCTCGTTCGTTGCAAGCGTTAGAATATTGATCTGGGTCATCTCGTTGCCGGTGAGCTCGCCCTTGATCTGTCCGTCGCCCATGACCAATATTCGATCGGACAAGGCGAGCAGTTCGGGCATCTCTGATGAGACTAACAAGATCGAAAGCCCCTCGTCGGCTGCCTCGCGGATGAGTTTATAAATCTCGGCTTTGGTGCCGACATCGATCCCGCGTGTGGGTTCGTCGAGCAGCAGGACCTTGGTGTTCTGGGTCATCCACCGGGCGATGAGGAGTTTTTGTTGATTGCCGCCGGAGAGTTCGCCGGGGGTTGTTTCGCTGAGTGATGCGGTTTTGATCTGGAACCGTGCGATGCGTTTTTCAACGGTGCTGAGTTCTTCCTTGCGATGGCGAACCCCGCCAAAGCCGGCGATCTTGTGCATGATCGGGGCGATGATGTTCTCGTCGATTCCAAGATTAAAGAACAAGCCTTGGATGCGTCGGTCTTCAGGAACATACCCAAGTCCAACGCCCGCGTCGATCGCTGCGCGGATACCTTTACCCAAAATTTCTTGCCCTTCAACTTTGATTGAGCCCTTTGCACGGGCGTCGATGTTGAAGATGGCATCGAAGAGTTCTGATCGCCCTGCGCCGACAAGCCCGCCGATCCCGAGGACTTCGCCTGGGTACAAATCAAGCGAGCAATCAGTCAGTTTGCCCGGTGAACTTACGCTTTGAATAGTGAGCCTCGGTGGGGTCGAGTGATCAGGAGCTGCGTGATTGCTGCCAAACTCCGCCTTGAGCGCTTGGGTCTCAACAGATTGTTGCGGGCCATTGGATCGGGCAACTGGCGTTTCGATCCGCCGACCGATCATCTGTTCAACAAGCGTCGGCTCGTCAATCTCGCTGACCACATTGGTCGCGACGAACTTGCCATCGCGTAAAATGGTCACCCGATCACAACAAGTAAAAATCTCGCTCATCCGATGCGATACATAGATGATCGTGAGCCCTTGCTTGGCAAGGTCGCGGGTGATATCCATCAGGACAGACGCTTCGGAAATCGACAACGACGAGGTTGGTTCATCGAACACGATCACTTTGGCGATCATGCTGCCCTTATCGTCTCGATCGAGCGACGCAGCGATTTGGCAGATCTGCCGACGCCCTGGGGAGAGGTATCCCAACGGCTTGGTGACATCAATGCTTGGATCGAGCTGATGCACCAGCTTGGCCGCCCGGCGTTCCATTTCTGCGAAGTCAACGACAAATCCCTTCTTGGGAATATCGTGCAGGCACAAGTTTTCGGCGACCGAAAGATTCGGGCACTGGGCGAGTTCTTGGTGCACGATGCGGATTCCCGCATGGAAAGCATCATCGAGCGAGCCTGGGATCAGCTTGCGGCCATTGATAACAACCGTGCCCTCGTTCTGCGCATGCAACCCTGCGAGCACCTTGCCCAGCGTTGATTTGCCCGCACCGTTTTCACCCATGAGCGCATGGACCTCGCCGGGCATGAAGGACACACTCACATCTTCAAGCGCTTGGGTATGCCCAAAGCGTTTGGAGATGTTCGTTGCGATCAGGTTGGGCGTATTGGATTCGGACATGATGATTCAGACTCAGAATAGGAATCAATCTTCGCCGAGCCAGGTTTTCCAGTTTTTGGCAAACTCTTCTGCTGTTTCCGTAGTGACAATATCAAAATCGGCAATCACCATCTCGCTTGCGGGGCTGCGATCGAAGTGGAGTTTCTCAATAATCATCTCGACCGATTTTTCGCCCCAACCAAAGTATGGCTGACCAACGAGCACCTGCACCTGTCCCTTCATCGCATAATCCAGTGGCAATGGAAGCGGGTCCATCGAAACGATCTTGGCGTTTTCATAGATGCCATCGAGCGCATTGTCGGTATACAACGGCCACCCACCAACGAGTGCTCAACCCGTGATGTCCGGGTTGGCGGTCTGCACCTGTTGCATCTTGGCTGCCGCTTCGGTTGCGGTCTCGGGCATAAATGAATACACAACCGGAGTCGGGATTCCTTCATACTCACCCGCTTGTTCGACTACGCCATCAACGCGTGCTTGGAGGTTGGTCGCTGCCGGGTTGCCGGTCAATACGGCAACCTTACCCTCGTTGCCCATGACTTTGGCGAGCTGGCGCATGACTTCTTTGCCTGCTTCTTTGTCGTCCACGCCGTAGTATGCCATGCGTCCAGAATCTGGCGCGTCCGAATCAAAGGTCACGACGATCACGCCTTTGTCAACCGCTGCTTTGAGTGCGCCCGTAAGCAGGTTGGCATCGGTGCAAGAGATCGCGATACCATCGATTCCTGATGCCACAAGCTGCTCGACATATTGGGCTTGAACCTGCGCATCTTCCATTGCGGGGGTTTGCCAGAGGATTTCGACAGTTGCACCGTCGAGTTCTTCGCTTAGGCGTTCGCCCGCTGCGAACGCGCCGTTCTTGGCGGCGAGGAATACCGGGTTCGAGTTGCTCTTGGCGATGACACCGATTTTGTAGACGATCTCATCGTGTGCCTGGTCGTCGCCAGCGTGGTCGTGCCCGTGCGAATCGGTCGCGGCTTTGTCTGCGGAATCTGTCCCGCCCGAGCAGCCTACAAGGGCCAAAGCCGAGATTGAGAATAAGGCAGCGGTTGAAAGCAGTGTGTGTGTTCGCATGAGTGTCTCCGATATTGGTCTACGCCCGTCGGGCTTGGATTCGTTGTTTGGTCTGGTCGATGACGACCGCGATGATAATCGCAGCCCCCATCACAATCTGATTATAACTGGTATCAACCTCGAAGATAATCAGGGTGTTATTGATCAACTGGATGATAATTGCGCCAAGCACCGCGCCGATGACGGTGCCTCGCCCGCCCATCAGTGATGCGCCGCCGATGACGGTCGCCGCGATGACCTGAAGCTCATACGCATTGCCCGCGTTGGTCTCGGCTGCGCCGTAATATCCAAGATACGCACACGCCGAGAGCCCGCACATCGCGCCGGTGATGGTGTAGACCAGAATCTTCACCTTTCCAACCGGAATGCCCGCATATTTGGCTGCGACTTCATTGCCGCCAATGGCAAATACGCGTCGTCCAAACACGGTTTTGGAAAGCACAAACCATCCCGCGATGCCACACAAGATCATGATAATCACAGGCACGGGATACACCCCAAAGAACTCGGCCTTGAAGAACCCGGTTGTGAAGGAAGTGGGGAACCCGCCGATCGATTGGGTGCCAAAGAAATATTGAGGAATGACAACAGTCAATCCGCGCAGGACCGCCATCATCCCAAGGGTGATCACAAACGGATGCACACCAAGCCCAACACTCATCGCGCCGTTGGCCAATCCGCACAGCGTGCCGACTGTCATACAGACGATCATCGCCACCGGCACCGCCACCATCCAACTCGTATCAGGCGACATCTTCTGGAGCACCATCGCGCCGATGATCGCGCACAAGCCATAGATCGAACCGACCGAGAGATCAATCCCCGCGAGGATAATCACCCCGGTCATTCCAACCGCAATAATCGCAAAGAAGCTCGCGTCCTTGGCGACAAGGACCAAGTTCGATTTGTTAAGAAAGGGATTGAGCATGTCCTTCGCATACAGCACGCCGGTGGTCGAGTCATACTTCGTGATCTGTGCAGCAGCATAATCTATATGCGTATCGCCATCTTGAACACGATAAGTCGCGATCTTCGTGCGGGCGATGGTGCCCGGTTCATGAGCAACGCCCTGGGCATCAAGCAACAGCACGAATGAATCTGCCGGGCGTTCTACCGGGGCTTTGCTCTCGACAGGGTTGAGCATCCCGAAGAATGTTAACCCGAGCCCGATCAAGATGATGACCAGCACCAACCCAGACTCTTGGTGTCCGAAGAGCGATCCAAGAAATGATTTCTTTGGGGCGAGTTGAGATGGTTTGGAGTGCGTATTAGCCGCAGACTTGCTCACTATTGAACCTCATGCCTTGCAAGTGTCGAGAAAGATCCCTGTCATCGAACCCAAAGTGTATCCGTTTTCGATGCAGGGTGCATTGATTGCGCGGGAGAAGAACACTAGTCGATCGGTTGAATCTTGTTGCTCCGGTTTCGGATGACAATATTGACGCTCCGAGAGTCCATTGAATCGCCAGGGCGGACCTCGTCGGGTTTCATGAAGAATGCTTTTTGTGGGTTCTCGGTGATGAATGAGGCACTCCCATCGGTGCGAACAAAGTTGCCTCCTTCGTCGCCGTGGTTGTCGTCCTTGGCGTATCCGGTCTCTGGATTGAATCCAAAGTCTTCGATTGGATTCGGTTCTGTAGCACCATTTGGCTCTTCATTAAACCAGTTCCACCCGTACCACGCGCCAAACTTGATATCTGCCGAGTTGGTCTCGTCGCCCCACAGCGGCGCAGGAAACAGGATTGATGCATCCGATGTCTTGAGCCCTGCCATGTAGAGATAGCTGATGTTGTAGTGGATCACATCGCGTTCGGTGGTTGGTGGTTCGGGTTGTTTCACATTGTCCGCATCAGCGATCACATGATTGTCGCGGGTGTTATAAAACTTCCAGTAATAATCCAGCCGGTCGTTTGGGCAAGTGAGTATTTCGAGTCCTGAGAGGTAGCCTCGCATGAGTGGAACCGAGCTGCCATCAACATAGGTGCCGGCTCTGTGTAAAAAACTTCCCCAGTATCCGTAGTCACCAGATAGGTTCGTAGGGGTGCCGCCAACTTCATTGAAGTCGCCTTCGCCATCACCGATCTGGAACAGTGAGAACAGGCCCGCAACACCACCGGCTGCCCACTGACCATCGAGATATTGGGAGGTGGATTGCGAGTTGGGAATAACCGGGTACCAATCCCGATTATTGTCGGCATACATCGAGAGTGCCCCACCCATCGAGCGGGTGTGTGTGAGGCACTTGAGTTTCATCGCTGTTGTACGAGCCGAACTGAGTGCTGGCAACAAAATTCCAATGAGTAGCGCGATGATGGCGATTACCACGAGTAGTTCGATGAGTGTGAAGGCTGACGATTGCCTGCGGTTGTGATACTGTTTCATCTGTATTCCTCAATAGCTGGTGTTTGCCAGCAATGCCAAATCGGCCCACCCCGTCTCCCCGGGTGTCTACAGTCTAATGGAGGATGGGTATGCGTGTCAACCGAATCTACTTTCGTGGAGTAAAAACATTTCAATGCGGATTCATGTTTTTGCTGTTTCTCCCGTTTTTGCCCGGCTGTGTGAATCTGGGCAATATAGATGTGCAGTCCACTTGGGTCGCCCAAAGCCCAAGGATCATCGATATCAAGGTGACGACACCTTGCTCAGATGCCAAAGTGAACATTGAGTATATAGATGCTCACCAATCGCAACTGCTCGCAAGTTGTCACCAATTGGCTCAAAAACAAGGCGATAACGCGCAATACCAGACCCGGATCAATCTCGATTCAGTCCTTAACACAGGCTCGGTTGATCTAGATCAGATCAAAGTCACCGCTCGCTGTCACCTGCATGGCGTACAGAGTGTCAATCACAGTATCACAGCCTTCGATGCTCAAAAATTGAGTACACCAGATTGGGCGAAAGGACTTGTGTGGTATCAAGTTTTTCCAGAGCGTTTTCGTGACGGAAACCCGAACAATAACCAACAGGACTGGGATGTGACCCTGGTCGATTGGGATTCGCCGTTCGAGAAGACCGAAATCGAAGAAATCGAACGCGCCTGGAACCGTCGATTGGTTGATTCCAGACAGTTTTCATATGATCCCAACCGATCGGGCGGTGCGATCACCAATGTGATCTTCCAAAGGCGCTATGGCGGCGATCTCATCGGGGTCTACAACCAACTCGAAACACTGCGTGATCAGGGATATACCGGGATTTACCTGTGCCCCATCTTCCAGTCTCGATCGCTGCATAAGTATGATGCCGACGATCATCGTCATATTGATCCCACCCTCGGGCACCCGGGCAACTTTGTCGATCCCGGTCCAGGACATACTCGGTTAGGAGCGAGTGAAGATCCCAGCGATGAAACCACATGGCAATGGACAGTTGCCGATCAATGGTTCGTCGATGAGTTTTTACCCAAAGCGAAATCTTTGGGGTTGCGTGTTGTCCTCGATGGTGTCTGGAATCATGTGGGGATAGATCATTTCGCGTTTGCTGATATCGTCGAACGGGGCGACGCCTCGCCATTTGTTGATTGGTTCGATGTTGAGTTTGATGACGCGGGGGAGTTATTCGCCTGGAAGTCGTGGGGGAGTGTGAACGGGAACCTGCCTGTGTTTCATCAAACAGAGATCGGTGATCTCGCAGCCGGGCCAAAGGCCCACATCATGGCGGTCACCCGCAGGTGGATGGACCCCAATGGCGACGGCGACCCATCCGACGGCATCGACGGCTGGCGGCTCGATGTCGCTGGCGAGATCGGCAAAGCGTTCTGGAAAGACTGGCGTGTGCAGGTTCGTGAACTGAATCCAGAAGCGTTGATCATCGCCGAGATCTGGAGCGATGCGGATAAAATGCTCAACGACCAGGCCTTCGATGGGCAGATGAACTACCCGTTTGCCTTTGCGGTTGCAGATTGGCTGAGTATTGGAGACCCGATTGGCGATGCGTTGATTTGTGCGGATCGGCTCAATGCAGTGTTTCATCATGATCCACAGCATGATCTTGTGCAGTTCAACCTGATGACATCGCACGACACCGAACGCTTGGCGTCAATGATGCACAACCGTTTCGTGCGCGGTTACGATCGCGAGGCATCACGCTGGGCGCAAGGCACACAGTACGATGCAGAAACCGTTACGCCAAACGATCTTGATCGCGCCTTTGCAGCGATCGCGGTGATGGTCGCCTCGCCGGGATCATTGATGATGTACAACGGCGACGAATACGCCCTGGCTGGTGCAGACGATCCAGACAATCGAAGACCGATCCCTTGGCAAGCGATCGAGGGGGGCGAGAACAATGTGCATGGTCGATTCAACCAAGCAGTCAATGAGGTTCTCAAGCTGCGATCGGAGCCGGGCGTTGGTGATGTATTACGCTTTGGAGATGCCAAGTTTATTGGCAACGCGGATGGATCGTTGCTAATCCGTCGACAGCTCAACAATCGCCGTGTGGAGTTCCTGATTCCGAGCGGTTTGGCAGTGGATTCTGATGCAACTTGGCCAACGCTTGATGATGGATGGACGGCTCTTGGCGAAAGATCACGAAAGATGCAGGTTCTTGGCGGGCAGCTCGTGGTGCGTGTTCGGTATTTGATTTATAAAAATATACAAATTGAGTAGCGGATATAGTCCGAAAAACGGAGATAAAGAGAGAATTTGGACCGATATGTCGAATTCTCTGAAAAAGACCCTCGCACTCCGAAAACGGTTTCGCTATTCTGTGTATTGTTGCCGGTAGATGTGCGATAAAGACAACAGTACATCGTCGAGACACAGACACCAACCATCAGGGCCATTACTCGGTTCTGAGGAGAGATCTTAAAGGGAGATAGTTATGAAGATTCGGACAGCAGTAAGCACAGGGGTGATCGCTTCGATCGCGGGCATGGCGCTTGCACAACCAACAGTCGACGGCACCTATGACCCGGGTACCGAGAGCGGTCTCTATACCGATCTTATCTGGGTCAATGATTTGCCAACAGCCTTTGGTGATAACTCGGCGGGGTTGTTCACCGGCGGCGATTTCGGGAATCCTGAAGTCGTCGATACGGGGATCGAACTCTGTATCCCACTCGCATCGCTCGGGCTCGCAGGCTCAGAGTCCATCCGCCTCGCAGGCTGGGTGAACTCAGGTGATCGTTCATTCAAGGCCAATCAGATCGTCGGTTTCCTCCCAGTTGATACCGGCAACCTCGGTGGCGCACAAGATTTTAATGCCGCACCATTCGATGGAACCACACAGCACATTGATATCGACCTCTCCGCTGTTGCATCTGGCACAGTCACAGTCGATGGCGTGATCGACGGCGGCGTCGGTGGTAGTGCATATACCAATGTCTTCCTTCAGGGCAACTACACCGGATTCGGTAACGAGACCGACGGCACCGTCGATGGCTCGGGTCCAAACGGTGGCGGTTCAGAAATCGATGGCATCTACATTGCCAAAGATGCGACAAACTTGTACATCTTCGTAGCAGGTAACCTCGAAGGCAACGGCAACGCGATCGATCTCTACATCGATACAACCGCTGGCGGTTCAAGCACCCTCGGCTCAGGCACAGGTGCTGGTGCGTTCATTATCGATGGCCAATCCGGCCTTGGCTTCGATACTGGCTTCGACGCCGATTATCTCGTCTCGATGGATGCGTGGAACGATGACGGAGACGACGGCACCACTCCAAATGTGCCTCGTGCTTGGTTCGGTCCAGTCGGTGGTTCGATCGATGATCTCGGTTCACTCACAGGCTACGGTGCTGCAAATGCTGGCGCATTGGCTGGTGGTATTTTGATGGGTATCGACAACTCGAACATCGAAGGCGTGATCGGCGATCAGTCACAGTCAACCCCAGTCACACCAGACATGGAATGGGCCTATGGCTCAGAGCTTGACAACGCACGCGTCTACATTGATATCCCAAACAACAAGCTCTACCTCTTCATCGCGGGCAATATGGAAGCAAACTTCAACAGAATGCTGTTGTTCTTTGATTGCCAGCCTGGCGGACAGAATGTGCTGCTCGACACCAATGTCGATATCAGCTTTAACAACCTTAACGGCATGAGCAACATCACCTTCGATACTGGATTTGAGCCAGACTACTGGCTCAATGTCAACAATGGTGTTGATGGCGGCACTGGTGGGTTGATTCGCTTTACCGACGCTGCAACATTGCGGACGAACGGTGCTTTGATCGATCCATTCTTTGGCGTGATCGTCGATTATGGTTCATTCGATGGCGGGGATGTGGGCGCGATGCCACTGATCCCATTCGATGGCCCACGCATCGATATCCAAGACGGTTCACTCGGCAGCCTCTTCGCCAACTACGGCCCACGCCTTTCGCAGCTCGATCCAATGAGCCCAATCGGCAACCTCATCAATGTAGACATCAACAACTCAAATGTTGATGGCGTCACCGATGTAAGTGCAGCGGGTGCTGCGGATGTCAATACTGGTATCGAGATCTGTATTGATCTTGATGAACTCGGGTGGGACGGCGTGCAAGATATTCTCGTTGCAGGTTGGATCGTGAATGAAGGGTTCGAC
Organism: Planctomycetota bacterium; assembly: GCA_024280755.1. GTDB lineage: Bacteria > Planctomycetota > Phycisphaerae > Phycisphaerales > UBA1924 > UBA1924. Next base: position 96,957 of record JAJRPN010000030.1, read on the forward strand.
TTCATCTCGAACCAGGTCCTCGGCGGCATCCCAGGCCCAGACAATGTCGGTCCCCGTGATGCTGATAGCGATGGAATCAACGATCTTGATTTTAACACCATCGCTGGTGATCAGTTCCTGAACTTGACCAACCCAACCGTGATCGATGTCTGTGCTCCAGACTTTAATGGAGATGGCGTGCTCAACTTCTTCGATATCTCGGCATTCCTCGGGCTCTTCAGTGCTCAAGATCCTGCTGCAGACTTCAACGAAGATGGGTTCTTTAACTTCTTCGATATCTCGGCATTCCTCCAGGCATTCAGTGCTGGGTGTCCATAACTTTGACTTTGCTCCAAGTGTGTAACGCATGTGGAGTTTGATACAATCTGGGCGTCCGTGTTCAACAGCACGGACGCCTTTTTCAAGCGAATCCATCGTTCGTCCGATAGAATCGAATCCTCTTTCAAGTTCCCATCAACTCATTGGAGATGAACTGTGCACGCAAGTAAGCATTGGTCAACCCTCGTCGTTTTTATTGTTTCGCTCACACTCTTTTCCGCGTTTGCATTTGGCGAGCCTGAGATGATTCGTCCAGAGACACTCCCTCAGGGCTTTGTGATTGTCGTGACGGATTCATCGGGAAAAGCCAACAAGGATAATCCGGTGTACTTCGCAGGCAGCATCAACGGCTGGGACCCGGCAGACCCAGACTCGGTGCTCTCGGGGCGTTCGGACCTTCGTTGGCAGATTGTCATGGACAAGGATCTTCACGGCGTGAGTGTGCAGTTTAAGTTCACCCTCGGAGGTTGGGATCGTGAAGAGGTCGATGCTGAAGGCAACGCGATTGCGAACCGTTCGCTGCCGATGGTTGATGTGTCAAAGCTCAAAGCTGGCGAACGCCCGGTGATCGAACTGACGGTTGTTGATTTTCGCGAGCCGGTTTCGCTTGCTGAGCAAGTTCGTAACTCGGGGTTCTATCACACGCTCAATGTCACCGGCGATGTTGCCCGGCTTGCGGTTCAGGGTGGCGCAGGCGGTGCCCAGGCGGTGACCCGTGATCTTCAGATCTGGACACCTCCTGGTTACAATGATCCTGCGAATGCAAATAAGCACTATCCAGTGTTGTACATGTTTGATGGTCAGAATCTGTTCGAGCAACTCCCCGGCTTGCCCGGCGAATGGCACGCGGACGAAACCGCGACCGAGTTGATCGAAGCGGGGAAGATTGAGCCGATGATTATTGTCGGCATCCCACATTCGGGTGTGCATCGCATCAGCGAGTTCCTGCCTTTTGGTTCGTACAAAGGCGTTGAGGGCGACGGGCCAGCAACGATGGACTGGGTACTCCATGAGGTCATGCCTCGCGTTGAGCGGGCGTTCAGGGTCGAGACCGATCGTGCATCGACCTCCATCGGCGGCGCGTCCCTCGGCGGCTCGATGGCCCTCTACGCGGCGACGGCCCATGCGGACCGTTTCGCCAACGCAATCGTCGAAAGCTTACCAATGATGGGCGATCATGGTGCCAGCGCGATGAGTTATCTGTCGTTGGTCAAGAACTGGCCCGACAAGGTGTTCATCGGGATGGGGGGCAAGGAGGTCGGCAACGACTCGGCTGATGACGAACTCAACAAGCAGTACCAACAATGGGCACAAACGCTTGATCTGGGGCTCGCCGCGTCGGGTTTGGGCGAAGATCAGCGGCTATTGGTCATCGAGCCAGACGCCAATCACAACGAAATCGCATGGGCTGAGCGGTTCGAGCGGGCGTTGGTCTTCTTGTACGGCAAGTAACCAACTTTGCAGACTAGGTCGTATCTGAGGGCTCGGTTTCTACACAGAAACACACTCTTTTCGCCTCCCCCGGGCTTCCGGGGGAGGTGTTCGCGTCTTCGCGGACGGAGGGGGGCTTTCTTGAAGAAGGCAATGGGGAGGAAGGAAGAGAAGACCCCCTCCGCCTCACTGCGTTCGGCACCTCCCCCGGAAGCCCGGGGGAGGCGAATCGGTGGAAATCATGAGCCGTCAGGCACGCCCTAATCTTTGCATCAAGACCATACGATGGTGCCGATGTAGACTCAACGCATGTGTGGTATCATTGAGGTATCGCCATTGGAGGTTGAGTATGCAGTTGTCCCAGAGTATGTACCTGTTTGTGCGCATGATAGTGGTGGTCTCGGTCATCGCCGGGTCTGGTTGCGCGATCGAACGCAACAGCCGACGGGCGGACAGGGTTGTCGATACCACGCTCAATGCCAATGTCTTTGGGCTTTGGGTGACGCGTTGGGATTATCAAACCGTTGATGAGATTAAGACGATTGTTGCGGATGCTTCGGCGATGGGTGTGACAGATTTGTATTGGCAGGTGCGTGGGCAGGGCGATGCGTATTACCGATCGAGCTTTGAGCCTTGGGGCGAGGAGCTCACCGCGCCGCGCCGCGAGGGTATTGATCCAGATTTGAAAAACCAGCCTCGGGTTCTTGATCCAGGGTTTGATCCGTTGTCGCTCGTGATCGAAGAGGCGCATCTACGCGGCGTGCGTGTGCATGCGTGGGTCAATGTGATGCCGATGTGGCGAGGCAAGACGCCGCCGATGGATCAATCGCATGCGTTGTATACGCATCCCCAATGGCGATTGAGCGATGAGACCGGGCAGGTTCAGCCACTTGGTAGTGGGTATGTCGTGGTGAACCCGGTGCTTAACGAGGTGCAAGATCACATTGTGCGCGTTGTACGCGATATTGTCTCTCGCTATGACATTGATGGCGTGCATCTTGATTACATCCGGTTCTTGACGGATGAACTTGGCAAAGAGAAACTGCATCCGGGCGATGCAAAGAGTTTGTCGTTGTATGCTCGGATGGTGGGGGATCGGGCGACCGCTGGACAGATTAACCGGACAAAGTATCGGGCATGGATTCGTGAGCGGATTACGACTTTGGTCGAGCGGATCGGGACAGAAGCATTGAACGGGCATCCAGATGTTCGTTTCTCGGCAGCGGTCTGGCGTCGGCCAGATTTGGCGAAGGATCAATATCTGCAAGATGCGGCCCGCTGGGTGAATGAGGGGATGGTCGATGAGATCATGCCGATGATTTATACGGATAAGGATACACAGTTCGAGGACGATCTCGAAGCATGGTACAAGGTGGTCGATCGTAAGCGTGTGATCGCAGGGATCGGAACCTACAAACATAACTCCGGCGGCCAAACCCTCTCGCAGGCAAACCTCGGGCACCCGCGACGATTTGTCCTGTTTGCTTATTCCTCAATCTTTGAATCATCTAACCCGGGTCAAGATGATCACCAGGAGATGGTGCGGGCACGGACACTCAAACGCGAAGCGTTGACGCAGTTTATCGATCGAATCGGGCACTGAGATGGGGACGCTGGGGATCGACATCGGAGGCTCGAGTGTAAAAGTCTGCCTAGTCAGAGGTGAGGCATGCACCAACGCGCGAAGCAGAGGGTATATGAACCCAACGCGCAAGGTGTTGAGCGGGGCGATCAAAGAAGCCATCGCGTTGCTCGGCGATATTCCTGTATCAAAGGTTGGGTTGTGTCTGCCCGGGAGGCGATCTGATGATGGGGAGTCGATTGAGGTTTCGGTGAACTTGGCTTGTCTCAATGGGTGGGCGTTCGACGAGTTGCTTGCGAGTTCGCTTGGGTATGTGCCTAAAAACTATTCGGTGGTCAGCGATGTGCAGGCAGCCGGCGAGGACTTTATGTGTGCGCACAAATGCAGTGGTCGCACCGCGGTCATTGCGATCGGGACAGGTGTTGGGCTTGCGGTGTTTGACAATGGCGTGGCGATCGGTATTGGGGAGCGAGGGATTGGGCATCTGGGGATGATGGACATGGGTCGGCTCGGAGAGTGTGATCTTGTCGCGCCCGACGGAAGCAAAAATACGCTCGAATCGTATATTGGTACTCGTGCGATGGAGTTGCGATTTGCGGGTGTTGAGCCGAGGGACTTGCCTGCATCAATCGGGACGCTTTCGATGAATGAGCCGAGCATACAAGCACTCATTCGAGCGATTCGTATTGTGCATGCGATCTATGTGCCTGGTCAGATCGTGCTGATGGGCGGCGTCGGGATTGCGATGAATCCGATGAGTGCGGAACTTGAGTCAACGATCCGTGACGGGTTAACGAGCCTTGCGAATCCAGGCTGGCGATTGATGTTTGGTGATTCGGCGTATCATGCTGCCTGTGGTGCTGCGAGATTTGCACAGCTTTGATTTGGCCGATTGCCGAGCAGACACGCACTGAGCGAGAGCAGCACGCCGATGGTGAGTTTCCATGTGAAATGGATGCTGTAAAAGTATTCGATGCTCGGCACATGAAGGAACTCGAACTTGTTGTAGACGAACGATTGAGTGGCGAGCATCCAGAGGAACCCGACGAGGAGTGCCGCGATGACCGATCGGGATGATCCGCGTTTGGTGAAGAGTGCGGTGAAGAACACGCCGATGAGCCCGGCGTAGGCAAAGCCCATCACGCCGAGGGCGAAGTTGATGAGTGTATCGTTGTTGGCACTTTTCCAATAGATGCACACGCATGCGAATGTGCCCAGGATGATGCCCCATACGACCACTGCGAGTCGGCCGACGAATACGAAGTGGGCTTCAGAAGTGTCTGGTTTTCTTGTAGCGAGCATCGGGCGATAGATATCGCTGATGTAGGCTGCGCTCATTGCGTTGATGGCGCTGTTGAGACTCGATAATCCGGCTGCGAATAAGCCAGCCATCATGAGTCCGCGAATGCCCGGGGGGATCTGGGTGAGGATGTAATGCAGGAACACGGTGACCGATTCACCCGGAGGCGTAGCTGCTGTGAGCGTGGTGAGTTCTGGGCGTTGATAGACGATCCAGAGCAGCAAGCCAACAGTCAGGAAGATGGCGACAGTGGGGATGCCAAGTAGGATGCCGGTGATGACCGAGCGGGCGCCATGCTTTGCAGATTTGCAGGTGAGCATGCGTTGGGCGAGGTCTTGATCGGTGCCATAGGACCCGATGCCCAGGAGTGTAAACCCGATGATGCACGCCGGGAGCGAGAAACTATGACGAGGATCAAGCGAAAGATCGAAGAGCGTGAGTTTGGAGGCGCCTTCGTCGGCACCCGTTTTGAGTTGTGCAATGATCTCTGAGAATGGCGCATTGAACGAGTTAGTGATCAGCACGATGGCGCACAATGCTGCGCCGATGAGGATACCAAACTGGATAACATCGGACCAAATAACCGAGCTGATCCCGCCAGCGAGGGTATAGATGATGCCTACACAGGTGAGGATGGCGATGGCGATGATGAGATGGTTTGGTTCGGTGCCTTTATCGAGCCCGAAGAGCAGGATCGATGCGGGGATGGCTCCTGCGTAGATCCGTGCGCCCGATGCGAGCACACGCCCGATCATGAAGGTGATGCTTGCCGACTTTCGAGCTGCGGGGCCGAAGCGGAGTTCGAGGAGTTCATAGATTGATGCGCTGCGGGATTTATAGAAGGACGGGAGGAAGAGGAATGCGATGACGATCGCTGCGATGATCATCCCGATGTTGGTTACGAGATAGGTAATGTTGCCGCTGTAGGCGATTTCGGGCGCACCAATAAAGGTGACCGCCGAGAGCGAAGTGGCAACGATGGAGATCGCGACCGCCCATGATGGCATGGATCGGCTGCCGAGGAAGTAGTCTTCGGTGGTCTTGGTTGTTTTCTTGGTGAAGAGATACCCGGTGATTGCGAGCGCGAGGAAGTAGGCACCCAGCACGATCCAGTCAGCGCTCGCGAAGCCAGCGTTGTCTGTCGAGTTGGAGATTGAGGGAGTTGTCTGGGCAAGGGACATCAGCATATTTCATTTTCGGATATTCGAGCATGATTTGGTCACAATGGGCAATGCGTTTGCGGGGCTTTGGGGCGTGTTGCGGGCTATACTCAGGCACCATCTGGAGCGGTGGCAGAGCGGTTGAATGCGCTGGATTCGAAATCCAGTATGGAGGTCTCCTTCATCGGGGGTTCGAATCCCCCCTGCTCCGTTGACATAAAAGGTATACGAAACGGCGTCCCGAAAAGACGCCGTTTCGGCCGTTTTGGAGCGTGTCAGGCGGTTTGGCGCGTCTCTGTGATTACTCAGATTGACCACATCAGCCAATAACTGCCCAGAATGAGGCGAGTGTCTCTCCGGGCGATTTTAGGGATGTCTTCATGCAATGTGAATGGGGAGCGAGCAGGGAATCAGCTGGCGGCTTGCGCAGTGCTGAACTCGCTCATCGCAGTGTTGATCCCAAGCTCGGCGGCTTGGCGATCCCAGTCAAGTTGATTCGCGGCGGTGAGGAGATCGTCGAGTGTGATGGTGCTTGGAAGCATTCCGGTGAGTGCATGTCGGAGGACATCCGGGCCGAGCTGGGTGATGGGGAGCAGTTTGATAATGCGCGTTCGCGCAATCCCGTGCTTCTTGGCAAACTCCGTAATTTGCAAACCGGTTTTGATGAGTTCATCATGCCATCGATAGGCCAGCCCGATTGCGTCAACGAAGTGTTGTCTTGGCTCGGGCGTGGAGGGGATGATCAGGTCATGTCCATCGGGGCTGAGAAGCAACCGGCGACCATCGAACTTCTTGATTTGGAGCTGCAGTTTCAGCTCGATATGCTCGCCGCGGTCATCGACCTCTGGCGTTCGCAAGCAGACCGGACGCGATGGGATGTCCTTCGGCGGTGATCCGAAAGTATGCCGTTGGAGTTGATCGATCTTCTTTGTGTCGAGCTGGACTGTGATGGAGTCCGGGGCAAGGGTGACCTCGTGGATTGCCTTCCGGATCCAGCGGTCCCGGACCTCGGTGGATTGCTGGTCGAGATCGCGATGATCGAGGTATCCGAGGACAAATCCTCGCACGAGTTCATCGAGATGCACCGCATTGATCGTTTTGATCGGGCAGTTCTTGAATCCGTGCTTGATCGCCTTCTGACTGATGTAGTACCGCACGAGCCGCTTCTGTTTGGTCTCACTCTTCTTGGTCAATGGTCGGTGCGTGGAGGTCGGGCTCATCGCAAATCCATCGCTCGTGCGCAGCTTTCCTTTGAGCAGGTGCGGATGGGTCCAGCGGTGCAGGCTCTTGCGGTCCTGCTTGGTCATAAGTTTCTGTGCGGTATCCCATATATCTTGATCGATGATGGATTCATGCAAGCCTTCGTAGATTTCAGTGTGGTCGCCCCGGGTGTGTGTGATCTTGCCGATGTAGAGCCGGTTGGTCAGCACGCTATGGATGTATTTTTGAGAGAGTGGTTTTCCGCCGTGAACATTCCCGTTCTTGCTCGTCCACTGTTTCGTGGTGTGACCGGCATCGTTGAGTTCATTGGCAACAGCTACCGGTGATGGCTGCTCGATGTAGCGATCAAAGATCGTGCGAACAAGTTCCGCCTGCTCGTGGATGATGAAGAGTCCTTTGGTTTCTTCGCCAGTCTGGAGCCGGTACCCGAGCGGGGGTTGACCACCGACCCAGTAGCCCTTCTTCTTGGTCGCCGCGAGTTTGTCTCGGATGCGCTCGCCGGAAACCTCACGCTCGAACTGGGCGAAGCTGAGCAGCATGTTGAGCGTCAACCGGCCCATCGAGGTCGTGGTATTAAACTGCTGCGTCACCGACACAAACGAGACCTGCTTTTCGTCAAACACATCCATCATCCGAGCGAAATCACTGAGCGATCGGCTCAGCCGATCGACTTTGTACACCACGACGACATCAATGCGGCCCCGGTCGATGTCATCAAGCAGCTGTTTGAGCCCAGGTCGTTTCATGGTGCCGCCAGAGTATCCACCGTCGTTGTACTCATCTTCAACCAGCAGCCAGCCCTCGTGCTTCTGGCTTTTGATGTAATCGATGCCCGCTTCGCGCTGAGCGTCAAGTGAGTTAAAGGCCATGTCGAGACCCTCTTCGTTGGACTTGCGGGTGTAGATTGCGCAGCGGGTGGTTTTCATGGTGATTCCTTATGCAGATTGCTTGAGTTTTTTGAGGCCGAAGAAGCGAGGTCCGGACCAGCGTGCCCCGGTGATCTCCCGAGCGATCTCGGACAAACTTGCAAACTCGGTTTCCCGGTACCGGAACCGTTTGCCATCTTCGAGGACCGTGACCTCGTGGTGGTGCCCGCGCCATGTTCGGACGAGGGTGGTGCCTTCGGGGAGTTGGACTGGGTCCCGCTGCTTCCGCTGTCCGGCGACGCTCTGCTTGGATGCTGGTGTCGGAGCGTTGCGGGTCGCGGCTTTGAGCAGGCGGCGTGTGTCGGCGTCGAGCCCGCCATAGGTCTGCTTCTGGAGATGCCACGAAAGGCCTCGGACGAGAGCCTGCTTGAAGTGCGGGGGATCGCCACGGATGCCGAGATTTGCCCATTCCTGTTGGAGCCGGGCTGGAGTCAGATTGGTCAGGGTGTGGAGTTCGATGGTCATCGGGCTTCCTTGATGTGCCTGTGCGGGCTGGCCTCGGCGCATGCAGACATTTCTCCCAACGAGAGGGTGCGTGATGCGTTGGATCCGGGGCTGGCCGCAGGGCGTGGCCGGGGTGGTGAAGGCGGGGAATCCGCCTACCCCATATAGCCATCATCTCGGGGAGATAGCAAGCGGGTATCGCGTTATTCGAGAGACTATCAGCAGATACTCGCCATGGTGGGGGCTATTCGAGGCAGTCGTCGTGGGTCAGTTCAAATCCGGCGAGTATCTCGTCAACCAGCTCGCTCTCGTGTATTTGGCAGGCGGTGTTCCGGTAGGGATTCGCCTTGATGGCGTGCTCCTTGTCGAAGGTCTTGATCCACCGGATGCCGACATAGACTTCGCGCTGGAAGTGCGGATTCTCGCTGTGTTCTAGCTGGAGGTCTACTAGTTTTTGATGCCCTGATTCGATGGCGAACTCATCGTATGGAGTGGGTTCAGTGGTCACGATGCCAACTCCCACATAGCCATGCCCTTTCCGGTAGGCGCAGACTGCTTGGCCGACATGGAGCCGATCGAGTTGCGAGATGCTGTTGCCGCCCGCCGAGATGTATCCGTAACGGCGAGAGTCTTCCCATGAGCGATGGTTTTTCTTGCCCCCGTGCTCGCCTACATTGACGAAGGCGAATCCGGTTGATGATCGCCCGCTTCTTCGGGCAGCTTTGCGTTCGCTGAGTTTCACTCGCTCGCGGACTTGGTAATCCTCCGCTGATTGAACCGGGATGACCTGCTCGATCTGCACAAGGAGTTCTCCGTTGTGCTTGTGCGGGACGAGTTGGACACACCGGACATCGATCTGTTGCTCGCGGAGCCAAAGGGCTGAAGTCGTGATCTCGGTAGAGAAGTCCGCCGAGGCCAGGATGATTTTTGTTTCCGAGTCAAACTCTTCCTCATAAGGCTCAGGCCAACCAAGGAAATCCAGGATTTGCTGCTCTGCTTGTGCTGGATCTTGGTCGTTGTTCCGTAAGTACTGTTCGTGGGCTCGCACAGCTCTCTCGAAGGTCATGTTCGAGACCATCGCTGCATAACGGATCGCCTGAAGATCCATGTGGCCGCCCTTTTGGGTGCGTTTGAGTTCGATGACCACAAGGCATGCATCCTGATCGAGGCAAAGTAGGTCGATTCGTCGGTTGCTGTCTTCCCAATCGTTAAACTCTTCATCAATCACCATGCAGCCGGGCGCGATCGATTCGATCGAGTTTTTGAGCCAGCGCTGGAGGTCCTGTCGTTCACGGACCTGTTCTTCTGAATAAGTAGTTTGCTCGATGAGTTCGAGTGAATCGCCTTTGATGCTGTACAGTCCCATGGTGCCTCCGGTGTTGGTCGCGGAGGCAAGCTGTGGGGTCGGCGCATAAAGAGAGGCGCCAAACCAAGGTCATCCGCAGGGCCTCCGCCAAGAGGCACAAGAAACAACACATGGCCGGCGCCCCCTTGCGGGGGCGCGGCTCTGTGCTGTGTTTCTTGATCAAGAGCCAGAAGGCTCAGGTTGGCGGATTCCTGCGAATACAGCAAAGACGCTCGCGCGTCAACGGGATGTCGGGCCTCATGGCCCAGTGAATCGTAATTCTCCTTGAGTATCGGCAAATCGGGGCAATCCCGACCAAATGCCGTCTCGCATGAAGTAATGGCTCGACGAGCCCCGGTGTCAAGCGGGATTCGCAATCAGAACGCGGTTCCTGCATCTTCCGCAATCTGGGATATGGGCACCGTGCGGCCTTGTGGCGGCGAATCGTCCTCTATACGCAATACGACCTTTGGATTTACACCAGCAGAGTGATGGCTCCAATCCCTTCGATATCCGGCATGATCAAGGATGTACGGCTTTTCCGTCCCCCCGCTCCGTGGCTGAATCACGGCTCCGTTTGGTGAGCATGTACGCCATGATCCGCCAAGTGGGGCGCCTTGCCGATTGCGGTCGAACCACTCCCAGCCATGGAGTGCCCGAAGTGACATCATCTGCTCAAACGGCTCGTGTTTCGGCCATAGCACCTCAACACCATCGAGGAGTTGCTCGCGATGTGTATCGAAGTAGTGTTGGGCTTGAGTCCGATCCACTCGCAAGTGCTTGGCCCATGCGAACCAAAGATCAAAGTTGGCTGGATACGAATCCACTGCTTGATAGAACCGCTGCGTCCACATTGAGGACTGATTTGGTTTCAACAAGCGATCGATCAGGCTGTTGGCGTGGGTGAGGGTGCCGAGGACGATGACCGAGGCACCCGTATATCTCGAGAGGATTTCGCGATGGATATGTCTTTTGAGTTTGGCACTCTTACCACCATTTGGATTTTCATTCTCCTCTGGATTTGCTTCAAATCCATCGAGGATGATGAGATCAGGTGGCGACCCCTCGAAGGTGATCTCACCCAAGCTCGATGTTGGACCGAAGGTCGTGAGCCGGGCTACGCCACGGACATAGATATCTCGAGGCGGCGATGCTCGTGATCCGCTAGATCCTGATCCGCGTTGAAGAGCGGCAAGATGCGGAAAGTCGGTACGGAGCATCTGATTGGTGCGGAGCTCATGATCTACCGATCGCAAGAGTTCACCAGCTGCTGTGCGCGTGTGCGAACCAATTGCGATGCATCGGCAGTGTTTGTACGCCAATGCCCACAAGACCAGGGCGAATGTCGTCATCGTGGTCTTGCCATAGCCATCCGGGGCAGCCATGACGAGACGGAGTGGGTTGTCAGATCCGATCTGGTTGTAGTCGGTGGCAATCTCCTCATGCATCCTGCTCCAGGGCAGAGTGGTACGGTGGCGAAGGTACATTTTCATAAACGGTAGAAGCGATCCGGCGCCGGTCTGGCGCCGGATCGCACTGAGAGTCGAGTTTGATCCCAGTTTGGTGTTGATCATGCTGTATTCCCCTTGTCGATCGAGCCTCGGATTGATTCCAGCAGGGCGATCACTTGAATGCCCATCTCGGAGTCCTCTCCGAGTTCGGTACCAATCACGGTGACCGCATGGAGGAGTTCAGCAAGATTTGCAGACTCGTCCTGCACGGATCCCATTCCATTGGTTAATCCGATGCTATGAAACCGTTTGATCAGATTGTTGAGTGATTCAGCGATCGCACGCTCCGCTGCGATCATATCAGCAGGGCTCGTCCTTGAATCCCGGCTCACACGCTGCAACCTTGTGTTCGAAGCTTGTGTCTGCAACTGAAGCTCTCCGAGCATCTCAGCGATAATTTGTTGAGAAGGGTGGATCGCATTCATTTTTCGAATCTCAGCTAAATCACGCCGGATCGTCCTTTCAGTCTTGTCAAAGAGTTCGGCAATCTCAGCATTGGCGAGGCCCTCGAGCCAGAGCCGTTGGACACAATCCTGACGGAAATCGATCGATACTTCCTTGCCGACAATCTGCCCGGCTTTGAGTTGACAAATGAGCTGGGTCGTTGTTCGAAGAGTACTCTTACGCGGCTTGCTCATGAATCGCCTCCTTTAGAAACTTGCTCTGGAGCCCATCGGGATAGAATCGATTGATCCACAGCTGAGCGGCCAACCGTAGCGATGTATCGTTGAACGATGACATCGCAGTATCGCGGATCGAGTTCGACCCCGAAGCATCGGCGTCCGAGCCGAGACGCCGCGATCAGTGTCGTCCCCGATCCAAGGAACGGGTCGAAAATGAGATTCCCACGCGAGGACGAGTTTCGAATAGCCCGCTCCGCAAGCGGCAACGCCTTCTGTGTCGGATGGCGATACAGATTGCCCCGATCACGCGTAATCGACCAGAGTGTGGACTCATTCTTCGGACCATGCCACTGCTTACTCTTGCCATTCTTCCAACCGTACAAGCAGAACTCCGTCTGCTGGCTGTAGTGCCCGAACCCTGGCGAGAACGACTCCTTTGCCCAAGTGATCACATTCCGAGGCTTCATCTTAAGCTCGGTGAGTAAATCCGACATGTGCCCGAAGTTGGCATGGCCGTTCCAGATGTAGTAGCTTGCACCAGACTTGAGATAATCCTTTACCTGTTCCAGCCATTGCTGTGTGAATACCCGGTACTGTTCGGGCGACATCTTATCATTGATGATTGCCCGTGACGATTTCTTCGATTGCGGCGCAGTGGGACGATTGGCCCTGTTGTAATCCACATTGTAAGGCGGATCCGTATTGATCAGATGAGCATGCTCATCGCCCATGAGCGCGACAAGCACTGATGGATCTGTACAGTCTCCGCACGCGATGCGGTGTAGACCGAGTTCGATGATCTCGCCATGGCGAGTGATCGGAACATCGGTTTCAGAGTCGATCTGCTCCGCATCTTCCTCAACGGCAATCAGATCTTCTTGAGCATGCTCTTCAAGCAGCCGATCGATCTCATTTGAGCGAAATCCGGTAAGGGTTGAATCGAAGTCTTGATCAGCCGTGAGCTCGGTAAGGAGGTCTGAGAGCAAGGAGTTGTCCCACTCGCCATGGATTTTGTTGAGAGCGAGATTGAGCTTCTTTTCATCTTCCAGATCGAGTTCTACTACGGTGACAGGGATCTTCTTGAATCCCTGGCTAAGCAGAATCTTGAGCCGTTGGTGTCCACCGACGAGGTTTCCGGTCTTGATGTTCCAAACCATGGGCTCCACGCAGCCAAATTTTTCCATACTGGCGAGCAGTTGTTGAGCCGTCGTTGACTCAGGGTGGAGGTTCTTCCGTGGGTTGTATGCTGCCGGGTTGATACGGCTGACAGAGATTATTTGTGTTTTGAGAATGTCAATCATGAGGTGCTCCTTACTCGGAGCACAATTGCTCCGCGGAGACACTCTTCGCCCAATTATCTAAGTGGTAAGGTGATTTCGCCCATTCGGCATTTAACCAGCATATGGATGCCGTTAGTCGCCAGAATTGTGCTGGTTGCGTTCAAGTAGGGCTGTCCATGCGTCAGCTGCGGCTTTCCCTTTTTGCTTCCCATGTTGGCGGGCTGCTGCAATAAGCTTGCGGATCTCTGCATTTGTGAACCGTCGATGCGAGTCACCCTGCTCGACCACAACACCGGATTTTCGACAAATCTTTTGCCATGTATCCTTGCCAATTTCCGCTGCTTTTATAAGCTCGCCGACCGTATAGCCATCGAGACGGACTTTGCCATCTTCTAGGTGATCCAGTAGTGCTGAGAGATTCAGGGCGGCACGATCGCGACGCGAGAAATACTGCATTAATCCAGTCTCATTTGCAATATGCGACTGAAGGACATTGAAGTCAGGGCCAGTGGTTCTACAAACACCGAGATGGGCTTCGAGGAGAGCATCCATTTCTGATGTGATTCTGTATTTGATTTGATCAGCTACTTCAAAGCCCTGCAAAGCTGCCAAGGCAGATGCATGTAGCAAGATTGCCTCGGCCTTCTCTATACTCGAGTCGGATTTGGCGATCCCACAAAATTGAATTAGGGGCTTCTTGCGTGACATATACACCAACTATACCAAGTTGTCCCGTAGCTAGCCTGCTCCATTCCAATTTACACTGGTGGGACATGGGGTGTTTGAATCCTGATGCTCAACAAGCAGGGGTAAGGGTTGGGATTAATCCAATAGTTCAATGTAGTTGATGGGCATTGGGAGTACTGTTCATGCCTACCAACGTATTCGCCTAGATTGACGTCTGTGTTTGCGATGCCTACGAGAAGGGGGAGTAGGTAGTTGAAGGGCAACGAGTTCCAACGCCAGCCTCGCTACACCAGCTGCTGCAACAAGCCCAACAATATGCCAAAGTTCTATTGGTAGTTCGATTGGGGGCATCTGTTGGGGCTCATGCTGCATGTGATGCGTCTCCTGACGGGTGATCATTACACCAGATTACCTCACTATTTCGAAAGAAAAAATGACTTTTGCACCCCGACTTGCGCCATACCGATGGATGGAGCGAAACTGTATAATTGGGCATCTCAGAAACTGACCACTTGGGGCGCCGGCCAGCTAGAAGATTGAGTTGAATTGTTTCGTTGCAACCACACGGACAGGTCATTGCTGCGACCCAAAGATGTTTACCTTCGCCGACAAGATAGACAGTTCGCTCTCGTAGCCTATCCGGCAGTTCCTCCACATGGACAGTGTCATACGGTTTAGGCTGGTTGTAAAAGAGCGATCTGAACCATGACCAGATATAATTGGGCCACTTCATGAACATACTTCCCGCTCAGTGAGTTCTGGGCTGTTAAGCAACGGACGGATATCCCCGTGCCCTACATACTTAGCCAATAATGCCCGATCGTATCGGTCTTCTCGGAAGTGATACCGTTCCATCTGTGATAGACTCTCGCTGTATACCGCAAACTCAATGTTGTCATCAAGACGATATGGGTGTAGCCTAGCAAGAAACTCGTTCACAGCACGCGCTGCAAAGAGCGTGTTCACTGTTACAACTGCAGGGCGTATTTCGTCTACACCCTGGATGTAGTTGCTGCGTAATTGCTCATGATATTCCTCTGGGTCACGACGCCGCAGGCCTTCAGCGCGTACACGCTCCATATCGTAAACGCCTCGGTCGAGTAGTGTTGATTTTCCGGGTTGCAAGTAGTGTACTGAGCCACAAACTTGGTCGATGCGACCACCGTGGCCAGCCTCAAGTTTTACTCCCGTATCAAAGTATGGTATGTTGTAAAAAGTGGCTATCTTGGTCAGCACATGGCGTCCCTCGGCGCTATCGACGCAACCGAAGAGTACATCGCAGCCAGCAAGGGCGCGGACAGCGATAGTTGATTCTGCGATGTTTTCAGCAATAGGCACGACGACTGTCCCCATCCCCATGCTATTGACTGCTCGTGCCACTATGTCAACTTTTAAACTTGACTTCTCAGCATCATCGCGTGTCGAGTTAGGGATGCGATTGAGGTTTTCGAAACTTACCACATCAGGGTCGACTGCGATAAGGTGTCCAATCCCGAGTCGTCCAAGCATTTCGCACAACGGTCCGCCGGTTCCTGAACATCCAAGTACGCCAACACTTAGTCGGCGCATGAGCCGTGTGGTAGATTCACCAAAGAGGCGGGCATGTCGGTCTTGCTCTTTTTCCACCGCTCCTTGGTCATGATCTGTGTCAAAAAATATAATGTTATCTCCAGCAATCGCGATTCTTGCAATCGGACTGAATGACCCGTCCGTGTGTACCGCTCGGGCAATCATTCGTCCCGATGGTAACATGATAACACTCACATGTGGCTCCTCGCCGTCGGTCCACCCATGGATTGAAGCGAACAGGTCAGCGTCTGATTTATCATCGACCAGTGAAAATTGATCAAGCCCGTTTGGATGACTATGGAATTTAACGATTGCCTCACCACGCTCAGTAGCTTCATCAAGTAGATCGTTGAGTTGTCCGGTTGGCCAAGTAACTCGATCCGTCTCGCGGATACTGCAATCGTCATAAGGCACATGTACGATCCGTCGCAAGCATAGAATATGATGCTTGGTAGCATGGTGACGCCCACATATCCCAACTGAGACTGCTTCATAGCCGTCGCCCGGGAACAGGTGGTCTCGGAGCATGCGATGTTGCTCACCTGTAATACGCAGTATAATTCCCATGTTTTAGCTCCCCTTCATGAGTTCGCGGGTAAACCAGTTGTCAGCCAGTGCCATGTGTGTTTCGAGGCTATCAATACCCACACGCCATGGGTTCTGCGGTGTGCGGTGGCGCGACCACCTTTGCCATTGTTGACCCCGAATAGGCTGAGAGCTCAGCGCATGGATTGCTACACCGTCGGTACGTTGCAGTGTCGGATAGGCATAAATCATATCGAGTTGTGCTTCGGGATAACCGGGTTGTATATCAACGGCAAGTGATACGACAGAATGGTTGTATCCATCGCTAATTGGCCAATCATGCACGATTACCCACCGTTTGTTGCCTTCGATTACTGTTTCCCATTGGTGCCCAATAGTGTCGAGAAACTCCACATCGAGGGCGGGTAGATCGAACTCCCGTTTGATCAATCGCATGGAACACCACCCTCCGTCGTATCATTTGGGAGCGTCATGAACCGTTCGATACCAGGCGATGTGAAGTCGACCTTCTGATCTGGTTCAATTGGTTCTGCTTGACCGCCTCGGCGTTTTTGAGAAAGCAGGTACTTGTCGGGCGTTTTGTCCGCTAGTGCGAGGATCTCAGTACCTGTCATGCATGGTTCACAGACTACGAATTTTTCACGATCGATCCTTATTCGATAGTGCCGGTGCTGTGGCACATGACGTTCTGCTTTCGCATATTCTTCCACATCGATAATCTCTGCATTCGTGATGTCGACATTTGCTTTACTAATCTGACTCATGATGAATTCCTTTTCGATCAAGCCGAGCATGGTCCGAAAACAATGGGATTCATACGCAGAATCACCCTTATAATCAGTATTGTGAGCAAGGCAAACAAAGGCGGGAAGGTTGCCTCGCAGACAACTGTAGCAGTTATGGGCGAGAAGGCCACCTTGAGCAACACTCGCATGGCGCTTTTTTCCCAAACATGTTTGCGACATTGACATTTCGGTTGTGGTCGTGTATCCTTTAGGCCCTACCTAATCGGAGATGAAGATTTTGGCTGACCATCGTGGAAAAGTTGATTCGATTTACCCAGAAGTGGGGCGCCGAATTCGTGAAGCCCGAAAGGCAAAATCCCATCAGCTTACTCAGCAAGATCTAGGTGATCAGATTGAGCTTTCGAGAGAATCAGTAGCCAATATTGAAAGTGGGCGACAGCAAGTCTTGTTGCACCATGTGCTACGGATTGCAACAGTGCTGGGTATCCCGCTCGCCGATCTCATACCCCACAATCCAATCAAAAAACTCAGCTTGGATGATGCTCTGGAAAGTGTATCAGATGATGAAAGATCATTCGTTGCACGCGCACTAAAGGACAATTGACATGGCCATACGCAGAAAACTGATTAAGCACAAAGTTGCCGAGCTCATCGATAGCTGTGCTATCTCAAAGCCACCGGTTGATGTATCCAAAGTCGCACGGTCACTTGGTCTTGAGATTGTGATGGCGCCGGACGAGGTGGGGCTTTCTGGTTTTCTGATATCCGATTCAGATTCCGGCCGCCAAATCATCGGTGTGAACCAGTCTCATCACATCAATCGCCGCCGGTTTACGATTGCACATGAAATTGGTCACCATGTGATGGGTCATCTGGAAGGTAAGATTCATGTTGACTCAAATACAACACTTCGGGTTGCAGCTCGATCCTCAGTGTCAAGTAAGGGTACTGACCCTCACGAAGTCGAAGCTAACTCTTTTGCCGCAGAATTACTGATGCCTCAATCGTTGGTGGAGAATGCAATGGCCATTATTGAGCGTGATAGCAATCTTGGTGACGATCAAATTATTGCGGCAATTGCGAAACAGTTCAAGGTAAGTGAATCTGCAATGAGTTTTCGCTTAGCCAACTTGGGCTTAGGTTGAAAGTAAAGGGCGATCGAGCATTTCGGGCAAAATATTTTGATTGATGTGGAGAGATTCTCTCGGTAAGCTTGCGGTTCGATAATTCTGGGGCTTTTCTATTAAGATTGTTTAGCACTGAGAGCACACAATGATTGAATTTTGCTACGAACCATCCAAGCAATCAGATGCGGTAGTGGTGCGAAGCGATGACCATACGATGGGGGAGTCGTTAGCTCAATATCTAAAAATGAAAATTCACCCTTTACTTCTTCGTAGCAATCCAGACCGAGTCGATGTTGTCCCAATGCATAATCGGACCGAAGGTGTTTCTGAATTGGAGAAAGAGGGCAAGCTGTTCAATTTCAAACGCCCGACAGCAGTTATGAGCTCAACCAATCAGATAGAGCTTCGCTGTTTTCCAGGATTCGATTATGTTTTTCACTATGCCGGTATTGTTGCTTCTCATTATCAGAGTCTCGGCCATCCACTTCGTGTGACATATACCACGCCTGAGAAGAGCTTGTGTCGCCGAGCTCTTGAAGCATCAGGGATCTTTAAAATTCCACTTGCACGAGTGGTCATCATGGGCTATGTTGAAGGCCTTGATTCTCGATCTCCTGATGACAAATGGAGAGGCGAGGGGGAGTTTAAATGGAAGCGGTTTGATAGCACTATTCCAGATTCTATTCTCGTTGGATGTGAACATACCTACTGGGGCGATATCGCGGGAACAGTGGTCGAGCTTCTTGCCGAACGAGGGGTGCAGCTTGTGATTTATGCGGGCAAGCTGGGGTCATTGAACTCTACGGATGTTCCAAATACATGCTTAGCTAGCTCAGCGGAAAGTGTTTTACCCGATGGGCATGCTGTTGTATGGGAGAACATTTTTGAGCACACGAAGTTTGATGATGATCTGTGTCGTTATGGAATGCATGTGACAGTACCGTCGGTACTTCAGGAGACCAAGCAATGGCTTGAATCACTTGATTCGAGGATGCGGTTCGTTGATCCAGAGATTGGACATATGGCTGCAGCAGCCAAACTCGCAGGAATCGGGTTTTCTAACTTGCACATCATCTCTGACAATCTAGTAGCCCAGCACGAGCATGATCTTTCCAATGAGCGTGATTCGGAAGTTGTCGAAAAGCGATCTATGCTAACAACTCGAATGACTGACGCTATTTGGGCTAGTATTCGATAGAAGCATTACAAAAGCGGGCCAGCGATTTGCGTGCCGGTAGGGGGGCAGGTCATGATATCGCCAATTCTTCGCCTCAAACGCCGGCATTATTTGATAACAACTGATACTATCTGTTGATGACAAGCCGCAACAGGGACTACAACAGCGCCGGTTCAGTGCCCGATGTGATGACTATCGAGCAACTCTCTTCGTATCTTCAGCTCTCACGGTCCACGCTCTACAAGCTCGCTCAGGAAGGAAAGCTACCTGGGCAGAAGGTCGGGAAGCACTGGAGGTTCAGCAAGCAAGTTATTGATGAATGGCTGCGTGGGGGCGAAAGGGGTGAGCCGTGACGGTCTCCTCACATCAGGCGTGCTATTTCGCGCATGAATTAACTCGGCTTGGGTCCGTTGGTGAGCTTGATCGCCTCAGCACAACCCTGTTCGACTCCAAAGTTGATCTGAACCCGCATCAGATCGAAGCGGCTCTATTTGCGATCTCCAACCCACTTCAGAAAGGCGTCATCCTCGCGGACGAAGTGGGTCTCGGCAAGACGATTGAAGCAGGGCTGGTGCTGTGCCAGAAGTGGGCCGAGCGCAAGCGCCGTTTGATCATCGTCTCGCCTGCCCACATCCGCAAGCAGTGGCAAACCGAGCTATCCGAGAAATTCAATCTGCCCAGCATCGTGTTGGATCGAAAGATTTTCAACCAGCTGAAGCGAGATGGTGCGATAAACCCATTCGACTGCGGTCAAATTGTCGTGGTTTCCTACGGCTTTGCAGCCCGGATGCAGGATGAACTTCGGGCTACCCCTTTCGACCTTGCTGTCTTCGACGAAGCACACAAACTCCGCAATGCCTATCAGCCCAGTCGCAAGCAGGGGCAAAAGCTTCGGTGGGCATTTGAGCTCCGCAGGAAACTGCTGTTAACGGCAACCCCGTTGCAAAACAACCTTCTTGAATTATACGGGTTGGGCTGGTTTATCGACGAGCACATCTTTGGGGACAAAAGCGCATTCCAAAGTCGCTACTGCCGATCCGGCGGTGATCTAGAAGGTCTGCGCCAGCGATTGGGTCAGTTTTGTAAGCGCACGCTACGAAAAGACTGTGAATATGTTCGCTACACAAAGCGCCGGGCCATTACCCATCACTTTACACAGAACCAAGAAGAAAAACAGCTCTACATTGATGTGCTTGCTTTTATGCAGCAGGACGAGAGCTACGCATTCCCAGCCAAGCAACGTCAGCTTATTGAGATTGTCGTCTTCAAAGCTCTGGCATCATCACCTATAGCCCTTGCGGGAACACTCCGCACAATGCTTGCCCGCCTTGAAGCCTTACGCGATGGATTGGCTGAGGCGAATGCCGAACAGCCGTATTGGCGCTCTCTCGCCAACGACGAAGACTTCGACCTTGAGGATTTGCTCGATGAATGGGATGACGAGGACGATTCTGGCCGCGATGATGGGCAGATCGACGGCAAAATCCTCGCAAGGGAAGTTAATCTCCTTCAGTCGCTTATTGAGCGAGCTGAGAGTATCACCTGTGATAGCAAATCGACGGCGCTGCTCACTGCTCTCGAACGAGGCTTCGCCGAGTTGGTGAAGATCGGAGCGCCTCGCAAAGCCCTGATCTTCACCGAGAGTCGAAAGACGCAGGCGTTTCTCGCCGAGTTTCTCGAAAGCAATGGCTACCGCGGGAAAGTCATCCAATACAACGGCAGCAACTCGCACCCACAAGCAAAAGTGGCCTATGAACAGTTCAAGCAGCAATACCAAGACACCGATCGATTTACTGGAAGCAAGGCTGTAGACATTCGGAGCGCACTGATCGAAGCGTTTCGAGAAAGCGGCGAGATACTGCTCGCCACCGAAGCCGCTGCCGAAGGTGTCAATCTGCAGTTTTGCTCGTTCGTGATCAACCACGACATGCCGTGGAATCCCCAGCGTATCGAGCAACGAATCGGTCGCTGCCACCGTTACGGCCAGAGTTTCGATGTGGTTGTGCTAAACTTTCTCAATCAAGATAACCACGCAGACCGGCGCGTTCATACACTTCTCGACGAGAAGTTTAATCTCTTTGATGGCGTCTTCGGAGCCAGCGATCACGTTCTGGGCGCAATCGAGAGCGGCGTTGACTTCGAGCGACGTATCATCGACATCCTCAAGACCTGCCGTGACGCCGATGCGATCGAAGCAGCTTTCAACAAGCTGCAGGAGGATCTCGATGATGTCATCCAGGACAAGATGGGCACGGCCAAACAGCAGCTGATTGACCACTTCGACGCCGATGTGCACGCGCGACTCCAGTCACAGCTTGAGGATGCCGAGCTGGCGCTCAATCGCATCCAAGAGAAGTTCTGGCGTCTTACGCAATGGGGCCTAGCCGATCAGGCCACCTTTGACCACGAGCGATTTAGCCTCAATCTGCCCAACCCACCTGCGAAGGAAATTCCGCCGGGCCAGCACCGGCTGATTTCTGCGGCCAAGCAGGATGCTCATGGCCGCATCGCTCCCGGCCGAGACCACTTGCTTCGACTCTCCAGCCCGCTGGGTCATTGGCTCCTTGAGACGGCAAAATCCCAACCTCTGCCGATACATGAGCTTCAGTTCGATCTCTCCTCCCACCCCAAGAAAATCAGCATGCTCGAACCCTACAAGGGACAAAGTGGCTGGCTTCGGGTTGAGAGGCTTGAAGTCCACACCGACACCGAAGAGGACTTCCTGCTCGTCAGCGGCGTCACCGACGACCTCAAGAGCATGGATATTGAGTGCCTCGAACGCCTATGGGATCTCTTGTCCACAGACCGGGGCCCGCGAGCGCTCGCAGAAGATATTGACGATCGCTTATCACAAGAACTTGAGCAGCATCGCCAGGCCACTTTGCTCAAGCACTCGGAGAGCGTGGGCAAGAGACTGCAGCAACTGCAGGATCAGCTCGAACAGTGGGCCGAGGACAAGATTGAGCCCGAGAAGCAGAAACTCGAAGAGCTGCGCAATCAGAAGCGTCAGGCCCGCCGACAAGCTCGGCAGGCCAATACCGTCGATGACCAGCTCGCAAGCCAAACCCAAGCGAGACAGATTGAGAAGCAGATTCGTGCGCAAGAGCAAGCTGTCGCCCGCTTGCAAGACGAGTTAGATGACAAGCTCGACGAGATGTTTACTCAACTCAAGACCAGTAGCCAACAGAAGGCGACGCCGCAGACTATTATGACCGTGAAATGGAGCGTTGTGTGACTAAGCCTGATACCAAGAAATCCGAACCCAGTAACCTCGATCGGCTCGATGGCCAGTCTATGGACATCACCGCCCAGCGCCTCGCCGCGATCAAGGCTTTGCTGCCGGAAGCCTTCGACCTCGACGGTAACCTCGTTCGCGACAAACTGCTCGAAGCGCTCAAACCAGCGAGCTACGAAGCCAGCGATGACATCCCAGCGTTCGGGCTCGCTTGGCCGGGCAAGCAATTGGCATTCGCCGCAGCCGGGGTGCCGACCACCGCGACGCTCAGGCCGTCCCCAGAGCAGTCCGTCGACTTTGACACCACACAGAACCTGCTGATCGAGGGCGACAACCTCGAAGTCCTCAAGACCCTGCGACGCAGCTACCAGGGCAAGGTCAAGATGATCTACATCGACCCGCCGTACAATACCGGCAAAGACTTCGTCTACCCGGACAACTACGGCGAAGGTTTGGACACCTACCTACAGCGAACCGAGCAGAAAGACGACGACGGTTTCTGGAAGAGCACCAACAGCGAGACCAGCGGTCGCAAGCACGCCAACTGGTTGAGCATGATGGCACCGCGGCTGACGCTTGCTCGGAACCTACTCCGTGACGACGGTGTGATTTTTGTGTCAATCGGAGATGACGAAGAAGCAAATTTGCGACTGCTCTGCGACGAAGTGTTTGGTCCTGAAAACTTCTGCAACACCATAGCTGTCGAGATGTCTACGACATCTGGGCCGAAAACGGTGAATGCGCAACAGGGCACCATTGTCAAGAACATTGAATTTGTTCATATATACCGGAAATCATCGGCATTTAACGAAAGCGTGCGCACTCCACTACTTGATGGGATCGATGCATATGACACGCATTACACAAATTGGATGAACGACGACGGTACCCTAGACACGCTCTCTGACGTCTTAATGTGTGACGTAGCCATCAGGTCCGATGTCGAGAAAAATAATCTGGCAGGCAGCAGAGGGTTCAGTATCAAGTCTATGGACAAGTTGTTGTCAGTATCTGAGGCAGCGAGGGAGTTCGTTACAGACAACCTGAAGAGGATTGCTCGTGTAGACCGGCCGCCGGTGTCTGCGCAAGGGGCGTCGCCAGATGTCGGAAAATGGGAGCGTTTTTCGGCAGACCATAGGGACTATCTACTTACAACACTCGAAAGCGGAACTCTACAATCGCTCATTCCGTTGCATGCAAATTACCGAATGTCTGACGATTACAAGCCTCGATTTGGGCGAACTGTCATTCGCGGCGACCTTTGGAAGGGGTTCCACCAGGACATGGGCAATGTAGCCAAAGAAGGCGACATGGTCTTCGCCAACGGAAAAAAGCCCGTCCGTCTAATCAAGCAGTTCAGCAAGTGGGCAACCTTGGGCGATGGCGACATTCTCCTCGATTTCTTCGCAGGGTCCGGCACCAGCGGGCATGCCACCATGGCACAGAACGCTGAGGATGGTGGCCAACGTCGCTACATCTGCGTGCAATTGCCGGAGCCATTGGATGAACCGGTGACGCTCGACGATGGCATCGTCTGCGAGACGATATTCGATCTCACCCGAGAACGGCTCAAGCGGGCGGGCAGCAAGATCAAGGAAGAGGCTGGGCTGAACGCCGAGAAGCTTGACACCGGGCTGCGTGTCTTTAAGCTTGATTCAAGCAACTTCACTGCGTGGAACAGCGACCCGACAACCAGCGAGACGGACTTGCTCGAACGCCTTGAACAGCTCAACGACCAAACCGTAGCCGGGCGTTCTGAAATGGACATCCTCTGGGAGATACTGCTCAAGATGGGGCTGCCACTGGATTTGCAACTCGAGCGATTTGAGCTGGAGGGCGCATCGTTCATCGGCGTTGCAGACCGAACCAAGGTCCTCAGCACCGAAACAGCAATCCCGACAGCGGCCCTTGAAGCCCTTCTGGATCAGGACATCCCGCCATCTGAGCTCGTCGTGCTAGACGGCGCCTTCGAAAACGACAATGCCCGCGCCAACATCGCCACGCTCTACAAAGAGCGTAAGGACGACGACGGGAAGCCGGTATGTAACCTGAAGGTAGTGTAAGGCATGTCGGATGTGAAGTTCCAGTTTGACCCGAAGCAGCAGTTTCAGCTCGACGCGATTGATGCGACCGTGAGCCTATTCTCCGGCCAGCCACGCAGCGGACAAGCCGGCGGTAATCTTTCAATCGAAGTCGGCGGCGGCACCGATACCGGGCTGTTCCAGAACCAGTTCGGGCTGGGCAACCTCTTGACGATCTCCAGGGACCAGGTGCTCAAGAACCTTCAGGCCATACAAGACAGCCAAGGACTCATGCCCGACGCCACCCTGATCCCAAGCGACAAGAATGATGAGAGCGCCCCAGCACCGATGAACTTCACAATCAGCATGGAGACCGGGACCGGCAAGACCTATGTCTATCTGCGAACCATGCGCGAGATGCACGCACAGTATGGCTGGAGCAAGTTCTTCATCGTTGTGCCTTCGGTGGCGATCCGCGAAGGCGTTCGCCAGAGTCTGCGTGACACCGAGAAACACCTTAGGGAGCTCTACAACGGCGAGCCCATGGACTTTTTCATCTACGATGGCAAGAAGCCCACGGATCTTGCGACCTTTGCCCGCAATAGCTGTCTGTCGGTGTGCATCATCAATGTTCAGGCATTCATCAAGGATGTAGATCCAGACCACACCGAGGAAGAGTCTAGGCGGAGTGGGAATGTGATCTACAAACCGCAGGAAGGACTCCAGGGCAAGGCACCGATCGACTTTGTCCGGGCGTGTAATCCGATCGTCATCATCGACGAGCCGCAGAGCGTGGACAGCACAAAATTGAGCAAGGCGGCTATCCGCCGACTGAATCCGATGTTCTGCCTTCGATACTCGGCGACACACAAAGAGCCGTACAACATGGTGTACGACCTCGGCCCGATCGAGGCAAGGCGGAAGGAACTGGTCAAAGGCATCGTGGTCACTTCGGTCCGTGAGGGCGGGTTACCCGCCGGCGCATCGCTCAAGTGCGTGCGTGTAGGGTACAAGGGCAATGCAAAGATGCCCAGCGCCGATCTGGAACTACTGGTGCTCGATGCAAAGGGCACGCCCAAGCTGAAGAAAGTGACCATTAAGGGAGGGGAAGAGCTCGACTCACCGAAGGTGACAAAGAGCAACAGTGCTTATGCGGACATGCGAGTCGATGGCATCTCCATGGACAGTGGTGTTGAGATCAACATCCATGGCCAATCTCACTACTTTCTTGAAGGTCAAGGCATCGGGCAGGTCGATGAGCACATCCTCAAGGCGATGGTCGTGAAGACGATCGAGAAGCACCTGCTCAAAGAGAAGCAACTCCAGACGCGGCTCGCTATCGGCAAGGACGACGGCGGCAATGAACAGGACAGGCGGATCAAGGTTTTGTCACTCCTTTTCCTTGACAAGGTCGCTGACTACCGTATCTACGACGACAAAGGAAATCCTCAACCAGGCAAAGTCCACTCATGGATTGACGAAGCGCTGAGCACCTTTCGGAACGACACCCGCTTCAGCGGACTACCGGCGCTGGAACACAAGAACACATACTTGCACGATGGCTACTTCGCCCAAGACAAGAGGGGGCGGGCCAAGGACACCAAGGGAAACACGAAAGACGATGAAAGCGCATATGAAAAAATCATGCAGAACAAAGGCAAACTGCTCGATCCGGACGAAGCGCTACGAATCATTGTCAGCCATTCAGCATTGCGAGAGGGCTGGGACAATCCCAACGTTTTTCAGATTTGCAAGCTAGGCGGAGCGCAGACGACGACCCGCCGTCGTCAAGAGCTCGGGCGTGGCTTGCGTCTACCCGTGGATGCCCGTGGCGTCCGCATTCGAGACCGGGTAATCAATGAGCTCACCGTTGTAGGGGCGGAGGACTACACCTCTTACGCCAAGGGCCTCCAGAGAGAACTCCAAGAAGAATGCGGTGTCGCTTTTGGCGTTGTGTTACCACGGGCGTTCGCCGAACTCGCGACGAGTGAAGGTCCGATCGGGTTTGAGAAGGCCAGCAAACTTCACAAGGAACTGAAAGAGGCAGGTATTCTTGAGTCGGACAATACCCTTGTCCAGGCCCCTGATTTCAAGGCGATGCCCAAGGCACTATCCACGGTATTCAGGCCCTTCAGCGCAGAGATTGAGAAGATCCTTCTTGAGCACAAGATCGAACATCACATTCGCCCCGATAAGCCGCACACGACACTCAAGCTCAACAAGTCGATTCTCGATCATCCTGCATTCCAGGATATGTGGAAGAAGATCTCGCGGAGAACGCGATATCGGCTCGACATCGACTCCAAGAACCTGATTAAATCTGCATCCAAATCGTTACGCGATCATTTCCTGGTCCATGACATCAGCCGGACGGTTGAAGTCACGACCACCGACCTGAAGGTGTCTGCCAAGGGCGTTTCATCGGGCCAGGTGCGAGAAAACAGAACAGAGAAGATCGAGCTCTCGGAGCGCTTGCCTGACCCGCTGAGCTATATGTCAGCACGAATCGACTTAAGCCGCGAGAGTCTGTCGAGCATACTGAAGGGCTCAGGGACGTTTAAGAACTTCAGCAAGCATCCTGCACGCTACTTGGAGGACTGCACTCGGCTTATCCGTCACACATTAGCGTCCGAACTGGTCGAGGGGGTTACTTATGAGCCTGCCGAGGGATCGTGCTATGACCAGCGCAAGCTCAGCGAGCTCGATGGCCAAGAGGTTGCTCATAGCATCGACAGGATCGTGACTCTTACCGTTGAAGAAGGATCGCCTTTGCGAAGCCTTACTCAGCCGATTGCCGTTGATTCTGGCGTAGAGCACACTTTCGCCGTGGACCTTCAGAACCGAGGCGATGTACTTTGCTTCGCCAAGCTTCCCGGCGGGTTCAAAGTGCCCACTCCAGTTGGTAACTACAACCCAGATTGGGTAATCATCAAGAAGGACTCGCAGGGTGAGCCAAAGCTATACCTCGTACGTGAAACGAAAGACACTCTTGCAGAAGAGACCTTGAGTGAGAGCGAGCGCTACAGGATCCGCTGCGCACGGAAGCACTTCAAGGCCTTGGGTGTCGATTATGCTGTGTGTGTGACCTCGGATGAAATATAGTGTGTAGCGGTGGGCCAGGATATTGCAGTGCTTGCTCGGTAGGGGGCCAGCGAGTTTGTGTGGCATACTTGAGGCACTCTGTTTAGCTTTCATGCGGCTCTATCTTGCCACTGTGAGGAAACGGCTGGGGAAAGTATGGAGTTATAGGCAGCAGGCAGAAGTGTTATTGGAGGGGCGAAGATGTTGAGGCAGGACTGAATTCAGTAATACCAATTACTCCATTTTGATTTCTCATCCAAAATGGAAGTGGGGCTTTCCTTCAGTGGGTCAAGTCGATCAGCTTGATCTGTCGCCCACTTTAGCCAACTGTCTAGGCGGGTTTGATCGAGACTGGAATTTTCTTCAGAAGCCCAGCCGCGAACAGCACAAATGTAGTGTCGAAGCGATTGGCTTGTGTTCCAGGATTCGGAGTTACTCATCAGCTCTGAAATCCGCTGTTCTTCTTCCTTGATCTCTTGTAGCTTCGAATCGCGTTGGCGTTCAAACTCATGACGCTTTCGTTCCGACTCTTCCAACTCACATTGTCGTTGTTCTCGTTGAGCCCTGTCAATCTTGATGCTTTCGGCAGTACGATACATAGCAGTGATGAAGCCATTGAGTTGGTTCTCGACATTCCATCGCTGCGTATCGTTGAAGCGGCGTCGTTGGCCATCGGATGGGCCGGAGTGGATCGTCAAACAGAGACGCCCGGTGGGCACCTTTCTGTAGAACTTGTCATTCTGATGCCATGACCATCTCTTCATTTTTTCCTTCTCATGAGGAGTGGGTTCGCGTTCTTCGCGGAGAACGATTTCAGAGATGCCGAAGCATATTTGCTCGTCGCTTATCTTTATTGCTGAAACCCAGGTGTCGTTCTTAGGGATAAGTTCAAACTGCAATCCTCTTTCTTCAATGTCTTTGAGTAAGGTATCCATAATACGTAAGGCGCGATCGATGTTCTCAGGGGCGACCATGATGTCAAGCGTTTTCTTGGCTCTGGGCTGAACAAGCCCTTCGTCATCAGGTTTGGTGGATTCCAGAGAGTTCTTGGTTCGCTCAACGATTGGAAGTGGGGCAGATAACAGTTCAGGAACTACAATCTTTTTCTCGCTGCACTTGTCTGGGACAGCAGAGTTTGTGTTTACCTGATTCAGTTGAGATTGCAGTTTTCTCGCATTTGGATGAAACTTGATCTCAAAATGTGTAGGTCTATATGAAGTCGGTAGCTTTGGTTTGTCAGTTTTCTTCCCATGCTCCTTCTTGGCCCAGTAGCCTTTCGGTGGAGTAGGAATGCTGAAGCGTTTGCAGAGTTTCTTGAGTCCCACGTCAGAGATGCCAAGATTGGGCGCTAGATTCCGCATCGCTGTTGACCAAACACGGTCGTACAGCTCGGAGCGAGTAAGAATGATCGTTTCGTTGTCTTGTGTGCTCACGATGAATCTCCTGCTTCAGAGCTCTCGAAATGTAGATTCCTTGGAAAGTGTATTGGGTTGGGAAAAGGATGGGTAAGAACAGCATGGATTTGATGTTTTTATACCAGCGCCTATTGCTATTCAGTTGCTTGAATCGGTACGTTGAATAAATCCATTCCCTATACTTTCCCGATGCGCAATGTCTTTGATCAATACACACAACCAGAGAATCGGCTTACACATGCGCTGATTTGTACGCTCGATGCAGATCGCTCGCTGCTCAAGCCATTTCTCAAGTGGGCTGGGTGCGATGGAATCCCCCATCCCAATGGTCTCTACATAACTGAGCAGCAGATTCCGGGCAAACCTGTATCCGGGGATACGGAGGATGGCATTGGCCTTCCCGATGGCTGTGTATATTCAGAACTCGGATGGGCGATGCTGATCGAATCGAAGATTAGTTCGCCTGTGAGTCTCGATCAACTGCGTAGGCATATCGCTACTGCTAAGCGGCACGAGTTTGACAACCCTTTTCTGCTCCTGCTTTCAATAGATAAACCACCCAAGCACCTTCCTGAGAGGACGGTACACAAGGCTTGGAGAGATGTGTACGCATGGTTTCGCAAGCACTCTGGATCTTCGCACTGGGCACGTACATTGACTGAGTACATGGAGATATTCGAGTCGCGAATGATCGCGGAGGAGTACTCCATTCGAGGGACACTAACCATGTTTGATGGCTTACGCTTTACGACAGATAACCCGTACACCTATCGTGAAGGTAAACGCCTAATCAGGCTTCTTGGCGACGAACTTCAACAGCGTAAGGACTTGCACAAGCTAGGTATTGATCCGAAAGGGCAAAGAAGATCAGCCATCACAGGCAGTGGTGAGAATCGTGTTTGGGACTACTTGCCTCTTAAAATCGCAAGCAGCGCAAAGGAGTTCACGCATTTTCCCCATCTTGATATGGGGATAAGCAGAGATGAAGCGGTAGCGACACTCACAATTGCAAACGGGATCAAGGGCGGCTTTCGGAAGAAGCTCAAGGTTTTAGGGCAAGGTGGATTTATTGATTTACTTAAAGAGGTGGAGCACTCCCTGAGGCCCATACTAAAGGCTTCACCAGAATCGAAAGCCATGGTCTACGCGCTCCAACGACACTATCCAAGTCAGCGATCTGCAGGGATCAAGGATGCTCGGCTGGAAGCAGATCTTCGCACAATCACCACCGGAGGGGCTGACGGTGTGAAGTATCAGCCTGAATGGGTTGAGTCCATCTATCAAGTCATGACCAACAAGCGTTCAAACATCCAACTCGGAATAGAAGTGATCTTCTCTTATGAATGCCAGAAGATCCAGTCGGTCAAAGCGGTAGATTTGTTCGCCAAGTCCTTTGTCGCCATGAAACCGATGATTGACTTTGTGCTAGAGTAAGCGAGTATGAAACCAGAAAAGACCGATCCGTGGATCAGCCTTCTCTTGTCGATCAAACATGCTGCTAAATGCATTCTCAGTAAAGTTCGGAGAGAACTTGTTCGTACAACTCAGCTTTGCCTGCTAACCAGTCAATCAACTGATCTCGCTGGTCTATATTTGTGTAATCACCGGGTTTCCAACTTTGGAAAAAATGATCTGTACCATCACCGATTCCATTGCCAAGTTTTTCTGT
Source organism: Planctomycetota bacterium (assembly GCA_024280755.1). Classification (GTDB taxonomy): domain Bacteria; phylum Planctomycetota; class Phycisphaerae; order Phycisphaerales; family UBA1924; genus UBA1924. Next base: position 127,371 of record JAJRPN010000030.1, read on the forward strand.
TAATGTCGCTTCGTGTGGAAAGAGAGTTTCTCTGACCTCTGTCCCATTCGCTCGTGGCAGCCCCCGTATGAATGCGCCTACCCCATCCTTCGCGGCATAAAGTGAAACTATAAACCCGAGATCCTCCAATACACGCCAGCGATTGCTCGACTTGCCTGCTTCTCCTGTTCGCTCACGCTCTCCATCAACGCGATCAACATATGCCGTCCAAAACTCATAGCGATTTTGTGTCAACTTTGAGTTGCCCTCTCTCTGAGCAGTCTTTGCATGCACCGCCCTTTCCCAGTTGTTTGGCCGTTCTACGACATCAAATATTGGAGCCAGTGGCGAGTTTGCAATCTGCGCCACTTTGATTTTCACGGCAAAGAAGGCGAACCGTTCGTCTGTGTGATCATTGAGCCAATTTAGAGCTGCAAGATGTGGTTCACGAAAATCCTTCGCGATCCAAATAATGGTTTGAGCTTCCAACCCAGCAAGGTAGGTCATAATCTGGCCCAGATGAGTGTGGTCAGAACCCTCTAGCTGATTTTCAATGAGCACAGTAGAATCATCCATTGTGTTTCTAGCCAGGATGTCGGCCGAGAATGATTCTACAGAGACTTCGGTCCCTTCTACCTCTAGTGGAATTCCAACGGCTTCAGACAACTGATCAATATTTTCAGCAAGCCAAGGCGTGAAGTTATGCGCTTCATGAGCCCAAGCTTCACGGAGATCCACTACTTTCAATTGTGAGAGACTAGGAATTTCTGCCATCGATCACCTCCATTATAATTATGAATCCAATGGAGCATAAATCTCCAGACCAATGAACGGGCAATGGCCATCCTGATTGGATGGCATAGTTTATCACATTTGCTCGACACTCGCTCAATCTAAACTGATCATGAAAAACAAAAACGCCAAGATCACAAGGTCGTGAATCATTATCGTCTGCGTGGTTCGTCCCAACGAAGCACATCATCTTGCTCTGTGTACCAGATCGACAAACTCCAAAATGTGTGCTTCTGTACAGCTTCGACCGGCGTGCCCACAACTTCCCAAAGACCAAATGTAAGAATATCGCCAACACCATGTGCAATCGCACGGCCTGGTGAGCCGCTCTCGCCAGTTGTGTATTCGTACAATGCTCGGCGGTCTTCAATATCAAAGGTCTTTGGACGACCAAACTCAGTTTCAACAACGCTTCGAGATTGCCCTGCCCGTACTACACCAATGTCTGGATTGTCTGCGCCGTGGAGTGCCATCCCGACTGAACAACCAGAAAGAAAAGTGTTGAGTGCAAGTCCAACAGAGAGTGTGGCGATGGCTTGATATCGTTTCATGATTCATTTCCTTGTCAAAGTTTCTTGACCATTTGAACCCGCCTCGCCATTGACCCAGCTGTGCGAATGTGTGCGCAGCAGAGTCAATGGGCCTAGCTGTGGTTCCCTCGAGCACAGCCACGGGCGGGTCATCACATGTTGGAGAGATAACAGGAGGGAACGATGTGTTCACCATAGAAGTTGCAACGCTGCCGTCAATGCACACAAGACAACTTGTACAGAGCGGCTGACACCCAGCTGTCATCTAGGGGCTGCTCGCTGACATACAGCTGTCAGTCTGATTGTCTCAAATATGAATCAAAGAGACGCGTCGATCTCACTTTGGCGGTACTGCTCGGCTGTCTGTGCTGCTAGATTCTGCACCCGATCTCTCAGTGCTGCCGGCTTAATCACTTTACAGTTAGGACCCATTGAGAGTATCCACCAGACAATCTCATCGAAGCCCGATACCGTGCATCGCATCGTCACCGAGTGATCGGTGTTGTATTCAATCTCTTGCGTCTTGTGCCAGATCGTGTCACTGATCGTCTCTGCAAAGCCTGGCGTGAACCAGAGTTCGATCTCGGCGTCCTTGCCTTGCATCATCCGCCAGGCGTTGCCGAGGTATTGATCGAGTGAGAAATCGGTGGGGATGGTGTACGAACTGTCGGTGATGACTGCTTTGCAGAATCGACTGAGCTTGAGTGAGCGAAGCTCGCCGCGTCCATGGTGGTGGCCAATGACATACCACGCGCGGACAGAGAAGAGCATGGTGTAGGGTTCGAAGTCAAAGTCTGTTGGCGGTTCGCTTGGCGACTTTACTGATTCATACTGGCAGACGAGTGTTTTTCTCTCCGCGATTGCCAGTTGCATCGTTTCATACACATCCTCGTAGCCATCCTTCGGGCTCGATGATGCAGTCTTGATGACAATCTGCTTGCGTGTCTCTGAGAGTTCATCGAGGATGGATTGTGGGATCGATGCGAGCACTTTGCTCAGGCCGTCCCATGCGGGTTTGGTGAACGGAATCTGCTCAGTCTGGGCGAGATGTTCGCACAAAGTTGCCATTGCGAGAGCTTCGTGGATGGTGAGCTGAACCGGTGGGAGGAAGCGGTCTTTATCGATGCGGTACTTGCCGTTCTCATTTGGAATATTGAATCCGGCTCCGTTGAGTTCGGTCAGATCCCGAAAAATGGTCCTCTCGGAAACCCCGCACTCCTCAGCCAACTCCCCCGGCGTGCATTTCTGACCCGATTGGATCAGCGTGAGCACCTTGAGCAGGCGATGGATGCGTGTGTACTTCGTCTTATTGTTCTCGGCCATGATGTATTATGGCCGTTGATGCGCTCCGCATTCCTGTTTCACGGCAGGCAAAGAAAAAACTCTCCACGAAGCACTGATGGATTCTGCAAGAGAGTTTGCGAAGACTACTGATTCAGCTTTGTCTTTCAATCACCCATGTCGAAAATTCGAGCACGGAACTGACGGTTGAATGACCATCGATGAGTCCATGGTAGTTCATGGATGACATGATCTTCTTCATACAGTCTTTCGAGTAGCTCCTTCGCGGCCATTTTCTTTTCTACAGCGGTGAGCTGGGATAATGACAATGCTGCCCATCCTCCAAACTCACTCGTTTGGCGAGTCGTCTCATAAAACTCGTAGACGACCCGGTCTGCTTCAGCCGAAGTCTGGCGAGTGATGATGATCAAGGCTGCGACCAGCCCGAGCACCAAGATGGCTCCGAATCGGGCGAGCTTGTTGTCGGTGATTTTCTTGGCGGTTTGTTTGTTCAAATACGATCTCCTTTGGGTTATGGATGTGCGATACCACGCCGCACGGTGCGGATTAGATGGAAAAGATGTGCATTAGCAATCCGATAGCTGCCTATAGAGTTAAGGCAAACTTTAATCGGATAGGCTTATAAGCTATTAATCAACTACAACCATTTCATTCGTCAAGGTCGCTTTCGTCCCGCTCAACCAACTGTTTATTGATGACTGCATTTGTTTTCATAAAACGAATCATGACCCGTTCGATTTGTTCTCTCAGGGTTTTGTCACGCACTTCGACATACGAAGCTTTGTACACTATGGGTGATTTATACCAGAATTTTTGTTCATGTTCACGGCATCGGTTGTAAATGGAACCTCCCATTCCGACATATATAGGCCGGTCACTAATGTCGTAGAACACATAAATGCCTGGGACACGGGGCACATCATTCCAATCATACGGGTCGAAATCGGTGAATGCGCCAACTCCATCTACTCCCAGATCAGCATCTCGTTTAATCTCTGCTTCAATGTCTTGATCTATTTGAATCCCAAGCGCCTCTTGAAGTTTTTCCTTTGTGCGAACTCTTGGATTAGAGTCTTTGCCATTGAGGATACTGTCTATTGGGGTCCTTGATAGGCCTGTTTTTTCAACCAGGTCTTTAACAGTCATGGATTTCTTTTCCATCGCATGTCGTAGCCAGTTGCTCAACAAACTATTCGCTTCTAATTTTGTTGCAGAGCCATCAATGAATGGTTGAAATCCGAATAGCTTTACGATTGCTGCAACTTGATCGCTTGATGGTGGTTGTATTCCATTTTCAATAAGGCTCACAATTGGTTGGGCAATTTTAAGTTCCTTGCCAAGCTTTTCTTGCGACATGTTCTCAGTGCGTCTTAGATTCTGCAAGATTTTCCCATGCAGTTCTGTTTTCCAATCAAATTTCATATGTATCTCCAATTCTAGTTTATGTTAATGACAAACATCTTCACAATCCTATCCACTATAACGAATCAAACGGAGTACTTAGCTCGCAGAACGGGCAAAGCCGAATACCCTTTCGGCCTCAAAGCCGCAGTCTTCCCACGCTACACGGACATCGGATACATCAAACTCTTCTTTGTCAGAGATAATTCGAAGCGTCTCGGCCAAATCACGCACTTGGGCTCCTGTCATGTCTTCCGTGAAACTTGTAGCGAGCTCTAATGCCCCAGGCGTTAATCTCTGAGGGAGAATCATGCACTCAACGAGTCGGCTTCGTTCCTTGTCTGGCAACGGGCCAAACTTGAGCCGACGATCGAAACGGCCCGGACGATCTGCGAGAGCGGTCTCAACTACTTCTGGGCGGTTGGTCGTGCCGACCCACAGCACGCCCGGCACATTGCGTAAGCCGTCCATCACCTGCATGAGCTCTGCCATGCCTGGGCTGCCGCCGCGTCGGCGATCGGCTCCGAAGATATCAATCTCCTCAATGAAGACGGCACATGGAGCAGTCATCTCGATGAGTTCTTTGAGCACCTCAATACTCCCGTGGCGACAGATTTGGTCCGGTCCAGCGATACATACGGAGATGCCATCGAGTTCGTTGGCGATGGCGCGAAGCAGCATGCTCTTGCCACAGCCAGGGACGCCTTCGAGAAGCACTCCGCGTTGGCCCCGAGCGCCTCGGCCCTTGAGCTCATTGATCCTACGAGCATATTCGATGATGTGGCGATTGATCACCTGTGATTGGTTCTCTGTGAGGATGACATCGTCGAGCGTGATATTACCGTGATCAATGAGTTTTCCAAGCAGATCGAAAGTTTGTCCGCGAAGGTGGTTATTCGCTTTGGCAAATGAACGGAGTTTGGCAATCCAGCTCGAAGCGTTTGGTGAGTAGACAGATATCTCTATATCGCCACAGCGATCCGTTTCGACCTGAAGCACAAATCGTTCCATTGATTCAGCATGCTCCACGAAGTAGGTGACTTCGCGTGGTGTTCGGATGAAGCCGTCGGCTGATTGCACGCTTCGGTACTTTGGCATACCGCCGCGAGGTCCAGCAACAGAATGGATTTTGATATCGTTCGCATCGAGAAACTGAGGAATGCAAGCAGCGACCACATCGCCCGCCCCAGCTTCCATTTCCCAATCTTCATTGGAAGGCGGGCTCATGGTCCAATGATGGATAATTCTTTGCTCTTCTCGGTCGTGGCCTTGAATCGCCATGATTTGTGTGAACTCATGTGTGGTTGATTCGGTTACCCGACTCGGGGATTCCTGACGGATCAGACCCATTGATTCAAGTATTTCCATTCGCTTTGCTCTGTTGCCCATATATATTCCTTTTGTGTGGCATGCCGATATCCCCGATGGCAACGCGCCATGGGATAGCTTCATGCTTGTATGCATGTCTGTTGACCGGATACGAATACTTGATGGCATCGCGGCATCACGCAGTTGCGCGTAAAAACCGATCGTGACCAGTTGGCCGAATCTTGATTGTCATGTCCTTTGTTTTACTTTGATCAAGTTCTTCTATGAACAGATCCAGTCGCTTGTCTACGCAGGCTGCTTGTCGCACGGTTCATTCTGAACACATGACTTGCAGTCGTAGCTATGCACCGCGGCGGGCAAGGGACATCGCCCCGCTCGGTTGCAGTTCGGGCCTGTATGAACAGGCTATTTGCACGGATTATGCACCAAACTCCTCAAGCATGTTTTCATTATAGCAACTTTTACAATTTTGTCAAGTCTAAAACCAAATGTGTATGTTGCAAGACTGTCATAGGGTTGTCATTTGGATTGGATTCAACGCCAAAATATTGCGTTCTCACAGTAGAACAATACCATCAGTTATCAATCGGCGGATAGCACAGATCATCCCAGTCTTCACGCCAAGCGTGGTCGATGATGATTTGGGAGACGGCATGAAGATACAGTCCCAAGAATCGGCCACAACGACCTACGGCTTCTCGGTTGAGTTTGCTATCAAAGGTCGCCGCTCCATGCACAAGCTGGCATCGGATGAAGTAGACGCGTTCGATCGTCATGCTAAGAATCGACTCAAACCGTCCTTCAAAGTGCATGGAAGGAAGCTGGCGGGCTTTGTTCTGCGCTCGTCGCGCTTCGTTTTCTCCAGGGTCTTGCCAGAAGTATTTATTGAGAAACTCGTTGCCAACAATCGCTTTAATCTCTTCGCGTTGCTCTGTGAGCAGCTTGGGGATAAGCCCGTTCTGGTCGAAGTCCATGATCCGCTTCGTGAATATGCCGAGGGAGGATCGATCGCCGATGGGTTCGCGTGCTTGTGTGTTCCATCGTCCGTAGAGACTGTTGTGGGCGATCCAGTAGTAGATCAGTTTCGGGTCGTCATGCCCGAGTCCTGCGGTTTCGAGTTCTTCAATCCTTTCCATCCAGCTCCAACACCGGTGGAGCCGAATGCGGATGGCATCATGTTGAGATACATTCGCATCACCGTCTTTGATCGGTTGCCAATGATTCCGAAGATCTTGGATGGATTGCGTCATCATTTTTCAACTTTCATCGTGCGAGTGAATAATCATGTATAGTGGATAGAGACACGATCATATCACAATCGCACTCATCAGAATGACATGAGGATTCTCTTTGCCCACATATTCGCACTCCAAGATAGAATGTTTTCGTAATTGCCCACGTCAGTATTACTATCGATATGTCGTGAAACTTGATCTGCCAGACACGCCACGCCAAGTCGCACTTTTCTTCGGCTCACGCTGCCACGATGCGCTTGAATGGCTTTATAAACAAGTGATGACTGGTATTGTGCCGAGCAAGGACGAAGCACTCGCCGAGTTCAATCTGCTCTGGAAAAATAGCTGGGGCGAGGACATCGTCATCCAAGACGAAGGAATGGACGAACAGAAGTATATTGCTCTAGGCGAGCTATGCGTCGGGAACTATTACGATGCGCATCACCCATTTGATGACTCAATCACCATTGAGCTCGAACAGATGGTTCGGTTTGATTTGAACAGTGAGCAGGATATCGGAATGGTCGGATATATCGATCGGCTCGCCAAAGGTGATGATGGCATTTGGCACATCCATGATTACAAGACCAATAAGCGCCTACCAACGCAAGCTGACATGGACTCGAATCCACAACTGGCGTACTACGAGATTGGGATCCGCCAGATGTGGCCGAGTATCGAACGCGTCGAACTGCACTGGCATTTTCTTCGTTTCGGAGAGACCATCACCTCAGCACGCACAACTCAGCAACTTACGGATCTTCAGAACAATGCTCTAGGCACGATCCATGATATTGGTTTACGAGGTAAAGACGAAGAAGCCTTCGAGACTAATGAGACTGGCTTGTGCCGATTCTGTGATTACCAATCGGTCTGCCCAATCAAGAAACACGAGGTGCGTGTGAACGGGCTGCCGATCAATGACTACAAGGATGAGCCCGGCATTAAGCTCGTTAACGCATGGGCTGAGCTTAAATCCAAGAAGGACGAGCTCAAAGGGGCGTTCACGCTCCAAACCAATGAAATCGATGATGAGATAGAACAGATCCAAGAAGCGTTACTTGAGTACGCCAGTCGCGAAGGCATGAGCGTTGTTCAAGGCGATGAGCTCGAAGCGACCATTCGCACCAGCGAGAAAGCAGTCTTCCCACGAAAAACATCCCAACCAGAACAGTACAAAAAATTCGAAAACCTACTCCAAGAATCCTCCTTCTGGGACATGGTCAGCAGCCTTGATGCGAGCTCCCTTCGCACCCTCTGGAAACAACCCGACACACTCAATCCTGAGCTCCGCCAAATCCTTGGAGCGTTTGTTCAGATCGAGGAGGAAACGAAGATGGGGATTCGTGGCAAGCGGTCTTGAAGCAGATCACTTTGTTATCTATGAGAATTTGCTAACGAATTCCCAAAGAACAAAAGTAGAGGCAATTAGTTCGGAGTAGGGGGCCAGCGAGTCTCGCATTAAAGAATGGACTAGATTCCGCGGGGCAGGTCGCCAAACCCAATGGGGCAAAAATGCAACTGGCATACTATAGATATAAAACAATAACACTATTTGCCCTTCGCCTCAGTGGTTGTGAGGCGATAGCTCGTGCTGCGACCGCCACCGGGGTTTTGTAGAAGGATGCCGCGGTCGACCAGTTCACGGATATCGCGGAGTGCGGTGTCGGTTGAGCATTTGGCGAGTTTGGCGTATTTGGATGTGCTCATGTGGCCTTTGAAGCCGTTGAGCATTCGGTTGATGATTGAGCGTTGGCGTTCGTTGACTGGATCTTGATTGATCCATTGCCACAGCTTGGCTTTGTACATCACAGCCGCCAAAGTTTCTTGGGCACCTTCGACCGCATTGTCCAGGCATGACAGGAACCACTCCAACCAGAATGTGATGTCGAGGGTTCCGCGTTGGGATGATTCGAGACGGAGGTAGTACTTCTTACGCTCGACTTCGATTTGCGAGGACATGCTGTAGAAACGCTCGGACATGTTGTCGGCTCGCGCGAGTGCCATGTCGGCGATGGCTCGTGCAATGCGACCGTTGCCGTCTTCGAATGGATGGATTGTCACAAACCAGAAGTGAGCGATTGCTGCTTTGATGACAGGGTCGGTCGTTGGTGGTGCGTTGAACCAATCGAGGAATGCTGTCATCTCGCCGTCGAGTCGATCTGCAATGGGTGCTTCGTAGTGGACTTTCTCATGGCCAATCGGCCCAGAGACCACCTGCATCGCACCGGCTTCCTTTGGTCGCCATGCGCCAACGACCATCTTTCGCATTCCGCTGCGACCGGTAGGGAACAGAGCCGCGTGCCAATCAAAGAGGCGGTCTTTGGTCAATGGCGACTCGTAGCCCTGGGTGGCATCGAGCATCATCTCGACGACGCCTTCGACATCACGCCCAGCTTGGGGGAGCCCGGCGATGTCTAAGCCGAGTCGGCGAGCGAGTGAGGAACGAACTTCATCAGGATTGAGCGGCTCACCCTCGATGGCGGAGGACTTGACCACATCGTTTGTCAGTGTGGTGAGGCTTGCCTCGGTACGGAGATCGAAGCCCATGGACTCCATCTTGCCGAGTAGCAGCCCTTGCTTGTGGCGTACCGCAGCAAGGGCCGACGCCAAGGCATCCGCGTCCCATAAGAACTGAGGCCAATCTGTATTTTCATGGATATACGCCATAATCACCGCTTTCTTTGCGGCGATTATACACGGTATTCACTGCACACGCAAGCGGAACCCTGCATGATTTGCGGTGAATAGGCGGCCTAATCACCGCATTACTCGGTATTTCACAACGAGTAGGAGGCCAGCAAGTTTGTGTGGCATGCTTGAGGCATTGTGTTCAGCCTTCATGCGGCTCTATCTTGCTCTCTGACTCTAATATCGAGTCGAAAGAGTTTCGGATCCCCACGAGTTGATTGTCTGTCGATTCGAATTGTCGGTTCTGCACCGCCCCCATGCGTAAATCGAACAGGATCTCGCTCAATGCCTACTAACTGTTCATTCGGCGTATGGGCAGGATGTGCTCCGTGCACGCGGTGCTCATTGTACCAGATTTGAAACTCATCGAGCCGCTCTTGGATCCGTGCTTCGGTAGGAATGAGGCAACTCGGTCGCAACCAACTCTTCAATGTGCTGAAGAACCGTTCGATCTTCGCATTGAGCTGCCAAACCCGCACCTTGCAACGAACATGCACAATGCCTTGAGCCCGGCATGCATCAGTAAACTGCACGCGAAACTGTGAGCCTCGATCACTGATTAAGAACCGTGGTGTTGTGTCGGATTGCACCGCGGCATTCTGGATAAGTCTGACCATGTCATCCGTCGTTACGCGCCGGTTAAACACTTGTATTGCCAAGAGTTTTCGAGAATACCCATCCAGCACCGCTGCAATCTCGAACCGTTTCCAAAGTACCCCGACTTCAGTGATATCGGTGTGCCAGACAAAGTGAGGGGCCTTGGGATTCATGAGGTGGATGGCATCCCCAGCATCCGGTGTGGGGACATGCCTTTGCCAACGATCGGTTTTACATCGCTCTTCTTCAAGGATTCGTCGTATTGATGTTCGGCTGATCTGGATCCCCGCTCTGATCATGTGGAGAGCAATGGTCCTCGTGCCAAACTCACGCTCGGGGCATAGCCGCCGGATCTCATGAACCGTCCACCGCACCGCTTCATGAAGCCGATTCCAAGGCGGCTCGCCGAGTAATCGTTCCGCTCTTCCTTTATCTCGCAAAGATCGGCGCCAGTTCCGAATTGTGTTGGGATGCACCCCGAATCGAAGTGCAGTTTGCTTCGAACTCCACCCTCTGAATACGGAGAGTTGCAAGATCTCAGCCCGTTGTCTGGGATCGAACTGAGGCCGTCTTCGGGGAGGTTTGGCCATTCGCTGCGCCCTGAAGATGGCCACCTCCCGCTCAAGCATTGCCGTCTCTGTATAGAGATGATCCCGCTGCCCCAACATTCTCGTCATTGGAGCTGCATGGGAGAGTGCACGAGTACGCGCCAGCCCGTATCCTTGAGCCATGGCGATCGCAATCGACTCAATCAGGTGCCACAAACTCCGCGAATCAGGGGACACACGCCGTGTTTTGCGATGTCCAGGTCTTGGCGTTTGGACAAGGTGCATATCGCCAGAAATCGTTGGTATTGACCCATTCATGGCCGATTCTAGCGAGATTCAACGCCGATTGTCGCTCAAAAAACCGGACAAAACGGACATCAAAACCCACAACAAACTGCTGGCCCCCCACGGTATGGGGCAAAGAGGCTCGTAATACCGGGACTCGAGAGAGCCGAGAGACACAATGCCATATGCAGGATCTCTCCCCGTTGAACCGTGTTTCTGATTCAGGAACACGGTTTTTTAGTGGGATTTCGAGGGTGAGTTCCAAAAGAGTTCCAAATACGGCGATTTTTTTACCTCGGACGGAGTTCCAAATTATTCTCCGTAAACCATGATATGATTGATGCTGGAACTCAAATCAAATTATTCTCTTTAGACATACGGCGAGCATCTCCATGAAAACCCATCAGTTGATACGAAATGAACTGGATGAAAAAGAACGCCTCCGCTTGTTTCGAAAACTCCGATTGATCGCTGTCCGAAAAGGCATCCCAGATCATGAGGTAGACGATTTGGCTCAAGAGTGTTTTCAGAAGGTCTGGAAGTGTTTGAATAATCGTGAACTGTCATGCAAATGCGGCGGAGCCTTTGACAATGCGCAATGTCAACGATGCGGAACAGAGTTCTCCCAAGCATTTGAAAACTACTTGGTAAGATCACTTGCCAATCTCATCACTTCAAGGTTTAGAAAAAAACGGCGTCAACCGCGTTTAAGAGAACTAAATGATCAAGCCGAGGCAATCAAAGCTCCTCCCATCGAGGCAGCGGATAAGCCAACGATCAATCAGGAACAAATAATCAAAGCCTGTGAAAGTGTTCGCGAGCAACTCAGGCCTGAAGATATCCAGTTGTTGCGAAATCGCTACATAAGCGATTGGAGTTGGATAAAAGTTGGAGAGTATCTGAAGCCTCCAATCAATGCTGACCAGGCTCGTAAAAAAGCAGGAAGAATTGGCAACTCCATTCTTCGGCAATTTCAATCGGAGTTGGGGTTGTTGGTGCATGAGCTACTTTTATATCCATTTTCACAGTTGGCCGGACAGTTGCTGACGGAGGAAACCCATGACTAATCCTCGTTCTATCCTTGCCAGCATCATTCTCGAACTTCGGCAACCTTCTGCCAGTGAGTTGAGTTCTGAGTTTCGAACTGGGGTTGAGCAGTATTTGATGTTGTGCTGTGTGAATCCTTCATTCTTAGCTGCTCATGTTCAGCAGTTGACTGGTCACTTTGATGTTTCAGACTATCAGCAAAGAGAGTTTTTGGACTCGATTCACTACCGAGATTTGATCTTGAGTTCAGGATTCAGCAGACTCAAAGATCAAGAGTTGCTTGTGATGAGCTTAGACCTTGTCGGACTGCAGGAGATTGGACAAGAAATCAGTGTTCAATCATGCGCGGGCACACTCACGCCTGTGTGGGCTGATTTTTTACACTCGGAACACCCAACTCTCGGGCAAGAACTGCCTTCGATATCTGATCGAGAAATATCAACTCGATTAGCATTCATTGGCGATGCGCAAGATTCAGTCGAGCTTTCAGATTCCCAAGAGGCTGAACCAGTCTTGGCTGGTGATGTGTGGAGAGGTGAGGTTGGGGATCAAGATGGCCAAGAAGAATCGGATGAGCCACGATCTTTGAATGGATACCCTCAACTCTTTGTGCTTGAAGATATCTCGGGGAGTCTTGATTCAGAGATTGGCTCAAAGATTGAAATCCAGGTTGATATTCAGTATGGTCATCAAGAGCTTCTCGTCAGTGCTTTCTTGCCATTTGTCGATCGAGAAATCACTGATTTGTCAATGAGGTGGTTGGATCAGAATGAGCAAGTGCTTGGGACAGCCGTTGCTGATGAGGCGATTGTGCTTGTGGTGAAATCTGAACGCCACCCAAGACCATACGATACCATCGAGCTATCGATTGATGTCCGAGACTGTACTACAACATCATTACTGCGGATTGAACTCTAGTTCCTACCCTGCACCTGTGACTGCAAATGAAGCCCAATATACGGGGTGGCTATAAGGGTGTGAGTCTTCGCCCGTGGCTTGCTCTTTTTCGCGGTGCGTGCTCATCATCTTTGTTTCTGCAGGAGTCAGTTGGTCAGGGAGTAGCTTGCTGACTTCACGAAGTGTACTTGTCTTCAGCCACTGCTTTGCCTCTTGGAGTGCGGAAACAGGGTTGAGAGGTTGAGCAGCAGAATCTTGTTCATTCCCCCGAAGAAGGATATCATAGAACTTGATCATCAATAAATAAGTCGCCGTATCGTCAACCTTCCATCGGCTGGCAACAATGTTCTTCGCTCCCATGTGCATGAAGCCGAGCGGCAATGCTATTTGTGAATCCGCTATCTTGGGGCCACTCCCGCTGTGACATGCAGAGAGTACTGCAAGTTCGCAATGCTTTAGTGCACCGCCGAATGACTCAAGTATTTCTTCGAGCTTGATCTCACCGAGATGATTTGTTTCTGGTGATATGAGTATGCGTGCGTCTTGTGGGGCTACCACCGAGCCAGGGAAAGCGTGGGTGGCGAGGTGGAGTATTTGGCAGTCTTTGAAATGAGCAAGCATATGGCTTTGAGTGGCTTCATTGGCGATCAGTGACTTGCTTTGCCATCCAGAGTCTTTGGCAAGCTGAACAATTTTGATTGCTTCGGTGCCAGAGCGGGGAAGTGGAGGGAATTCGTTGTTTGAACTGTCATGCGGCAAAGTTGTGCTGTTTGTTGAATTTGCGGCGGAATAGCTCGGGTTGCCGATGGCGAGTAGGTGTCCGCCAGGTGGATATGCCTCCTTCGCTTTCGAACCTTGGTTCCGAAGATATGAGAGTGCAGAAATAGATGGTGTTTCTGGCCAAAGTTTTTGTGTGAAGTGGGATCGGCCAGACAGTTCAGCGATTGATCCGAGCGGAAGTTGATGGAGTGGCCCATCTGGAATCACAATGACCTTCTTGATGTTCGCCATTGCGTATTGGACAATACGAGGAACCAGCACATCGATTAACTCACTCGCTTCAGCTACGAGCAGTTCGTTATTATCCTTTGCTTGAATGCTCTGATAGAGAGCATTGATGCGGTCGGATAGATCGTGGGTTTCATTTGCCGCGGCAATTGGTTCGGCAATTGGCAGAGAGCCGTTTGTCGTATGAAGTGTCAAGGTGATGAAGTTCAGGCTCCAGGTGTATGTCAAGATCGCCTCATCTTCGCTCAGTAGGCGGATGCAATCAGCGATGGGGCAGGGTTCTGCGGAAGGGATGAGTTCTTGTTCTAGAGTAGACCACTCGGCGTCGAGTGATTCGCTCAGAGCCAAAGCGGTTTGAAGTGAATGAGAGTCATTGGACTCGTACGCTTTGTTTAGTCTTTCCCCCAAGTCGACTCGCAATTTGTTCAGCTTGTAAAACTGTTCTAGTTGATCGCTATTCCATGTTCCTTCCGCAAATATTTGTTGAGCCAAATCAGTTAGCGATTTCCCGTGCTGAGAGAGAATGTCAAGCGTCACACGGTTTCGACCTATTTCCATGATATCGACAATCGTATCAGGGTCCTCATCCACCTTAGCATGACACCATGCGGCAGCCCCCACAGTATCTTGAAGCATATGAAGATGCGACATGGAGAGACGGTTTTCAATCCCTCCCGCAAGTTTCCTGAGTGCATTGATGGAACGAAGTATTCTAAACAACAATCGATTGGCAGCTTCGAGGTCGTTGGTAGCCTGCCTCCTAATCAGGAGGTCAGCAAGATTGTTGAGAGTTCGGAGTAAATCTGGGTGGTCTTTGTGCAGTGTGTATGAACGAATGAACACGCATTCGCTTAAAGTGTCAATTGCTTCATCAAAACAATTTTGGTCGCCTTGTGATTCGGATAGATTATTGAGTGTCGTGCACAGTATCTCGATCTCTCTTGGAGACAGATCACGATCTCTATATTGATCGATCTTTGTGTTCAAGATACCTTCTGCTTCAGAATGTTCGCCCGATGCACCAGATGCGGTGGCGTACGCGATGAAGCTTGCAACAGTATCAGTATGCTCTTCACCCAATACCTCAGCTCTTTTCTCCCAGCATTCATGATGCATAGTGGCGGCAGTGGCATGGAAACCTTGAACCTGCAATGAATACGCCGCTGAGTACAAATATGTCAAAGTTGTCGGGTGATTCGGACCAAGTGTGGAAGAGTTGCATGCTTGCTCGTAGAAGGCATAAAAATCTTGAGTGTTCTCAGTTGGACGCTCTGTCATCTGCTTGATAGCGGACTTGTTGTGTTCAAACTGAGAGATCAAATCATCGGGTATGTCGTGTGTACTTTGAGCAATATGCACTCCGCCTTCCTTGATAATCGCATTTGCTTCAATGAATCTCGAAGACTTTGCATAATCGGCGGATAAGTTGGAATAAGTTCTGATGGTGTCGGGGTGAGTTGGTCCAACTTCGCTGGATTCTTTACGCAGTTGAAGACACTCTTTTCGGATTTCGATTGCCTGTTTAAATTGTCCGAGACGAGCATATGCGCTTGCAAGATTACTCTGTGCAGTTAATGTTGATGAGTGGTGTTTGCCAAAATCTTTGTGGTTTAATCGTATTTCATATACATGGAAAAATACTTGCACCGCTTCTTCACATCGGTCGGCGTGCACCAGTGCTTCTCCGAGTACGCTATTGTTTTTCGCGGTGTGGATATGATCGATACCGGCCATCTTCGATTCATTCATGATCAATCGGCATTCGGTTAGGATATCAATTGCCTCTCGATATTTGTGCTGTTCGAGCAGCACTCCCCCGAGGAATGTCATTAATGCACACAGCCCGGATTCCGCCACAGAGTGCTTCTTTGGTCTTTTCCAAGTCTGGTAGATTTCTGAATAGAATGTTTCTGCATCTTCAAGAAGGTTGATATCTCTATATAGATTGCCGATCGTATGGATGACCCGCCATGTGGCTGGGTGCTTCTTTCCTAGATGGCGGGATCTGACCGCAGACTCAAAGCATTTGTGGAGTTGCAGAATTCCTTTGTCAAAGTCACCCTTTGAGATGAGTTCTGCCGCGTATAAGCCTTGTCTTGTGAACTCTTGTTCAGTAATGGATCGACGCATGAGTATCCTCGGGTATCAGTAGGGTACGGATACTGAATGATACCAGAGGTTTGGACGATCATAATAAATTTGAAAATTTTGTGTGCTCTAGCGACCTCGGTTTTTGTCGGTAAGCATGGCTTGAAACATGTTGTCGGCTCTCGCTTGGTCTAGTTCTTCGTTGTCGCTGCCCTGTTTTTTGTCTAGAACTCGATCAGTGAAAGCTGAAAGCGTTTGAATCCAAGGGTTGTGCAAGTTTGAATGAGATGGTGGTGTGGAGATTTCACTTTCAATCCTTTTTGAGAGTTCAATGAGTGCTACAGAACTTAATGCCAATCGGGCGAGTTCTGTGTTCTCAATGTCCTTGAAGCCGTTCTGGACTATGTGATTCATTCGGTCATCAGAGAGAAGTGAGCCTTTGGGATTCTGATCTCGGTGTATGGCCGCAGAGTTGATTAATGCTGTGTGTGCGTCCAGTGTTGGCTGATCGATGAGAGCCACAGATATGTATTCTCGAATAGTTTGGTGATCAAAGAGCGATTCTGAAGATGCATTATGGAGATACCGTTGGCACGCATCCACTATCTTCTCGCTGTCTGTCATACTTCCCCGCAACAATCTGTTAAAAAAGTAGAATGCCACGAAACATCTGCAAAGTCAACAGAAACCTGTTTGGAAGTTTTTGTAAAAAATATTTGAGATTGCACACCCGATTCTCAAATTCGAGCGTTCTTGATTGTGTCAGACGAAAGCATGTGATGCGATGTGCAGAGCAGCTCTCATTTGACTCGTGTACCGATTGCAACTTTGGGCATTGCGGTTTGCGATAAAAATCGCCCTACAGAAAGGAAACGAACTATGTCAACTCATCCACAATCAGGACAGTGTGCAGGATGGTACAAGTCGCGAGGCTGGTATGAATCTGGCGGCATGCTGATCAACGCAGACACTGGAGAACGAGTGCCAGTGACCAATGGCGGTTGTGTCGGTAAGTAGCACTTCTCATCCTTCTCAACCCTACTAGGGCTAGACCCAGTCTTCGGGGCTTTACCAAGCCTCGGAGGTGTTCCCGAGCTTTATGTAATCTACTCTCCCTCCGTGGTCTTCTCTCCCGTTCGTTGGTGACTTAACGGTTATCAACGAATCTTCAAACTTGAATTTTGTTCCCAGTTTGCGTGCTGGGTGGATGCTCGAACTCCTTTGGTGAAAGGTGGATGGTTATGTCATGGTTATTTGGTAATCGGAAGTCGCGGTTGAAGAAACCTGATTGGCAGAAGCGGCCAAACAAATCTTTTGATTCACCGATGCTGCTACTCAATAAGGCAGGTGATGCGATCTCTTGGCGTGATGCGATGACTGGTATCTTCATGACCGGATCTGTTGGTTCTGGAAAAACATCGGTGATGCATCACTTGGTCATTGCCGCGATGCACGGTGACGCGAGCGTTGTTTGTATGACGGTTAAACCGACCGATGCTGCTGAGTATTCACGGCTTGCTGAGAAATGTGGTCGATCCCCGGTGATCTATCGCCCGCTTGAACAGCGGTTCAACCCGGTGAAATTAATGCTTGAACACACCGAGGGTACCTTGGGTAGCCACGAGAAGATTGTATCCCTGATTATGGATACCACCAAGCGATTGCAGAGTGGTGCTGCTTCTGGCGATGCAGGGTTCTTTATCATGCAATCCGAGCACTTCGTCAGCCAGTTGGTGACGCTGGCGATTGCCGGCGGAGTGATCCCATCTTTCAAGTGGATTCTCGATTGCATGAACTCGGTGCCACAGAGTAAGGAAGAAGCAGCCGATCCTGAGTGGCAAGCATCGTGCTCGGTATGTGAGGCGATCCGTCTCTCCCATCAGCGTAATTTACCCGAGGCCGACAAGGCCGATCGTGACCATGCAGCCAAGTGGTGGCTGCGGGATGTGGTGAAGATTCCATCGAAGACGATGGCCAGTATCGTGCTCACGCTGCAAGGGCCGTTGAGCCAGCTTACCCGAAATGAACTTGGTCAGATTCTCAACGATCCCGATGCAGACTTCGATCCAGGCTTTGTCTCCGAGACCCCATCGGTGCTAATTTTAGATGTTAGTACCCAAGAGTATGGTGAACTCGGTATCTGTATACAACGGATGATCAAACGGGCATTGTTTGAATCGCTCAAGACTCGCGATGTGACCAAGCATCCGTTCCCAGTGATTATTGTTCAAGATGAAGTGCAGGAACTTCTCGATGCCCAGACCGAACCAGAACTTCTGCGCACTATGAGGTCGCGCAGGGTTGGTGTGGTCATGGCAACGCAGACAATCTCAAACATTACCATGGCAGTGGGTCAATCACCCCAAGCTGAATCTATATCCCAGTCCATCTGTGGATTGCCTGGAGTCAAGATCATGATGGCCAACACAGATCCAGAAACACTGTCTTGGTGTGAGCGAACATTGACCAGTACGCCACAAATGAAGACTTCATTTGGCTCGAAAGATCAATCCAACGAAGAGAAGAAGGGGCAAGGAAAGTCCTCGGGCAAAACCTCTAATTTCTCTTTCGAGTACCAGCCATCGGTGCATGCGTGTGAAATCGCTCAGCTGAAAACTGGCGGCCCGGTCAACAAGGGCATCGTCGAATGCTTCATCACAAAACTTGGCTCTCCATTCAAATCAGGCAAAGCCAACATCAAGGTGGCCTTCAAACAAATCAACCTGTGAGCCATGATTTGGTGTGTGTCGTTCACACACTAAATCGATGCTCACCTTCTACAAGGAGACAGTCATGTCTACAGCGTCCAACACCCAACCGTCCCCACCGATCTTCGGTACAACCGCCAGCGAGTTCGGCAAGGGGGTTACGCAAGGTCAAGGGATCGCCAAACAAGGGCAAGCCGCGATCATCGGTTCCTTCAAGTTCGCCAAGGCCATCGGGCAACTGGTGTACTGGTCAATATTTTTGCTGCTCACTGGAGTTTCTGGGTGTAGCATTTTATTCCTCCGTGGAAAGATCGGTTTGATAACAGCGATCATGATCACGCTGTTGTCATTTCTGACCATGGCATGGCTTGGCCCCAACATCACCACCATACAAGCCGGGATTGTCATGCTCGGATGGTGGATATTGATGATTGCTCTTGCATTCGCTCACATAATGCTCGGAGTACACCGACTCTTTTTCCCACTGCCGATGCATGAACATATTCATCGATGGAGCTTTGGAGAACCAGCCGCCTGGCTTGAGTATTTGTGGGGCTTGCTTCCTAGTTGGATCAATCAGAAGTATGTCGTCCAATTGCAAGAGCCAATCCTACTGGTAATCGTCGCTGTTGGCTTGTGGATGCTGGACTCGTTGGTCTTGGCCGAAGACCCAGAGCATACATCTGCGCTGTATCTGATTCCACTTTCATCGGCGGCTTCCATGATCTTGCTCGCTGCACTTGACCGGGTGGTGTCTGCCTATCAAGGGCAACTTCACCGCGACATGCTGCTCGATCAACAATCCGAAGCCGAACGCATGAACAAAATCCAAGGCTCTATGCACGAGCGCGAGGCCGAAGGCTATGTCCAACTTGGCTGAATCATAACTGTTTCATCTACTTTTCACACTTCATTTCTACAAAGGAGCACACAATGTTTAAACACTACCAACACCATCAAGATTTTGATCATCTGGATGATTGGCAAGGGCCTGGTTCACCGATTCATCAAGGTTGTCCAAGTTGCGGAAACAGGCCGCAACAGTTCGATTATTCTGGTTGCCGATTAGGCAGTTGGTGCTGCCCACGCTGTGGTAGGAAGGGAGGACGCTATGGCCTTCTCTAAAAATGATATTCGCCAATGGCGTGAGGTTGCTGAACCTCACAATATCGAAGATTACCCGCCGATCATGACCGTGCATCAAGCGGCTCGGATGTTGCAGGTCAGCCCATCGACGCTGTATTCAAATGTTTCACGCGGACGCTACAAGCACGCAACCAAGCGAGGCAATCCGCTGCGGTTCAATCGAGATATCTTGGTGCGAGAGTTCTTCAAGGGCAGGTAGTCCCTGCTCATTCCCATCCACCCTGTCAACACCCCCTAGATAGCCCGGCGAGGGCTGGGCTATCTCTTTGCCTCAACTTAATCATTTTTCACCAACTAGAAGGAATCTACGCATGAAGTTTATGGATAAATTCACTGTGCCTGGCACACAAATCATCATTGGCAAGAAATGTCAGTACAGGAAAAATAGCGATGGCAACTCTGTCGAACGAGTCGCTAAATCCTACACCGCCGAGTATCGAGATCATGAAGGCAAACGCCGATTCGAAGGGCTCGGTACCACCAACAAACGCGAAGCAATCCAAAGAGCATCCCTCATCCACCAGCAGATTGCTGATGGTGTTCAAAAGAAAAAACCGTCCGCACGACTCAAGTTGAGCTCCTTGATCGAACGATTCCTGGCTTTCAGTGAATCAAAGAATCTCGCCAAGACAACTCTGGCTCGATACCACAGCGAGATGGACAAGCTGCGGACATTCTGCACGCAAGAGGGGATTGAATATCCGAGTGGGTTTACAGAAGAGCAGTTCTACAGGTACGGCCAGTGGCTTCGTGAGCAGATTCACAAACAGCATTCGGGGTACTCACCTTCTTCACTCGAAACATCCGCGATACTCTGCAAAATGATGTTCAAATGGGGACGAACACAAGGGTTCATCCGCGAGGATCCCATTGCACGCGGGCGCATCCCCAAGGTGCCATCGGTGGTGCAGCCATGTTTTACTACGGAACAGGTGTATGGTGACCTGCCCCCCAATAACTAGTCCATTCCTTATGCGAGTATCCTCGTAGAATGGGCGTATTTGGAAGGCAGACAATCATGGCCAGGAAACGGCATTCAGCAGAGCAGATCATCAACAAGCTTCGTGAGGCCGAGGTCCA